>NZ_JBIBZI010000017.1:94657-174364 GCF_043084105.1 Streptomyces sp. NPDC014676 | reverse complement strand
CGTCCAGCAGTTCTTGCGCGGCAGGTCCGACAGCAGCCCCAGAACCAACCGCCCGGCCCGCAGTCGGGGCTCGACCCGGGCAAACCGGCCCGCGACGCGGCCCATGGCCCCCTCGAACGCCTCCCGCCAACGGCCGGGATCTACGCTGTGACCTGCGGCCACCGTCTCTTCGTAAGTCCACACAGCTCACGATGATCAACGGTGGCCGCACCCGTCTCCACACCGGCCCCCGACCAGCAAGATCACGATCTACAGCTGGAGTATTAGGCTCTGTCCGGGTCATGGGCGGAGCCGGAGTCTGATCGAGGCGAGCGTGACGGTGCCGTGGAAGACGTAGGCGCGCTTGTCGAATCTCGTGGCCATGGCCCAGAAGTTCTTCAGTGCGTTGATCGTTCGCTCGAGATGGTCAGGTCGAGTCCGGGGGCGTCCACCAGCCAGCCGGGCAACACCGAAAGGGGTCGTCCGACGAGCGTCAATTCCAAGGTTCCTGGCAGGGGTCTTCGCCCAGCAGCCTCGCTGCGGCCACACAGAGGTCCTCACCGAAGAGCTGATTGCTGCCCCATTCGGAGCCCCACAGATCGGATGCGGCCTGGGCTACAGCGCGCCAGGAGTAGTCCTCCTCGCACCGCCACCTGCGGATCTGAGCGGCCATCTCCGGTGTGATCGCCGCCGGGGTGACCGTGTTGCGTGTCATCCCGGCGACCCTAAGGGCGTTGCGCGGAAGGCGGCCACCGGATTACGACCTCGCCCGACCAGTCCGCGTTCGGTATGACGGTCACCGAATGGAATCA
Organism: Streptomyces sp. NPDC014676; assembly: GCF_043084105.1. Classification (NCBI taxonomy): domain Bacteria; kingdom Bacillati; phylum Actinomycetota; class Actinomycetes; order Kitasatosporales; family Streptomycetaceae; genus Streptomyces; species Streptomyces sp. NPDC014676. The sequence goes on along the minus strand of NZ_JBIBZI010000017.1, from coordinate 173,573 downwards.
GGTCGTCTGGCTGGGCGACCCGAAGGGGCCTTGCTGGCGACTGCCGGCCTGAGTGCCACTCCGAACCCGGGCCACCTGCGACGCGTGGCAGGCGCGGTCGTGGCAGTGGGCGGGCGAGCCCACGAGAGCCACGTTGAGGGCGGTGTCGAGTGTGCCCCCTCTGGCCCTGTGGGAAGAGACCGGCAGGTATGGGCAGGTCAGGGGCCCCATGTTCGGTCCGGGGACATGTGTCACCGCGCCATCTGAGACCGCTCGATCGGCAACTTTTGCCATAGCAGCAAGGCGCCTTCGCGCATCGGCACGGTTGCGCGCACGCTGGTTCTCGAGCGCCCCTGACCGCATGGGGGTGGGTACGAGAGGGCAACCGATGACCAGCAGTGACATAGCCGCAGCCGCAGCCGCTGCGGGCCGGCCCGACGAGCAGGACTCCGAGTCGTCCGCCTGCTTGGCCGCTGTGCGCCAAGTCGCCAGCCGGTTCACCGGGACGTACGGCCTGACGCAGGTCGACCCCGAGTTCGATCTGCTCTTCGCCGAGACCGTGGAGGTCTGGCACAGCTTCGATCACGAGACCGTGTCACTTCCCGGCAAGGAGTTCGCGGGTGCGATGCTGCGGATGCTCCGTGCGACCGCCGACCTCGTGAGAAACCACGCCGACCGCATCTGGTCCCTCCACGTCGACCACCACGGCTTCGCTCTGGCCGCCACCGCTTCGGGCGAATTGGAGAACGGCACCCCGGTGCGCATTTCACGTTGCCTCCAGGCGACGGTCCACGAGGGGCGCATCACTCGCATCTGCGAGTTCGGCGACCGACAGCAGCGCCTGCCGCTGGATGAAGCCCTGCGTGCCGCAGGCCGCTTCCGCAGCTGACACCCCCACCACCCCACCATCGCCAGGAATCATCATGGACGTCTTTCTCACAGGTGCCGGCGGCTATATCGGCGGAGCTGTAGCCCGCCGTTTGATCCGCGAGGGGCACACGGTGCGCGGCTTGACCCGCACGCCCGGCGTGGTCGGTGTTCTCGCCGCCGCCGGCATCACACCGGTCGTCGGGGACCTCGACGACGCGGCGCTGCTCAAGCGAGAGGCCGACCGCGCCGACGCGGTCGTCAACGCCGCTCACAGCGACCACCGCGGCGCTGTGGCCACCTTTGTCGACGCCCTGCGGGGTTCGGGCAAGGTGTTGATCCACACCAGCGGGACCAGCGTCATCGGTGACGATGCCCAGGGCCAGTACGAATCCGAGGTGGTCTTCGACGACGCGAAGCCTTTCGGCCCGGGGGACCACGAGATCCGGCGGGCCCGGTACGCCATCGACCGCTCCGTCGTCGATGCCGGTGCAGCGGGAGTGCGTTCGGTGGTGCTGTGCAACTCACTGATCTACGGCAACGGAACGGGACCGCGCCCGCAGACCGTGCTGATCCCGCCGCTGGTCACACAGGCCCAGGCCGGCAAGACCGTCCGCGTCGTCGGACGCGGCCTGAACCGCTGGTCGACGGTGCACCTCGATGACATGGCCGACCTGTATCACCTGGTGCTCACCGACCCCGCGGCCACGGGCTTCTACTTCGTGGAGGGCGGCGAGGACGCCTCGTTCGCCGATATCGGTGAGGCGATCGCCCGTCGGCTGGGTCTGGGGCCGGTGGAGCCGTGGGATCTGGGTTCCGCTGCGGCCGCGTGGGGGGAGGGTTTCTCCCGGTACGCCCTCGGCGCCAACAGCCGCGTACGTGCCACCCGGGCTCACGACCTTGGCTGGCGCCCCTCGCGCTCATCGATCACGAAGTGGATCGAGCAGGAAATGCCCTTGCCGTGAGGCGGTTGGCGCGTCGGTGGTGTGGTGGCGCGGTCAAGGGTGGGGCCGGGTGCTCGCCTCCAGGGTGAAAGATCCCTTCCGGTTGCGGACATGCAGCTTTCGCGTGAGCGTCTATGCGGAGTGTCCTCCGTACGGTGCGTCACCGTACGGGGATGAGGGGTGGGTTGTACGAGTGTCCTGTTGGCCGCTCCCGGCGTTTTCCATCAGAGGGACCCGGTGTGCGCGAACCTGGAGGTGGGCCTCGGATGACGACCGACCATGTGGAGCCGGCGGTGCCGGGCGGGGAGTGCGAGCGGGAGCCGGATCCGTCGGACAGTCTGCGGACGTTCGGGGCCGTCGTGCAGGCGCTGCGGGAGCATGCAGGGCTGAGCAGGGTGCAGTTCGGGGAGCTGGTCCGGTACTCCAAGCACACCGTGGAGTCGGTGGAGTTGGGGCGGCGGATGCCGGACGCGTCCTTCGTGGAGCGGGCGGAGGAGGCGCTGGGGAACACGGGGGCGTTGCGGCACTCGGCGCGGTTTCTGACGCGGGGGGAGGCGGGGCTGGCGGCTTGGTTCCGGCGGTGGGCTCGGCTGGAGCGGGAGGCGGTGAGTCTGTGTACGTATGAGTGCCGACTCGTGCCGGGGTTGTTGCAGTCGGAGGGGTATGCGCGGGCCGTGTTCGAGGGGACCGTGCCGGTGGCGCCCGACGAGCAGTTGGAGAACTTCATGGCCACGCGGATGGAGCGGCAGCGCATGCTGTTCGAGCGGCCTACGACGCCCTTCAGCTTCATCGTCGAGGAACACGTGTTTTGGCGGCGTTTCGGAGACGCGGAGCAGATGGGGGGCATGCTCGACCGGGTGTTGGAGCTGAGCGCGCCGCGCAATGTGACGTTGCAGGTCGTGCCGTTGGAAGCGGGGTTGCACGCCTGTCTGGACGGCCCTCTTCAGCTGGTGGAGACACCGAGGGGGCAGCGCCTTGCGTACTCCGAAGGTCAGCAGAACGGCCGTCTCATCGCCGGCCCGAAAGAGGTGAGTCTCCTCTACCAGCGTTATGACACACTGCGCTCGCAGGCCCTGAACGCCAAGGACTCGCGGGGTCTGTTGGAGCGACTCCGAGGAGAGCTATGAGCACGACGGAACTGGCGTGGTTCAAGTCCAGCTACAGCGGTAGCCAGGGAGACAGCTGCGTTGAGGTTGCCTTCACCGAACAGGCCATCTGCGTCCGTGACTCCAAGGATGTCACGCGACCTCACTTCGCCTTCGGGCGTGAGGAGTGGTTCCGCTTCGTGCGGTTCGCGGCCGGGACATGAGCCACTGCGTCCCGGCGGTGGCGTAGTCACGCTCACCGCCGGGACACCGCCTCAGCAGACGTTGGGACCACCCGCCTCGGTGGGAGAACCGGGCAGGCTTCCCTCTGCTTCGACTGAGGGTTTTCCATCTTGATCAGTTGGCGAGTTCGAGGGCGACGACGGCTCGCCCCGCCCGCCACCCGTGACTTCGCCCTGCGCGAGACCACGCTCGGCCTGGCCGGCGAGACCGTCGAACCCTGGGCCGGTCTCGCGAGCCGCTTCGGCTGCGTCGTCCTCGCCGACCGGCTCCGCGAGGTCCGCGTCCTGTCCGGCTTCACCCGGGTCTCCCCGGACGCCGCCGTCGTCCCCGCCGACACCTCGCGCCGGCTGAAGTGGCTGCCCGCCGTCGAGGTCTTCGGCGAGGGTGTCTTCCTCACCCTCGACCACGGCGCGCTGAAGGACTGGGAGGAGGACCCGGACGTACGCGGACGCGTCAAGGGCATGCGGGCCGACCTCGACCGTTCCTTCCAGAAGGACCGCCTCCAGAACGTGACCGGTCCCGAACTCTCCCCGCGCTTCGTCCTGTTGCACACCCTGGCCCACCTCCTCATCCGCCAGCTTTCCTTCGAGTCCGGCTACACCACGGCGAGCCTGCGCGAACGGATCTACGCCCGCCCCGAACAGGACCAGTACGGCATCCTCGTCTACACCGCCGCCGGGGACGCCGAAGGCACCCTCGGAGGACTCGTCCGCCAGGGCGAACCACCGCGGCTGGCCGAGACACTGCTGCGGATGACCGAGTCCGCCGCCTGGTGCTCCGCCGACCCGCTGTGCGCCGAACACTCCGGGCAGGGCTTCGGGAACCTCAACCGGGCCGCCTGTCATGCCTGCGCCCTGCTCCCGGAGACCAGTTGCGAGGCCGGCAACAGCCTCCTGGACCGGGCCCTCGTCGTCGGCGGCGAACGGGTTCCCGGCTACCTGCAGTCGATCATCACCGCGGCCCGCGCCGCCGCGGCGGGCGCCCTGGAGCAGCCGTGACCGTCACCTACCTCGACCTCGACCCCGACCAGCGGTCCGGCCTCGACGGGCTCCCCTTCGACGGCAACCACCTGGTCAGTGGGCCCCCGGGCAGCGGCAAGAGCGTGCTGGCCGCGCAGCGCGCCGCCATGCTCGCCCTCACCGGCACCCCGGTGGTCCTGCTGACCTACTCCAACCTGCTGCGCCAGTCGCTCGCCGGCACGGTGCACGCACTGGGCCCCGCGGACCGCTCGGTCCGCGTCATGACCGCACACCGCTGGCTCGCCGACTGGTACGGCACCACACCGCCCGGCGGCGGCGACGGCTGGTACGACTGGGACGCCCTGCACAACCGCGCCGCCGACACCGCACCAGCCGTCGGGCCCACCCTGGTCATCGACGAAGGCCAGGACCTGCCACCGGAGTTCTACCTGCTCTGCCGCATGCTCAAGGCCCGTACGACCGTCTTCGCGGACCAGTGCCAACGGCTCACCGACACCAACTCCACCCTCGACGAGATCGTCCGCAACCTCGGCCGGTGCACCCGCCACGAACTCGCCGGAAATCACCGCAACACCGAGCAGATCGCGTCCTTCGCGGCCCACTTCCACACCGGCGCCGGCACGCCGGTCCTGCCCGGTCGCCAGGGACCGGTGCCGCGCCTGCACCGCTTCCACGAGCGGGGCGTCGCGGACCTGCTCGTCCTGCTCGCCGAGACGCAGCCGGGGAAGAGCATCGGGGTGATCGCCGCCACCAAGCACACCCAGTTCTCCCTGCTCGGCAGCGTCCAGAACCGCGCGCCGCGCCTGAAGCCCCAGCTGTACACGTCCGAGTCCAAGGGCGGCCAGTACCGCAACCTCGACCTCGGCCGCCCCGGCATCGTGATCGTGCACCGCCGCAGCGCCAAGGGGCTGGGCTTCGACACCGTCGTCATCCCCGACACCCACGCGGACACGGGGACGGACCCCACCTCCGCCGCACTCCGCATGTCGTACTACGTGATGGCCACCCGCGCACGGCAGGAACTCCACCTCGGCTACGAAGGGGGATCCGAGCCACCGCTCCTGGCCCAGGTGAATCGCGGGGAACTGCAACGAGGGTAGAACGGCCCGTGAGAGCGCATCGACTACTTACCTCGGCATCCCCGCACGCCGTCGTCCGCAGGGGTCCGAATGACGCTCTCCAGAGCGATGCCTCGAAGCAACGAGCTGTCGGAGCCTGTGAACACACCCCGGTCTGCCCAGATCACTCCGTCATGGGCAGGCACTCGGCGAGCAGGTCGACGACGTCCCGCCAAGCTCGCCGCGCGTGCTGAGGGTGATAACCGACCCCGGGAAGCACGATGTGGTCGACCGGTGGGTGATGGAAGGCGTGCAAGGCGCCGCCGTAGACCACGAGGCGCCAGTCGACGCCCGCAGCCTGCATCTCGGCGGTGAATGCGTCCCGTTGCGCGGGCGGCATGATCGGGTCTTCCGACCCGACCCCGGCCCACACCGGGCAGTGAATGCGCGCCGTCTCGCCCGGTCGGCCCGTGGTCAGTCCGTTGACTGTCGCGATCGCACGCAGGTCGACGCCGTCGCGTCCGAGTTCCAGCGCGATCGCGCCCCCGGTTCCGTAGCCGAGGGCGGCGATCCGGTCCGGGTCGGTCCGCGGCTCGGCGCGGAGCACGTCGAGCGCGGCATGGCCGATGCCTCGCATCCGGTCAGGGTCGGCGAGCAGCGGCATGCAACGGGCCAACATCTCCTCAGGGTCGCCCAGATAGCGCCCGCCGTGGAGATCGAAGGCCAGCGCCACGTATCCCAGCTCGGCGAGCGCATCGGCCCGGCGGCGCTCGACGTCGCTGAGCCCCACCCCTTCGGGCCCGACCAGGACCGCGGGCCGACGGTCGGCACCGGCCGGGAGCGCGAGGTGCCCGATCATCGTCAGACCGTCGGCCGCGTATTTGATCGTGCGCGTTGCAACTGTCGTCATGAGCCTGGACTGTAGTGATCGTCGAGCCCGGTCGGGCCGGTGTTCTGCCGCTGGCAGAAGGCAGATCTCTGGCGTATTCCGGAACCACCCCATCAGCGGTTCAGCTCAGAGGTCGAACAACAAGCTCACCGAAGGATGACGCTCACACCTCGTTTCTCGAAGATCTCCAGGATCAGGTCGAACAGCACAAGCTCGCGATCGCCGACGGGCACGCGCTCCGCCAACCGCGTCCGAGCAACGACCGAGAAGTCCCAGTGCAAGGCGAACGGAGTGGTCGCGCCCCAGCCGCCTCTCAGACAGTCGTCCAGAGCGTCCAGGTTCCAGCCGAAGTATCCACCGGGTCCGTTGATGGCCTCACCGATCGCGCAGTAGAAGGTGTCCCGGTCAACGACATACCGGCCGTCCAAGGTGAACACCTGGCCCGCAGGCGCATCGGGCTTCCCCCGACGCTGGTACTCCCGGGACCACAGGGCCACTGACAGCCACGCGTGTCGGTCCTCGGAGGCGAGTTCGTACCACGTTCCGGCGTGGTTCAGGCGACCGGTGCGGACCAGCTCCCACGGTCGCTCAGCTCCGGGCAGGGCGTTCTCGCACCAGAGCGTCACCGTGAGGTCGACGAGGCCGGCACCGCCGGCGAAAGGCTTGACGTCGATGACGGTGACCTCGTTGACGAAGTAGGACCCCATGGTGGCACCGTCACCGTCGAGGAGCGCGAACCAGGCGTTCCCCGCCACGGCACGGCGACTGCCGACGTGGTCAACGCACCTCAGCAGGCCACCCTGCGGGAGACAACCCGCGAGGTGCACTCGACGCGCGCCCTCCTCACCCGGCAGTGGCGTGAACACCCCCTCTGCCTCGTGGGCGAAGCCCCCAGAAATCGCCGTCGTCCTCATCCGAGGTCAGCGCGTACTTCCGCCCCTCGCCGCCCAGCCCCGATGCTCGCATCGCACCCCCATGAGAGCGCTGATCTTACCGACGCCGGGGGATCTGCCCGGCGGCCGTCGGCGCCGTCACCACCCCTGACTCCATCCCATCCATCTCGGAGGCCCTTTGACGAGCCACATACCTGCCTTCACTCATGAGAGTGAAGTGCAGAGAAGCGCACAGGAACACGGGGTGCCCGGCTCGGACCGGTGCCGCACGCTCTGTTCAGTCCGTCTCCGCAACGCGGTACCTGACCGGCCGGTCCTCCACCTTCACCAGCAGACCCTCGCTCGCGAGATCCCGGAAGATCCGGCGGGTGTGCTTCTCCTGCGGATCGTGCCCGGCGTCGCGCAGTGCGCGCAGGCCGCGTTCGGTGTCCCAGTGGCCGTCGTACGTGCGCACGGCCTTCTCGAGGTCGGCGCGCTGGCTGGAGTCCGGTTCGGTCAACGCTCCGCCCTCTGTGCCTGCTCGCCGCTGGGGGCGGCGTGCGCCTTCTTCGTGTGGTGGGCGATGCTCGCCGGCGCGCCGACGTAGTCGCAGGCCGGGCACTTCCGCCAGACGCCCTCGGACACGGCACGCGCGCTCACCGAGTGGCCGGGGCCGTATCCGTGTCCGTGCAGCAACTGGGCTACGGAGGAACCGTATTCGGCCGCGAGCAGCGCCGCCTCCGCCACCTTGTCGTGGCCGGGAGCGAAGAACGATCCGGCTCCGACCTTCTTGGCGCAGCCGCACCAGCAGGTGCCGGTCGGGGTGAGACTGGGAAGGGACTTCGTCGTCATGCGGTCACAGTAGGCCAACGGACGTGGCGGTTCGGGGTCTTTGCCGGGTCGTGGTGAAGGGCACCGGCACCGGGGCTCGTAGCCTTCTGATCATGGCCGACATCTACGAACTCCAGCTCACGCTCGACCTGCCGGGCTCGCTCCCGCCGCGGGACCTCGCCCTGCTCCGCTGGCACCTGGGAGAGGAAGGCGGCAGGCAGGACGATGGTTACGCGTACCCCCTCTGGGGAGACCGGGGGCCGGCGCTGCGGATCGGGGGCGCGCTGGTCGGGGAGCTGTGCTCCGACGGGCCGCAGTGGGCGCTGACCGTGCGGCAGGAGGCGCATCCCGACGAGTTCGACGACCTGCGCAGGATGGTGCTGTGGCTCGGCGCGCGCACGACGACCGTGGGCACCGTCGGGTACCTCCGTTTTCACGAGTCCCATGTCCCCGACGTGCTGGTCGCGGAGGCGGGGGCCGTCCGCAGCGCGGTGCTGCGGGTGGAGAAGGTCCTCGAGTCGGCGACCGAGGTGATCCCCGACCCCTACGCGTGAACCGAGGCCGCCGTCCGCCGTCCGCGCCGGTCTACTCCGGGGGCGTGGGAGTCTCGGGGGTGCGGTACATCGCCTGGACGTCCAGCTCCAGTTGCACGGTCGGGCCGACGACCGCGATGCCGCGGGCCAGCATCGAGCGCCAGTTCAGGGTGAAGTCCTCGCGGTGCAGCTCCGCCTTAGCCAGGGCCGCACAGCGCAGCTCCTGTTCGTAACCGCCGTTCACCGTGCCGAGGTACGTCGTGTCCAGTCCCACGGAGCGGCTGGTGCCGTGCATGGTGAGCGTGCCGTTCAGCGTCCACCGGGAGCCGCCCCGGTAGACGAACCGGGTGCTGGTGAAGTCGATGTACGGGTAGTGCTCGACGTCGAGGAAGTCGGCGGAACGCAGGTGGTTGTCACGGGTCCTGTTGCCCGTGGTGATGCTGGCGGCGTCGATGCGCACCGAGACCCGGGAGTCGCTCATGTCCGGCGTGATCTGGATGCCGCCGGTGAAGCGGGTGAAGCGTCCGTGGACGTGGGCCATGCCCACGTGCTTGGCGATGAAGCGGATCGCGGTGTGCGGTGGGTCGAACAGCCAGGTACCGGGCGCCGGCAGTTCCAGTTGGCGTGCGGGCAGCAGCGCGACGCGCGCCGGGGGGAGGGCGGCACCGGCGGCTATGTCGACGTTGCTGCGGGCCGGGGTGAGGCCCTCCGCCGCGACCATCACGCTGTAGGAGCCGGGCGGGAGCGCCGCCATGAACAGGCCGTACGGATCGGTGGTGCCGCGGGCGGCGACCCGGTGGCTGTCCAGGGCGGTCACCGTGACCTCGGCGCCGCCCAGGGGCTGCCCCAGGGGATCGACGACCTCGCAGCCGTACGCGCCGGCACCGGCGGGCAGGGGCAGCGAGAGGTCCGGCGCGGCCTCGGGACCGCCGCGGGAACGTCGACGCCGGAGCAGTCCGAGGGCCATGCGGTTCACCTTTCCTCCTGCGTGTCACCGCGGCGAGACTCGCACCGATGGAGGTGTTCGCGGTGACCGGGAACCATCGAGGAGGAGTTGCAAGCGCGATGAAGTCAACTATTAAACGATCATAGAGCAGGTGGGGTCGAGTGGTGCGCCATCGGGGGTGGTGTGGGACATGGCTTGTCCGTGTGTTGAATTGATGTGAACCGCCGGCACCCCGGTCGTTCAGCGGGGTGTACCGGGTTCGTCGACTGCGATGCTTTGCTCCGGTGCTGTGGTGAACGCCACCCGGAACCGTGAAGGATTCACACGTGGCTCGCGGTCCCGTCACGCGGCCCACACATCGCGCGGGCCGCGCCGCCACGTCGGTCGGCATCGTTCGTTCGCGCGGAAGGAGAAAACCCGTACGCTGCGTGAGCGTACGGGCGAGGGCGAGGGCGAGGGTGACGCCGGTGTGGCCGACACCCGGCGACGCTCACGGGCGGACGGACGCACCGCCCTCCGGCACCGGCCGGTCGAGGTCCGGGTCGCCGAACTCCGCGCGCAGGGCCTGGAAGGCGGTCACCTTCTCCTCGCCGAAGCGGCGGACGTGGGCGGCGTACGCGTCGGGGGAGAGGAACGCCGACGGCCGGGACTTGCTGTGAAACTTGTCCGCGTACATCACCAGTCGCTCCTCACGTGTCACCGCGAGGTAGTCGGCGGGCGGGATCGGGAGGCCCTGGCGCAGGACGTCGTCCTTCGTGACCCCCACCCCGGTGTGGTGGGAGCAGAACCGGCACAGGGGCTCGGGCAAGCCCTCCTCGGCGAGGAGTTCGTGACCGAGCAGGCCGTGCCGGACGTAGTTCTCGTGGTCCAGGCGGCCGCCGTCGCCGTAGAGGCGGTAGACGCCGATGTCGTGGAGGAGGCAGCCGGCGCGGACCAGTTCGGCGTCGACGTCGAGGCGCGAGGCCGAAATGAGCTGCTCGGCGACGCTCCAGACGATCTCGCAGTGCGTGTGGACGAGTTCGAACGCCTCGACGGTGGGCGCGTGCTTCTGGTGCAGCGCGCGGATCTCTTCGGGTCCCGGAATCCTCACACGGGGAGCGTAACAACCGGTGCTCCGCTCACTCGATCGAGCATTCCCGCACCGTGAGCGGTTCGGTGCCGCCGGCCGTTCTGCTGCACAGGACCTCCGCCTTCGAGACGCCCCCGGCGGTTCTGCGGACCCGGTTGAGGACGATGCTGTGGCCGTGGCGTTCCTCGTACAGGGGCGCGTCGGTGAAGTCGATCGTTCCGGTGGCCATGCCGTCGAGTTTGACGTTCCTGAGGTTGACCCAGGTCGCCGAGCGGCTCTGGCGCACGTCCCCGAGGCTGGCCGCCCAGTACAGGGCGCGCGTGGCGTCGTGGGAGAGGGCCGTCTGCCCGCTCGCGAAGTCGGCGGCGTCGTACGTGGCCCTTCCGTCCTCCAGCCAGGGGAGGTAATGGGCGGCGTCCTCGTAGAAGGCGGTCCCGGACGATGCTTCCTTCAGCGCGGCCAGGGCCGCGTGGTACAGCGTGATCCGCGGGGCCACGCCGTCGCGGCCGCCCGTGCCGGAGAACCGGGCCTTGCTCAGGTCGTCACCCGTGAGGATCGAGATCTGCCGGTTCGCACAGCCCGGTTCGGTGGTCAGTTGCGTCATCAGCGGTCCGATGTCCTCGACCCGTCCGGCGAAGTAGATCACCGAGGGGACGTTCTCGCCCCGGCAGATGCTCTCCGCGTGCGACCGCAGTTCGGGCTTGCCGTTCGCCACCCGGTAGCGTCGCGCGGGCAGCAGCCGGAAGCCCTCCCGCTCCAGCATCTCCCCGCCGTACAGGGCCTGCTCACTGGTGTAACGGTCCTGCGACTCCTTGGTGTCGCGGGCCAGCACCAGGGCGTGCGGGGCGCTGTCGCGGGAGCGCAGCTGCCGGGCGACGAGACCGAGTGCCTCGGCCTGGTGCTCGTCGGGAGCCGCGAGACTGAACCAGTTGGAGAACTCCTTCGGCAGGTAGGTCGCCGAGTTAGTGCCGGAGACGACGGGCAGCCCCACCGCGTGCAGCCGGCGTGTGACGTCGGGGCTGCTCTGCAGGTCGCGGCCGAAGCCGACCACGCCGACGACGGTCGGGTCGCGGTCGGCGTACTCGGCGATCGCGTCGGCCGTGACACGCTGGTGCCCCATGTCCGAGCCGCCGTTGGCGAGCAGCACCCGCAGTTTCACCGTGTAGTTCTCGTTGACGACGCGCTGCGCGAGGTACACGCCGGTCAGCTCCTCGGCGCCCTTGACCAGGGACGGATCCACCGAGGAGGAGCTCAGCGGCCCCGCGTACACCACCGTGACGTAGTCGTCCGGGTGGTCGCGCAGAACCTCGGTGTTCTCGGCGCGCACCAGCCTCTCCAGCTCCTGCAGCCGCTTGCCCTCCCCGGTGGTGTCGCCGCTCAGGTGCGCCCCGAACCGGACGTCTCCGGTGGCTATGCCGACGCACTCCGTGCCGCCGCCGGGCGCGGGACGCAGCTCGGTGTCGCGGTCGGCGGTCAGCAGGCCCGCCGAGCAGTACGTCCGGTGCAGCTCGCGGGCGTGGACGACGCCCGCGGTGACGACCAGGGCGAGGACAAGGAGCAGGCTGTGCGCCGACCACACCACGCGGGCCACGGACGGCCGGTGTCTCGCCCTGACGCACCGCCAGTCCGACTGCCGCAGCTGCACCAGCTCGCCGTGGGGCAGCGGGATCCTGAGCACCCAGGGCAGGGCGTTGGTCCTGCTCGGCGACTGGTCGGCCCGGAGGTTCCCGGCCCATTCGTCGTACCAGTGCCGCAACCGCTGCGGGAGACGCGAGGGCTGGGCCGGCGGCTGCTGCGGCCGGTTGAGCGGAGGATCCGCGTCCGAACCCCGGTCGAGCAGTGCCGCGTCGCACGCCGCCACGCCCGCCACGATCAGCAGCGGGTCGAGCTCGCTGCGCCGGCTGCGGACGTCGCTGACCGCCCTGATCAGCTCTATGCCGCCGTTCTCCCGGCCCACCCGGCGCAGGAACAGCACCGGCGGGCGCGTCCGCTTGAATCCTCGCAGGTCCCAGCTGCCGCGCCGGTGGTTGTCCCGCAGGTCCTCGAAGAGTGCCAGCACGTACAGCTGGAGGGGGAACGGGCCGCCCTCGCGCATGGCCTCGGCCACGTCGTAGGCGCGGGCCGCGATGGCCCGCCAGGAGCGGACGGGCCGCAGCAGCCGCACGCTGGTCGACTGGCGGCGGGCGGCGGACTGGAGGAACGTCGTGGTCAGGAACCACCGGCTCTCCCTGCGCAGCCACAGGAAGAGGGGAGCGCGCCCGGGGACGTGATTGAGGCCGGCGAGGAGGATCATCAGCCCGATGCCCGCCAGGACGGCGATGTACCACTCGGGGCGGGTGAGCAGCGCGGTGAAGGCGCCCAGGACGCCCATGGGGAGGAACTGCTGCACGTCGTTGAGCAGCATCTGCCGCTGCCGGCGCGAGGGTCTGCGGGGGCGCCAGCGCTGCTTGGCCAGGATACGCAGCAGATGTGTCTGGGCCCGCTCCCGCTGGGCGTTCCCGTCCGGAGTGCCGCCGGGGGCGGTCGGCCAGTGCTCGCGCATCTCCGGGTCGTCGGTGGCCTCCTGGAGGGCGCGCACCAGATGGAGACGGGGGAAGGAGTAGGGGCGGTAGGAGGCGGACCGGTCGCCCCACTTCCTGGAGTCACCGAGGTCGACCAGGAGACGCGCGGCCCGGGCGGTCGGATCGAGGTCCCCCGGCTGCGGCTCGGTCGGGGCGACGGCCAGGCGCGTACCGTGACGCTGCTGTCCCTCGCTCAGCTCGTCGACGAGTTCGGTGACCCGGTCGTCGTCGGCGGGGTCCTCGGCGTGCAGCACGATCACCGGCATCGGGGGATCGCTGGTCCGGAAGTCCTGGACCAAGGACTCCAGCTGTCGCTGGACGTCGATCCCCGCCTCGGTCGACATGCCCGGGTGACCGCCCGGGCAGTCCTGTGGAAAATTCTGGTCACGGCCGTGCATGGACACCCCCCGTGGTCGTAAGACACATGTGTCGCAAGCGCCTTGTGAGGATAACTCCCACCCCTGACAACCGCCCCCGGCGCAACGGCGGTCCGTCGGGGGCGGTGATGCCGTGGCCGGTGGTGTCGCCTTCGGCGGGCAGCGTCACACGATCGGGTGGTGCTGTGCGATGCGGGCACGTGCGGGGCCGGCGATCCGTTCGATCCGGTGACGGGAACAACTCCCGCCCTCACACGACACGGACGACCGGAGCACATCATGAGCCTGCATCTCCACCGCAACCCCGACGGCACGACGACCGGGCGGAACGAGGCCACCGGCTTCACCGTGACACACACCGAAGAGGAGGAGGTGAAGCGACAGTTGTACGAGGACGCGGGGTGGGCGTACACACCGCCACCGCCTCCTGTCCCCCCGGGGTTCCACCGGTTCACCCTGGTGCACGAAGAGTTCGGGCACACCGGGTTCGGGGACGAGCGGTACGCGGGGCTGAGGGCGCGCCCACCGGAGGGGTGCGCGCCGGTCGACTGGGGTTGTTTCGCCCTGGAGTGCGAGCGGCCGGGGAAGACGCTGCTGGACGCGGTCGCCGGTACCGTCGCGGAGGTCCGCCGTGAGCACGGGCTGGTGATGAACAGCCTGGGTGTCGAGAAGCCGGACGAGTGGTACGGGGCCGACCGGGACGGCCATGCGGGGGTGATCGCCGCTCACCTGATGCTGACGGCGATCCACCGCGCCCGTGTGCTCGGCTACGGACGCAAGGACCTGGTCCGGCTCCTCGACGCGGCGGGTGTCGAGTAGCGGGCAGGCGGTGGGGTGAGGGGAGGCGGGGCCCCGAGGTCACACCGCGGGTTGCTGGAGATCCGGCCCGGCGACTCGGCTACCGGCGCCCTGCCGGACGCGGGGCCGCCGACCGCGGTGCGAGGCGGCAGCCGCCGGCCGGCCCGGGCCACCTGTTCGGCATGGAGGACGTCCCGGACCGCACCGCCATGGCCGCGCGGCACCCCGCCGTGAAGCGCCCGCCCATGGAACACCGGGTCCGCACCCCCGGCCGGCCGCCGGCTCGTGACCGGTGCCGGCCGTCAGCTCGTGACCAGTTCCCGCCGCACCTCGGGCCCGACGGGAGCCGTCTCCACCCGGGACGTCCGCCACAGCCACAGCACGTCCCGGCCGAACGACCACACCAGCAGCCCCAGTGCCAGCACCACCACACCGACGTTGACCATGTGCGGCAGCAGAGCCGACCCGGCCAGCAGCAACAGCACCCCCTGGAGCGCGGCCACCGTCTTGCGGGCCGTGCTCGGCGGGAGCGGGGCGGTCAGCCAGGGCCACACACGCGCGGCGGCCACGAAGACGTACCGCATACCACCGATGAGGAACACCCATGGACCCATCGCCATCGACACGTACACACTCAGCACCAGGATCAGGAACGCGTCCACCTCCATGTCGAAGCGGGCGCCCAGCGGAGTCGACGTACCGGTCCTGCGGGCCACCTTGCCGTCCACGCCGTCCAGGATCAGGGCCACGGCGGTCAGGCCGACGAAGAGCGAGACGGGCGGTGAGTCCTGGAACGAGTCGGCGACCAGCGCGGTGACCCCGCCGACGAGGGTGGCGCGGCCGAGCGTGACCCGGTTGGCCGCACCGAAGGAGCGCAGCCGGGACCGGTGCAGGGCCCGGGAGAGCACCGCCCAGGTGGCGATCGCGAACGCGAGGCCGGTCAGCCAGCCCGCAGGGCCCATGCCGATCGCCGTACCGATCAGGGCCAGCAACAGGATCTGTACGCCCGCCCCCACGGCGGTCTCCTGCTGTACGAGCCTCGCGTCGTAACTGTTGTTCAGGGCCACCGAACACCCTCCGGCCGTGTGACAGAGTCGATCAACGCCGCTACCTTGTGCGCGGCCTGTGCACCACTCGGTACGCGCGCGGCTTCCCGACCGTTCAGGAGGAATTCGATGAACCGCACCGCACGTGCGTTCTGGCTCGACTCGCCTGGGCGAGGGGTGATCCGCGAGGTCGACCTGCCCGCCCCCGGCGCGGACGAGGTGCTGGTGCGCTCGCTGTACTCCGGGGTGAGCAGGGGCACGGAGACGCTCGTCTTCCGCGGTGGGGTGCCGGAGAGCCAGCACGCCGTCATGCGGGCACCGTTCCAGGAGGGCGACTTCCCGGCCCCCGTGAAGTACGGCTACCTCAACGTGGGGGTGGTGGAGGAGGGACCGGAGGCACTCGTCGGACGCACCGTCTTCTGCCTGTACCCGCACCAGACGCGGTACGTCGTCCCGGCGGGCGCCGTCACACCCGTGCCCGACGGGGTGCCCGCCGGACGGGCCGTGCTCGCCGGCACCGTGGAGACCGCCGTCAACGCGTTGTGGGACGCCGCGCCACTGGTCGGCGACCGGATCGCCGTCGTCGGCGGCGGGATGGTCGGCTGCTCCGTGGCCGCACTGCTGGCACGGTTCCCCGGCGTACGGGTGCAGCTCGTCGACGCCGACCCGGCGCGCGCCGAGATCGCGGCGGCGCTCGGCGTCGGGTTCGCGCTGCCCGGGGGCGCGCTCGGCGAGTGCGACCTGGTCGTGCACGCCAGCGCCACCGAGCAGGGACTGAACCGGGCACTCGAACTGCTCCGCCCCGAGGGCACCGTCGTCGAACTGAGCTGGTACGGCGACCGGAAGGTGAGCCTCCCGCTGGGGGAGGCCTTCCACTCCCGGCGACTGGTCATCCGCAGCAGCCAGGTCGGCACCGTCTCCCCGGCCCGCGCCGACCGCAGCTACGCCGACCGGCTGGCCCTCGCCCTCGACCTGCTCGCCGACCCCGCCCTCGACGCCCTCGTCACCGGCGAGTCCGCCTTCGAGGAACTGCCCGACGTCATGCCCCGCCTCGCCTCCGGAAAGACACCGGCCCTGTGCCACCGCGTGCGCTACGACACCCCGTAGCGGGGCCGGCACGCCTGACCTGAGAAAAGACGTGGCGGACGCTGAACAGGGGAAGACAGTCAGCCGTACTACACGGCATCCCCGTCGGAGATCGGCCGGGGAGCAGACGCGCCGCACCTGGAGGGTCGTCCGTTGTTCAGCATCACCGTCCGCGATCACATCATGATCGCCCACAGCTTCCGCGGCGAGGTCTTCGGACCGGCCCAGCGCCTGCACGGGGCCACGTTCCTCGTGGACGCCACGTTCCGGCGCGAACAGTTGGACGAGGACAACATCGTCGTCGACATCGGCCTGGCCACACAGGAACTCGGAGCCGTCGTCGGCGAGCTGAACTACCGCAACCTCGACAACGAACCCGACTTCGCGGGGGTCAACACCTCCACGGAGTACCTGGCCAAGGTCATCGCCGACCGGCTCGCCGAACGCATCCGCAAAGGGGCGCTGGGCGAGGGAGCCAAGGGCATCGCGGGCATCGCCGTCACCCTGCACGAGTCGCACATCGCCTGGGCGAGTTACGAGCGTGCGCTGTGACCGACACGACCATGGACGTGACCGGCACGGCCCCCCACCGGGCCGGCACCGCCCGCCTGGACTACGTTCCCCGGCAGGCGTCCTTTCCGAGGAACGGCGGGATCATCCCCATGTCCCTGCGCTCCGTGCACTTCGTGATGCCGGGCGGTGTCGACGACCCGGCCACGCCGAGCGGCGGCAACGCCTACGACCGGCGCGTGTGCCTGGACCTGCCCGGCTTCGGCTGGCAGGTGCACCGGCACGCCGTGGCCGGTGACTGGCCCCGGCCGGACGCCGCCGCCCGCGCCGAACTCGCCCGCACCCTGCGCGAACTGCCGGACGGCGCCGTCGTCCTGCTCGACGGGCTGGTCGCCTGCGGGGTGCCCGAGATCGTCGTCCCCCAGGCGGAGGAGGGCCGGCTGCGCATGGCCGTCCTCGTGCATCTGCCGCTCGGCGACGAGACCGGGCTCGACGCGGCCGTCGCCGCCGAACTGGACGCCCGCGAGCGCGCGGTCCTGCGGGCGGTACCCGCGGTGATCGCCACCAGCGACTGGGCCGTACGCCGTCTCGTCTCCCACCACGGCCTGGCCCCCGACCGGGTCCACGTCGCCGCCCCCGGCGCCGACATCGCGCCCCTCGCGCCCGGCACCGACGGCGTCTCCCGGCTGCTGTGCGTGGCCGCCGTGACCCCGCGCAAGGGACAGCACCGGCTCGTCGAGGCCCTGGCGGCGGTGGCCGACCTGCCGTGGAGCTGCGCGCTCGTCGGCGGGCTGGGGCACGACCCCGAGTACGTCGCCCAGCTGCGCGGACTCATCCGCGCACACGGCCTCGAGGACCGGCTGGAGCTGACCGGCCCGCAGACCGGGGCCGCACTCGACGCCAGCTACGCCACCGCCGACCTCATGGTGCTCACCTCGTACGCGGAGACGTACGGCATGGCGGTCACCGAGGCGCTGGCGCGCGGCATCCCCGTGCTGGCGACCGACGTCGGCGGGCTGCCCGAAGCGGTCGGCCGCGCACCCGACGGGGGAGTGCCCGGCATCCTCGTCCCGCCGGAGAACCCCGCCGCCATCGCCGCGGAACTGCGCGGCTGGTTCGGCGAGGCGGACGTGAGGCGCCGGCTCAAGGCCGCCGCCCGCGGCCGGCGAGCCGCACTCGGCGGCTGGGCGAGCACCGCACAGAGCCTGGCGGCGGTACTGCGCCGGCTTCCCACCGAACCCCGGAGGGCCGCATGACCGAACAGGCGACCACCACCCAGTACGGCGGGACGATCCCGGCCCCGCCCGGCACCCGGGAGGTCATCCCCGGTGCGGGCCCCACGCCCCGCCCCGGGGAGCGGGCCACCCTGCGGCTGCGGGACACCGGCGACGACGAACCGGCCCGCTACGCGCCCGAGTGGCTGCGACTGCGGGAGCCCGCCGACGCCGCCGCCCGGTCGTACGATCTGCTGGACCCGCTGCGCATCCGGATCGCCAACCTGCCGCGCCGGGCGGACGGTCTCGTCATCCACGACATCGGCTGCGGCACCGGCTCGATGGGGCGCTGGCTCGCCCCCCGTCTCGACGGCGCCCAGCACTGGGTCCTGCACGACCGCGACCCCTATCTGCTGCACTTCGCCGCCGTCGCCTCCCCGCGTTCCGCCGCCGACGGCAGCCATGTCACCGTCGAGACCCGGCGCGGTGACGTCGCCCGGCTCACCTCCGACGCGCTGGCCGGTGCCTCCCTGGTGACGGCGTCCGCGCTGCTCGACGTCCTCACCCGCGAGGAGGTCGGCGCCCTCGCCGCCGCCTGCGCGGGAGCCGGCTGCCCGGCCCTGCTGACGTTGTCGGTGGCCGGACGGGTGGAGCTGACCGAGCCGCACCCGCTGGACCGGGAGATCACGGAGGCGTTCAACGCCCACCAGCGAAGGGGCGGGCTGCTCGGGCCGGACGCGGTCACGGTGGCCGCCGAGGCGTTCACCGAGCACGGTGCGACGGTACGGATCACCCCGAGCCCCTGGCGGCTCGGCCCCGGGGAGGCCGCGCTGACCGAGCAGTGGCTGCGGGGGTGGGTCGGTGCGGCGGTGGAGGAGCGGCCGGAACTGGCGTCGCGCGCCGACGGTTACCTGGCCGAGCGGCTGGAAGCGTGTGCGGCGGGGGAGCTGCGGGTCGTCGTCCACCACAGTGATCTGCTCGCGCTGTGCCGGCCGGTGGACGGGGTCGCATGAGCGTGCGGTTCCGCGGTGTTCCGGCCCGGCTCAACACCCCTGCCGTGCGCACCCGTCTCGGCACGCTCGGCGGTCTCGTGATCCTCGCGGTCCTGCTGTGGCGCGTCGACACGGGGGTCCTGATGGAGGGGCTGCGCCGTATCGACGGGCCGACGCTGCTCGCGGGGCTCGGGATCGGGCTGGTGACCACCGTGTTCAGCGCGTGGCGCTGGGCGCTGGTCGCTCGGGGCATCGGGATCCGGCTGCCGCTGGGGGCCGCTGTCGCCGATTACTACCGTGCCCTGTTCCTCAACGCGGCGCTGCCCGGGGGCGTGCTGGGCGACGTCCACCGGGCCGTGCGGCACGGGCGGAGCGCCGGGGACATGGGGCGGGGAGTGCGGGCGGTGGTGCTGGAGCGGACCGCCGGGCAGGTCGCGCTGTTCGCCGTGGGAGCGGTGGTGCTGGTGAGCATGCCGTCGCCGGTGCTCGACGAAGTGCGGCAGGCCGTGCCGGTGGTAGGGCTCGGTGTGCTGGGGGCCTGTGCGGTGGTGCTGGCGGTGCGGATGAACCGGGCGCCGGGGCGACGTGGGGTTGCCTCCGGGGTGCTCGCGGAGGCACGCGAGGGGTTGTTCTCGCAGCGCAACGCGCCTGGTGTGCTTGTCTCCTCCGTCGTCGTACTGACCGGGTACGTCGCCATGTTCGTCCTGGCCGCCGAGGTCGCCGGAGCGGACGCGTCCGTGGCGGAACTGCTGCCGCTGGCCGTGCTGGCGTTGCTGGCGATGGGACTGCCGCTGAACGTGGGCGGGTGGGGGCCCCGGGAGGGGGTCACCGCGTGGGCGTTCGGGGCGGCGGGGCTCGGGGCGGGGCGGGGGCTGACCGTCGCGGTCGTCTACGGGGTGCTCAGTCTGGTGGCCAGCCTGCCGGGTGCGGTGGTGCTGGTCGGGCGGTGGTACGCGGGGGTGCGGGGTGACGGGCGTGATGGTGTCGCCCCCGCCGCCCCTTCCCTTCCCGTCCCCGGGGGCGCTGCCCCCGGACCCCCGGCCGGCCTCCGGCCTCGTCCTCAAACTCCCCCGGAGGGGGCACCCCCGGACGGGCTGGGATGTGCCCCTTGTTCTCGGACTCCCCCGGACGGGCCGGGAGGTGACGTCAGCAGCGAGAAATACGCGGCGAACGAATCCACCAGGCTTGCCAGGATTTCCCTGCCCTTTTCCGCCGTGCCCAGAGAAGGGCGGCCGATGACACCGGAATCGGTGTAGGCGGACATGCCGGTGGTGAGGAGATGACGGCGGTCGTCCGTGATGTGATCGGAGGTCTCATAACCGGGGCGGAGCGATTCGGGATGGCTGTGGAGAAGAATGGAGGTCTCGATTTCGCCCGCGTGCATGTCGGTGAGGAGGGACGTGGCGACGCCGGCCCGTACACGCGCCGTCTCCCAGTCCTCCGGGGCCGGGAACAGCGCCATCCGCTCACCGCGGGCGGAGGACTCCTGGACGACGTTGCCCAGGACGTAGTTCCCGCCGTGCCCGTTGACCAGCACCAGGGTGTCCGTGCCCGACCTGCGGAGCGAGTCGGCGATGTCCCGTATCACCGCGTGGAGCGTGACGGAGGAGAGGGAGACGGTCCCCGGCCAGGCCGCGTGCTCGTGGGAGCAGGAGATCGTCACCGGAGGGAGGAGGTGCACCGGAAAGGCGTCGGCGATCTCCCGCGCGATCGCACAGGCGACCAGCGTGTCGGTCGCCAACGGCAGGAACGGACCGTGCTGTTCGAAACTCCCGACCGGAAGTACCGCGATCTGCCGTGAGACGCCGGCTCCCCGCGTCCGTACATCCTCTGTAGTATCCGCCGGCAACAGACCGTGCACCGGGCCGTATGCCGCCGACCGCTTTTGTGAACCACCCATATCGTCACGGCCTTTCGTCTCTGCTTAGGAACTCGAGAATCATGACAGAAAAAGTAGGCGTACTCGGCAAGAAGACCCCTCGGCGGACCGGTGTGGAACGCGTCGTGAATGCGCCGCTGCCCACCGTGTACGGCACGTTCCAGGCGGTCGGCTACCTGGACCACGACCGCGGTGACGAGCAGGTCGCCCTGGTGTACGGCGACATCGGCGCGGACGGTGTCCTCACCCGGCTGCACTCGGAGTGCCTGACCGGGGACGCCTTCGGCTCGCAGCACTGCGAGTGCGGCGACCAGCTGGCGTCGGCGCTGCGCGCGGTCGTCGCCGAAGGGGCGGGCGTGGTCGTCTACTTGAGGGGCCACGAGGGCCGCGGCATCGGACTCCTCGGCAAGCTGCGGGCGATGGCCCTGCAGGCGGAGGGCCTGGACACCGTCGAGGCGAACCTGGCGCTCGGGTTCCCGGTGGACGCCCGCGACTACGGTGTCGCCGCCGGGATCCTCCAGGACCTGGGCGTGCGCTCGGTGCGGCTGATGTCCAACAACCCGCGCAAGCGCGAGGCGTTGGTCCGGCACGGCGTCCAGGTCGCCGAGCAGGTGCCGCTGCTGATACCGCCGTGCGAGAACAACATCACCTATCTGCGCACCAAGCGGGAACGCCTCGACCATCACCTGCCCCATCTGGACGCCGTGGCGCACCTGTCCTGACCCGGCCCCGCGGTCAGCGCGTCACCGCCTCGTGCACCAGCCGCTTGAGGTCCCGGAAGACGGTGTGGGACGACCTGGGCCGCACCTGCGTGTAGAACTGCACGGTCAGGTCGCGGCCCGGGTCGACCCAGAACGTGGTCGTGGCCACCCCGCTCCAGCCGTAGCTGCCGGGGGCGGACGGAGCCTGCGTACGGGACGGGTCGACGACGACGGAGACGCCGAGGCCGAAGCCGACGCCCTCGTTGCCGGGCACGTCGTGTGCGGGGCGGCTGCCGAAGGCGCGCAGGTCGGCGCCGCCGGGGAGGTGGTTGCGGGTCATCAGGTCCACGGTCGCCGGGGAGAGCAGGCGCACGCCGTCGAGTTCGCCGCGGCGGCGCAGCAGCTCCATGAAGCGGTGGAAGTCGTGGGCGGACGCCACCATGCCGCCGCTGCCGGACAGGAACCGGGGCCGGCCCCGCAGCGGCAGCCCCTCGATCGGCTCGATGCCGCCGTCGTCGGACTCCCCGTACATCTCCGCGAGCCGCTCCGCCTGCTCGTCGGTGACCTCGAAACCGGCGTCCGTCATGCCGAGCGGCCGGAAGACCCGTTCGGCGAGGAACACGTCGAGCGGCCGGCCCGACACCACCTCGACGATCCGCCCCAGTACGTTCGAGGCGACCGAGTAGTTCCACTGCGTGCCCGGATCGAACTGCAGCGGCAGACGCGCGTACACCTCGGTCGTCCCCGCGAGATCCGCACCCGGCGCCACCGACGACTCCAGCCCGGCCGCGCGGTACAGCGCGTCGACGGGGTGGGAGTGGTAGAAGGCGAACGTCAGGCCGGCGGTGTGCGTCATCAGGTGCCGTACGAGGAGAGGGCCGGCGGGAGGGCGGGTCCGCACCCCGTCACCCGATCCGCCCTCGTACACGCGAGGCCGTGCGAACGACGGCAGGTGGCGGCCGACCGGATCGTCCAGCGACAGACGGCCCTCCTCCATCAGCATCAGCGCGGCGACGGCCGTCACCGGCTTGGTCATGGAGTAGATCCGCCACAGGGTGTCGCTCTCCACGGGCAGGCCCGCCGCGACGTCCCGGGCCCCGTACGCCGTGAGGTGGGCGACGCGCCCGCCCCGGGCGACGGCCACCAGGAACCCGGGCAGCCTCCCCTCGTCGACCCGGCGGGCGAAATGCCGGTCCAGGCGCTCCAGCGCCCCCGCGTCCAGTCCGGCCTCGGCGGGAGCGGCCTCTTGCCGCAGCACTGTCATCGTTCTCCTCGCTCCCCTCGGAGGAACACCGGCCCGGTGCGGGCCGTTGAACGAGTCATGACCCAGGACGCCGAACAGAACGCACTGCTCGCCCTGCTCTCCGAGCGGCACGACGGGGTGCTCGTCACCCTGAAACGCGACGGACGGCCCCAGCTGTCGAACGTCATGCACGCTTACTACCCCGACGAGCGGGTCATCCGCGTCTCGCTCACCGACGACCGGGCCAAGACCCGCAACCTGCGGCGCGACCCCCGCGCCTCCTACCACGTCACCACCGACGACCGGTGGGCCTACACGGTCGCCGAGGGCACCGCCGACCTGTCGCCCGTCGCCGGGAACCTGTACGACGAGACGGTGGAGGAACTGATCCGGCTGTACCGCGACGTCAACGGCGAGCACGCCGACTGGGACGACTACCGCGCCGCGATGGTCCGCGACCGGCGCCTGGTGCTGCGCCTGCGTGTGGAACGGGCGTACGGCATCCCGCGCCGCGCCGGGGCGTGACCGAAGGACACCCCGGCGCGTACCGTGCGTGGCTCAGGCGCCGACGTACTCCGCGAGGTGCTCGCCCGTGAGGCCGGCGCGGGCGGCGACCAGGTCGGCGGGGGTGCCCTCGAAGACGATCCGGCCGCCGTCGTGACCGGCCCCGGGGCCGAGGTCGACGATCCAGTCGGCGTGCGCCATCACCGCCTGGTGGTGCTCGATGACGATGACCGACTTCCCGGAGTCCACGAGCCGGTCGAGCAGGCCGAGCAGCTGCTCCACGTCGGCCAGGTGCAGACCGGTGGTCGGCTCGTCGAGGACGTACACCCCGCCCTTGTCGGCCATGTGGACGGCCAGTTTCAGCCGCTGCCGCTCACCGCCGGAGAGCGTGGTGAGCGGCTGGCCGAGGGTGAGGTAGCCGAGCCCGACGTCCGCCATCCGCTCCACGATCCGGTGCGCGGCCGGGATGCGTGACGCGCCCTCGCGGAAGAACTCCTCGGCCTCGGTCACCGACATCGCGAGCACCTCGCTGATGTCCCGGCCGCCGAAGCGGTACTCAAGGACCGACGCGTCGAACCGCTTGCCCCCGCAGTCCTCGCAGGTCGTGGCGGTGCTCTGCATGATCGCCAGGTCGGTGTAGATGACGCCGGCGCCGTTGCAGGTGGGGCAGGCGCCCTCGGAGTTGGCGCTGAACAGGGCCGGCTTGACGCCGTTGGCCTTGGCGAACGCCTTGCGGATCGGGTCGAGCAGCCCCGTGTACGTCGCCGGGTTGCTGCGGCGCGAGCCGCGGATCGGGGTCTGGTCCACCGAGACCACGCCCTCGGAGGCCGGTATGGAACCGTGGACGAGGGAGCTCTTGCCGGAGCCGGCGACGCCGGTGACGACGCAGAGCACACCGAGCGGGATGTCGACGTCGACGTCCTGGAGGTTGTTGGCGTTCGCGCCGCGGATCTCCAGCGCGCCGGTGGCCTCGCGGACCTTCTCCTTCAGCCTGGCCCGGTCGTCGAGGTGGCGGCCGGTGACGGTGTCGCTCGCCCGCAGGCCGTCGACGGTGCCCTCGAAGCAGACGGTGCCGCCCGCCGTGCCGGCGCCGGGACCGAGGTCCACGACGTGGTCGGCGATGGCGATCGTCTCCGGCTTGTGCTCCACCACCAGCACCGTGTTGCCCTTGTCCCGCAGCCGCAGCAGCAGGTTGTTCATCCGCTGGATGTCGTGCGGGTGCAGGCCGATCGAGGGCTCGTCGAAGACGTAGGTGACGTCGGTGAGCGAGGAGCCGAGGTGGCGGATCATCTTGGTGCGCTGCGCCTCACCGCCGGAGAGCGTGCCCGAGGCGCGGTCGAGCGAGAGGTAGCCGAGGCCGATCTCCACGAACGAGTCGAGGGTGTGCTGGAGCTTGGCCAGCAGCGGCGTCACCGACGGCTCCGTCAGCCCGCGGACCCATGCGGCCAAGTCACGGATCTCCATGGCGCAGGCGTCGGCGATGCTGACCCCGTCGATCTTCGAGGAGCGGGCGAGCTCGCTGAGCCGGGTGCCGTCGCACTCGGGGCACTCGGTGAAGGTGACCGCCCGGTCCACGAAGGCCCGGATGTGCGGCTGCATCGACTCGCGGTCCTTGGACAGGAACGACTTCTGGATCTTCGGGATCAGCCCCTCGTAGGTGAGGTTGACCCCGTTGATCTTCACCTTGGTCGGCTCGCGGTACAGGAAGTCGTGCCGCTCCTTCTTGCCGTACTCGCGGATCGGCTTCTCCTTGTCGAAGAAGCCCGACTCGGCGATGACCCGCACCACCCAGCCGTCACCGGTGTAGCCGGGGATGGTGAAGGGGTCCTCGGAGAGCGACTTGGAGTCGTCGAACAGTTGTGTGAGGTCGATGTCGGAGACGGTGCCCCGGCCCTCGCAGCGCGTGCACATGCCGCCGGTGCGGCTGAAGCTGACCTTCTCGGTCTTCGTCTTCTCGGAGCCGCGGTCCACGGTGAAGCCGCCGGTCGCCGAGACCGAGGCGACGTTGAAGGAGTACGCGGCGGGCGGGCCGATGTGCGGCGTGCCGAGCCGGCTGAAGAGGATGCGCAGCATCGCGTTGGCGTCGGTGGCGGTGCCGACGGTGGAGCGGGGGTCGGAGCCCATCCGCTGCTGGTCGACGGTGATGGCGGTGGTCAGACCGTCGAGCACGTCGACCTCGGGACGGGCCAGGTTCGGCATGAAACCCTGGAGGAACGCGCTGTAGGTCTCGTTGATCAGCCGCTGCGACTCGGCGGCGATCGTGTCGAACACCAGGGAGCTCTTGCCCGAGCCGGAGACACCGGTGAACACCGTCAGCCGCCGCTTGGGGATCTCGATGCTGACGTCCTTGAGGTTGTTCTCACGCGCCCCGTGCACGCGGATCAGATCATGGCTGTCGGCGGCGTGCGGCCCGGCCGGCTGCTGCTCTGTCCTCGTGGTCATGCTCGTCGTTCCCCTCCGTCGGGCGGGGACCGTGTGCGCGGTCCCCGCCGGCGTCCCCATCGCGGCAAGGCTAGGCTAGGCGGCCCGTGCCCACCCGCGCTTCTCGATTCCTGACCGGTCGGGGACGCCCTCGGCACGGATCAGGCCGTCACCTTCTCCGGCCGCTCCGCGCCCTCCTCGACGGCACGTTCACCGAGCCGTTCGGCGGGGACGCGATGGGTCTCGCGGGCCGTGACCGCCGCGATGACCGGGGGCACGCACAGAGCGGCCGTGAAGAGGGCCACCGCCGTCCAGTCGTCGCCGTCCGGACCCGCGATCCGCGCGGCGAACGTGACCGCGAACCCGGCCACCGCGAAGCCGATCTGCGTGCCGATCGCCACGCCTGACAGCCGGACCCTGGTCGGGAACATCTCGCCGTAGAAGGACGGCCACACACCGTTCGCGGCGCTGTAGACCACGCCGAACGCGACGATCCCGAGGAACAGGGTGAGCGGGTAGCTGCCCGTGGAGATCGCCCACAGGTAGAGGAACATCGTCACCGCGCTGCCGACGGCACCGATCAGATAGACGGGACGGCGGCCCACCCGGTCGGAGAGCGCGGCCCACAGGGGGATCGCGGCCAGCGCGACGACATTGGCCAGCGCGCCCACCCACAGCATCGACGAGCGGGACATGCCGACCGTGTCACCGGTGGCGTACGCCAGCGCCCACACCGTGAAGATGGTGCTGACCGAGGCGATCAGCGCGCCCGCGACCACCCGCAGGACGTCCGCCCAGTGCTCGCGCAGCAGCACCACCAGCGGCAGCTTCACGACCCCCTCGCCGGCGGTCTGCTGCTCGAACGCCGGTGTCTCGTCCAGCCTGCGGCGGATGACCCACCCGACGACGGCGACCGCGACGCTCAGCCAGAACGGCACCCGCCAGCCCCAGGAGAGCAGCTGCTCCTCGGGCAGCGCGGCGATCGGGATGAAGACCAGCGTGGCCAGCAACTGGCCGCCCTGCGTGCCGCTGAGGGTGAAGCTGGTGAAGAAGCCACGCCGGTCCGGCGGCGCGTGTTCCAGCGTCATCGAGTTCGCGCTGGCCTGCTCGCCGGCCGCCGAGATGCCCTGCAGCACCCGGCACAGCACCAGCAGGACCGGGGCGAGGGAGCCGACCTGGGCGCGGGTGGGCAGACAGCCGATGAGGAAGGTCGACAGGCCCATCAGCATCAGCGTGAAGACCATGATCTTCTTGCGGCCGAGCCGGTCCCCGATGTGCCCGAGGAAGAGCGCGCCGATGGGCCGGGCCGCGTAGGCGACACCGAACGTGGCCAGCGACAGCAGGGTCGCGGTGGCCGGGTCGGAGTCGTCGAAGAAGATCTCCGGGAAGATCAGCGCGGCCGCGCTGCCGTAGATGAAGAAGTCGTAGTACTCCAATGCGCTGCCGATCCAGGCGGCGGCCGCCGCCTTCTTCGGCTGTCCGGGCGGGGAGGCGTCGCGGGGCGGTGCGGGGACGGTCACGGCGTGCTCCTTCGGGGGACTCCACGACGGTACGCGGAGGACGAGCGGAGGGGAGGTGCCGAGGTGCTAATTAACCCACTGGGTAGTTAGTAGCGGCTGGGTAGGGATGCTGCGCCCGGCCGCACGCACTGTCAAGGGGTCGCGTCGTACGGACTTCGGTCAGGTCCTGGGCAGGGCTCAGTCCGCCGTGCGTTCCGCCGTCAGATAGGCGATCACCATGTCGCCCAGCATCGCCCGGTAGTGCTCGCGCCGGTCAGGGGCCACCAGGTCGCGGCCGAACAGCGCGCCGAAGGTGTGCCGGTTGGACACCCGGAAGAAGCAGAAGGAACTGATCATCGCATGCAGGTCCACGGCGTCGACGTCGGCCGTGAACAGCCCCGACTCCTGTCCGGCCGCCAGGATCCGGCGGATCACGTCCAGCGCGGGCGAGCCCATCCGGCCCAGTTCCTCGGAGGCCGCGATGTGCTCCGCGCCGTGGATGTTCTCGATGCCGACCAGGCGGATGAAGTCCGGGTGCCGCTCATGGTGGTCGAACGTCAGCTCCGCCAGCCGCCGGATGGCCGCCACCGGGTCCAGATGGTCCACGTCCAACTGCTGCTCGGCCTCGCGGATCACCCCGTACGCCCGCTCCAGCACGGCCGTGAACAGCTGCTCCTTGCCGCCGAAGTAGTAGTAGATCATCCGCTTGGTGGTGCGGGTGCGGGCGGCGATCTCGTCGACGCGGGCCCCGTCGTAGCCGGCCCGGGAGAACTCCCGCGTCGCCACGTCGAGGATCTCGGCCCTGGTGCGGGCGGCGTCACGGATGCGCTCGCCGGGCCGTGCCGGTTCTTCGACGCTGGTCATCGGGTCCCTTCGGGCCGGGGGTGCGGTGCCGGTGATTCTAGAAGCAGCCCCTCGCCCGGCCCGACGGGTCTTCCCGCGGGCACCGGACGGCTGATATAGCTAACGTACTGGTTCGTACATTAGTGAGCCGCCTCTGGAGGTCCGCGGTGCTCAAGGACTCGTATCTCGTCGGGCTGATCGGCTCCGGCATCGGCCCCTCGCTCAGCCCCGCGCTGCACGAGCGGGAAGCCGGCCGGCAGGGCCTGCGTTGTCTCTACCGACTCCTCGACCTCGACACGATCGGTGTCCCGCCCGAGGCGGTGGGCGAGCTGCTGCGCGCCGCCCGGCTGCTCGGTTTCGACGGGCTCAACATCACCCACCCGTGCAAGCGGCTCGTCGTCGAGCACCTGGACGCCCTCGACCCGCGGGCCGAGGCGCTCGGCGCGGTCAACACCGTCGTGTTCGAGGGCGGGCGCGCCATCGGCCACAACACGGACGTCACCGGCTTCGCCGCCGCCTTCGCCCGCGGTCTGCCCGACGCCCCGCTGGAACGGGTCGTGCAGCTCGGCGCGGGCGGCGCCGGCGCGGCCGTCGCGCACGCCACGCTCACCCTCGGCGCCGAACGGGTCACCGTCGTCGACGCGCTGCCCGAGCGGGCCGCCGACCTCGCCGCCGCGCTGAACCGCGGCTTCGGACCGGGCCGCGCCGCCGCCGCGCCCCCGGACCGGCTGCCGGAGCTGCTCGGCGCCGCCGACGGCCTCGTGCACGCCACCCCCACCGGCATGGCCGCCCACCCCGGCCTGCCCCTGCCGGCCGGGCTGCTGCACCCCGGACTGTGGGTCGCCGAGGTCGTCTACCGCCCGCTGGAGACCGAGTTGCTGCGCACCGCCCGCGCGGCCGGCTGCGCCACCCTCGACGGCGGCGGCATGGCCGCCTTCCAGGCCGCCGACGCGTTCCGCCTGTTCACCGGCCGGGAACCCGACAGCGCGCGGATGCTCGCGGACCTCACCGAGCTGACCGACGGCGCCGTCGGGGCGCCGAAGTAGACCGGGAAGCCCGAGAGACCGAGAAGCCCCACAGAAGCAAGAGGTACCGACGTGCGTACGTCCATCGCCACCGTCTCCCTCAGCGGCTCCCTCACCGAGAAGCTCACGGCCGCGGCACGGGCCGGCTTCGACGGCGTGGAGATCTTCGAGAACGACCTGCTCACCGCGGTGCTCACCCCCGAGGAGATCCGCGCCCGCTGCGCCGACCTCGGCCTGGGCATCGACCTCTACCAGCCGCTGCGGGACGTCGAGGCCGTGCCCGCGGACCTCTTCGCCCGCAATCTGCGCCGCGCCCGGCACACGTTCGAGCTGATGCGCAGGCTGGGCGCCGACACGGTCCTCGTCTGCTCCAGCGTCGACCCGTCCGCCGTCGACGACGACGCCCTCGCCGCGCGGCAGCTGAGCGAACTGGCCGACCTGGCGGACGACTTCGGCATCCGGGTGGCGTACGAGGCGCTGGCCTGGGGGCGGCACGTCAGTACGTACGACCACGCCTGGCGCATCGTCGAGGCGGCCGGGCATCCCGCGCTCGGGACCTGTCTGGACAGCTTCCACATCCTCTCGCGCGGCAGTGACCCCCGGGGCATCGAGGACATCCCCGGCGAGAAGATCTTCTTCCTCCAGCTCGCCGACGCCCCGCTGCCCGCGATGGACGTGCTGCAGTGGAGCCGCCACCACCGCTGCTTCCCCGGCCAGGGCGGCTTCGACGTCGCCGGACTGGTCCGCCACGTGCTGCGCACCGGCTACGCCGGGCCCCTCTCCCTGGAGGTCTTCAACGACGTCGTCCGGCAGGCCGAGGCCGGACCGACCGCCGTGGACGCCCGACGCTCCCTGCTGATGCTCCAGGAGGAGGTGGGCGTGGCCGAACTTCCGGCCCCCGTCGTCCCCACCGGGTTCGCCTTCGCCGAACTCGTCACGCCCGACGCGGACCCCCTCGCGGGTCTGCTCGACGCGCTGGGCTTCGCCCGCACCGCCCGGCACCGCGGCAAACCCGTCGACCTGTGGCAGCAGGGCAAGGCCCGGATCCTCGTCAACACCGGGGCGGCCGTACGCCGTGACGGCACCCGGCTCGCGGCCGTCGGCCTCGAGTCACCCGACGCCGCCGGTGCCGCCCGCCGCGCGGAGGCCCTGCTGGCGCCCGTACTGCCGCGCCGCCGCGCCCCCGAGGACGCCCCGCTCGACGCGGTGGCCGCGCCCGACGGCACGGAACTGTTCTTCTGCGGCACCCGGACGCTCTCCGGCGGCTGGCGGTCCGACTTCGCGGACGTGGAGCACGCCCCCGCCGCCACGGCCGTACGGCACATCGACCATCTCGCCCTCACCCAGCCCTGGCACCACTTCGACGAGGCGGCCCTCTTCCACCGCAGCGTGCTCGGGCTGAGCGCCGACGAGAGCGTGGACCTCGCCGACCCCTACGGCCTGCAGCGCAGCCGCGCGGTCGGCAACGCCGACGGCAGTGTCCGGATCGCCCTCGGTGTCGGTGCCGCGCCCACGGACGACACCGTGCACGCCCAGCACATCGCGCTCGCCACCGACGACGTGGTCGCCGCGGCCCGCCGCTTCCGCGACGCGGGCGGCCGGCTGCTGCCCATCCCGGCGAACTACTACGACGACCTCGCGGCCCGCCACGAGTTCGCCGACGGCGAGCTGGAGACCTACCGCGACCTGGGCATCCTCTACGACGCCGACGAGCACGGCACCCTGCGCCACTGCTACACCCTCACCGTCGGCCGCGTCTTCTTCGAACTCGTCCAGCGCGACGGCGCCCACCGCGGCTACGGCGCCCGCAACGCCCCGGTCCGCCTGGCCGCCCAGCACGCGGCACAGACACACACGGGCGGCTGAGTGCCCGAGCCCTTACCGGGCCGTGGAGATCGCGGCACGGGCCGCGGCGCCGGTGTCCGCCGGCCCCTCTTCTCCCGGCCCGCAACCGCGCGCAGGGGTGACGGGCCGCACCCTGCCGGAGAGCCGGGTGGAACAGAGGCCGGCCCCGGCCGCAGCCGCCCGGGGCGGGTGACCGGGGTCCGGCCCACGGATCACGGCCGTGTGTTCCACTCCGCGATCACCGGGCGGCCGTGCTCCAGCGACAGGCGGCTCAGGGTACCCGTCTCCAGGCGGAACAGGCGTCCGGCGGACGGTGGCAGGCCCAGGCGGCGGGCCGTCAGGACGCGGAGCAGGTGGCCGTGCGCCACCAGCATCACGTCCCCCTCCTCCAGCGCCCCGGCCACCCGGGACAGCACCCGGTCCGCGCGCTCGCCGACCTGCTCCGGGGACTCGCCGGGGAACTCCCGGCCGGGCGGCACCCCGTCGGTCCACAGGTCCCAGCCGGGCCGGGTGCGGTGGATCTCCGCGGTGGTGATCCCCTCGTAGCCGCCGTAGTCCCACTCCCGCAGGTCCGGCTCCTCCACCACTCCGGTCAGTCCCGCCAGCTCGGCGGTGTGCCGGGCGCGGACCAGCGGACTGGCGAGGACCAGCCCGAAGGCCCGCCCCGCCAGCAGCGGCGCGAGGGACTTGGCCTGGGCCTCACCGGCCGGGGTCAGCGGAAGATCGGTCCGGCCGGTGTGCCGGCCCGCCCTGCTCCACTCCGTCTCGCCGTGCCGGGCCAGCAGCAGATCCCCCACGGTCGTTACGCCTTCTTCGCCGACTCGACGGCGTGGCCGCCGAACTGCTTGCGCAGCGCCGCGATCATCTTCATCTGCGGCGAGTCCTCCTGGCGCGAGGCGAACCGCGCGAACAGCGAGGCGGTGATCGCCGGCAGCGGCACGGCGTTGTCGATGGCCGCCTCCACGGTCCAGCGGCCCTCGCCCGAGTCCTCGGCGTATCCGCGCAGCCGCTCCAGGTGCTGGTCCTCGTCGAGGGCGTTCACCGCGAGGTCGAGCAGCCAGGAGCGGATGACGGTGCCCTCCTGCCAGGAGCGGAACACCTCCCGGACGTTGTCCACCGAGTCGACCTTCTCCAGGAGCTCCCAGCCCTCGGCGTAGGCCTGCATCATGGCGTACTCGATGCCGTTGTGGACCATCTTCGCGAAGTGCCCGGCGCCCACCTTGCCCGCGTGGACATAACCGTACGGACCCTCCGGCTTGAGCGCGTCGAAGATCGGCTTCAGCCGCTCCACGTGCTCCTCGTCGCCGCCGACCATCAGGGCGTAGCCGTTCTTCAGGCCCCACACGCCGCCCGAGACACCCGCGTCGACGAAGCCGATGCCCCGGGCGCCCAGCTCCTTGGCGTGCTTCTCGTCGTCCGTCCAGCGGGAGTTGCCGCCGTCGACGACCGTGTCGCCGGGCCTGAGCAGGCTTCCGAGCTGGTCGACGACCTGCTGGGTGACGGCGCCGGCCGGCACCATCACCCACACCGCGCGCGGCCTTTCGAGCCGGACGACGAGGTCGGACAGGTGGTCGACGTCGGAGAGCTCGGGATTGGTGTCGTACCCGATGACGGTGTGGCCGGCGTTGCGGAGGCGCTCGCGCATGTTGCCGCCCATCTTGCCGAGCCCAACAAGACCGATCTCCATGTCAGTTCACTTCCTGAGTTCGCGGTAGGCGGCCACCAGCGCGGCCGTGGACGGGTCGAGGCCGGGGACGTCGGCGCCTTCGGAGAGGGCGGGCTCGACGCGCTTGGCGAGCACCTTGCCGAGTTCGACGCCCCACTGGTCGAAGGAGTCGATGTCCCAGACGGCGCCCTGGACGAACACCTTGTGCTCGTACAGCGCGATCAGCTGGCCGAGCACCGAGGGGGTCGGTTCGGTGGCCAGGATGGTCGTGGTGGGGTGGTTGCCCCGGAAGGTGCGGTGCGGCACCTGCTCCTCGGGCACGCCCTCCGCCCGCACCTCCTCGGCGGTCTTGCCGAACGCGAGGGCCTGGCCCTGCGCGAACAGGTTGGCCATCAACAGGTCGTGCTGCGCCTTGAGTTCGTCGCTCAGCTCGGCGACCGGGCGGGCGAAGCCGATCAGGTCGGCCGGGATCAGCTTCGTCCCCTGGTGGATCAACTGGTAGTAGGCGTGCTGCCCGTTGGTGCCGGGCGTGCCCCACACCACCGGTCCCGTCTGCCAGCCGACGGGACGCCCCTGCCGGTCCACCGACTTGCCGTTGGACTCCATGTCGAGCTGCTGGAGGTAGGCGGTGAACTTCGACAGGTAGTGCGAGTACGGCAGCACCGCGTGCGACTGGGCGTCGAGGAAGTTGTTGTACCAGACGCCCAGCAGGCCCATCAGCAGCGGGGCGTTGGCCTCGGCGGGAGCGTTGACGAAGTGCTCGTCGACGATCCGGAACCCGTCGAGCATCTCCCGGAAGCGGTCCGGGCCGATGGCGATCATCAGCGACAGGCCGATCGCGGAGTCGTAGGAGTAGCGTCCCCCGACCCAGTCCCAGAACTCGAACATGTTCGCCGTGTCGATGCCGAAGCCCGTGACCTTCTCGGCGTTGGTCGACAGCGCGACGAAATGCCGGGCCACCGCCTTCTCGTCACCTCCCAGACCCTTGAGCAGCCAGGTCCGTGCCGAGGTGGCGTTGGTGACCGTCTCGATCGTGGTGAAGGTCTTGGAGGCGACGATGAACAGCGTCTCCGCCGGATCCAGGTCCCGGGTCGCCTCGTGCAGGTCGGCGCCGTCCACGTTGGACACGAACCGGAACGTCAGCGAGCGGTCGGTGTACGGGCGCAGCGCCTCGTACGCCATCGCCGGACCGAGGTCGGAACCGCCGATGCCGATGTTGACGACATTGCGGATGCGCTTGCCGGTGTGACCCGTCCACGCGCCGGAGCGGACCCGGCCGGCGAAGTCGGCCATCCTGTCGAGCACGGCGTGCACGGCCGGGACGACGTTCTCCCCGTCGACCTCGATCACCGCGTCCCGCGGGGCGCGCAGCGCGGTGTGCAGCACGGCCCGGTCCTCGGTGACGTTGATCCGCTCACCGCGGAACATGGCGTCACGCAGCCCGGACACATCGGCGGCCTCGGCCAGTTCGCGCAGCAGGGCGAGCGTCTCGTCGGTGACCAGGTGCTTGGAGTAGTCGATGCGCAGGTCGCCCACGTGCACGACGTACCGCTCGGCGCGGGACGGGTCGGCGTCGAACAGCTCGCGCAGGTCCGGCCGGGGCAGCGTGTCCGCGCGGTGGTTCTCCAGGGCGGTCCACTGGGGGCGCCGGGTCGGCTCGGGGACGTCAGACATGGGCGGGGATCTCCTCGGTGGCCTCGCCGCGCAGGGCGACGGCGTACATCTCGTCCGCGTCGAGGCGCCTGAGCTCCTCGGCGATGAGTTCGGAGGTGGGACGGACCTTCAGCGCCAGCCGGCGCGGGGGCTGCCCCGGCAGGGTCAGCGTGGCCAGCGGGCCCTCGGGACGGTCGATGACGACCTCGCCGTCCGCGGTGCCGAGACGGACCGCCGTGACGACGGGCCCCGCGGTCACCACCCGGTCGACGGTCACCCGCAGCCGAGCCTCCAGCCAGCGCGCCAGCAGCTCGGCGGCCGGGTTGTCGGCCTCGGCCTCCACGGTCGCCGAGATCACCGTCGCCCGCGCCTGGTCCAGCGCCGCCGCCAGCATGGAGCGCCACAGCGTCAGCCTGGTCCAGGCGAGGTCGGTGTCGCCGGGCGCGTAGGTGCGCCGCCGGGCCTCCAGTACCTCCATGGGGTTCTCGGCCGTGTACAGGTCGGTGATCCTGCGCTGCCCCAGCGCGCCCAGCGGGTCCTGCGCCGGGTTCTCGGGCGCGTCCGTCGGCCACCACACCACCACCGGCGCGTCCGGCAGCAGCAGCGGCAGCACCACCGAGTCGGCGTGGTCGGACACCTCGCCGTAGGTCCGCAGCACCACCGTCTCGCCGGTGCCGGCCTCCGAACCGACCCGGACCTCGGCGTCCAGCCGGGGGTGGGTGCGCTCGCGCGGGTTGCGGGTGTGCCGCTTGATCACGACCAGGGTGCGTGAGGGGTGCTCGTGCGAGGCCTCCTCGGCCGCCTTGATCGCGTCGTAGGCGTTCTCCTCGTCCGTGACGATCACCATCGTCAGGACCATGCCCACGGCCGGTGTGCCGATGGCGCGGCGGCCCTGCACCAGCGCCTTGTTGACCTTGCTTGCCGTGGTGTCGGTCAGGTCGATCTTCATGGCCTGCGCCAGCTCCGTCCGTCTCGTGCGAGCATCTCGTCGGCTTCCGCGGGGCCCCAGCTGCCCGAGGTGTACCGCGCCGGCCGGCCGTGCGACGCCCAGTACTCCTCGATCGGGTCGAGGATCCTCCAGGACTCTTCCACTTCCTGGTGGCGGGGGAACAGGTTGGCGTCCCCCAGCAGGACGTCCAGGATGAGCCGTTCGTACGCCTCCGGGCTGGACTCGGTGAACGACTCGCCGTACGCGAAGTCCATGGTCACGTCCCGCAGCTCCATCGACGTGCCCGGCACCTTGGAGCCGAAGCGGACCGTCATGCCTTCGTCCGGCTGGACCCGGATGACGACCGCGTTCTGCCCGAGTTCCTCGGTGGCGGTGGAGTCGAAGGGGGAGTGCGGCGCCCGCTGGAAGACCACCGCGATCTCGGTGACCCGGCGGCCCAGCCGCTTGCCGGTACGCAGGTAGAAGGGGACGCCCGCCCAGCGGCGGTTGTCCACGCCGAGCTTGATCGCGGCGTAGGTGTCGGTCTTCGAGGAGGGGTCGATGCCCTCCTCCTCCAGATAGCCGCGCACCCTGGCGCCGCCCTGCCAGGCACCCTCGTACTGTCCGCGCACCGTGCTGCGGCCCAGGTCGTCCGGGACCTTCACGGCCCGGAACACCTTCAGCTTCTCGGTCAGCAGCGAGGCCGCGTCGAAGGAGGCCGGCTCCTCCATCGCGGTGAGCGCCATGAGCTGGAGGAGGTGGTTCTGGATGACGTCACGGGCGGCGCCGATGCCGTCGTAGTAGCCCGCGCGCCCGCCGATGCCGATGTCCTCCGCCATGGTGATCTGCACATGGTCCACGAAGGACCGGTTCCAGATCGGCTCGAACATCTGGTTGGCGAAGCGCAGCGCCAGGATGTTCTGGACGGTCTCCTTGCCGAGGTAATGGTCGATACGGAAGACCTGCTCCGGGTCGAACACCTCGTGCACGATCGCGTTGAGCTCCTCGGCCGACCTCAGGTCGTGCCCGAACGGCTTCTCGATCACCGCGCGCCGCCAGGACCCCTCGGGGGCGTCGGCCAGCCCGTGCTTCTTCAGCTGCTGGACGACCTTCGGGAAGAACCTCGGCGGTACGGAGAGGTAGAAGGCGTAGTTGCCGCTGGTGCCCCGATGGGCGTCCAGCTCGTCCACGGCCTCACGGAGCTGGTCGAACGCGTGGTCGTCGTCGAAGTCGCCCGGAACGAACCGCATGCCCTCGGCGAGCTGCTGCCAGACCTCCTCGCGGAACGGGGTCCGCGCGTGCTCCTTGACGGCGTCGTGCACGACCTGGGCGAAGTCCTGGTCCTCCCAGTCCCGGCGGGCGAACCCCACCAGCGAGAAGCCCGGCGGCAGCAGACCCCGGTTGGCGAGGTCGTACACGGCCGGCATCAGCTTCCTGCGGGACAGGTCGCCGGTCACCCCGAAGATGACCAGACCGGAGGGGCCCGCCACCCGGGGCAGCCGCCGGTCCCGCGGGTCGCGCAGCGGGTTGGCCCAGTCGGCCGGGGGTGCGGGGAGGGCCGCGAGGCTCTCCCCCTGTTCTTCTTGTCCGTCCGGGGCGTCCGTCGTCGGTTCGGTCGTCTCGTCGGTCATTCCGCGTCAGCTCCCTTGCGGTCGGGCGACTTCGTCACCGCGTCGCGCAGCGCCTGCCAGGCATCCCCGGACTTCGCGACGCCCTCGTGGTCCAGGGTGTCCTTGTCCGCCGGGTCCTTCACCCCGGCGGACGCCCGGCGCTCACCGGGGAGGGCCCTCACGGCTGTTTCACTCACAGTGCTCATCTTCTTTCTCGCGGCCATGACAACCGTGTGCGGCGGCCGGTGATTCCCCGGCGGTCACGTTGCCGGGGTGGCGCCGCGCGGGGCGGGTGGCACGCCGCGTCACTTCAAGAAGTCCTCGGTTCGAGCAACATCGATGCCGTCATGTGTCCAAGTTTAAAAGTATGATCTTTTTGGTGGCAGGTTCCCTCCCGGCCTGCGGGACGCCCTCGGTGTCGGCGGCCCCGCTCCTCGCGCGGCGCCGGGTACCGCGGAACCGCCATGACCATGCAGTCTCCGGCCGGAGCGTGCGACGGAGGGCCCCGCGCGCACGCGCGGGGCCCTCCGTCGTTCCCGGCCGGGGAGGGCCGGTGTGGGGGGTGGGATCAGTGGCCGAAGGTGAACCAGGTGACGTTCACCAGATACCTCCGAGGATGCCTCGCCCTTCAGGCCCGGGAGGAATCGAACTCCTGCGGAGCAGGGCAAGGAAAGAGCGATCGCCGTCAGGGCGATTGCCCGTCTCCGCCCACCGGGCCGAGTGCGGCCTCAAGCAGGTGGACGATCTCGGAGTTGAGGGACCGCCGGTCGGTGCGGGCCTTCTCGGCCAGGCGTGCGTGCAGTTCCGTGGGTAGGCGGAGAGAAATCCGCTTCTCGTCTTCCATGCTAAAACCATGCCATGATGACACCAGTGGAGTGCAGGGAGGATGCCGGGCGTGCCCGGTACACCTACCGGCTCCGCGTGTCGTCGACCGCCCGCGCGGGCCTGATGGCCGAGTGGGCGCGCTGCCGGTGGATCTGGAACGAGTGCGTGGCCGTATCCCCCAGGGACAAGAACTCCGCGCGTGTGATGCTGGTCCGGGCTGGTCTCAACCCGGCTGGTGCCGAGGGCGGAAGACCTCCGGGAGCGCTGCTCCCGCAGACAGCCTGAGCCAGGAATCCCCTCCCTTCAGGGAGGGGAGGAAGTCAAGTCGCTGATGTTCGCCGGGACGGTCCGCCAGGACTGCCGGCCGCCCGTGTTGCCCACGGCGAAGCCGCCGACGGGCGCGTTGCTCCGGCTGTCCAGGCGCACCTCGACCAGCTCGCTGACGCACGACGCCGCACCGCTCGCCACCCGCGCGGAGAACTGCCGGGCCGGGTTCGAGCCGAAGTCGACTCGACACAGCCCCGCGCCCCTGAAGGGGCGCGGGGAACTGCACGTGGGGGTCTGGGGGGTGGAGCCCTCAGGGAAGGGAAGGGGCGGAGGG
The DNA here is from genome assembly GCF_043084105.1 of Streptomyces sp. NPDC014676. Classification (NCBI taxonomy): domain Bacteria; kingdom Bacillati; phylum Actinomycetota; class Actinomycetes; order Kitasatosporales; family Streptomycetaceae; genus Streptomyces; species Streptomyces sp. NPDC014676. The sequence continues at coordinate 135,450 of NZ_JBIBZI010000017.1, read as the reverse complement.
GGCGAACTTCCGGCGCTCCGTCGGGTGAACGGTGCCGGCCGGTGTGCGCGGGCCCTCACACTCCCGTCGGCACCCGCGGCCGAGCCGCTTTCGCGGGCTCCTCGTGGAGCCCGAAGCGCTCGTGGACCCGCCGCAACGGCGCCGGGGCCCACCAGGCGCGGCGCCCGAGGAGGGACATGGTGGCCGGCACCAGGAGCATGCGTACGACGGTCGCGTCGATGAGGACGGCCAGGGTGAGCCCCAGACCGATCTGCAGGACGGGCGAGAAGCCGCCCGTCATGAACGCGGCGAAGACGACCGCCAGCAGCAGCGCCGCACAGGTCACCACCCTGCCCGAGCGGCGCAGCCCATCCACCACGGCCTCCGCGTCGTCACCGGTGCGCTCCCGGGCCTCCCGCATCCGGGCCAGGATGAACAGCTCGTAGTCCATGGCCAGTCCGAACGCGATCGCCACGATCAGCGGCGGCGCGGTGAGACTCAGCGCGCCCAGCCCCTCGGCGCCCAGCAGCCCGGCCAGATGACCGTCCTGGAAGACCCACACCACCGCACCGAGCGCGGCGCCCAGGCTGAGCAGCGTCGTCGCGATGGTGCGCAGCGGCAGCAGCACGGAACCGGTGAACGCGAACAACAGCACGAAGATGCCGGCCAGGACGGTCACGGCCGCCCACGGTGCCCGTTCGGCGAGCATCGCGCGGAAGTCGACCAGTTGGGCCGCGGGCCCGGTGACCTCGACCGGTTCGTCACCGCGTACCTCCCGCACCCGCTCGACCAGCCCGGTCGCCTCCTCGCCGTCGGCCGCGCCGGGCGGCCGGATCTCCAGCACCGTGGCGCCGCCCGGCAGTTCACGGGCCGTGGTGGCCGGGGACAGCGCGCGGATCCCGTCGACGACCGTGCCGTCGGCACCGGGCCGGACGACGACGGTGACCGGCGTGACCCCGGTCCCCGGCGGGAAGTGGCCGTCCACGGTGTCGTGCAGTTGCCGGGCCTCGGTGTCCGTGGGCAGCTGCCGCGCGTCCCCGAGGGCGATCCGCATCCCGGCCGCCGGCACCGCCAGGACCAGCAGCACCGGGACGGCCACGGCCAGTACGGCGATCCGGCGCCGGGCCGCGAAGCGGGCGATCCGGGCGAAGAGCCGGCCCTCCCCGTCCTCCGGCCGGTCCTTCGCCGGGGCGATCCGCCCGCCGAACCGGGCCAGCAGCGCGGGCAGCAGGGTGAGCGCGGCCAGCATGTCGATGACGACCACGGCGGCGACCGCGAGGCCCATGCTGCGCAGGAACACGCTCGGGAAGACCAGCAGCCCGGTCAGGCTGACGGTCACCGTGAGCCCGGAGAACAGCACCGTCCGCCCGGCCGCCGCGACCGTGCGGTGCACCGCCTCCGCGACGTCCTCGGTGTGCCGGCGCTCCTCCCGGAACCGCACCAGCATCAGCAGGGCGTAGTCCACGGCGAGCCCGAGCCCCAGCATCGTCGTCACCTGGATCGCGTACACGGAGATGTCCGTGACCTCACTGAAGAGGAACAGCGCCAGGAAGGCCCCCGCGATCCCGCCGACCGCGACGACCAGCGGCAGCAACGCCGAGCGCAGCCCGCCGAACACCACGAGCAGCAGCGCCAGCACCACCGGCAGGGAGATCAACTCGGCGTTCTTCACGTCCTCCTGGGCCCGCTCGGCGATCTGCCGCCCCAGCAGCGGGCCCCCGCTCACGTGGACGTCGGGGGCGTCGATCTCCCTGATCCGTTCGGCCGCCGCGTCGAGCGTGCGCTCCTCGGCGTCGTCGTCCAGACCGCCCTCGAGCGTGACGGGGATGATCAGCGCCCGCCCGTCCTCGGCGGTCAGACCGGGCGTGGTGTACGGGTCGGGCACGGCGGCGACCCCGGCGACCGTCCGCACGTCGGCCACGGCCCGCTCGACCTCGGCGCGCAGCTTCGGGTCCGAGACGGCGGTGCCGGCCACCACGCCGGTGATCGACTCGCCCGCCGGGTCCACCCGGTCCAGGTACCGGGCGGCCGACTCCGACTCGGTTCCGGGTACTTCGGGCACGTTGTCGGAGAGCCGCGCGAACACGCCCGTCCCCAGCCCGAATCCCAGCAGCAGAAAGAGCCCCCACAGGAGCATCACGGTCAAGGGGCGGCGGGTGGCCGCCCGGGCGAGTGCGGAAAGCACGTTCCCTCCCGGCGAGTTGGTTCTCCGTCGCCTCCCAGACTCGTGCCGCGGGGCGGTGCGCCGGATCGCCCGGGGGAGCGGTTCGCGGCCCTCGCCCGTACGGGGGAGACGGCCCCCTCACTCACTCCTCAGGGGGAGCCGGGGGCGACCAGACCCGTCTCGTAGGCGCAGATCACCGCCTGCACCCGGTCCCTGAGACCGAGCTTGCCCAGCACGTTGCTCACATGGGTCTTGACGGTGTGTTCACTGACGAACAGGGTCGTCGCGATCTCCGCGTTGGACAGTCCCCGGGCCAGCAGCCGCAGCGTCTCCGTCTCGCGGGCGGTGAGCGCGTCCAGCCGCTGCGGGGTGGCGGCCCCGGCGGCCTGTTCCCGGCGGCACCGCACGATGTCCGCGACCAGCCGCCGGGTCACGGCCGGGGCGAGCAGCGAGTCACCGGCCGCGACCACCCGTACCGCGTGCACGAGGTCGTCCCGGCGGACGTCCTTCAGCAGGAAGCCGCTGGCACCCGCGTACAGCGCCTCGTACACGTACTCGTCCAGGTCGAACGTGGTCAGCATGACCACCTTGCAGCCCGACTGCGCGCACACCCGGCGGGCCGCCTCCAGGCCGTCCATCACCGGCATGCGGATGTCGAGCAGCAGCACGTCCGGGGCGTGCCGGCGCACCGCCGCGACGGCCTCCTCGCCGTTCCCCGCCTCGGCGACCACCTCGATGTCGTCCTGGGCGTCGAGGATCATGCCGAAGCCCGCCCGGACCAGCTCCTGGTCGTCGGCGACGACCACCCGGATGCTCATCCGAGGACCCCCTCCCGGTCGGCGGCCACCGGCAGGCGTACGACGACCCGGAAACCGCCGTCCGGGCCGCTGCCGGTCTCGGCGCTGCCCCCGCAGGCGGCGGCTCGCTCCCGGATGCCGATCAGCCCGTGTCCGCCGACCGGCGTGGGGGTGCCCCGCCCGTCGTCCGTCACCGTGAGGGTCACCTGGTCCTCCGCCCAGTCCAGCTCCACCACGGCGCGGGAGGCACGGGCGTGCTTCACGGTGTTGGTGAGAGCTTCCTGGACCACACGGTAGGCGGCGACCTCGGTGTCCGAGGACAGCGGGCAGGGTACGCCCGTGGTGCGCAGCTCGGTGCGCAGCCCCGTGGAGTCCCGCACCTGGCCGACCAACAGGGGCAGTGCCGCCAGGTTCGGCTGCGGCAGCCGCCGCGCGGCCTCGTCGTCCGGCCGCTCCTCCTTCAGCACGCCGAGGATGCGCCGCAGTTGGGCCATCGCGTCCCGTCCGGTCGTCGCGATGGTGTCGAACGTGGCCTCCGCGCGCTCCGGATCCTTGCGCACCACCACGGGCCCGGCCTCCGCCTGCACCACCATCAGGCTCACGGCGTGCGCCAGGATGTCGTGCATGTCCCGGGCGATACGGGCGCGTTCCTCGGCGCGGGCCCGCGCGGTGTCCGCGGCCCGCTCCCGTTCCAGCCGGCGGGCCCGGTCCTCCAGCTCGGTGGTGTACGCGCGCTGGACCCGGGCGAGCACCCCGAGGGCGTAGGCGCAGACGAGGCCCAGCAGATGGAAGGCGTACTCGAAGGGCTCGTCGCCCGCCAGGTGCTGCATGGTCACGACGACCCCGATCACCCAGCCCGCGAGCATCATCCGGCGCTGCCAGGGCCTGCCCAGGGCGGCCAGGGTGTACAGGACGACCATCCCGCCGTACATCACGTCCGGCGGGGGAGCCTGGTACAGCGCCTGCGCCGGGGTGGCGACCGACACGGCCCACGCGGCCGCGCAGGGTGCGCGCCGCCGCCAGACCAGCGGTACGGCCGTGGCGGCACCCAGCAGCCAGCCCTGCCAGGTCAGCCGGTCGTCGCCCTCGTCGGGGAAGACCCACTGCAGGGAGACGGCGAACAGCACGAGCGTGGCGAGCGCCGTGTCGAGGGCGTACGGACTCGCCGTACGCCAGCGCACGACGACCGGTGCGAAGGCGGACCGGAGGGACATGAGCGGCTCCTCGGGGCGGGGGCCGTACCAGTATCACGAGGAACAGGGAGCCCGGTCCTCACCGGTGAGAGGGATTTCGCCGCGGCTCCGCACGCACGGGGCGGGACGGTCCGCCGCTCCGGCCGAGGGGAGGGACGATGCCGCGGCCTCCGGCTCGCCCGACGGACGCCCCGGGGCTGCGGGAACGTGACGAGCCGGCTCCTCAGCCGCGTCCGCTTCCCCCGGGTCCCGGCAGTCCCGGCCCGGGACGGGAGCCGGAGTTCAGGCGTCTTCGGCGGGGGCCGGGGCGGTCGGGTGCCAGCCCAGGGCCCTGGAGATGCCGCGGGCCGCGAGGCGCAGGGCCGGGATCAGGGTGGGGACGCGGGCGTCGGAGCGGGGGACGACGACCGACACCGCGGCGGTGACCGCGCCGTCGGGGCCGCGTACGGGCGCCGCCACCGACAGCGCGTCCGGGGTGACCTGACGGTCGCTCACCGCGACACCCGAGCGCCGTACCTCGGCCAGTACCCGGCGCAGTGGCTCCGGTTCGGTGATCGTGTACGGGGTGAAGGCGGCGAGCGGGCCCGCGCAGTACTCCTCCTGGAAGCCGGCGTCGCTGTGCGCGAGCAGGGCGAGGCCCACCCCGGTGGCGTGCAGCGGCCAGCGGGCGCCGACCCGTATGTGCACGCCGACCGACGAACGCCCCGACAGCCACTCGGTGTAGACGACGTCACCCCCGTCGCGCACCGCCAGCTGCACGTTCTCGTGCGTCGCCTCGTACAGGTCCTCCAGGTACGGCAGCGCGACCTGCCGCAGCGCCGGCCCGCGCGGGGCGAGCGCGGCCAGTTCCCACAGCCGCAGCCCGACGTGGTACGTCCCCGACACGTCCCGCTCCAGTGCGCCCCACCGGGCGAGCTCGCCCACGAGCCGGTGCGCGGTGGTCAGCGTGAGCCCGGCCCGGCGGCTGATGTCCGTCAACGTCAGCGCCGGGTGCGCGTGGTCGAAGGCCGCGAGCACGGACAGCAGACGGTCGGACGCGGAGCGGCTGGTCATGTCCGGCTGTCCTCCGGTGGGTCGGGGCGGCGGAGCGTACCCGGCGCGGTCGCGCCGCGAGTAGGGTCGTCCCGGTTCGTCGTGGTGGGAAGGTGCGGATGTGAAGCTGACGATTCTGGGCGGTGGGGGATTCCGGGTGCCGCTGGTGTACGGGGCACTGCTCGGGGACCGTGCCGAGGGCCGGGTGACCCGTGTCGTCCTGCACGACGTGGACGCCGGACGGCTGCGCGCGATCGCCCGGGTACTGGCCGAACAGGCCTCCGGTGTGCCCGACGCGCCCGAGGTGGCCTTCACCACCGACCTCGACGAGGCGCTGCGCGGCGCCGCGTTCGTCTTCTCCGCGATCCGCGTGGGCGGCCTCGAGGGCAGGGCGAACGACGAACGGGTCGCCCTCGCCGAGGGCGTGCTCGGCCAGGAGACGGTCGGCGCGGGCGGCATCGCCTACGGTCTGCGCACCGTGCCCGTCGCCGTCGACATCGCCCGGCGGGTGGCCCGCCTCGCCCCCGACGCCTGGGTCATCAACTTCACCAACCCCGCCGGCCTGGTCACCGAGGCCATGTCCCGCCACCTCGGCGACCGCGTCATCGGCATCTGCGACTCACCGGTCGGCCTCGGCCGCCGTGTCGCCCGGGTGCTCGGCGCGCGGCCGCGGGAGGCGTGGATCGACTACGTGGGTCTCAACCACCTCGGCTGGGTGCGCGGTCTGCGGATCGCCGGCCGCGACGAACTCCCGCGCCTGCTCGCCGACCCCGTCCTGCTCGGCTCCTTCGAGGAGGGCAGGCTCTTCGGCGCCGACTGGCTGCGGTCCCTGGGCGCGATCCCCAACGAGTACCTGCACTACTACTACTTCAACCGCGAGACCGTACGCGCCTACCGGGAGGCGGAGCGGACGCGGGGCGCGTTCCTCCACGACCAGCAGGCACGGTTCTACGCCGGGGTGGCCGACCCCGACGTGCCCGCCCTGGAGCTGTGGGACCGTACCCGCGCCGAACGCGAGGCCACCTACATGGCCGAGAACCGGGAGGCGGCCGGTGCGGGCGAACGCGAGGCCGAGGATCTGTCCGGCGGCTACGAGGACGTGGCGCTCGCCCTGATGCGGGCGATCGCCCGCGACGAACGCACCACCCTGATCCTCAACGTCCGCAACCGCGGCACCCTGTCGCCCCTGGACGGGGACGCCGTCATCGAGGTCCCCTGCCTGGTGGACGCCAGTGGCGCGCACCCGGTCTCCGTCGACCCGCTGCCCGACCACGCCACCGGTCTGGTCTGCGCCGTCAAGGCCGTCGAGCGCGAGGTGCTCGCCGCGGCCCGGTCGGGCTCCCGCGCGACGGCCGTCAAGGCGTTCGCGCTGCATCCGCTCGTCGACTCGGTGAACGTGGCCCGCCGTCTCGTCGACGGCTACACCGCCGTCCACCCCGGTCTCGCCTACCTCGGCTAGCCGGCACGGCGCTCGGCTTCGGGCCGGCCGGTCGCCCCCCGTGACAGCGGCCGACCGACCCGAGTCCCCCGTTCCCCCGTGCTTCCCCCCGGCGGCTTCCCCAAGTCGCCTTCACCATCAAGAGCACGCGGTCCTGCTCCTGATACACCCCTGGCGGAAATTCCCCGAAAAAATCTCTACGCGCGCGCCCCGGTCGCCGTCCGCGGTTCCACGGGCGCGGCCTGAGCCGGTACGGCACCCAGCGCGGCCGTGGGCACGTCGGCACGCTGCTGCGGCAACGTCACCGGCAGCAGCGGACGCGGACCCGACACCACCGTGTAGTCCTGGGCCAGGAACGGCGGCGCCAGCTCGCCCGGGTCCTCGCCGAGCGCCAGCCGTACGGCGGCCCACGGGGCGTTCACCCCGCACAGCGACAACTGGTGCAGCCCGCCCGCCGGCCGGGTGTTGACGTCCATGAGCACGGGCCGCTCGCCCAGCATCCGGAACTGGATGTTGGACAGGTAATGCAGTCCGAAGCCCTCCGCGATCCGCCGGGCCGGCTCCAGCCACCGCTCGTGCAGCGTGAAGCCCCTGCGCCGGCCGTTCTTGGTGCGCCCCACCGCCAGCCGGATCCGGTTGTCGGTGCCGGTGAGACAGTCCACCGACACCTCGGGCTGCTCCAGCCGGGGCATCACCAGCCAGTCCACCGGCTCGTCGGCCTCCCGCAGGGCGTCCAGCACCAGGCCGAGCGGCACGTACGGGCTCGGGAAGCCGCTCAACTGGGTGAGCGAGAAGGGCGCGCGGGTGATCACGCGGAAGCCCACCCCGCCCGCGCCGGACGCGGGCTTGAAGCAGGCCCGGTACCCGCCCGCCTCCAACTCGTCCACAGCCGCCACGAGTTCGTCCGCACCACGGACCCTCCACCACGGCGGCACGGGCACCCCGATCGCCTGGACCGCCTCATAGGCGATCACCTTGTCGTGGAACACGGCCACCGCCTCGGGCGGCGGCGCGAGCAGCGCCGTACCGACCGCCTCGAACTCGGCGCGGTGCGCGACGATCGCCGCCTGGTGCAGCCGGGGCACGAACACGTCGATGCCGCGCCGCGCGCACTGGGCGAGCGCGTACTCGACGTACGCCGCCGGGGACAGCCCCTCGGGTTCGAGTTCGGCGGTGTCGGCGGCGGCCAGCACGGGGGAGTCGGGGTCGCCGTGGGTGGCGTGGATCTCGACGGCCCGGTCGCCGGGATTTCTCCGCAGCTGATCCATGAAGAACACGTTCTCCGCGTACGTGCGGTTGAGCCAGACGCGTACGCGAGAGACCATGCAGGCCGCCTTCCGAGGGTCGCGGGCAGGGTTCAGTGACCCGTTGCCCGGGCAGGAGTGTGGAGGGTCACCGAACCGCCCTGTGCGCAGGACGTTTCACGGCGGTGGTGATGGGGCAGATCATAGGGCTTCGAGAGCCGTTCCCGTACCACACCCGAGTGAGGGCCGTGCTTGTTCCGGCGGCATGGATGTGATCTTCTTCGTGAAGGCGGGTCTGACGGCTGGAGGGGAGACGGGTGATGTCGGGGACAGACGGCGGCGGACAGTTGTGGGCCATCAGCGACCTGCACATCAGCTACGCCGAGAACCGTGCCCTGGTCGACGGCATGCGGCCCGAGTCGGACGAGGACTGGCTGATCGTGGCCGGTGACATCGCGGAGACCGTGGAGGACATCCGCTGGACCCTCAAGACCCTGGCCGGCCGGTTCGCCAAGGTCGTCTGGGTGCCCGGCAACCACGAGCTGTGGACCCATCCGAGCGACCCGGTCACCCTGCGCGGCGTCGCCCGTTACGACCATCTGGTCGAGCAGTGCCGCGACCTCGGGGTGATCACACCCGAGGACCCCTACCCCGTCTGGGACGGCCCCGGCGGCCCGGTCGCCGTCGCACCGCTGTTCCTGCTGTACGACTACTCGTTCCTGCCGCCCGGGTGCGCCACCAAGGCCGAGGGACTGGAGTACGCGCACGGCACCGGAGTCGTCTGCACCGACGAGCAGCTGCTGCACCCCGACCCCTACCCGAGCCGGGAGGCCTGGTGCCGGGCCCGGGTCGCCGAGACCGAACGCAGGCTGGCCGAGGTGCCGGACGGGCTGCCGCTCGTCCTGGTCAACCACTGGCCGCTGCACCGCCATCCGACGGACGTCCTGTGGTACCCCGAGTTCGCCATGTGGTGCGGCACCGTGCTCACCGACGACTGGCACCGGCGGTTCCCCGTCCACACCATGGTCTACGGCCACCTGCACATCCCCCGGACCACCCGGCAGGACGGCGTCCGCTTCGAGGAGGTCTCGGTGGGCTATCCGCGTGAATGGCGCAAGCGGAAAGAGCCGCCGGGGCGGCTGCGCCGGATCGTGCCGCGGGAGGACGAGGGGCGATGATCGAGGAACTGCTGCCGCAGACGGTGGTGGCCGTCGAGGCCTACGGCGACGAGGGCGTCGACGCCCCGTTGTATCCCGAGGAGGAGGCGCTGCTGGAGCGCGCCGTCCCCAAGCGCCGCAGGGAGTTCACCGCCGTACGCTCCTGTGCCCGCCGCGCCATGGACAAGCTGGGCGTGCCCGCGCAGCCGGTGCTGCCCGGTGAGCGGGGCGCCCCCGTCTGGCCCGACGGGCTGGCCGGCAGCATGACCCACTGCCAGGGCTACTGCGCCGCCGCCCTGGTGCGCGCCGCCGACCTGGCGTCCCTCGGCATCGACGCGGAGCCCCACGCTCCGCTGCCCGAGGGCGTCCTGTCCTCCGTGGCGCTGCCGCGGGAGGCGGCGCGGATCGGCGGGCTGGCCGAGGAGCTGCCCGCCGTGCACTGGGACCGGCTGCTGTTCAGCGCCAAGGAGTCCGTCTACAAGGCGTGGTTCCCGCTCACCGGGAAGTGGCTGGACTTCATGGAGGCCGACCTCGACTTCTTCGCCGACCCCGGCGACCACACCCGCGGCGGCTTCCGGGCCACCCTCCTCGTCCCCGGCCCGCGCGTCGGCACCCGGGTGGTCGACCACTTCACCGGCCGCTGGATCACCGGGAAGGACCTGGTCGCGACGGCGGTCGCCGTCCCGCACAGCTAGCGGGGCACCCCTCCTACGGCCCGGGGTACCAGTCACGCAGCATCCGGAAGAACACCTCCTCGTTGCCGGCCAGGCCCGCCCGGGCCAGGGCGGTCTCCGCCTCGGCGAGCACGGAGGGCGGCACCAGCGGGGGCCCGACGGGCCCCGGCGGGCCCGACCGGGTGTCGAGGGCGGCGCGCACCGTGTGCAGCAGCCGCAGATAGGCCTGGACGGCGGTGCGCTCACGGTCGGTCGGTACGGCTGTGGACATCGCTCGGCTCTCCCCGTGTCGAGATCGGTCACCCATCGCCTCCAGCTTGCCGCCCGCCACTGACAGCCGGGTCCCACCAGGGGCCGCTTCGCCCGCCCGGCGGGCACACACGCCGGGACGTGCCCGCCCGGTCCCGTGACCCCGGGCATCCCGGTGACGCCTCGTCCCGCCCCGCGGCCCCGCTTCCGCCGTACCGGCCCGCGCGGCGTCGTACCGGCCCGCTCGCCGCCCCGGCTGGGAGGGGCGCCGTACGGAACGGCACGGGCCGGCCGCGGCGTCCGCTCACCACCTCGCGCGGAGCCGCGTACGGATCGGCGGGCGGTGCCGGGACGGGAAGCGTCGGCTCCGCCGGGAACCCGCCGTACGGGCGGCGCGTCGCCCCCGGGTCAGGTCCTGGGCCGCTGGACGCTCTCCAGGAGCATGTCCAGCCACTCCGCGACCTTGTCGCGGTGCTGGTCGGTGGGCAGCTGGGCGGCCCGCCAGGCGATCTGGCGCACCCCGTGGTCCTGCAGCAGCCGCTCCAGCGGGTCGTCGGCCGGTGCCGCCGCCGCCCGCTCACGGTCCGCGAGTTTCTGCAGCAGTTCCTGCTCGGTGTGCTGGAGCGCGCCCGCGAGCGCCTCGGGGTCCTCGGCGGTGAGGAAACCGGCGTGCACCCGGAAGAACCGCTGGATGGCGTCGCAGTGCTCCATGGTCGGGCGCCGGTCGCCGTTGATCAGTGCTCCGGCCTGCTGCCGGGACATGCCCGCGCCGTCGGCGATCTCCTGCTGCGTGTACTTGCGGCCGTTCGGCTTCAGCCGGGTGCGGCGCAGCAGGTCCAGCCGCTGCACGAACCGCGCCTGTACATCGGGCTCGCCCGCGGACCGGCCGCTCAGCAGCGCCTTGACCACGGACTCGGGGACACCGGAGGCGGCGGACAGCCGGCCGACGTCGAAGACCTCGGTGTGCGCCACACCGAGCCGGTCGGCGAGTGCGGTGACGCGGGCGACGACGGCCGGCAGCGCGGCCGTCGGCGTGGCGCCCGGACCCTCGAAGCCACCCGTCACCGAAAGATCTCCTACGTCTCTCACAGGCTTCTCACAAGCGATTGCCGTGAACCTGACGGAGACTAGCCGTTGCCTCGAACTCACATCCAGGTCTCGCCACAACTGTGGCCAATTTCAGCCGTCGACCGGCATGAAATGCCACGATAGTTGACACGCCTCGCGTGCGGGCAGCAGGATCGGGGCGCCGCGTCAGGGCCGCACAGGCAAGAGGGGTGACCTCCCGATGGCACATCAGGCAGGAGGGCCGCGGCCGGTACCGCGGCCCGTCCCCGGGACTCCCGGGGCCCAGGCCTATCTGCGGGACTACGCCGTCCTCCTGGAGGCGGTCCCCTTTCCCTCCCTGGTGGTCGACCACCGCTGGGACGTGCTGCTCACCAACACCGCTTTCCGGACGCTCTTCCAGGGGGTGGAGCCGCACCCCACGGCCCTGCCCGCCGACAACTTCCTCCGGTTCGTCCTCTTCCACCCGGACGCGGCCACGGTGCTCGGCGACCACGAGTCGAGCTGGTGCCTGCCGATGCTGGCCCACTTCGCCGGGACCGTCGAACGGTACGGCCACGACCACGGCCTGGCGGCCATCCGCCGCGACATCGCCCAGGACCCCATCATGGAGGCCGCCTACCGGCACGGACTGCCGCACTGGCTGCGGGCCGTCGGCGAGCAGGCCGCCGAACACGACGGCGCCGTACGGCCGTTGCTGCACCCCGACCCGCGCTGGGGCGCCACGGACTGCCGGATCGTCACGGAGACGACCCCGGCCCTCCAGGACATGGACTGCACCCGGCTGACGCTGGTCCTGCGCGAGGCGCGCCGTACCCCGTCCGGGGGGCGCGGGCGCCGCCGCGCCGCCTCCCACCTGAGAGTGGTCCACTCCACCGGCTGAGGCGGTCCTTCGCCGACGACGTCCGCCGTCTTCCCCTGAACACCGCCCTCCCCGATCCGGGCGGCCGCCGGCCCGGCTACCGCGAGCGGGTCGCGGACGCGCTGCGGACCGCGCTGATCGCCGGGGAACTGCGCCCCGGCGAGGTGTACTCGGCCCCCCGTCCTCGCCGCCCGCTTCGGGGCCCCGTGCGCGAGGCCATGCTCGACCTCGCCAAGAAGGGGCTGGCCGACACCGTGCCCCACAAGAGCTTCCGGGTCACCGCCGTCCCCGACCGGCAGCTCGACGAGTACACGCACAGCTCGCCCGGGACACGGAGACCGTACGGGCCGTGACGACCCGCCACCTCGGACATGTCCGAGGGCTCCGGGCGGCGCCTTGACAACGAATTTGCGCGGAAACGCAAGTCGCTTGCGTTTCTTGCGCTACTCTTGCGTGCATGACACGACGACTTGCTGTGGTGGCGAAGAAGGTCGGGGTCAGCGAGGCCACGGTCAGCCGGGTGCTCAACGGCAAGCCCGGAGTCTCCGAGGCCACCCGGCAGGCGGTGCTCTCCGCCCTGGACGTGCTCGGCTACGAGCGGCCCACCCAGCTCCGCGGTGAGCGCGCCCGGCTGGTCGGCCTGGTCCTGCCCGAGCTGCAGAACCCGATCTTCCCGGCCTTCGCGGAGGTCATCGGCGGCGCGCTGGCCCAGCTCGGTCTCACGCCGGTGCTGTGCACCCAGACGCGGGGCGGTGTCTCCGAGGCGGACTACGTGGACCTGCTGCTCCAGCAGCAGGTGTCCGGCGTGGTGTTCGCCGGCGGCCTGTACGCCCAGGCCGACGCGCCCCACGACCACTACCGGAGGCTCGCCGAGCGCAACATCCCGGTCGTCCTCGTCAACGCGGCCATCGAGCACCTCGGCTTCCCCGCCGTGTCGTGCGACGACGCCGTGGCCGTGGAGCAGGCCTGGCGGCATCTGGCCTCGCTCGGCCACGAGCGCATCGGGCTGGTGCTCGGCCCCGGCGACCACGTGCCCTCGGCCCGCAAGCTGGCCGCCGCCCTCGCGGTCGCCGGCGAGGTGCCCGAAGAGCACGTCGCCCGCGCCATGTTCTCCATCGAGGGCGGTCACGCCGCCGCCTCCCGGCTCATCGACCGGGGCGTCACCGGCTTCATCTGCGCCAGCGACCCCCTCGCCCTCGGTGTCGTACGGGCCGCCCGCCGCAAGGGACTCGACGTCCCGCGGCGGATATCCGTCGTGGGGTACGACGACTCGGCACTGATGAACTGCACCGAGCCCCCGCTCACCACCGTCCGGCAGCCCATCGAGGCCATGGGCAAGGCGGTCGTGGAGCTGCTGAACGCGCAGATCAGCGGCAGCGCCGTGGCCCCCGAAGAACTGCTCTTCGAACCCGAGTTGGTGGTGCGGGGGTCGACCGCCCAGGCACCTCGTCCCTGAGATCCACTCAGCTGTCGAATAATTTCAAATTCTGCGCGACATCTTGCGGACCGATGTCGTCGGTGCTTGAGTGTGCCCCGCCCACCGCTCCTGTTCCGAGGGGTTCACTCGCTCCTGTCCCTTAAGGGGTCCACCGATGAGAAACACCGGGATCCGTCGTACCCTCGTCGCGCTAGGCGCCGGCGCGCTCGCGCTCACCGCCTGCGGCTCGGACGGCGACGACGCCGCAGGCGGCAAGACCCGCATCACCGTCAACTGCATGCCGCCCAAGAGCGCCAAGGTCGACCGGCAGTTCTTCGAGGAGGACATCGCCGCCTTCGAGAAGAAGAACCCCGGCATCGACGTCGTCCCGCACGACGCCTTCCCGTGCCAGGACCCGAAGACGTTCGACGCCAAACTCGCCGGCGGGCAGATGGAGGACGTCTTCTACACGTACTTCACCGACGCACGGCACGTCGTCGACATCAACCAGGCGGCCGATCTCACCCCGTACGTCAAGGAGTTGAAGAGCTACGACACCATCCAGCAGCAGCTCCGCGACATCTACACCGTCGACGGCAAGGTCTACGGCATCCCGCGCACCGGTTACTCCATGGGCCTGATCTACAACCGGGAGCTCTTCGAGAAGGCCGGCCTCGACCCGGACCGGCCGCCCACCACCTGGGCCGAAGTCCGCGACGCCGCCCAGAGGATCGCCGCACTAGGCGACGGCACCGTCGGCTACGCCGACTACAGCGCCCAGAACCAGGGCGGCTGGCACTTCACCGCCGAGCTCTACTCCCAGGGCGGCGACGTGGTGAGCGCCGACGGCAGGAAGGCCACCATCGACACCCCCGAGGGCCACGCCGTGCTCCGGACCCTCCACGACATGCGGTGGAAGGACGAGTCGATGGGCAGCAAGCAACTGCTCGTCATCAACGACGTCCAGCAGATGATGGGCGCCGGCAAGCTCGGCATGTACCTCGCCGCCCCCGACAACATCCCGATCCTCGTCAAGGAGAAGGGCGCCGCGTACGAGAACATCGCCCTCGCCCCCATGCCCGGCGGCGAAGGCACCCTCATCGGCGGCGACGGCTACATGTTCGACAAGAACGCCTCACCCGAACAGATCCGCGCCGGCCTCAAGTGGCTCGACCACATGTTCCTCACCCCCGGCGACGGCTTCCTCGGCGACTACGCCCGCGCCAAGAGGAACGACGCCCCGGTCGGCCTGCCCGAGCCCCGCCTGTTCACCGGCGCCGCCGACGAGAAGGACCAGCAGGTCAAGAAGGCCAACGCCAACGTCCCGGTGGAGAACTACCAGGCCTTCCTCGACGGCAGCCGGCAACTGGAGATGAAGATCGAGCCGCCGCACGCCCAGCAGCTCTACTCCGTCCTCGACGGTGTCGTCTCCGCCGTCCTCACCCAGGAGGACGCGGACATCGACCGGCTCCTCAAGGACGCCTCCGGCAAGATCGACGGCATCCTGGCCCGGAGCTGACCGGTGACGAAGACGGCTGAACGGCCGCCCACGGCCGTGCGGATCCGACCGGTGAAGGCGCCGTCCCCGGCAGGGGAGCGGAGACGGCGCCGCCTCACCGACCACCTGCGCACCTACGGCTTCCTCGCCGGCGGACTCGTCTGCTTCGCCCTGTTCTCCTGGTACCCGGCGATCCGCGCCGTCGTGATCGCCTTCCAGAAGTACACGCCGGGCTCCGACCCCGAATGGGTCGGCACCGCCAACTTCACCCGGGTCCTGAACGACCCCGAATTCGGCGCCGCCTGGCGCAACACGCTCACCTTCACCCTGCTCGCCCTGCTGATCGGCTTCGCGATCCCCTTCGTCCTGGCCCTCGTGCTCAACGAACTGCGGCACGCCAAGGCCTTCTTCCGGGTCGTCGTCTACCTGCCGGTGATGATCCCGCCGGTGGTCAGCGCCCTGCTGTGGAAGTGGTTCTACGACCCCGGCGCCGGCCTCGCCAACGAGGCGCTGCGCTTCCTCCACCTGCCCACCTCGAACTGGTCCAACGGCGCCGACACCGCACTGATCTCCCTCGTCATCGTCGCCACCTGGGCCAACATGGGCGGCACCGTCCTCATCTACCTCGCCGCCCTGCAGTCCATCCCCGGCGAGCTGTACGAGGCCGCCGAACTCGACGGCGCGGGCCTGCTCCAGCGCATCCGCCATGTGACGATCCCGCAGACCAGGTTCGTCATCCTCATGCTGATGCTGCTCCAGATCATCGCCACCATGCAGGTGTTCACCGAACCCTTCGTGATCACCGGCGGCGGCCCCGAGAACGCCACCGTGACCGTCCTCTACCTCATCTACAAGTACGCCTTCCTCTACAACGACTTCGGCGGCGCCTGCGCGCTGAGCGTGATGCTCCTCGCCCTGCTCGGCGCGTTCTCCGCCGTCTACCTCCGTCTCACCCGCTCCGGAGAGGAGGCCGTATGAGCAGCACCACCCGCACCCTCGTCTCCCCGGCCGTGCTGGCCCGCCCGCGCGGCAGGGCCGTCTACCGGACCGTGTTCACCGGCGTCGTCGTGCTGTTCGCGCTCGCCTTCCTCTTCCCCGTCTACTGGATGGCGAGCGGCGCGATGAAGTCACCGGACGAGGTGGCGCGCACCCCGCCCACCCTCGTCCCGGAGAGCTGGAGCACCAGCGGGTACACCGACGCCTGGGAGCTGATGGAGCTGCCCACGCACCTGTGGAACACGGTGGTGCAGGCGGCCGGCGCCTGGCTGTTCCAACTGGTGTTCTGCACGGCCGCCGCCTACGCCCTGTCCAAGCTCCGGCCCGCCTTCGGCACGCTGATCCTCGGCGGCATCCTCGCCACCCTGATGGTCCCGGCGCAGGCCCTGGTCGTACCGAAGTACCTGACCGTGGCCGACCTCGGCCTGCTCAACGACCCCCTCGCCATCTGGCTGCCGGCCGTCGCCAACGCCTTCAACCTCTACCTGCTCAAGCGGTTCTTCGACCAACTGCCCAGGGACGTGCTCGAGGCCGCGGAGATGGACGGCGCCGGGAAGCTGCGCACCCTGTGGTCGGTCGTGCTGCCCATGTCGCGTCCGGTGCTCGGCGTGGTGTCGATCTTCGCGCTGGTCGCCGTGTGGCAGGACTTCCTGTGGCCGCTGATGGTCTTCTCCGACACCGGCAAGCAGCCGATCAGCGTGGCACTGGTGCAACTGTCGCAGAACATCCAGCTCACCGTGCTCATCGCCGCGATGGTGATCGCCAGCATCCCCATGGTCGCGCTGTTCCTCATCTTCCAGCGGCACATCATCGCCGGAATCAGCGCGGGCAGCACCAAGGGCTGACACCGCACCTCATCCGCACAAGAGAAAGGCACGCACCGTGGGACAGCTCACCCCTGCCCCGAACGACGACTGGTGGCGCTCCGCCGTCATCTACCAGGTGTACGTCCGCAGCTTCGCCGACGGCGACGGCGACGGCACCGGAGACCTCGCCGGCGTCCGCGCCAGGCTGCCGTACCTCGCCGAACTCGGCGTGGACGCCCTGTGGTTCAACCCCTGGTACCTGTCCCCGATGAAGGACGGCGGCTACGACGTCGCCGACTACCGGGCCATCGACCCGGCCTTCGGCACCCTCGCCGAAGCCGAGAAACTCATCGCCGAGGCCCGGGAACTGGGCATCCGCACGATCGTCGACATCGTGCCGAACCACGTCTCCGACCAGCACCCCTGGTTCCGGGCCGCGCTCGCCGGCGGCCCCGAGCGGGAACTTTTCCACTTCCGCCCCGGCCGCGGCGAGCACGGCGAACTCCCCCCGAACGACTGGAAGTCCGAGTTCGGCGGCCCCGCCTGGAGCAGGCTGGACGACGGCGACTGGTACCTCCACCTGTTCGCCCCCGAGCAGCCCGACCTCAACTGGGCCCATCCCGCAGTCCGCCGGGAGCACGAGGACATCCTGCGCTTCTGGTTCGAGCGGGGCGTGGCCGGCGTCCGTATCGACTCCGCCGCCCTGCTGGTGAAGGACCCCCGGCTGCCCGACTTCGTCGAGGGCCGCGACCCGCACCCCTATGTCGACCGCGACGAACTCCACGACGTCTACCGGGGCTGGCGTGCCGTCGCCGACGAGTACGGCGGCGTCTTCGTCGGCGAGGTCTGGCTCCCCGACACCGAACGCTTCGCCCGCTACCTCCGCCCCGACGAACTGCACACCGCGTTCAACTTCTCCTTCATGACCTGCCCCTGGGACGCGGCCCGCCTGCGCACCTCCATCGAGGACACCCTCGCCGAACACGCCCCGGTCGGCGCCCCCGCCACCTGGGTGCTGTGCAACCACGACGTCACCCGCACCGTCACCCGCTACGGCCGCGCCGACACCGGCTTCGACTTCGCCGCCAAGGCCTTCGGCACCCCGACCGACCTCGCCCTCGGCACCCGCCGGGCCCGCGCCGCCGCCCTGCTCTCCCTGGCCCTGCCCGGCGCGGTCTACGTCTACCAGGGCGAGGAACTCGGCCTGCCCGAGGCGGACATCCCGCTCGACCGCATCGAGGACCCCATGCACGCCCGCTCCGGGGGCACCGACCCCGGCCGCGACGGGTGCAGGGTGCCGCTGCCGTGGACGGCCGACGCACCGCACGCCGGGTTCGGCGGCGAACCGTGGCTGCCGCAGCCCGCCGGCTGGGCCTCGTACGCGGCCGACCGGCAGGAGGGGGACCCCGGCTCGATGCTCGCCCTCTACCGTGAGGCGATCCGGCTGCGCCCGGTCCTCGGCGACGGCCCGCTCACCTGGCTGCCCGCCGCCGACGGCGTCCTCGCCTTCAGCCGCGCGGACGGTGGCGTCCTCTGCGTGGTCAATCTCGCGGACGCACCCGCCGCCCTCCCCGCCCACACCGCACTGCTCCTCGGCAGCGGCCCCCTGGACCCCGACGGACGACTGCCGAAGGACACCGCGGTCTGGCTGCGCGGCTAGCTTCCCCTGCCCCCCACCACGAAGGGACCAGTACACATGAGCACCGGATCTACTGTCAGGAACATGTCAGCCATTGGTACGGTCGTCGCCGTGGCCGCCGGCATGCTCGTCGCCCTCGCGCCCGCCCCCGCCCACGCCGCAGCGGGCGCCACCCTCCCCTTCACCTCCGTCGAGGCCGAGGCGGCCACCGGCACCGGCACGAGGATCGGACCCGACCACACCCAGGGCACCCTCGCCTCCGAGGCCTCCGGCCGCCAAGCGGTGCGCCTGGCCGCGGGCCAGCGCGTGGAGTTCACCGTGCCCCGCGCGGCCAACGCCGTGAACGTCGCCTACAGCGTCCCCGACGGCCAGTCCGGCAGCCTCGCCGTCCACGTCAACGGACAGAGACTCGACAGGACCCTCCCCGTCACCTCCAAGTACTCCTACGTCGACACCTCCTGGATCGCCGGCGCCAGGACCCACCACCTCTACGACAACACCCGCATGCTGCTCGGACGCGACCTCCAGGCGGGTGACAAGGTCGCCGTGGAGGCCACCGGCGTCCAGGTCACCGTCGACGTCGCCGACTTCGAGCAGGTCGCCGCCCCCGCCGCCAAGCCCTCCGGCGCCGTCTCCGTCACCGACCACGGCGCCGACCCCGGAGGACAGGGAGACTCCACGCAGGCCTTCCGGTCCGCGATCGCCGCCGCCCAGGGCGGCACCGTCTGGATCCCGCCGGGGGAGTACCGGCTCACCTCCTCCCTCAACGGCGTCCAGAACGTCACCATCCGGGGCGCCGGAAGCTGGCACTCGATCGTGCGCGGCTCCCGCTTCATCGACCAGACCGGTTCCGCCGGGAACGTCCACCTCAAGGACTTCGCCGTCATCGGCGAGGTCACCGAACGCGTCGACTCCAGCCCCGACAACTTCGTCAACGGCTCGCTCGGCCCGAACTCCACCGTCTCCGGCATGTGGCTCCAGCACCTCAAGGTGGGCCTCTGGCTGACCGGCACCAACGACAACCTCGTCGTCGAGAACAACCGCTTCCTCGACATGACCGCGGACGGCCTCAACCTCAACGGCAACGCGCGCGGAGTGAAGGTCCGCAACAACTTCCTGCGCAACCAGGGCGACGACGCGCTCGCCATGTGGTCGCTGAACGCCCCCGACGTGAACAGCAGCTTCGAGAACAACACCATCTCGCAGCCGAACCTCGCCAACGGCATCGCCGTCTACGGCGGCACCGACATCACCGTACGGAACAACCTGATCTCCGACACCAACGCCCTCGGCAGCGGTATCGCCATCTCCAACCAGAAGTTCCTCGACCCCTTCCACCCGCTGTCCGGCACCATCACCGTCGACGGCAACACCCTCGTGCGCACCGGCGCCATGAACCCCAACTGGAACCACCCGATGGGCGCCCTGCGCGTCGACTCCTACGACAGCGCCATCGAGGCGCAGGTGCGGATCACCAACACGACCATCACCGACAGCCCCTACAGCGCCTTCGAGTTCGTCTCGGGCAGCGGACGCGGACACGCCGCGAAGAACATCACCGTCGACGGCGCCACCGTGACCAGGGCGGGCACGGTCGTCGTCCAGGCGGAGACCCAGGGGGCCGCCACCTTCCGCAACGTGACAGCGACCGGCGTCGGTTCGGCCGGCGTCTACAACTGCCCCTACCCGTCCGGCTCCGGCACCTTCGCCGTCACCGACGGCGGCGGCAACTCCGGCTGGGACAGCACCTGGTCAGACTGCACCACCTGGCCCCAGCCCGGCCAGGGCAACCCCGACCCCGACCCGGACCGCAACCTCGCCCAGGGCCGCCCGGCCACCGCCACGGGCTCCCAGGACGTCTACACCCCCGGCAAGGCGGTCGACGGGGACGCCAACAGCTACTGGGAGTCGGCCAACCACGCCTTTCCGCAGTCCCTCACGGTCGACCTCGGCTCCCGGCAGCCGGTACGCCGGCTGGTGCTGAAACTGCCCCCGCAGGCAGCCTGGGGAGCCCGCACCCAGACCCTGTCCGTGCAGGGCAGCGCCGACGGCTCGGCGTACTCGACGGTGGTCGCCTCGAAGGAGTACCGCTTCGACCCGGCCACCGGCAACACGGTGACCATCCCGGTCACCGGCGACCTGCGCCACCTGCGGCTGCACGTCACCGGCAACACCGGCTGGCCGGCGGCCCAGTTCAGTGAGGTGGAGGCGTATCTGTCTTGACGGTGACGACGCCGCGCTTCGCCGCCTGGATCCGCTCGTACACATGGGTCCGCAGCTCGGCGAAGCGCGGCGCCACACGGGTGCTCAACTGGTCCCGCTCGGCCGGCAGATCGACCTTCAGCTGCTCCTGTACGACGGTGGGGGAGGCCGACAGCACGATCACCCGCTCGCCCAGGTACACCGCCTCGTCGATGTCATGGGTGACGAACAGGACCGTGATCCCGCGCTCCCGCCACAACCGCCGTACCAGATCCTCCAGATCGGCGCGGGTCTGCGCGTCGACCGCCGCGAACGGCTCGTCCATCAGCAGCACCTCGGGCTCGTACGCCAGCGCCCGTGCGATCGCCACCCGCTGCTGCATCCCGCCCGAGAGCTGCCACGGGTACGCCCCGGCCGCGTCCGCGAGCCCCACCGAGGCGAGGGCGTCCGCGACCAGCTCGCGGCGTCGCGCCTTGCCCAGGTCCTTCTGCCTCAGCGGGAGTTCGACGTTCTGCCCGACCCGCATCCACGGGAACAGGCTGCGCCCGTACTCCTGGAACACGAACGCCATCCCGGGCGGCGGGCCGTCCACCCTCCGCCCGGCCAGGACCACCTCGCCGGCCGTCGGTTCGAGCAGCCCGCCCACGCACTTCAGCAGTGTCGTCTTGCCGCAGCCGGACGGGCCGACCAGGCAGACCAGTTCACCGGCCTCCACCGTGAAGGTCAGGTCGCGCACCGCCTCGACGCGCCGCCCCGCACCCTCGTACACCTTCCGCAGACCGCGTACGTCGAGCATCGACCGCCCTTTCGCGAGATTCACCGGGACCGCCGGGCGGCGGCGCGCAGACCGTGGTACCAGCCGAGCGCCCGCCGCTCGACCAACTGGAAGAGGACCGAGAGGACGAAGCCGAGCAGACCGAGCAGCAGGATGCCGGTCCACATGCCGGGGATCGCGAAGGAGCGCTGGAACTGCACGACGGTGAAGCCGAGACCGTTGCTGGCGGCGAACATCTCGCTGATCACCATCAGGATGATCCCGATCGACAGCGCCTGCCGCAGCCCCGCGAAGATCTGCGGGCTCGCCGCCGGCAGCACCACGTCCTTCAGGCGTGCGGCGCCCGTGATGCCGTAGGAGCGGGCCGTCTCCGTCATCACCGCGTCGACCGCCCGCACGCCCTCGACGGTGTTGAGCAGCACCGGCCAGACACAGCCGCTCGCGATGACGACGATCTTCATCGTGTCGCCGATGCCCGCGAACAGCATGATCACCGGCACCAGCACCGGCGGCGGCACGGCCCGCAGGAACTCCAGCACCGGTTCGCACACCGCGCGCACCCTCCGGTACGAGCCGATCAGCGTGCCGAGCGCGATTCCGGCGACGGCGGCGAGGGCGTATCCCGCCGTGAGCCGCAGCACGCTGGGCAGCACGTCACCGTGCCACCGCTCGCCGGTCCAGACGTCCGGGAAGGTCTCCAGGATCGTGCGCAGCGGCGGCCAGTACACGTCCTCGCTGCCGGCCGAGGACACCCACCACACCGCCACCAGCACCAGCGGCAGCGCGAGCACGAACACCAGCCGCAGCAGCAGCCGCCTCACACCGCCACCTCCCCGCGCACCGACTGGTGCCAGGCCAGCGCCCGCCGCTCCACCGACCGGGCCCCGACGTTGACCAGCAGCCCGAGCACACCGGTGACGACGATCAGCGCGTACATCTCGGGCACCGCCTGCGAGGTCTGCGCCACCGCGATCCGCGCGCCCAGCCCCGGCGCGCCGATGACGAGTTCGGCGGTGACGGCGAGGATCAGCGCGACCGCCGCCGCCAGCCGCACCCCGGTCATCACATACGGCAGCGCGGTCGGCCACAGCACATGCCGGACCATGGCCCAGGTGCCGAGCCCGTACGACCGTGCCGTCTCCTCGGCGACCGGGTCGACGTCCTGGACGCCGTACAGGACCTGGATCAGCACCTGCCAGAAGGAGGCGTACACGACGAGGAGCAGCACCGACCGCAGTTCGGTGCCGTACAGCAGCACCGCCAGCGGGATCAGCGCGACCGACGGGATGGGGCGCAGGAACTCGATCGTGGACGCCGTCGCCTCGCGCAGATACGGCACCACCGACAGGACCACCCCGGCGACGATCCCCGCGACGGCCGCGATCGCCAGGCCCAGCGCCCAGCCGGTGAGGGTGTCGCCCAGCGCGGTCCAGAAGGCGCCGTCCGCGAGCTCCGTGCCGAGGGCGTCGGCGATCCGGGTGACCGGCGGGAAGTAGTCCTCCTCGACCAGGCCGAGCCGCGGCACCGCCTCCGCGAGCAGGAGGAAGGCCGCGAGCCCGGCCGCGCCGAGAGCGGCGTCGGCTCCCCTCACGGCAGCAGCTCGTCCAGGTCCGGAGTCTGCTTGAACAGCCCGTCCTCGGCGCCCAGTTCCGCCAGTTCCTCGATGGAGGCGCGGTTCGGCTCGGCCGGCCACTTCGGCAGGGTCACCTTCGCCAGCACGTCGGCCGGGATCTTCGTGTACGTGGTGACGATCTCGCGCACCTCGTCGGGGTGGGAGTCGGCGTAGGCCAGGGACTCGGCGGTGGCCTCCTGGAACTTCCTCACCGTCTCCGGGTTCTCCCGCGCGTACGTGACGGAGGTGAAGTACATGGCGACGGTGAGCTTCGGCGCGACGTCGATCATGGGGGAGGCGATCTCCCGGCCGCCCTGGCTCTTGACGGTGGCCAGCGCCGGCTCCACCACCATCGCCGCGTCGATCCGCCCGCCGTCGAGCGCGGCCGGCATCTGGTCGAAGGCCAGCTCGACCAGCTCCACCTTGTCGGGGTCGCCGCCCGCCTTGCGCACCGAGGCGCGCACCGCGGTCTCGTTGATGTTCTTCAGGGTGTTGATGGCGACCTTCTTGCCCTCCAGGTCCTTCGCCGACTTGATGGGGCTGTCACCCTTGACGGTGAGCGCCTCGAAGTCCTCGCCCACCACACCGGTCGAGGCGATGCCGTTCGCCACCGCCTTCACCGGCACGTTGTTGGACCGGGCGATCATCAGCGAGGTCATGTTGGAGAACCCGAACTCGAACTGGCCGCTGGCCACGCCGGGCACGATGGCGGCGCCGCCCTGCGCGCTGGAGAATTCGAGCTTCAGCCCGCGCTCGCTGAAGAAGCCCTTCTTCTGGCCCAGATACAGGGGCGCCACATCGACGATGGGGATCAGCCCCACCGTCACGCTGGTGGTGCCGCCGGACGAGCCGGCCCCGTCCGACCCACCGGAGTCGGAGGAGCCGCAGGCCGTCGCGGCGGTCAGGACGGACAGGGCCGTGAGGCCGATGAGCAGACGACGACGCATGACTGTGACTCCCGCGGTGGGACCGGACCGGATGCTCCGACAGGCTGTGCGCAGAGAGAACGGACGTGCCGATCGGGAACGTAGGGCCCGTGCCGAGACACGGTCAATCCCCGTACGCCGTCCAATTGTTGACGATCGCATCGTGGACACCCGCTCGTGCGCGGACGCGTCGTCGACGATCGCATCGTGGACAACCGCCCGTGCGCGTACGCATCGTTGACAGCCGGATCGCGCACTCATAGCGTGCGCGACGCGTACGTTCGTACGTCTTCCCGGAGGCCACGATGACCGTTGACGTCCGCGGACCGCACTTCGTCCGGTCCTTCGAGCGGGGCCTCGCCGTCATCCGGGCCTTCGACGCCGAGCACCCCGCGCTGACCCTGAGCGAGGTCGCCCGCACCTGCGAACTGACCCGCGCTGCGGCCCGCCGCTTCCTGCTCACCCTGGCCGATCTCGGCTACGTCCACACCGACGGCCGGCTCTTCCGGCTCACCCCGCGGGTGCTGGAGCTCGGCTACTCCTACCTCGCCGGGTTCACGCTGCCGCAGCTCGCCGAGCCGCATCTGGAACGACTCGTCGCGCAGGTGAGGGAGTCGTCCTCGCTGTGCGTGCTGGACGGCGACGACGTGGTGTACGTCGCCCGCGTCCCCACCAGCCGCATCATGACGGCGTCGATCACGGTCGGCACCCGCTTCCCGGCCCACCTGACCTCGGTGGGCCGGGTGATCCTCGCCGGTCTGCCGGACACCGAGATCGACACCCGGCTGGCCCGTGCCGACCTGCGCCCGCTCACCGCCCGCACCCTGGTCACGGCGGACGCCCTGCGCGCCGAGTTGCGCCGGGTGCGCCGCCAGGGCTACGCGCTCGTCGACCAGGAGTTGGAGGACGGGCTCAGGTCCGTCGCCGCGCCGGTGCGGGACCGGGACGGCGAGGTGGTGGCCGGCGTGAACATCGCGGTGCACGCCGGCCGCAACTCCGTGGAGTCCGTACGCCGGGACCTGCTGCCCCACCTGCTGGCGACGGTCGCCCGGATCGACGCAGACCTGCGGATCACAGGTCCAGTACGAGCCGCCGGCCGCGACACCGGGACACACAGATGAGCATGGTCTCCCCGGCCGCCCGCTCCTCCTCGGTGAGCACCGAGTCACGGTGGTCCGGCTCGCCCTCCAGCACCTCGGTCTCACAGGTGCCGCAGGTGCCCTCCGTGCAGGAGTGGAGCACCTCGACGCCCGCTCCGCGCACCGTGTCCAGGACGGAGACGTCCGGCGGGACGGTGAGCGTCCGGCCGCTGCGGGCCAGTACGACCTCGAACTCGCGCTCCGTCCCACCGTGTTGTGCTGCTGGACGGAACCGCTCCACGCGCAGTGCTCCGGCCGGGCACCGCTCCTCGACCGCGTCGAGCAGCGGACCGGGACCGCAGCAGTAGACGAGAGCACCCTCCGGAAGGCCGTCCAGCACGGGGGAGAGGTGCAGTAGCCCGGTCTCGTCCTCGGGGGCGAGCGTGACCCGCTCCCCGTACCGGGCCAGCTCCCCGGTGAACGCCATGGAGGCACGGGTGCGCCCGCCGTACAGCAGGGTCCAGTCGGCGCCCGCCGCCTCGGCCGCGGCCAGCATCGGCAGCAGGGGGGTGATGCCGATGCCGCCCGCGACGAAGCGGTAGCGCCCGGCCGGCTCCAGCCGGAAGCGGTTGCGCGGCCCGCGCGCCCGTACCCTGTCGCCCGGCCGGACCCGCTCGTGCACATGTGCCGAGCCACCGCGTCCGTTCCGCTCCCGCAGGACGGCGATCCGCCAGCGGTCCCGGTCGGCCGGGTCCCCGCACAGCGAGTACTGCCGCTCGAGACCCGGCCCCAGCAGCAGGTCGATGTGCGCGCCCGGTTCCCAGACGGGCAGCTCCGCGCCCGAGGGGTGCCGCAGGGTGAGGACGAGGACGCCGTCGGCCGCCGGCTCCCGCCGCTCCACGACGAGTTCGACGTCGTCGTACGAGGTCATGCACCGGCTCCCCGCGGCTCGTGCCCCCGCGGATGGGCGAGCATCCACTCCCACATCTCGACCGGGTCCCGCGCGGTGTGCTCGCGCCCGCAGTGACAGGTGCCGTGCAGCAGATCGGTGCCCGGCAGCCAGTCGACGCGGTAGACCTCGCCGGTGCGCTCGCTCATCGGACCCTCTCCACGGGCTTGTTCCCCTCCTCCACCAGCCGGGCGAGGATACGGCGGGCGGCCAGACCGCCGGTGTCGATGTTGATGCTCAGCTCCTGGTAGCCGGCGCGTTCGGTGCCGAGGGAGCGCTGGAGCAGGTTGAGCGCGTCGACGTCCTGCATGACGACCGTGTGGTTGTTGCTCCGCAGGAACTCGCTCACCTCGCCGTCGTCCGTGGCCCAGTCCCGTGAGACCGCCCAGAAGTCGTACACCTTGCCGTCGGCGGACGGCGTGATGGCGTACGTGATCTCGGTGTGGAAGCCGTTCGGGTCGCTGCCGTCCGGCTCGGGCAGCACACCGACCGGGGCGATCCTGCTGTGCAACAGGTACAGGCACGGCGCGTGGTACTCGATGTCCTGCCAGCGGGTGATCCGCCCCTCGATGCCGGTCGACCGGGCGTAGAACGGCGGGCACGCGGCGTCGTCCATGTGCCGGCTCACCCGGACGATCCCGGCCCCCTCGTCGACCTCGGTGGTGATCGGCGTCTCGGCGACCTCGGGGGTGCCGATGGAGCCGCCGTGCAGGTAGGTCTCGTGGGAGAGGTCGAGGAGGTTGTCGACGAGCAGCCCGTGGTCGCAGTCGACGGGCTCCATGCCCCGCACGGTCACCCAGCCGGGGGAGTCCAGGTGCCGGGCCCGCGGAATGCTGTCCGCGTCGGCGAGTGCCGGGTCGCCGATCCACACCCAGACCAGCGCGTCCTGCTCGACGACGGGGTAGGAGGCGACGCGCGCGGTGCGCGGCACCCGCTTCTGCCCCGGCACGTACACGCACGCACCGGTGGTGTCGTAGGTGAACCCGTGGTACCCGCACACGATCCGGTCGCCGTCGAGCCGCGTCGGCGCCTCGGAGAGCGGGTAACGACGGTGCACGCAACGGTCGTTGAGCACGACCGGACTTCCGTCGCCCTCGGTGCGGTAGAGCACGAGCGGCTCCCCGAGCACCGTCCGGCCGAGCAGCTCCCGGCCCACCTCGTGGCTGTGGGCGGCGACGTACCACTGGTTCCTGGCGAAGGCGGTGATGTGCGGCATGACGGCCCCGTCCCTGTCGGCGGGGCGTCGTCGCCCCGCGTTCCGTGGTCGGGTTCAGGGTCCTGCCGGCCGCGACCACCGGGCAAGGAGGCTTCTGCCGGGCGGAAGCGCTCCGGTGAAAGGGCCGGCCGGAGTGTGCCGGCCGGCCCGGCGGTGTTCACCGGTGCGGACGGCGCGACCGGCTCCGCGGTGGGTGATGCCCCGCGGAGCCGGTGCCGTGCGTTCAGCGGATGACCGGCAGACCCCGGCCGCGCGGCACGCGCCGCTCCGGCGGGCCGGCGCCGATCCCGGCGAGCGGACTCGGCGATCCTCCTGAGCCTCGGGGCGAGTCCGGTGTCCTCGCCCGCGGTCGGCCACGGGAACGGCGCGTGCTCCTGGAGCATCGGGGCGGGTCGGCCGTCCGTGCCGTCGTCGTGGCCGTGGTCGTCGTCTCCCGGGAGCGCTTCGGGTGCGGTGGCCGTCACTCGGCGCCGAGACCGGCGTCGTCGACCTCGTCCTTGCCCTCGGCCTCGAGGACCTTGTTGAGCGGCCCGAGGTCGTAGATGCCCTTCAGGTCGGGCTTCTCCAGCAGGCCGGCCTTGACCGCGTGGTCCGCCTCGGCGCTGAGGGTCAAGGCCAGCGGGTCGTCGAGGAAGGTGATCGACTTCCAGGCCGGGTCGATGACGTCGGCGGGCAGTTCCTTGCCCGACAGCTCCTTCAGCGCCGCGTTGGCGGACGCCTTGGCCTTGTCCGGGTTGGCGTTGATCCACTCGTTGGTGTTCACCGAACCGCGCAGCACGGCCTCGACGACGTCCGGGTGCTCCTTCAGGAACTTCTGCGACACGATGATGTTCGTGATCACGAACTTCTTGTCCGGCCACAGGTCGGCCTCGTCGAGGAGCACCTCGGCGCCCTCGGAGACCAGCTTGGACGCGGTCGGCTCGGGTACCCAGGCGCCGTCGATGGAGCCGGACTTGTAGGCGTCCGGTGTGATCTTGTTGTCCGTGCGGACGACGGAGACGTCGCCGGCGCCGCTCGCCGCGTCGACCTTCCAGCCCTTCTCCGCGATCCAGTTGAGGAACGCCACGTCCTGGGTGTTGCCGAGCTGGGGCGTGGCGATCTTCTTGCCCTTGAGGTCGTCCAGGGTCTTGATCCTGTCCGGGTTGACCACGAGCTTCACGCCGCCGGAGGCGGAACCGCCGATGATGCGCAGGTTCTTGCCGTTCGACTTGGTGTAGCCGTTGATGGCGGGGGAGGGGCCGATCCAGCCGATGTCGATGGACCCGGCGTTGAGCGCCTCGATCTCGGAGGGGCCGGCGTTGAAGGTCGAGGTCTTGATCTCGGTGCCGCCGAGCTCCTTCTGGAGCAGACCCTCCTGGACGCCCACCAGGGCGGTGGCGTGCGTGAGGTTGGGGAAGTAGCCGATCCTCACCTCGTCGGCGGAGAGCTTCTCGGCACCCGCCGCGACCTCGGCCCGCTTGTCGTCGTCAGCGGCGTCGGATCCGTAGCCGCAGGCGGTGAGCAGGAGGGGAAACGCCGCTACGGCGGCGAAGGTGCGCAGGGCGGTGAGCGGTCTTGCGGCAGACACGGAGGTGTCCTCTCAGGGAAGAAGTCGATCGGGGAGGTGAGGAGGGCGCGGGGCGAAAGCGCGCGGACGTGCGCGGGCACTCCGCTCGAAGGCCCTCGGCGGCGGGAACGCCGTCGCGGGTCCGGGAGCGGAGGTGTGCGCGGACGAGTGGTGCTGCCGGCCGAAGGGCGCCCCGCGGACGGTCTCAGACGGTCCGACAGATGGCGCTGGACGTGCGGCCGAGGTCGATGTGGCGGCGCGAGGTCAGCAGGAGGAGTGAAAGGTCCGCGCGGCTGAGCGTTCTCATGGCCACCCCCACAGATCCCTAGTTTTCCTACCTGGCTGATAGGGATTGTGGCGGAAGGCGGCGCCCACCCCAAGGGGGTGTTCATATGCCGGACGCGCTCATCTCGCCTGTCGGGATCCCTGGTCGACGGTCCGGTGCGTCAGGGATTCACCCAGGCCTTCGGGGCGTCGGTCAGTGCGGCCACGTCGTCGGGCAGCCGGGCCGATGCGACATCGGCGAGCGACACACCCTCGAGGATCTCGCGCACATTGGACCGCAGCGCGATCCACAGGGGGAGCAGCGACTCGGCGGGGCCGGTGTAGGACAGGTCCGGCGGGCGGACCCCCCGCACCGAGACCAGCGGCCCGTCCACGGCGCGGATGACGTCGGCGATGCTGATGGACTCGGCGGGCCTGGCCAGCCGGTAGCCTCCGTTGCCGCCGCGCTGGCTCAGCACGAGACCGCCCCGGCGCATGTCGTTCAGGATGCTCTCGAGGAACTTGTGCGGGATGTCCTGGGCGTCGGCGATGGCCTCGGCCTTCAGTGGCCCGTCGTCCCGTGACGCGGCGAGCTGCAGCGCGGCACGTACCGCGTAGTCCGCCCTGGCTGAGATCCGCATGCGTCCATTATCCCGCATGACCTCGGCCGGTGTCCGTCACCGGCAGGCCGCCGGCCGGTCGATCTCCGGAACCGGTCTCCCCGAACGTCCCCGCCTCCCGCTCAGGCGGGCAGGACGAACGGGGGGTGGGCGCCGTTGAGGAAGTACTCCCCGACATCGCGGAGCCGGTGGGCGACGGGCTCGTACAAGGTGTGGGTCCTGGCATCGCGCCAGAACCGGTCGAAGCCCAGCCGCGCGGAGGTGGACCGGGCGCCGATGATGTCGAGGGCGCGGGTGGTGGACTCCTGCGCTGCCCGGGCCGCGGCGGTTTCGGCCATCGCCACGAGGGCGGAGATGTCCGCCCACTCGTCGTAGGTGAGGTCTTCGCCGCGCTCGAGGCCGCCCCGCACGGCTTCCAGTGCTTGATCGGTGAGTGCCGACGCGGAGCGGGTCAGGACGGTGAGTTCTCCGTAGGCGGTCTGCACCTGCGGGTCGTGCGGAGTGCCGGTCGGCCAGGCGGGGTGCCAGGGTGCGTGGCCCGTCCTGCTGTACTCACGGGTTTCGGAGAGGACCCCCTCGGCCATGCCGAGAAGGAGCTGGGCGGAGAAGAGACGCCCGACCGGAGCTGCCAGGGCGGCCCGGGGCGACAACAGGTCCTCGTCCGCGGACAGGGAGCCGAGCACGTCGTCGGCATCCACCGGTACGTCGTCGAACTCCACGCTGCCGCCGGCCGCGAGCCGCTGGCCGAAGGTGTCGGTATCGCCGTCGATCACCACACCGCGACGGGCGGGATCCACCACGACGGCGAGCGGTTCACCCGTGTCCTCCCGCACGGCGCGCACGGCGAGACGATCGGCGACCAGGACCCCGGTGGTGTAGCTCTGCCGACCGTCGAGCACCAGTCCCTCGGAGGTCCTGGCCAGCATCAGAGGCGGCTCCTGAGGAGCGAAACCGCCGCCCCAGAACCACTGTTCGGCCGCGGACCGCTCCTCCGTCCGCGCGGCGAGAGCGGGCCCGGCGAAGAACCGGGCGCTCCACGACAGGAAGTAGTGACAGCCGAGCAGTCGACCGATCGCGCCGTCGGCCGCGGCGATCTCCCGGACGACGGCGTAGGCCGTGGGCCAGTCCGCGCCGCCTCCCCGGGATCCGGCCGGCGTCAGGAGCGTCAGCAGTCCCGCCTCGCGCAGCCGGGACACCTCCTCGATCGGGGCCTTGCCCGCCTGCTCCCTGGCCGCGGTGTCCGTGGCCAGGTCGTCCGCCGCCTCGCGGGCCACGCGCAGCCAGTGCGCATGGCCGGGCCCGGTCCGGTCGGACGGTGAGGCGGGGTGGGACGGCGCGGAGGCAGGCATGGAAGTGGTCTCCTCAAGGTCGGCCGCGGAGCGCGGCGTTGGAGCTCTCCTGCTGGTCGGGCACGTACTTGTAGCCCACGCGCCGAACGGTGACGATGCGGTGCCGGTGAGCTTTGCCCAGCTTGCGGCGCAGGCGGGCGATGTGGACATCCACGGTGCGGCCGTCGCCGATGTGGTCGTAGCCCCAGACGGCGGTCACCAGCCGATCACGCGTCTGCACGTGGTGGGGGTGCTGAACGAGATGCGCCAGCAGCTCGAACTCCAGGTAGGTGAGGTCGAGTTCGCGTCCGTCGACCTCGGCGACATGTCGCGCCGGATCGATCCGGACGACGTCGTCCGCCGTCCGCGGGACAGGGGCCGGGCCTGCGGCGGCGACCGGTCGGATCTCGGGCCGTGGCCTGTCCTTGGCGAAGAGTTCGGTGGGATCGGTGCCCTCGGGGACGAGCACGAGGTAGCCGACGAGCGGCGTGGAAGTGTGTCCCTGGGTGTCCCTCTGAGCGGTATCGCCCACCAGACGAAGACGGGGTGTGTCGGAGAGGAGCGGATCGTGCGGGGCGGCCTGGGCCGGAAGTGTCGTGGTCATGGCAGTTGTCCCTCGGAAGTGTGTCGGGCCGTCAGGCGCGGTGGGTGAGTTCGCCTGATCGCCTGGGAAGGGGGGGAGCGGAGCGGCACGGACGAAGGGGTGAGTCGCGTGCCTCACGCGCGGCAGCAGGCGGCACTGACGACGTGACCAAAGTCGACATGCCGACGACGAACGAGTCGTTGCTGCGTACGGGACATGTTCACCATCCTGTGCACCCCCGGCGGACGCAGTCAAGGTTTCCCTAGTAATTCGATAGGAAAAGCAGGGAAGGTCTCACACTCTGAGAGGCCGGCCGTCCACCGGAGACGTGGCCGTCCCGGCCTCGGTGGCGCTCAGGGCACGCAGGAGCGCGCGGGCGACCGCGTCGTTCTGGCGGAAGGCCGGCGCGTTGGTGCGGGGACGGGCGAAGGCGGCGACGGCCCGGCTGTTGGTGGGGGCGCCGAGGGCGATGCGGCGGGGATGGGGGCTCTCGAGGGACGGGTCGATGACGTGGCCGT
Organism: Streptomyces sp. NPDC014676; assembly: GCF_043084105.1. Classification (NCBI taxonomy): domain Bacteria; kingdom Bacillati; phylum Actinomycetota; class Actinomycetes; order Kitasatosporales; family Streptomycetaceae; genus Streptomyces; species Streptomyces sp. NPDC014676. The sequence continues at coordinate 103,622 of NZ_JBIBZI010000017.1, read as the reverse complement.
CCGTGGGGGAGACGGCGAGCAGGCCGGAGCGGTGGGTGTGGGTGGGGTCGGCGATGACCTCCTCGGCGAGTGCGCCTTCCCGGTACAGGCCCCGCAGGAGTGGGTCCTCGGTGTGGGCCAGGGAGGGGCCCGGCAGGTACGCCTCGACGAGGGCGGTGGCGTGAAGGGTGTGCCCCGGGACGGTGGGGCCGGTCGCGGTGAAGGTGCCGGTGCTCTCGTCGGTGCCGATCCGGATGCCGGCACCCAGGAAACGGACGACCCCGGCCCGGGACAGAGCCAGCAGCTGGCGCAGGCGGAAGCCGGGCGGCCCGGAGGCCAGGAAGCTGAAGAAGCCGTGCCACCAGCCGTCGAGTTGCTCGGCGACGGAACGCGCGGTCAGTCGCCCCGCCGCGACCAGGCGGGGCAGCTGCCCGTAGACCGAGAGCAGGGCGAGGAACGCCCCGAGGTCGGCGCTGAACGCCGGGTCCTCGCGGCGGGCGACGTCCCGGGAGATGTGGTCGCGCAGGTGGTCCTGGAAGGCCTCCGGCGTGGGGAACGCGAGGCCGCCCAGCGGGCGGTCCAGGACCTCGAAGTCCAGGCGGTCCACCGGGTCGGGTACGGCCGTGGCGACGAGGGCCGCCATCTCGGCGTCGTACCAGCCCAGGCGGTCGTAGGCGGCGACGAAATCCGGCCAGGGGAGGGCCGTGCGCCCGGGGTGGGCGTGGAAGAGCTCGTGGTAGTGGCCGAAGCCGATCTCCTTGGCCATCAGCGGCCACACATCGCGCCGCAGGTCCAGCGGACGGCCCTCGGCGAGCAGCGCGTCGACCGCCTCGGGGCCGAAGTGGCGGGGCAGCGGCGGCGGCGGGCCCTGGAGGCGGTAGCGCGTCTTGGAGTGGTACGGCACCCCGCGCCGCGATCCGACGTGCAGGACGGGCTCGCGGCCGGACGGGAGGTAGGTGAGGGTGCCGTCGGCCTCGGTGCGGTAGGTGCCGCCGCGCCCCTCGGTGAGCAGCGCCATCAGGTCGATGAAGGCCAGTCCGAAGCCGCGCACGATGACATGTTCGCCGGGTCGCAGTCCGGACAGGTCGGCGTCGGCGGTGAACTCGGGTGGGAGGTGGCGGCGGCCGTGGCGGCGGGCGAAGGCGGCGTGGCCGCGGTGCTCGGCGGCGGGTGTGGAGCCGAGGTGGCCCTGGGCGAGGACGACCAGGTCGGCGGTGAGCGGAGTGGCACGGTCGGCGAGGTGCACCTGCTGCGGGCCGTCCGGGGGGCCGGTGACGGCGGTCGCGGTGGTGGGGTGCCACTCGACCGTGACGGTGGACGGCAGCCGGGCCAGCACCCTGCGGAACACCCAGTCCAGGTAGGCGCTCTGGGCGCGGCGGGTGGGGAAGTCGGACCCGTCGAGCGTGCGCAGTTCGGCGAGCACGTCAGGGTCGGTGGGTTCGGCGTACGGGGCGTGGCGCGGGCTCCGGCCGGAGAACTGGGCGGCCCACTCGGCAAGGGAAGGGCCCGGCTGTACCGGGCCGTCGATCGTGGAGGAGTCGTCGGTGAACATGGTGACGTCCTCGGCCATGGAGTTCATCCGCAGCAGCGCCGACTGCTCGTGGCGCCAGACGCGTCCCGGACCGGGCGGGTGCGGGTCCACCAGGTGGATGCGCAACTCCCGTGCTCCGTCCCACAGTCCGGGCGCGTTGGCGGCGATCCGCTCCAGCAGGCCCGTGGCGCGCGGCCCCGCGCCGACGACGACCAGGACGGCCGGCGGAGGGGTGCCGCTCACCGGTCACCGCCGATCGCCGGGCGGGCGTCGGCGGCCGTGGCCGCGCTCAGCCGGTGGCGCACGGCGGTCAGGTGGCCGCGCAGCCGTTGCAACGGGGTCGGCGGCAGGGCGCGGGAGTCCCCGCGCGCGTAGTACCGCTCGACGTAGAACTGGCCCGTGCTGAGCACCGTGGTGACCGCGATGTACCAGAGGGTGACGACCATCAGCAGCGGGATGACCTGGTAGGTCTGGTTGTAGATGAGCTGCACCGAGTACAGCAGGTCGTGCACGGCCAGCACGCTGACGATACTGGTGCCCTTGAGGGTGCCGATCAGCATGTTCCCGGCCGTGGGCACGATGGAGCGCATCGCCTGCGGGACGACGATCCGGCGCAGGGTGCGGCGTCTGCTCAGACCGAGTGCCTGTGCGGCCTCGGTCTGCCCGGCGTCCACGGAGAGGATGCCGCCGCGCACCACCTCCGCGGCGTAGGCGGTCTCGTGCAGGGTCAGGCCGATGACGGCGGTGAGGGTGGGGCCGAGCAGATTCACCGTCCTGACGGTGACGAACTCCGGGCCGAACGGGATGCCGAAGCCGAGCGTCGGGTACAGGGCACCGATGTTGAACCAGAACAGCAGCTGCACCAGCAACGGCGTGGACCGGAAGATCCACACGTAACCCCAGCTCAGCGTGCGCAGCACCGGGTTGCCCGACAGCCGCATCACCGCGAGCACGGTGCCGAGCAGGAATCCGAGCACCATCACCACAGCCGTCAGCCACAGAGACAGCAGCAGTCCGTCGAGCACGGCGGCGGTGGTGAAGTACCGGCCCACCACGCTCCATTGGAAGGCGTCGTTGCGGACGACGGAGTTGAGCACCATCGCGAACAGCAGCAGCGCGACGACAGCGGTCAGCCACCGGCCGACATGCCGGCGCGGCACGACCCGCGGCACGTCGGGGTCGGGCGCGCCCGCCCGTTCCGGGGGTTTCGTCGCAGGTATTGGCGTGACTTCGGAAGGCGTGAGCATCGAGGGGCTCTCCGGGGGAGGGGATCGCAGGCGTGGGTGACCACCCGGTGGCACCCGCAGGGAGCGCAACGGCACAGGCGCTGCGTGCGTACGGTGCGGCCGGGGCTCGGCGTCGTCACATCCGCCGCGTCCCTCAACGCGGCCGGAAAGGCTGCCGGGAAGGGCGGCCGATCCGCTGTCGATCGTATGTGCCCAGGGCGTCGATGTGTCAACAGCGCCCGGCGCGGCGCCGGCCACGGGCGGTCCGGCATCCGGGTGCTGCTTGACGAGCGCCACGATGTACTGCTCAAGTAGTCGCATGGATGCCCAGCCGCGCTTGGTCACGCGCGATCACATCGACTTCGGTCGAGTGTGGTCCGCCGCGTGTTGCGCCTGACTCGGCAGCGGGCCGTCTGACCGGCCGTTCCCTCCCTCGGTGACCCCGTCGCGGGCCGAGTTCTCCCCTCACGCGCGCTGCCGAAGCTCTGCTTCTCCCCACGCTCGACGTCGTCACGACCGCACCGACCCGTCCGCCTGACGGTCTGTTCACTCATGCCCGCACGCACGGCGATTCCGCCCTGCCCGCGTGCCGCCGCGATTCCTGAAAGGCCATTCCCATGCCCGTGGAGTTCCTCGGTATCGCCGCCACCAACGACGGCTCCGAAACCACGCCCCGCTCCGGCGCCGCGTTCGACAAGGAGTACACGCTCCGGCTCGCCCGGGCACACGAGGACCACGGCTGGGACCGGGTCCTGTTCGCCTACGGCTCCGGGTCCCCGGACCCCGCCCCGGCCGCCGCGTACATCGCGAGCCGGCTGGAGCGCCTGCAGATCCTGCTCGCCCACCGGCCCAACGTCTCCTACCCCACCTTCGCCGCCAAGACCTTCGCCACCCTTGACCGGATCAGCGAGGGCCGGCTGACCGTGCACTTCATCACCGGCGGCAACGACCACGAGCAGGGCCGCGAGGGCGACACCCTCACCAAGGACGAGCGCTACGCCCGCACCCGCGAGTACATCCGGATCGTCAAGAAGATCTGGACCACCCACGAGCCCTTCGACCACGAGGGCGAGCACTACCGCTTCCATGACTTCGTCAGCGACGTCTTCCCCGTCCAACAGCCCCGCCCGAACGTCTCGTTCGGAGGCTCGTCCCCTGCCGCGTACGCCGCCGGAGGCGCCGAGGCCGACATCTACTGCCTGTGGGGCGAGCCCCTCGCCGAGACCGCCGAGCAGATCGAGAACGTCAAGGCCGCCGCCAAGGCCGCGGGCCGCACCGACGTGCCCCGCATCCAGGTCGCGTTCCGCCCGGTCATCGCCCCGACCGAGGAACTGGCCTGGGAGAAGGCCCACCGCACGGTCGGCGCGATCAAGGCCCGCAAGGAGAAGGGCGAGGCGATCACCAAACGCCACAACGGGCACGCCCGGCCTCAGAACGCCGGATCGCAGCGGCTGATCGCCATCGCCGAGGCGGGGGAGCGCTACGACCGCGCCCTGTGGACCCCGACCGCCGCCGCGACCGGTGGCGCGGGCAACTCCAACGCCCTGGTCGGCACCCCCGAGACCGTGGCCCGGGCGCTGCTCGACTACTACGACCTCGGCGTCGACATCCTCTCCGCCCGCGGCTACGACCTGCTGGGCGACGCCATCGACTTCGGCCGGTACGTGATCCCGATCGTCCGCGAGGAGGTCGCCAAGCGCGACGCCGAACGGGCGGCACGCGGGACGCAGACCCTTGCGGCGGTGGGCGAATGACCTCCGTGGCCCAACAGCCGTCGGCAGCAGTGGATGTGACGGTACTCCATGTCCCTGTGTCCGACCCGCGCGTGAGACCCCTGCTGCGCGAGCTCGGCCACGAGTACTCCACGCGCTACGGCAAGGACGCCCACGCCGAGATCTCCCGCTACCCCGACGAGGAGTTCACCGAACCGTACGGCGGTCTGCTGCTCCTGTTGCTGGAGCGCGGCGAGCCCGTCGCGGGCGGCGCCTTCCGGCGGTACGACGCGACCACCGCCGAGCTGAAGCGGATCTGGACCCACTCCGCCCACCGGCGGCGTGGCCTCGCCCGCCGTGTCATCGCCGAGCTGGAGCGCGAGGCGGGCGCACGCGGCTACCGGCGGGTCCACCTGACCACCGGGCCGCGCCAGCCCGAGGCCCGCGGCCTGTACCTGGCCACCGGCTACACACCGCTGTTCGACACCGAGGCCGACCCGGAAACCATCGGCCCGCTGCCCTTCGAGAAGCATCTGCCGGCCGAAGCACGCACAGCACGTACGGGAAAGGCAGCCGACCTGTGAACCTCCACCCGATCGGAACCCGCCTGCGCATCGCCGCGACCATCGCGCTGCTGCCCGTACTGGCGCTGACCGCCTGTGGCTCAGGCGACACCTCCGGCACCGCACCGGCGGGCGCTCAGGCGTCCCCCGCGCCGACCGACGACCCGGTCGCCGCCGTACGCAAGGTGGACTCCGCCGCCGCCCTGTTGCCCGCCGACGTCCGCGAGGCGGGCACGCTGCGGGTCGGCAGCTCGGTCGGATTCCCGCCCGGGGCGTACTACCCGAACGGGCAGGACAAGCCACCCGCCGGCCAGGACATCGACCTCGCCGACGCGGTGGCCAAGGTCCTCGGCGTCGAGCTGGAGCGCCAGGACGCCTCCTTCGAGACGATCCTGCCCGCCCTGGGCAGCGGCAAGTACGACTTCGGAACCGGCAACTTCGGCGTCACGGCCGAACGCCTGAAGACCATCGACTTCGTCACCTACATCAACGACGGCCAGGGCTTCGCGGTGAGGACGGGCAACACCGCCCTCGGCAAGAAGGTCACCGACCTCACCCGGCTGTGCGGGCTGACCATCGGCACCGGCGCCGGCACCACCTTCGAGGCGACCCTCACCGCGTGGAAGGGGGTGTGCGCGAAGGCGGGCAAGAAGCCGTACGACGTGAAGGTCTACTCGGAGAACGCGGCGACCCTCAGCGCGCTCCAGCAGGGCCGTATCGACGTGATCATGTCGACCATCAACGGCCTGCGTCACCAGGCGGCCCAGCCCGCCTCCCGAACCACCTTCCTCGGCGAGTTCCACCGCCTCGACGTCGGCTTCGCCTTCAAGAAGGGCTCCCCCCTCACCAAGGCCTTCCAGGCGGCCGTCAACGAGCTGATCAAGGACGGCACGTACGCCCGGATCCTCGAGAAGTGGGGCACCTCCGCCTCCGCGATCGACACGTCGCGGATCAACCCGCCCGAGCACACCTGAGAGTCGAGCAGGTACACCACGATGGCATCCACCACCGACATCGCGCCGCCCGGCGCGGCCACCCCGGGCACCGGCCCCGGGGCCCCGCCCGCTCCGGACGATCCGGCCTCCCTCAAGGTCGTCCCCGCCCGCCACCACGCCCGCTGGGTGGCGGCCGTCACCGTGATCGTGCTGGTCGCCCAGTTCGTGCACGGTCTGGCCACCAACCCGGTCTGGGAGTGGGATGTCTTCAGCGACTACGTGCTGTCCGAGACGATCGTCCAAGCGGTGTGGGTGACCCTCCAGCTCACCGCCTACGCCACCGTGCTCGGCTTCCTCCTCGGCACCGTCCTGGCCTTCATGCGGCTGTCGCGCAGTCCGGTGCTGCAGACCGTCGCCTGGACCTACATCTGGATCTTCCGGTCCATCCCGATGATCGTCCAGCTGGTGTTCTGGTTCAACCTGAGCGCGCTCTACGAGAGGCTGGGCTTCGGCATCCCCTTCGGCCCGGTGTTCTGGTCCGTCGACAGCAACAGCATCATCGGCACCATGGGCGCGGCCGTCATCGGGCTGACGCTGCACCAGGCCGCCTACGCCGCCGAGATCGTGCGCGGCGGTGTCATCGCCGTCGACCACGGGCAGCTGGAGGCGGCCGCCGCGCTGGGCATCCCCCGGCTGCGGCAGATCCGCCGGATCGTGCTGCCGCAGGCCATGCGCGCCATCCTGCCCACGGCCGGCAACGAGATCATCGGGCTGCTCAAGGGCACCTCGGTGGTCTACGTGATGTCCATCGGCGAGCTGTTCTACCAGGCGCAGGTGATCTACGGCCGCAACGGCCGGGTGATCCCGCTGCTGCTGGTCGCCACCGCCTGGTACGTGGTGCTGACCTCCCTGCTGTCGGTCGCGCAGTACTACGTGGAGCGCCGCTACGCCCGGGGCGCCGACCGCACCCCGCCACCCACCCCGCTCCAGCGCGCCCGGCGCTTCGTCCGCGCCCTGCGCGCGGCCGCCGCCCGGCGCGACCAGCCCGTCATACCCCTGAAGCCCTTGGGAGACAGCCGATGAGCGACGTGACGGTGGCCGTCAAGGACGCGACGCCGACGGCCGACGACGTGATGGTGGACGTCCACGGCGTCCACAAGAGCTTCGGCCCGCTGGAGGTGCTGCGCGGCGTCGACCTGAAGGTCCGGGCCGGCGAGGTCACCGTGATCCTCGGCCCGTCCGGCTCGGGGAAGTCCACGCTGCTGCGCACCATCAACCACCTGGAGAAAGTCAACCGCGGCTGGATCAGCATCGACGGCGAACTCATCGGCTACCGCCGCTCCGGGAGCAAGCTGCACGAGCTGAAGGAGAAGGACGTACTGAAGCAGCGCACCCACATCGGGTTCGTCTTCCAGAACTTCAACCTCTTCCCGCACCTGACCGTGCTGGACAACCTGATCGAGGCCCCCGTCTCCGCACTGCGCCGCCCGCGCAGGGCAGCGCAGGAGACCGCCCGCCGGCTCCTCGACCGGGTCGGCCTCGCCGACAAGGCCGACGCCTACCCCCGGCAGCTCTCCGGCGGCCAGCAGCAGCGCGTGGCCATCGCCCGCGCGCTCGCCCTCGAACCGAAGGTGCTGCTCTTCGACGAGCCCACCTCGGCGCTCGACCCGGAACTGGTCGGCGAAGTCCTCGACGTCATCAAGGACCTGGCCCGCACCGGAACCACCATGATCGTCGTGACCCACGAGATCGGCTTCGCCCGCGAGGTCGCCGACACCGTGGTGTTCATGGACGGCGGTGTCGTCGTGGAGCAGGGTCCGCCCGCGGCCGTCCTGGACGACCCGCGGCACGAGCGCACCCGCGCCTTCCTCTCCAAGGTCCTCTGACCGGCCCTCACCCCTTTCCGCAGCAAGGAGCACGACCATGTCGACCACCTCGATCCCCCGCCGCACCGCCGCAGCCGCGCTCGGACTCGCCACCGCCCTCGTCCTCGCCGCGTGCAGCAACCCCGACGACGGCGGCACGACCGAGGTCGCGGCCACGTCGGGCGGCAAGACGAAGATCAACATCAGTCCCGACCAGAACCGCGTCACCACCGACAAGGTCGACTCCATCGCCGCCGGGGTCCCGGAGGAGATCCGCGAGAGAGGAACGCTGGAACTCGTCCAGTCGTCCGGGAGCGCGGCGCCGCTGAACTTCCACGCCACCGACAACAAGACCCTCATCGGCGTCGAGCCCGACATCGCCCACCTCGTCGCCGACGTGCTCGGCCTCAAGCCGAAGTTCCATGCCGTCTCCTGGGAGAACATCTTCGTCGGCCTCGACAGCGCCAAGTACGACGTCGGCTTCAGCAACATCACCGTCACCGAGGAGCGCAAGGAGAAGTACGACTTCGCCACCTACCGCGAGGACAACCTGGGCTTCGAGGCGAAGAAGGGCAGCGGCCAGAAGGTCACCGGGCCCAAGGACGTGGCCGGACAGACCGTCGCCGTCCAGAGCGGCACCAACCAGGAGAAGCTGCTCATCGAGTGGAGCAAGGAGAACGAGAAGGCCGGCCGCGAGCCGGTGAACATCAAGTACTACCAGAACGACAGCGACACCTACCTCGCCCTCCAGTCCGGCCGCATCGACCTCTACCTCGGCCCCAACCCGACCGCCGCCTACCACGCGGCCACCACCGGGAAGACGGAAGTGGTCGGCACGTACTCCGGCGCCGGCTCCACCCTCCAGGGCCTCATCGCGGCCACCACCAAGAAGGACAGCGGCCTGGCCGAGCCGCTCGCCGACGCCCTCAACCACGTCATCGACAACGGCACATACGCGAAGGTTCTCGAGCGCTGGGGCCTGTCCGACGAGGCCGTGACCAAGTCCGAGATCAACCCGCCCGGCCTGCCCAGGACCAACAAGTAGCCGACCCGGGGGTGGGCGGGGCCCGCCACCCCCCCCCCCCCCCCCCCACCAACACGACACAAAACCCAAACCCACAAAAACCACCAACCCACAACCAAAAACACACCAC
>NZ_JBIBZI010000017.1:0-94647 GCF_043084105.1 Streptomyces sp. NPDC014676 | reverse complement strand
GGCCCCCCGGCCCCCTCACCACCCCCCACAAAACCCCCCCCCCCCCCCCCACCACAAACCCCCCCCCCCCGGGGGGGGGGGGGGCCCCCCCCCCCCCCCCCCACCCCCGCCTTCGTACAGGACACGAGGCCATGCCTCACGAACCCCACCTCTCCATCACCATGACGACCACCGCGACGACCGCCCCCCGCAAGCGGGTTCACCTCGCCGCTCACTCCCCGGCGTCCACAACACCGCCGGCCGTCCGCACGTCCGCGAAGGAGTACGCGTGAACCGGTTCAGACCCCGTCGTCCCGTCCCTCCCGTCCTGGTGGCGCTGGGCTCGGCCGTCCTGCTGGCCGCCTCCGTCACCGTCCCGTCCGCCGCGGCCGCCGTGGTGGAGGAACAGCCGCGTTCGTCCGTCGCGCTCGACTGGTACGACACGACAGCGGCCACCATCGCGGCGGACGGCGCCCCTACGCAGATCACGAACAGCCGTACCTGGGCCGTCAGTTGGCTCGCGGCGGCCCGAGCCACCCGCGTGGTGCCGTCCGGCGTCGACCGGGGCGACTTCCAGGACGCGGCCCTGGCGTCCGCCGTGCACGACGCTCTGGTGACGCTGGTCCCCTCCCGTACTCGGGAACTGGACGCCGCTCTGCGCACGACGCTTCAGGGAGTTCCCGACGGAGCGGCCGAGTCGAAGGGCGTGGCGGCCGGAGCCCGCCAGGCGCGACTGGTGCTCGCCGCCCGCGAGGGTGACGGCCTCGACCCGGCCTCGGTCGACGCGCCGTTCACCGTCCCGCCGGCGGCTCCTGGAGTGTGGCAGCCGACCCCGCCCGCCTACGCCCCGGCCGCGCAGTTCGGCAACCGGCTCGCCCGGCCCTTCCTGCTGGACAGCCCCGACCAGTACCGGCTGCCCGCGCCGCCCGCCCCGGACTCCGCGCGTTACCGCGCCGATCTGGCCGAAGTCCGTGCGTACGGGGCCGTGGACAGCACCGTACGCACTCAGAGACAGACGGAGACCGCCACCTTCTGGCTCGGTTCCTCACTGACGCTGTACACCGGGCCACTGCGGGTGGCCCTCGCCCGGGCACCGCATTCCGGTGCCGGACGGGCCAGGCTGGTGGCCCTGTTCCACGTCGCCTCGGTGGACACGCAGATCGCCACCTCCGACAGCAAGTACGCCCATCTGCGGTGGCGCCCGGTCACGGCCGTCCGTACCGGTTCGGTCGACCCCGACCCCGCATGGACGCCGCTGCACACCACGCCGGCCCATCCCGACCACCCCAGCGGCCACAACACGTACTCGGGCGCCGCGGAAACGGTCCTGTCGGCGCTCGTCGGGCCGCGCACGGCGCCCTTCCGGCTGACCAGCCCCACCGCCCCCGGAGTGACCCGCACCTACACGTCCTGGAGCCGGCTGTCCCAGGAGAACGTGGACGCCCGCGTGTACTCCGGCATCCACACCCGCTCGGCCGACGAGGCCGGTCTCGTCCTCGGAGAGCGGGTGGCGACGCACGCCCTGCGCAACGCCGCGCGCCTGTTCGGCACGCTGTGAGCGGCATCGGCGCCAGGTGCGGCCGCCCACGGAGTGTCCCCGGCCGTCACCGGGCCCGGCGCCGTGGCGGTCGGCCGTGGCGAGCACCGCACTCGGCCCGAGCCCGGGCTCGGAGGGACCCACCGCCTTGCCGTCGAGCCTGCTCACGTCCACGCCCGGTGCGCCGGCGGCAGCCCTCGGCGCTCGGGCGGACGAATCCGCGCATGACCCCGGGGACGGAGGCGGCGGACGTGACGCACATGTTCCACGCCGTCCACCTCCGCTCCCGGCCCCACACGGACCTCCAGCGCGTGACCGGCGCGCTCTGTTGTTCCTGACCCGTTCCCTCACCGCCGTCGCCTCCTCCTGCGTGCGGGGCCGGTGTTCTCGTCACGGACTTCCAGGAAGGCACCCACTCGTGTCCTCACCACCTCCTTCTTCCCTGCACCTTGCCGTCGCCCTGGACGGTACCGGCTGGCATCCCGCCTCCTGGCGCGAGCCGGTGGCCCGCCCGCGCGACCTGTTCACCGCCGGATACTGGGCCGATCTGGTCACCGAGGCCGAACGCGGTCTGCTCGACTTCGTGACCTTCGAGGACGGCCTCGGACCGCAGTCCTCCCACTTCCTGGACCCGGACGAGCGCAGCGACCAGGTGCGCGGCCGCCTCGACGCCGTCCTCATCGCCTCCCGCGTCGCCCCGCTGACCCGGCACATAGGACTGGTCCCGACGGTGGTCTCCACCCACACGGAGCCGTTTCACATCTCCAAGGCCATCGCCACCCTCGACCACGTCAGCGCCGGCCGCGCAGGCCTGCGCGTGCAGATCACCGCCCGCCCGAACGAGGCCGCGCACTTCGGCCGCCGCACCGTCCCGCGCATCGAGGCCCACGACCACCCGGACACCCGGCAGTCGGTCGCCGACCTCTTCGACGAAGCCGCCGACCACGTGGAGGTGGTGCGCCGCCTCTGGGACAGCTGGGAGGACGACGCCGAGATCCGGGACACCGCCACCGGCCGCTTCATCGACCGCGACAAGCTGCACCACATCGACTTCGAGGGCCGGTTCTTCAGCGTCAGGGGCCCCTCCATCACCCCGCGCCCGCCGCAGGGCCAGCCGCCGGTCACCGCCCTCGCCCACCAGACCGTTCCGTACCGGCTCGTGGCCCGCCAGGCCGACATCGGCTACGTCACCCCGCACGACGCCGAGCAGGCCCGCGCGATCGTCGCCGAGATCCGCGCCGAGCAGGAGACGGCCGGGCGAGCGGGTGAACCCCTGCACGTCTTCGGTGACGTGGTGGTCTTCCTGGACGACGACCAGGCTGCCGCGGAGGACCGGCGCGCGCGCCTCGACGCCCTCGCAGGGGAGCCGTACACCAGCGACGCCCGGATCTTCGCCGGTACGCCTGACCGACTCGCCGATCTGCTGCAGGAGTTGCACGCCGCCGGGCTGACCGGCTTCCGGCTGCGCCCCGCCGTCGCGGGCCATGACCTCCCGGCGATCACCCGGGGGCTGGTCCCCGAACTGCAGCGCCGGGGCGCCTTCCGCCGCGCCTACGAGGCCGACACCCTGCGCGGCCTGCTGGGCCTGGCCCGCCCCACCAACCGCTACGCAGCCACCGCCTGAGCGGGAAGGAACCGCAGCCATGACCAAGCCGCTCAAGCAGATCCATCTGGCCGCCCACTTCCCCGGCGTCAACAACACCACCGTGTGGAGCGACCCGAGCGCCGGCAGCCACATCGAGTTCAGTTCCTTCGTGCACTTCGCGCGGACCGCCGAACGCGCCAAGTTCGACTTCCTGTTCCTCGCCGAAGGGCTCAGGCTTCGCGAACAGGGCGGGCAGATCTACGACCTGGACGTCGTCGGCCGCCCCGACACCTTCACCGTCCTGGCCGCACTCGCCGCCGTCACCGAGCACCTCGGCCTGACCGGCACCATCAACTCCACCTTCAACGAGCCCTACGAGGTCGCCCGCCAGTTCGCCAGCCTCGACCACCTCTCCGGCGGGCGCTCCGCCTGGAACGTCGTCACCTCCTGGGACGCCTTCACCGGCGAGAACTTCCGCCGCGGTGGCTTCCTGCCGCAGGAGGAGCGCTACTCCCGCGCGAAGGAGTTCCTGGCCGCGGCGAACGAACTCTTCGACTCCTGGCACGGCGACGAGATCCTCGCCGACCAGGAGACCGGCATCTTCCTGCGGGACGCCAAGGCCGGCGCCTTCGTCCACACCGGACAGCACTTCGACATCCACGGGCGGTTCAACGTGCCACGCTCCCCGCAGGGCCGCCCGGTGATCTTCCAGGCCGGCGACTCCGAGGAGGGCCGCGAGTTCGCCGCCGCCGAAGCCGACGCGATCTTCAGCCGACACGCCACCCTCGAAGCCGGCCAGGCCTTCTACACCGACGTCAAGAACCGCCTCGCCGGGTACGGCCGCCGCCACGACCACCTGCTGATCCTGCCCGCCGCCACCTTCGCCCTCGCCGACACCGACGCCGAGGCGGAGGAGCTCGCCAAGGAGGTGCGCCGCCGGCAGGTCAGCGGCGCCACCGCCCTCAAACACCTGGAGTTCGTCTGGAACCGGGACCTGTCCTCCTACGACCCGGACGGGCCGCTCCCCGACATCGACCCCGATGTCGGCGACAACCACATCTCCAAGGGCCGTGCCCAGGTCCGCATGTACCGCGACCCGCTGGCCACCGCCCGCGAGTGGCGCGAACTCGCCGCCGCGAACAACTGGTCCATCCGCGATCTGGTCATCGAGACGGGGAACCGGCAGAACTTCATCGGTTCGGCCGAGACGATCGCCCGCACCATCAACGAGTTCGTGCAGGCCGACGCGAGTGACGGCTTCATCCTCGTTCCGCACATCACCCCGACCGGCCTCGACGAGTTCGCCGACAAGGTCGTCCCGCTCCTGCAGGAACAAGGCGTGTTCCGCACGGAGTACGAGGGCCCGACCCTGCGCGACCACCTCGGCCTGCCCCTCCCCCACTCTCGGCTTCGCCCGAGCGGGGGGACCCCCATCGACGACATCCGCGGCGAACGGGCGGCGTCGTGAAGTTCCTCGCCATCACCCTGATCGTGCACCGGCCGGATCCGATCACCGGGGTGCACAAGCCGACCCATGACCGCTTCCGCGAGGTCCTCGACAACGCCCTGCTCGCCGAGGAACTCGGCTTCGACGGCTTCGGCGTGGGGGAGCGGCACGAGCGGCCCTTCATCTCCTCCTCGCCGGCCGTCGTCCTCAGTCACATCGCGGCACTGACCCGGCGCATCAGGCTGTTCACCGCCGTGACCACGCTCAGCCTCCTGGACCCGGTGCGCGCCTACGAGGACTACGCCACCCTCGACCATCTCTCCGGCGGACGACTGGAGCTGATCATCGGCAAGGGCAACGGCGCCGCCCAGCGCGAGCTGTTCGACGTCACTCCCGAGGACCAGTGGGACCGCAACGCCGAGAGCTACGAGGTGTTCCGTCGGATCTGGCGGCAGGACAAGGTGACCGCGGCGACCCGCTTCCGCCCGCCGCTGAAGGACGCCGAGGTGTGGCCGAGGCCCTACCAGCGGCCCGTCCGGGTCTGGCACGGCAGCGCCACCAGCAAGGAGTCGGTGGAGCTGGCCGCCCGCTACGGCGACCCGCTGTTCTCGGCGAACGTCACCCACCCCATCGAGCCGTACAGCGAGTTGATCAGGTACTACCGCGAGCGCTGGGAGTTCCACGGCCACGACCCGGCGAAGATCGCGGTCGGCGCCGGCACGGCCGGGCTCCTCGTGACCCGCACCTCCCAGGAAGCGCTCAAGGTCTACCGGCCGCTCTTCGAGTCGACGCTGGCGTTCCAGAGGCGGTTCGGCCCGCCGGTGGTCTTCGAGACCGTGGAGGACTTCGTCGAGCGCAGCTCCGCCCTGATCGGCAGCCCGCAGCAGATCATCGACAAGGTGCACCGCTACCACGAGCGGTTCGGACACACGGTGCTCCATCTGCACGCGGACGCGAACGGGTTGACGGATGCCCAGCACCGCGCCTCGCTCCAGCTCTTCCAGTCCGATGTCGCCCCGGTACTGCGCCGCGACATCCCGGACCCGCCCTTCGTCTGGGGACCGGTCCCGCCCGTCACCGAGGAGGAGCCCGCCCGTGCCTGACGTCCCTCTCGGCGTCCTCGACCCGGTGCCCGCACCGTCCGGCTCGACGGCCGCCGACGCCCTGCGCAACTCCATCGGCCGGGCACAGCAGACCGAGCACTTCGGATACGCCCGGTACCGGTTCGCCGAGCACCACCTCGCCCCGGGCGTCGCGGACACGTCACCCGCGGTCGTCCTCGCGCCGACCGCCTCCGCCACCTCCACGATCCGGCTCGGCTCCGGCGCCGTACGGCTCGGCCACCGCACCGCGCCGAGCACGGTCGAGGAGTTCGGCCTGATCGACGCCCTGCAACCCGGCCGCTTCGACCTCGGCCCGGGCCGCGCGGGCGGCCGCCCGCCGGGACAACCGACCGCAACCCACCCGGCACTCCCGAAAGGTCCTCGCATGGCCACCGTCCTGTCCGTCTCCGGAAGCCCTTCCGCCACCTCCCGCACCGCCCGGCTGCTGCGCCACCTGGACGACCGGCTCAGGGCCCAGGGGCACGAGGTGATCCCGTTCGACGTCCGTACGCTCCCGCCCGAGGCCCTGCTGCACGCCGACTTCGCCCACCCGGCGATCGTCGAGGCCACCGCCCTGTTCGAGCAGGCGGACGGGATCGTGATCGGCACCCCCGTCTACAAGGCCGCCTACTCCGGTCTGCTGAAGTCCCTGCTGGACCTCCTCCCGCAGTACGCACTCGCGGGCAAGACCGTCCTCCCGCTGGCCACCGGCGGCACCACCGCCCACGTCCTGGCCATCGACTACGCCCTGCGCCCCGTGCTGAACTCCATGGGCCCCGCCCACATCACGCCCGGCTGGTTCACGCTCGACAAGGACATCACCGTGGCCGACGACGGCACCCTGACCGTCGCGCCGGGCCCCGCCGAGGCCCTGGCCCAGGTCACCGACCAGTTCTCGCTCGCCCTCGGTGGCCGCCCGACCCTGCTGGCGGCCACCGGATGAGCGCCGCGACGGTGCTCGCCGACGACGCCGAGGCCCTCGCCGTCGCCGCCGAACTGGCCGCCGACTTCCGCAAGGACGCCGCCGAGCGGGATGCCCGCCGCCGGCTCCCGCACGCCGAGCTGGCGCGGCTGTCCGCGTCCGGACTGCTCGGGGTGACGGTGCCGGCCGAGTTCGGCGGTGCGGACGTCCGTACGGACACACTCGCGGAGATCTTCCGGCTGCTGGCCTCCGCCGACGCCAGCATCGCCCAGATCCCGCAGAGCCACTTCGTGTATGTCAATGTGCTCCGCCGGCAGGGGACACGGGCGCAGAAGGAGTTCTTCTTCGGCGAGGTGCTGGCCGGGAAGCGGTTCGGCAACGCCCAGTCCGAGGCGGGTACCAGCCATGTGCAGGACATCCGTACGCGGCTCGCGCGGCGCCCCGACGGGTCGTACGTCCTCGACGGTGTCAAGCACTACTCCACCGGCGCCCTGTTCGCCGACTGGATCCCCGTCCTCGCCCGCGCCGACGACGACAGCCTGCACGTGGCGTACGTACCGCGCGGCGCGCCCGGCCTGACGGTCGTGGACGACTGGGAGGGCATGGGGCAGCGTACCACCGCCAGCGGAACCGTCCGCCTGGAGTCGGTGCCCGTGCCCGCCGACCGGGTGGTGCCGCACCACCTCACCTTCCGGGGACCCCAACTGCACGGCGCCGTCGCCCAGTTGCTGCACGCCGCCATCGATGCCGGGCTCGCGGCCGGGGCACTGGCCGAGGCCGTGGAATTCGTCCGCACCAAGAGCCGCCCTTGGTTCGAGAGCGTCGCCGAGGGGCACGGGACCGCTGCCGAGGACCCGCTGCTGATCCAGCGGTTCGGTGAACTGGCGATCCGGGTACGAGCCGCAGACGCGTTGCTCGCCTCGGCGGCGAGGTCCGTGGACGCCGCTCGTGCCGGCCTGACCGACGGCTCGGCCGCCGAGGCGTCGATCGCGGTGGCTGTCGCCAAGGTGACGGCGGCGGAGGCGGCCCTGGAGGTCGGCAGCGCCCTCTTCGAGGTGTCCGGCACACGGTCGGCGCTCGACTCCCTGGGCCTGCACCGCCATTGGCGTGATGCCCGCACCCACACCCTGCACGACCCGGCCCGCTGGAAGGTCCAGCACATCGGCCGCTATGTGCTGAACGGCACCCGGCCACCGCGGCACGGCCTGCTGTAACGCTCGATCCCGATCGGAGACCCCACGTGTCCCTCACCTTTCACTGGTTCCTGCCCACCAACGGCGACAGCCGCCACGTCGTCGGCGGCGGCCACGGCACCCCCGCCACGCGGTCCGGCCGTGACCGGCCGCCGACGGTCGCCTACCTGAGCCAGATCGCCCGCGCCGCCGAGGACCTCGGCTTCGTCGGCGCGCTCACTCCCACCGGCGCCTGGTGCGAGGACGCCTGGCTGACCACCGCCATGGTCAGCCAGAACACCGAGCGCCTGAAGTTCCTCGTCGCCTTCCGCCCGGGCTTCGTCTCGCCGACGCTCGCCGCGCAGATGGCCTCCACCTTCCAGCGGCAGACCGGCGGACGGCTCCTCCTCAACGTCGTCACGGGCGGCGAAGGCCACGAGCAACGCGCCTACGGCGACTTCCTCGACAAGGACGACCGTTACCGCCGTACCGGAGAATTCCTGCAGATCGTCCGGGAGTTGTGGCAGGGCAGGACCGTCGACCTGGTCGGCGAGCACCTCCAGGTCGAGGACGCGAAGCTGGCCCGGGTACCCGACCCGGTCCCCGAGGTGTACTTCGGCGGCTCCTCGCCGATCGCTGGGGAGATCGCCGCCCGGCATGCCGACGTCTACCTCACCTGGGGCGAACCGCCGGCCGCCGTCGCCGAGAAGGTCGCCTGGATCCGGGCGCTGGCAGAGAAGGAGGGCCGCGGCGTCCGCTTCGGCATCCGTCTGCACGTCATCACCCGGGACACGAGCGAGCAGGCGTGGGCGGAGGCCCGGCGGCTGCTGGCTGGCTTCGACACGGAGACCGTACGGGCCGTCCAGGCCGGGCTCGCCCGCAGCGAGTCCGAGGGGCAGCAGCGGATGCTCGCCCTGCACGGCGGCAGCAGCGACGACCTGGAGATCCACCCGAACCTCTGGGCCGGCATCGGGCTGGTACGAGGCGGCGCGGGCACGGCGCTGGTCGGCAGCCACACCGAAGTGGCCGAGCGGATCGCCGAGTATCACCGGCTGGGCATCGACGAGTTCGTGCTCTCCGGGTACCCGCACCTGGAGGAGGCGTACTGGTTCGGCGAGGGCGTCCTGCCGAAACTCGCGGCACAGGGCTTGTGGACCCACCCCTTCCGCACGGTGGCGGATGTGGGGCCCACCGCCCAGGTTCCCTTCGCCGGCGCCGGGAGCCCACGACGCCCCACGTGATCGCCGACGGCTCCGGGGCGGTGACCGGGCCCCGGGACGTCACCGGCACGGCGGCGCCGTCACCGGGCCCGGGCCGCCCGGCCTCCCCGAAGTTACCCGTGCGTTCCGCACGCCGGAGTGATGACAGTGGTGACTGTGCGAGGCGGTACGCCGCGTGACAGCGTCATGCCCGTCACCGATCGGTGGGAAGGAGCCGGCGTGAACAAGGGCTATGCCGTGTACTGCGACGCGGACCCGTACTTCTACGACGCTCCGCACCGCACCGTCTCCCCGGCCGGCAGCGGGCGCTCCCGGTACGCCGCGGCCTCGTGGCCCGTCCCGCCGGGGTGGCAGAGCAACGAGAGCGGGGACTGGCTCGCCCTGCGTCCGGTCGACGCCGAACTGCCCGACCAGGGGTGGAAGATCCACGTCTCCGCCTGTCTCGACAACGCCGAGTCCGTGCTCGAGCGCGTGTGGCGGCACTGCGTCGCCGGCGGTACGGCCTTCAAGTTCGTCCCCAGTCGCTACCTGCTGCACCAGCGCAACGCCAAGTACGCGGACCGGGCGGGCAGCGGCAAGTTCATCACCGTGTACCCGGCGGACGAGGCGCTGTTCGAACGGCTCGCGGGCGAGCTGTCGGATTTGCTGGCGGGCGAACCCGGACCGTACATCCTGAGCGACCTGCGGCTCGGCGAAGGACCCGTGCACGTCCGGTACGGCGGTTTCACCCGGCGCGACTGCCACGACGCGCAGGGCGAGCTGCGGCCGGCCGTGACAGGGCCCGACGGCGTGCTGGTGCCCGACCTGCGCGGCCCCGTCTTCCGCGTGCCGGACTGGGTGGATCCGCCGGCCTTCCTGCGCCCGCACCTGGCGGCCCGGGACGCGCTGACCGTGGGCGGCCTGCCCTACGCCGTCGAGTCGGCGCTGCACTTCTCCAACGGCGGCGGTGTCTACCTCGCCCGCGACTCCCGTACCGGGGAGCGGGTCGTCCTCAAGGAGGCCCGTCCGCACGCCGGTCTGGCGGCCGACGGCGCGGACGCCGTGACCCGGCTGCACCGCGAGCGCCGGGCGCTGGAGCGGCTGTCCGGCCTCGACTGCACACCCGAGGTGCTCGACCACCTGACGGTCGGGGAGCACCACTTCCTGGTGCTGGAGTACGTCGACGGCAAGCCGCTCAACACGTTCTTCGCCCGCCGCCACCCGCTCATCGAGGCCGACCCCGGTGAGGAGCGGCTGGCCGAGTACACGGCCTGGGCCCTCGACGTCCACGCGCGGGTGGAACGCGCCGTCGAGGACGTCCACGCCCGGGGTGTGGTCTTCAACGACCTGCACCTGTTCAACATCATGATCCGCGAGGACGGCGGCGTCGTCCTGCTGGACTTCGAGGCGGCGCACCAGGTCGGCGAGGCCGGCCGGCAGACCGTCGCCAACCCGGGGTTCGTGGCGCCGTCCGACCGGCGGGGTGTCGCGGTGGACCGGTACGCGCTGGCCTGTCTGCGGCTCGCGTTGTTCCTCCCGCTCACCAGCCTGCTGGCGTTGGACCGGCGCAAGGCGGCCCATCTCGCCGATGTGGTGGCCGGTCAGTTCCCGGTGGACCGGGCCTTCCTGGACGCGGCGGTCGACGAGATCACCGGCGGCTCCACCGCACCCGCCGGCGCCCCGGCGGCGCGCCGGACGGACGGGCCGGTGGTGCCGGTCCGGCCGGACGACTGGCCCCGCAGCCGGGACTCGATGGCCGCCGCCATCCGCGCGTCGGCGACACCGTCCCGCACCGACCGCCTCTTCCCCGGCGACATCGCGCAGTTCGCCACCGCCGGTGGTGGACTGGCCTTCGGCCACGGCGCGGCGGGAGTGCTGTACGCCCTGGCCGGGAGCGGGGCGGGAAGGGACGAGGACGGTGAGGAGTGGCTGCTGGAGCGGACCAAGCAGCCGCCGTCGGGCATGCCGCCCGGCTTCCACGACGGGCTCGCCGGCCTCGCCTGGACGCTGGAGTACCTCGGCCACCGCGACCGCGCCCTCGACCTCGCCGAACTCCTCCTCGACCAGCCCTTCGACCACCTGGCCCCGGACCTGCACAGCGGTACCGCCGGACTGGGCCTGGCACTGGACTCGCTGGCCGCGGCCACCGGGGAGACCGCCCTGCACGCGGCGGCCCGGCGCTGCGCCGAGCTGACCGCCCGGGGCGGGCCGGCCGGGGACGGGAGCACCGGCCGGGGCCGTGCGGGACTGCTGTACGGAGCCGCGGGACGCGCCCTGCTCTTCCTGCGGCTGTACGAACGCGACCGGGACCCCGCCCTGCTCGACCTCGCGCGGGACGCGCTGCGCCGGGACCTCGCCCGCTGCGTCCGCGGCGCGGGCGGCGCCCTGCAGGTGGACGAGGGCTGGCGCACCATGCCCTACCTGGGCGCGGGCAGCGTGGGCATCGGCATGGTGCTCGACGACTACCTGGCGCACCGGGAGGACGAGGAGTTCGCGCGGGCGAGAGGCGAGATCGTGGCCGCGGCGCAGGCCATGTTCTACGCCCAGCCGGGCCTGTACCGGGGCGTGGCCGGGATGGTGCTGTACCTCGGCCGCACGACGGCCGAGGTGCCCGGCACCGGTCCGGAGGCCGTCCGGCGCCAGCTCGACGCGCTGTCCTGGCACGCCATGTCCTACCGCGACCGGCTCGCCTTCCCCGGTGAGCAGATGATGCGCCTGTCCATGGACCTGTCCACCGGCACGGCGGGATGCCTGCTGGCCGTCGCCTCCGTCCACGGCGTCCCGTCCGCCGGGCTGCCGTTCCTTCCGCCACCGCGCCCGCGGGGCGGCCCCCATGACTCGGCCCCTCCCGGGGTCGTGATGCAAGAGAATCCGTTGTCCTACGAAGGGAAGATGTCATGAACCTGCTCGACCTGCAGTCGATGGAGACCCCCAAGGAAGAGGCCATGGGCGACGTCGAGACCGGCAGCCGCGCGAGCCTGCTGCTCTGCGGCGACAGCAGCCTGAGCGTCACCACCTGTAACTGACGCGGAGGTCGACCGCCGCGGCGACGCGGTGCGTCACGTCGCTCGGTTCCGGCGCCCCGGGTTCTCCCCGGGGCGCCGGTGCCCGCTTCGGCGGACACCGGCCCCCCGGCACGCCGGGGCGGCCGGTGTCCGGTCACGGTGGACGGACGGAAGGAGGCCGGCTGGTGCCGACGACCGGGTTCCGGGCGCGGCGGACGGGCAGGGCGCGGGACGGAACCGACGGCGCGACGCCGGGGCGCACGCCCGAAGCGCTGGTTCTGCTGTGCTCGGTGGGAGCGGCCGCGACGACGGTGGCCCAGCCCTTCGCCCTCGGCCGCACACTGGATCTGCTCCTGCGCGACGGCACCGGCGGAGCCGACGGCGCCGCGGGACGCTGGCTGGCGCTGAGCGCCGCGCTGCTCGTCGGCGAACTGCTGCTCGACAGCCTCACCTCCCTGTTCACCGGCCGCTGCAACGCCGTGTGGACGGCGTCCGTCCGCTCCCGCGCCTTCGACGGTCTGCTGCGCGCCGTACCGGACCACGCGCGGCCCTTCACCCCGGGGGACGTCGGGACCCGTCTGACCCTCAACGCCGCCGACGCGGGCGGCGCCCCGGCGGCCCGGGCGGCGCTGGCGGCCTCGATGGTCACGCCGGTGGGCGCGCTCGCGGCGCTGGCCGTCGTCGACGTGTGGGTGGCGGCCTGCGTACTGGCCGGGCTGCCCGCCCTGGCGCTGGTGCTGCGGACCTTCGCCCGCGACACCGGTGCCTCGGTGGCCGCCTACCAGAACGCGCAGTCACAGCTCGCCTCCCGGCTGCTGGAGGCCCTGGAGGGCGCGGCGACGATCGCCGCCGCGGGGACCGGAGCCCGTGAACGGGCGCGCGTGCTCGAACCGTTGACGCACCTCGACGCCCTGGGCCGGCGCATGTGGACGCTGCACGG
The DNA here is from genome assembly GCF_043084105.1 of Streptomyces sp. NPDC014676. Classification (NCBI taxonomy): domain Bacteria; kingdom Bacillati; phylum Actinomycetota; class Actinomycetes; order Kitasatosporales; family Streptomycetaceae; genus Streptomyces; species Streptomyces sp. NPDC014676. Next base: position 81,758 of record NZ_JBIBZI010000017.1, on the reverse strand, counting down.
ACGGGCCCTGGGCCGGAGCGGTGTCCTGGTGCCCCTGCTCACCCTGGCCGCCACGGCCGTCGGCGGCCTGCGCCTCGCGTCGGGCGCCCTGAGCGTGGGCGAACTGCTCGCCGTGTGCCGGTACGCGCAGCTGACGGCCGGAGTCGGTGGTGCCGCGGCGCTGCTGGGCGCGGTGGTGCGGGGCCGCGAGGCGCGGAACCGGGCCCTGGCACTGGCGGGCCTGCCCGCGCTGGAACACGGGACGCGACGTCTTCCCCCGGCCGGGCCGGGCGATCTCGAACTGCGCGGTGTGCGGGTGGTGCGCGACGGCAGGCAGGTCCTGCGCGCCGACGATGTGCGGGTGCCGGGCGGCGCCACCGCCGCGGTGGTCGGCCGCAGCGGAGCGGGCAAGTCCGTCCTGGCCGCCGTGGCGGGGCGGCTGATCGACCCCGACGAGGGGCATGTGCTGCTGGACGGCGTCCGCCTCGACCGGCTGACCCGGGAGGCGCTGCGCACCGAGGTCGCCTACGCCTTCGAGCGCCCGGCGCCGGCCGAGGGCACGGTCGCCGAGGCGGTCGCCGCCGGTCCCCGGCGGGTGTCGCCCGGGCAGGTCAGGGAAGCCTGCCGGGCCGCGGGCGCCGACGGTTTCGTCCGCCGGCTGCCGAGCGGTTACGACACCCCGCTGTCCGCGGCACCGCTCTCGGGCGGCGAGTACCAGCGCCTCGGGCTCGCCCGGGCGTTCGCGCACGCCGGACGGCTGCTGATCATGGACGACGCGACGTCCAGTCTGGACACCGCCACGGAGCACGAGGTGGACCGGGCGCTGCGCCACTCGGTGCGGCCCGGAAGCAGGCTGGTGATCGCGCACCGCCCGTCGGTGGCGGCCCGGGCGGATCTGGTGATCTGGCTGGAGGACGGGGGAGTGCGGGCCGTCGCGCCCCATCGCGAACTGTGGGACGTGGCCGGCTACCGGGCGGTCTTCGGCGCCGGGGACACCGGGACCGCGGCACCGTCGGCGAGCACCACGCGCCGGCCCCGGCCCGAGGAGGCGCGGCCGTGACGCGCGCCGCGGACGCGGGAGCGCGGGGCACGGGCGACGGGTCCGGGGCGCTGCGCCGCGTCGCGCCGCCCGCCCGCCGTTTCCTCGCCCGCCGCACCGGGGTGCTGGCGCGGCTCGCGCTCTGGTCGCTGGCCGAGACCGGGCAGGCGTTCCTCGTGGGCTACGGCGTCGCCCGCGCCGTCGACCGGGGGTTTCTCGCCGGTGACGCGCCCCGGGGGCTGCTGTGGCTCGCGATCGCGCTGGCCGCCGTACTGTTCGGTGCCCCGGTGATCCGGGGCGTGTTCGCCCAGCTGGCCGGATTGACGGAGCCGCTGCGCGACGGCCTGGTGCGGCGTGCGGTCGACCGGTCCTTCGCCCGGGCCCTCCCGGGCGGGGCCGGCGGGACGGACCGGGCGGCCGTCTCCCGGCTGACGAATCAGGTCGAGATCGCCCGGGACAGCTTCGCCGGTCTCGTCCTGACGCTGCGTTCCTTCGTCTTCACCGCCGCCGGAGCGCTGCTGGGGCTGCTGTCGCTGCACCCCGCCCTCCTCGTGGTGGTGCTGCCGCCGCTGACGGCCGGCCTGGCGCTGTTCCTGGCGACGCTGCGGCCCATGGCGGCGGCTCAGCGACGCGCTCTGGCGGCCGACGAGGCGCTGGGTGACCACGCGGCCCGGTCACGGGCGGCGCTGCGGGACCTGACGGCCTGCGGAACCGCGCCCGGGGCGGCGCGGCGCGGCGCGGAGCTGGTCGACGGGGCCGCCGCGGCGGCCCGTGTCCTGGCCGGCTGGGCGGCGGTGCGCACGGCGGCGCTCGGTGTCGCGGGTCAGCTGCCCGTCCTCGCGCTGCTGCTGGCGGTGCCGTGGCTGCGCGGACGAGGAGTGACGGCGGGCGCACTGCTGGGCGCCTTCACCTATCTCGTCCAGTCGCTGCTGCCCGCCCTGCACACGCTGATGACCGCGCTCGGTGCGGCGGGGGCCCGGCTGCTGGTCGTCCTCGACCGGATCATCGGCCCGGAGCCGGAGCCGGAGCCGGAGCCGGAGCCGGAGCCGGAGCCGGAGCCGGCGGGGGCGGGAGCACCGACGGTCGGGCACCACGCGCGGCCGAAGCCCGCGCACCCGGCCGCGTGCCGTCCGGCCGCCGGCCCCACGGACGCCGGCGCCCGGCCGCCGGCTCACGGGGGACGTCCGGCGCCCGGCGGACCGGCCGCGGCGGTGGAGCTGCGGTCCGTGACCCTGTCCTACGGCGCCCGCGCGGAACCGGTCCTCGACTCGCTCGACCTGCGCGTCGCCCCGGGCGAGCACCTCGCGGTCGTCGGACCGAGCGGCATCGGCAAGTCGACGCTCACCCGCCTGGTCGCGGGGACACTCGCGCCGAGCGGCGGCGAGGTACGGGTGGCCGGCCGGGAGGTGGCCGGGCGCGACCCCGCCGAACTCGCCGCGCTGCGCGTGCTGGTGCCCCAGGAGGCGTACGTCTTCTCCGGGACCGTGGGCGACAACCTCGCGTATCTGCGTCCGGACGCGGAGCGCGCGGACCTCGACGCCGCCGTCGGGGCCCTCGGCCTGCGGCCGCTGGTCGAGCGCCTGGGCGGGCTCGACGCACCGGTGCGGCCCGCCGGACTGTCCCCGGGCGAACGGCAGCTCGTCGCGCTCGCCCGCGCCTACCTGTCCCCCGCGTCCCTGCTGCTGCTCGACGAGGCCACCTGCCACCTCGACCCGGCGTCCGAGGCACGCGCGGAGGAGGCCCTCGCGCGGCGCCGGGGAACGCTGCTGGTGGTGGCGCACCGCCTGTCGTCGGCCGTCCGCGCCGACCGGGTGCTGGTGCTGGACGGCACGGAGGCGGTGTGCGGCACGCACGAGGAGGTGCTGGAGCGCTCACCGCTCTACCGTGACCTGACGGGCCACTGGAACGGCGGTCCGGCCCGGGAGCCCTGACCGCGGCCGGCCGCCCCGGGCGGGGCACGGGGGCACCGCACGGTCCGTCACGTCCATCCGGCGCTCTGGAGGATGCGTATCGCGTCGACCCGGTTGCGGGCGCCCACCTTCCGGATCGCCGTGGCCATGTAGTTGCGGACGGTGCCCCGGGACAGGTGCAGCCGGGCCGCGATCTCGGCCATCGGCGCCCCCTGGGAGGCGAGGGACAGCACGCTCAGCTCGCGGGTGGTCAGCGGCATCTCCGCGCCCTCCAGCAGGGCGACCGTGAGCGTCTGGTCGAGGAAACGTTTCCCCTCGGCGACCGTGTGCACCGCCGTGATCAGCCGGTGCGCCGGAGCGTTCTTGTCGACCAGCCCGAGAGCACCGCCGTCGAACGCCCGACGGAGGATCCCCGGCCGCTTGGCGGTCGTCAGGACGACGAGCCGGTCCCCGCACCGCGCGCGGAAGGGCGCGTCGTGCGCCTGCCCCGGCCCCCGCAGGCAGTCACCGTCCACGACCCACACATCCGTCGGCGACATGTCGCGATCCGGCGGTCCGGCGCCGGGTGACATGGACGAGACCTCCAGCGCGGCATCGGACCTGAGCAGTTGCACCAATGCCGACCGCAGTAATTCCTCGTCGTGCACCACGACAGTACGAACCATCTCCCCCACCCCTTGTCAGCGGCTGCGCCTGCGGCAGCCGACCATGCCCCTCCCGCACCACGGGCCGTGTGCCCTGATCCACCCGGAACAACACGACGCGTACGCACGTGCGAACCGCACCGGACGTAATCCGCCGTTCCCCGTGCCCCTCGGGGAGGGGAACGGGTGTGCCCGCCCGGCCGAAAACAATGGAGCCACACGCCCTCCGGCGGGCGGTGCCCGCCCCAGCGGAACGCGGCAGCCGGCCGCCGCACCCACGTCGGTGATCCCGTTGCCCTGGTTACGGCGGCACATCGCCGGCCGGAGCGGCCGTACCACGCCGGGCGAGGGGGACCGGGTGGCGAGTTCGCCCGTCCGGGGTTCGGCCGGAAACAGTCATCGTCCAATCTGGCGTGAATTCCACCGCCCGTCCGGACGGGCCGCGCTGCCCTAGATCCCCGTCAACTCGGCTTGTGGTGGGCGCCGGTGGACTGTCGGTGGGTGCCTCTAGTCTTTCGACCGTCGTCACAGCGAGGCACGCCGATCAGGCCGTCGCCGGACGAGCTGTGCCGAATTCCGAGTGTGGGAGAGGCGAGTAACCCATGGGCTGGCTGGCAGCGGGCGACACGTACGAAGTCGCTCTGGTGGAGGGCAGGGTGGTGGCGCGGTCCGCATCGGGACCGTCCCCGGCGGAGCAGGCGAGAACTCTGCCGGAAGAGATACGGGACCGCCCCGAGGTACGGGAACTCCAGCGGTTCGCCGAGTGGCTGGAGCGGCACGCGGCCGAGTGCGCCGCGCAGGTCGACACCTGGATGGTGTCCTCGCTGCCGGTGCCGGCCGGTCTGCTGGCCCGGCTCTGGCCCGACGAGGCGTGGCGGTCCGCGCTGCGCGACATCGTCGTCGTCGGTGACGGCCCCGACGAGACCGGCTTCCTGCGCGACGCGGACGACTCGGGGGAGCTGCGGGTGGTCACCCTCGACGGCGAGACCGTCCGCCTGACGCCCCGCACGGTGACCATGCCCCACCCCGTCCTCCTCCCGGACCTGGAGGAACTCCGCACGTTCGCCACCGAGTTGGGCGTGACGCAGGGCGTCGAGCAGATCCACCGCGCCATCTGGCACAAGCCCGCCGGCCTCGACGGATCCGCCCACTCGGTCCGCGAGTTCGCCGGCGCCGAATACCGCTCGTGGTTCCACCTCTCCTCCCGCATCACCTCCCTCGGCTACAAGGTCTCCGGCAGCAGCGCCGTCGACCGGATCCTGGACGGCGGGCGCGTCGTCACCGCCTCGGTCGGCATGAGCGACCCCTACACCGAGGAGAAGGCCTGGACCGGCAGCCTCGGCTGGAGCGACGAGGACGGCTACCGCAGCCTGCCGCTGACCGAAGTCGGCCCCGTCGCCTGGTCCGAGGGCATGCGCATGGCCGCGGCCCTGCACGCCGGCCGCACCGTGACCGAGGACGGCGCCGCGTGAACGACACCACGGCAGCACACACCCGGGAAAGGCACACCCTCATGAACGACCCGACGACCCGCGGCGGCGCGCCGGCGGACCCGGAGGAACTGCTGCGCGCCGGCGCGGTGCTGCCGCCGGGCACCAGCGGGGCGGGCGACCGGGCCGTGCCCGTGTACACCCAGGCCTACCGCCATCCGGGCCTGGACGGCAGGATCGTCGTACGCCTCACCACCGAGGAGCGGACCGAAGGCCCGCGCACCGGTTTCCTCGGCCTCGAACCCGAGGGCGAGCCGGTGGAGGTCGGTCTCGGCCGGCCCCGGGCCCTGGGCTTCCCCGACTGGGTGCTGGTCCACCACCCCTCGGACGGCCACCTCGCCATGTCCCTGGTCGAAGAGATGAACAAGGTGGCACGGAAGGCGAGATCGAGCCCGAAGCGGGCCCGCGCCGCCTACGAGTCGATCGGCGAACGGCTCGCCGGCTCCGTACCGCACTTCCTGCCGACCTTCTACGAACAGGCGGGCCGGGTGTTCCTGGCCGCCGACGAGACGGCGTACGCGTCCCAGATGTTCGTCAACGCGCGCAAGGCCGAGACGGCCCACGCGCTGCCGTTCGACGAGGCGCGCATGGATGCCGTGTTCCTGGAGTTCGCCCTCGCCGACGCCATGCCGACGAAGGTCCTCTCCAGCTACGCCAAGGGCCTGACCTCCCGGGTCCCGGCCGCGACGGCGTTCCGGCACCTGCGCGGACTGTTCGTCCGGCTCGCGGCGCACGGACTGGCTCCGTCGAGCCCGGGCGCGGCCGAACTGCGCAAACTGGCGAAGGCGGTCGCGGGCGGGAACGCGCGGGCGGAGGAGATCGCCTACCTGCGCGAGATGCTCGCGCTGCCCGGCACCCTCAAGGCACCGCCCGCCTGGTGGAAGGCGCACCGGCAGGCCCTGCTGGAACTGACCCGGCGGGAGCCCGCCGTCCGCGGCACCCTGCTGGGCCTCATGCCCGAGGAGTGGGAGGGCGAGGACCTGTCCCAGTGGCTGGACCTGCTGGAGAAGTCCGGCGCCACCGCCGGACTGTGCGATCCCGCGCTGCCCGCCGAGGTACGGTCCCCCGACGGCACGGCCGGGTGGACCCGCAGGTTCTTCTCCCTGTGCGGGGTCGGCCACCGGCGTCTCGCCCCGCCGGAGCTCGCTCCGCTCGTCGACCGCATGGCCGACGCGCTGCGTGCCGAACTGCACGCCGCCGGCGGCACGTTGCCGCCCCCGGTCGGCGACGTGAACCTCCTCGACCAGCTCCTGTCGCTGCGCGTACCGGTGGCGGACCCGCAGGACGGCCAGAGGCTGGGCCTGACCGACTGGGCCGCCCGCGACAACCGGCGCGATCTCCTCGCGCTGGAGGCCGACACCCGCTTCCGCCCCGCGTTCCGGGGCGGTTGCCCCGAGGACGACAGGGACAACCACAAGGAGACCCTCCTCACCCTGGCGAAGTCCCCCGGCGGGCGGCCCATGCTCGCCGAATGGGTGGGCGAGGTCAGCCGGAGGTACCTCACCGCCGAACTGCCCGCGTTCTCCGGCTACTCCGGCGTGCTGCGCACCCTGGACCGGCTGCCCGGAGAAGTGCTGGCGGTCGCCGAGGAGACGGTACGGGACGCGCTGAGCACCGGAACCGCCCCCGCGCTCGCCCGCACGCTGCGCGCCGGCGTCCTCGACGAACTGGGCTGGCCCGCCTGGGACGAGGCACTCCCGCCCTGCGAACCGGGGCAGCGCGCCGCGGGGGTCCGGGTCGTCGACGCCTGGCCGTACCTCGTCGTCATGGCCGGCACACAGGTCCGGGTGATCGGCGCGGAAGGCACGGTGCTCACCCACGAGTTGCGGCTCCCGCCGGACATGAAGGAGCGGCTGTGGCGTGTCAGCTGCCAGTACGTGGACGGCGAACTGCTCGTCTGGTGGGACTCGTACTCCACCGGCACCGAGGGCTACTGGAGCCACACCCCGGACCCGTCGCCGGTGCCCGTCGGGGGCTATCTGAACAGCGACAGCGAGGCGGGCGGACGCGACGCGGACCGGCTCCTCGTCTCCCTCCCGCTGCCCGGGGGCGGACGGACCACCGGCCACGGCGTGCTGCGTCGCGGGGGCACGGTGGTCTGGGCGAGACGGCAGGTGATCGGCGACGGGACGTCGTACTGGGTGTGGGCCACCCGGGGGGCCGAGGACAGGCAGTGCACCTGGCGCGCGTACGACCCGGCCGGCGACACCGTGGGCGAGCCCGGCGCGCCGGAGTGGTTCGGCGGGGGACCGGGCACCGGCTCCGAGGACCACCTCCTGCAGAACTCCTGGCTGCGGCCGGCCCCCACCGCCGTACCGGGCCCGGTGTGCGCCCCCGTGGACGGGCTCCTCGGCTGGCGCCTGACGAGGCTGCCGGACGGTCGGCTGCGGGGCGAGGACCTCGCCGGACACTCGGTCGTCGTACCGGACGACGGCAAGGACACGTTCCCCCGGCACGCGCTGCGATTCCCCGGCACCGGACAGACGCTGGCCGTGGTCCGGCACTGGAACGGCGTCCGGCTGCTCGACCCGGACGGCACGGTGCTCGCCGAGGTCCCGGAGAACCGGACGTACGGACACTTCAGCGCGGGCACCGCGCTGCTGCCGCCCCTGAGCCACTGGCACCTGCTCCGGCCCCGCGACCCGCGGGGCTCCGCGGCGCTCCGCCGGATCGACGAGGACACCGCGCGGGCGCTGCTGACCGGAGCCGTGGCGGAGCGGCCACGGAACGCCGGGAACCCGGACGAGCCGGTCGGGGACGACCAGGACCTGGTGCCCGGACTGGTCCGGAAGCTGCTGCCGGAGGTCGGTCACGAGGCGCTGCGGGCGGGCATCACCGGCATCGTGCGGTACGCCGCCGAACAGCAGCGCGTCCTGGACGCGGCGCTGGCCCGGCTCGACTCCGCGATCACCGGGGAGGTGCCGCGGGAGCCACGGCTCAAGGTGGGCGACGAAGTGCTCGGGGCGGCGCTGAACGGCGTCGGACTCACCATCGGCTGGCGCCGCCGGTTCTACGACTTCCACCACCACCTCTACGATCTGCCGGCCCTGCTGGGCCGCTCCCTGCGGGGCCTGGCCGAACCGGCTCCCACGGGCCGGACCCACCTCGACATGGCCAGGCAGCAATCCCTGGAGTGCCTGCACATCCCGGCGCTGCCCGTGCTGCCCGCGATCCTGGCGCTACGGGCCGGCTCGCAGGCCGTCGTCGAGGAGCACCGGAAGGCGCTGGACGCCTACCTCGAGGAGTTCGACGCGCAGGGGCTCACGGACCTGGACCCCGGGCACTGGCGGGGAGTCCGGCTGCGGCTGGACCAGAGCCTGTTCGAGGGACCCGACGCCATCCAGGGGTACCGGGACGGGACCGTGCTCGACCTCGGCGACGGCGCGTTCCTGGTCTTCCCCGAGCACACGTTCCGCTTCCTCCAGGAGCGGGACCCCGGCGGCGGGTCCACCGGCCGGCACTACGGAGCGCTCTTCCACGACCCGTCCGGCCGGTTCGAGACACCCGCGCCGTACACCCTGATCGCCGCCGAACCACTGGTGCCGGAGCCGGCACGGCCGCCCGGCTGGGCCGCGGCGTTCCGCGCCGAGCTCGCCGAACGCGGACCGGCGCCCTGGTTCCCGGCGGCCGCCGAGGAGTTCGCGCGGCTCACCGGCGTCACCCCGACCATGGCCCGGCTGGTGGTCGCCGGCCTGCCCATGATCGACGACGAGCGCGTGGCGGTGCCCTCGGCGACGCTGAGGACGATCGGTGTGAAGTCGGCCGACGCGCGCGTGGCCAAGGACGAGCTGAGGAACCTCGACGCGGACGCCCGGCAGGCCGTCGTCGCGGCGCTGCTGCCCGCCGATCCGTCCCGGCTGTGGACGGACGGCCCCGACGCCGCCCGCGCGGCCGAGGTGTGGAACGAGCGGTTCGGCCGGCGCGCGCCCCTCCCCGAGGAGCTGCTCCACGACGCGGTCCGCGGCGTGGTCTCCCCGGGCTGGGCACCGGCCGCGGCCCTGCGCGGCTTCCTCGACGTGACCGCCGAGCCCCGGCTGTCCCAGGACCTCACCTGGAGGATCGGCGCCTACCGCCCGGAGAGCACCGAGCAGACGCCCGGCTTCGACGGCGCGGTCCTGAAGGGCTCGGTGGCCCTGGCCGCATGGCTCGCCCACCGCCTCCCGGCCGGCGACCCGATCCGCGCCACCCTGCCCGGCGTCCTCACCGCGCTGCGCGAACGGCTGGCCCACCCCGGCCTGCTGATCACCGTCGACCGGCGGATCGACTGGGAGGAGTTCCGGCGCGCCGCCGGAGAACCCACCGAGACCGGCGACGACTTCGTGCGCCACGGCGCGGTCGTGCTGGGCACCGGAGGGTCCGAAACCGTCCCCGCCATCCGTCCCGCGCTGCTGGACGCGACCGGCAACGACCCGCATCTGACGGCCCTGTTCACCGGCGAGCGTCCCAACGCCCAGGAGACGGCGCTGCGCCTGGTCCACGACCGGCGGTTCGCCGAACTGCTCGCCGACCCCGGCAACCCGGTGGCGGGCGAACGCGACGCGGACGGGACGTGGTGGCCGCAGGACCCCGCCCGGTCCGTACCCGACCTCGTCACGGAGGTCGCCGAGCGGTACGGCATCGGCGAGGACGCCGCCGTCCTCCACCTGATGCTGCTCGCCCTGCCGGACCCCACCGACCGCAACACCGCCCGCTGGACCGGCTGGGGCAGGCAGCGCGGCGGAACGGCCAGGCTGCGGGCCGCCCGCGCCGAACTCGCCGCCACCGACCTCGTCATCGAGGGCAACCGCTCCAAGGCCGGACGCTCCCTGTTCCTGCCCGGCGGCTGGACCCGGCTCACCAACCCGCACCTCCCGCTGGAGCGGTGGAAGCTGCCGATGTACGACCTGCCGGACGGTGAAGGGCCCGTCCTGGGCGTCGTGGTGCCCCTGGGGCCCGTCGCCGCGCTCTACCGCGAGGCCTGGCGGCGGGTCCAGGACGGGGACGGGCCCCAGTTGGAGGAACTGGAGGTGCCGCGACCGCGGAAGCGCCGCCGCTGAGTTCCGCCACGAAAGGGGGACGGCCGTCCCGTACGGCCGTCCCCGCCGAACCGCCCATCTGGACCCATGACCGCGAGAGCAGAGGTGGCCGCGCTGGCGGCCCGCACGGAGCCGTACCTGATCGGCGTACGGCACCACAGTCCCGCACTGGCCGTCGCCGTGCCCCGGCTGCTGGACGCCGCGGGCGCCGAGGCCGTCTGTGTCGAACTGCCGGCCGACTTCCAGCCCTGGCTGCCGTATCTCTCCGATCCGCGCACCACGGCGCCGGTGGCCCTGGCCGGCGCGTACGAGGACGGACGGCTGCGCCTGTACCCCCTCGCCGACTTCTCCCCGGAACTGGCGGCGATCCGCTGGGCGCGGGACCGGGGCGCGGAGGTGGTCTGCTGCGACCTGCCCCTCACGGCACCGGAGTGGACGACCGGCCCGGCGGCGACCGGCCCGGCGGCGACCGGCCCGGAAGCGGCCGGGGCGGACGTGGACGACCTGTGGGACCGCACCGTGGAAGTGCTCGCACCCGGCAGCGCTCCCGACGCCGTGCGCCGCGCCGCCCTCGGCTTCGGCCTGGCCGTGCGCCGGGACCGGGCGGCCCGCGGCGGCATCGCGGCCGTCGACCTCGCCCGGGAGGCACATATGCGCCGGGCCGTCGCCGCGGCCGGGGCCGGCAAACGCCGGGTCGCGGCGGTGACCGGCGCCTTCCACGCGCCCGGACTGACCGACGAGGGCGGGGACACGGCCCCGGAGGAGGCGGCCGACGCGGGCTCCCCGGTCGTCACCTCCCTCGTGCCGTACGCCTTCGCCCTGCTGGACCCCCGCTCCGGATACCCGGTCGGCATCCGCGACCCGCGCTGGCAGCAGGCGGTGTTCGACGCCGGTGGCGATCCCGGCCGGACACGCGACGCCGCCGCGCGCGTCGTCACCGAACTGTGCCGGGAGATCCGCGCGGCCGGCCACACCGCGGGCACCGGCGAGGCGATCGAAACCCTGCGGCTGGCCTGCGACCTCGGCACCCTGCGCGGTCTTCCGGCGCCCGGCCGCAGCGAACTCCTGGAGGCGGTGACGTCCGTACTGGGCCAGGGCGGACCACCACCCGGCCGGGTCCTGGAGACGGTGCTGGTCGGCACGGACCGCGGCCGGCTCGCCCCCGGCACACCCCGGTCCGGTCTCGGGCCCTGGGTGGAGGCGGAGCTCGCCTCGCTCCGGCTGCCGGGGCCGGGCAGCACCGGAAGCCGGGAGGTCCGGCTCTCGCCGCTGCGCTCCGCCCTCGACGCCCGGCGCGAGATCCTGCTCCAGCGGCTCAAGGAGTGCGGGGTGGGCTACGCGGAGCCGGTCGAGGTGTCCGCCGCGGGGGAGGGGATCACCCTCACCACACGCTGGCGGGCGGCCTGGACCCCGTCGGTCGCGGCCCGGCTCGACCTGGTGGGCGTCCGAGGGGTCACCACCGCCCAGGCGGCCGAGGGCACCCTGCGCGCGCACCACCACCGGGCGACGGAGTCCGGCGGAGTCACCCCGGCGCGGGTCGTCGACCTGCTGGGAGCAGCGGCCCGGTGCGCCCTGCCGGAGCTGGTCGGCGACTGCCTCACGCAGGCCGCACGGGTCCTGCCCGCGGCGGCCACGCTTCCCGAACTGCTGCGGTGCATGGACCTGGTGGAGGCGATACGCCGGGAGCACCTGCCCGGAACCACCGGGCGGACACGCCTCCGGGCGGCGGCGCTCCACGACCTCCTGCTGGAAGCCGCCGTCCGCACCCTGCCCGGGCTGGCCGGCAGCGACGGGACGGAGGACGCCGCCGCCCTCGTGACCCTGGCCGTCCGCAGCGGTGAGGAACGGCTCGGACTGCGCCTGGACGGAGAGTTGTACGCGCTCGCGCGCACCGGTTCCCCGCTCGTCCAGGGAGCGGCCCTGGCCGCCCGGGTCCTGCTCGACCTCGACAGCTCGGAGCTGCTGGGCAGGAGACTCGCCGGCTGGATCGACTCGGCGACGGCACCGGACACCCGGCACCGGCTGGAGCGCCGGCTCACCGGTCTGCTCGTCGCCGCCGGACCGCTGATCGCGTCCCTGCCCGCCTCCCTCGACCCGCTGCTGGAGCGCGTCGAGACCCTGGACGACCGGGGCTTCCTCGACCGGCTTCCCGCGCTGCGCGGCGGTTTCCGGGCGCTCACCCCGGACGGACGCGGGCGACTGCTGGCGGCCGTGACCGGCCGGCTCGGCGCCCGGCCCGACCTCCGGCTCACCGCGCCCGCCGAGACGGCCGGCCGGTGGGCCGGGGCGGACGACGAGGGGCTCGCCCTGCTGAACGAACTGGGCCTGGCGGACCTGGTGAACCCTCCGCCCACGGACGGTCTTGCCTCGGGTGGTCCGGCTCTGGACGGTCTTGCCTCGGGCGGTCTTGCCCTGGACGGTTCGACCCCGGACGGTCCTGCCCCGGAGGCCCTCGTCCCGGACGGGCGGACGTCTTCGGCGGGCGGCCGGCGGCCCGCCCAGGGCACGGAGCCCGATGCCTCACGCCTCGGCCCCGCCGACCGCTGGCGGCTGCTGCTCGGCCGCGACACGGCGAAACTCCCCCCGGAGCTGGTGCCGTACGCCCGGGCCCTGGACGAGCTGTTCGGAGCGGAGGGGCCGACCGGGGACGAGGGCACGGACGGCGGCGCGGAGGAGGCGGGGGAGGCGGTCCCGGGCCGCGGCGGTGACACGGACGAGCTCACCGCGGGCCAGGGCCCGGGCTACCCCAGCGTCCGGCACTGGGCCGAGGACCTCGAAGCGCTCTTCGGCCCGGACATCCGGGAGGAGGTCCTGGGACGCGCCGCGGTCAAGGGGCGTACGGACGTGATCGACCACCTCGACCCGGACGCGGTACGCCCTTCCGTGGAGCTGCTGTCCGCCGTGCTGTCGCTCGCCAGGGGAATGCCCGAACAGCGGATCGCCCGCCTCCGTCCCCTGGTCAGACGGCTGGTCGAGGAACTCACCCGGGAACTCGCCGGCCGGCTGCGCCCCGCACTGACCGGCCTCACCACCCCGCGCCCCTCCCGGCGCCCCGGCGGCCGGCTCGACCTGCCCCGTACCCTGCGGGCCAACCTCGTCCACAGCCGACGCCTGGAGGACGGCACCGTCCGGATCGTCCCCGAACGGCCGGTCTTCAGGACCCGCGCCGCCCGGCAGAGCGACTGGCGGCTGATCCTCGTCGTCGACGTGTCCGCGTCCATGGAGTCCTCGGTCGTCTGGTCGGCGCTGACCGCCGCCGTGCTCGGCGGCGCGCCCATGCTCTCCGCCCACTTCCTCACCTTCAGCACGCGGGTCGTCGACCTCACCGACCGGATCGACGACCCGCTCTCCCTGCTGCTCGAGGTGAGGGTCGGCGGCGGCACGCACATCGCGGCCGGTCTCGCGCACGCCCGCACCCTGGTGACGGTGCCGAACCGCACCCTGATGGTGGTCGTCAGCGACTTCGAGGAGGGCGGCGCGGTCGACGGTCTGCTGACCGAGGTCGAGTCCCTGGTCTCCTCCGGCGTCCACCTTCTGGGCTGCGCCGCCCTGAACGGCGACGGAGCCCCCCGCTACTCGGTACCGGTCGCACGGCGACTCGTCGCGGCCGGAATGCCGGTGGCCGCCCTCAGCCCCCTCTCGCTCGCCCGCTGGGTGGGCGAGCGCGTCCGCGGGGCGACCCGATGAGCCCCTCCCTCCCGCCCGTCGCACCGGAGGTGTTCGCCTCCGCGGTGGAGCACCTCACCACACGGCTCCGCGGCAGACTGGACGCGGCCGTCGAGGCCCTGGCCGGCACACCGGTCACCACCGAGGACGGCGCCGTCCGCGTCCGCTGCGGCGAGGACGCCCGGGTGACCCTGACCCCCGGCCCGTCCGGCACCGTCACCGAACCCGGCCAGGCCCACTGCACCTGCCTCCTGGCCCCACGCTGCCTGCACCTGGCGGCGGTCCTGGGCGCCTGCCCGGTCGCCGACGCGACGCCTGCGGCCGACGCGGACGGCCCGGCGGACCGGGCCCGTCGCGCGGATACGGACCGGACGCCGGCTCCGGACCCGGCCGCCGATACGACGCCCGCGGCCGACGCGGACCGTCCGGCGGCTCCGGTCCGGTCCGCCGGGCGGGGCAGGGGCGCGGGTCCGGGACAGGGCCCTGTCGAGGCCGGCGGCCCGCACGGGGCGCCGGGCCAGGGCCGGGGCGCCGGTGACGGCCGTCGTACCGGCCCGGACCGCCCGGCCGGCACCGGCCGTCCCGTTGACGACGGCCGCCGGGCCGCCCCCGGCCGTCCCGGCGCCGAGAAGGAGCCACCTGCCGGTTCGGGACGCCGGTCCGCCCCTGTCCCCTCCGCCGACCGGACACGGGCGGCCTCCGGGCTCTGGACGGCGGCGGCGGCCGTGCTGTCCGCCGGAACCGCCGGGGCCGGAGCGGTCCTTCAGGCGGAGTTGCTGCGCGCCGCCCACACCGCCCGCCTCGCGGGTCTCCACCGTGCGGAGGCCGCCGCCCTGGACGTCGTACGCCACCTGCGCGACGAGCGTGACCCGTACGGTCCCCGCGCCCTCACCGCACTGGTCGACGCCCTGCGCGAACTCCTCCTCGTCACCCACCGGTTGAGGTCCGCCGACCCCGACCCGGCGCTCATCGGCGCCGTCCGCCCCCACCACCGCCCCGACGGACCGCTGCGGCTGTACGGCGTCTGCCGCGAACCGGTGATCGGGCCGGGCGGCCTCGGCGGGGTGGTCACCCACCTCGTCGACGACGAGGGCCACGGGTACACGCTCCCCGACGTCAAGCCCGGCGGCCCCGCCCGCGCCCGCCGGGCCGGCACCGCCCACGTCGCCCTCCGGTCCTTCCTGAGCGACCACTTCCGGGTGTCGCGCGGCGGCCTGATCGTCACCGGAGCGGTCGTCGCCCCGGACGGCCGCCTGCTGCCCGAACCGGGCGTCCGCGCCGCCTTCGCCGCCGGACGGCCCTGGCCCCCGCCGGACCCGGACCCCGACGGAGCCGGGCCCACCGGGCCACTGATCCTCCGCGACGTGGAGATCGCCGCCACCGACGGCGAGGACCTCCTGGTCCGCGTACTGCCGGGGAGGGCGGGCGGACCGGTCCGGCTGGCCCCCGCGCACCGTCATCCCGCTCTCGCCCACACCGCGAACCTGCGACGCCTGGGCGGGCACCCCGGGCTGCGGATCCGGGTCGTCGGACGCCTCGACCCCGACCGGGTCACCACCCTCCGCCCGCTCGCCGTCGCCCCGGTCCCCGGCACGGGGGCGACCCTGCGCCTGCCGGACGACTGGCAGGGCCGCGCCGACCTCGGCTACGACCACCTCCGGGACGACCACTTCCCGGCGGACCCGCCCTCCCCGCCCGAACCGGCCCCCGCCGGTCCCGTGGACGACTCACCGCTCTGGCGCGTCCGCCGGCTGGTCGAACTGGCCGTCGCCGGGGGACGCCGGGCCGCCGCCGAATCCGCGCGCGGCGACGACCTGCGCGGCCACGCCGCCGTCCTGCGCCGCGACGGGTTCGTCACCGGCGCGGCCCTGGCCGCCGCGCTCGGCGCGGTGGCCGCCGACCGCACCCGTGACGCGTTCGGCCGCCTCGACGAGGGCGACCCCGACCGGTACACGGCCCAGTGGCTCGCCACGGCCGTGTACCTCACCGGCACCGAGGCGGCGCTGCGCCGGGACAACTGGCTCGGCCACGCACCGGGTCCGTCCGGGTCCGCACGGTGACCGGTGCGGTGCACGGCGCGTCGCCGCACCTCACGTACCGACGACCTTCACGTCCGCGCCACGGCGCCCTTCCCCGATGTTCGCTGCTCCTGGAACACTCCTTTCGCGCGCACCCCCTCAGCATCCCGCACCGCACGAGAGGCCCTCGTCCATGCCCGAAGTCAACCGGCGTCGATTCCTCCAACTCGCGGGCGCCACCACGGCGTTCAGCGCGCTGTCCGCGAGCATCGAGCGGGCCGCCGCGCTCCCGGCCAACCACCGTTCGGGGTCGATCGAGGACGTCGAGCACATCGTCGTCCTGATGCAGGAGAACCGCTCCTTCGACCACTACTTCGGCAGGCTGCGCGGCGTCCGGGGCTTCGGCGACCCGCACCCGGTGACCCTGGACGGCGGCAGGTCGGTGTGGCACCAGACCAAGGCCGACGGCACGGAGGTCCTGCCCTTCCACCCGGAGGCCGACGACCTCGGCATGCAGTTCCTGGAGGGGCTGCCGCACAGCTGGCCCGACGGCCAGGAGGCCTACAACAACGGCAAGTACGACCGCTGGCTGCCCGCCAAGGGCACCACCACCATGGCGTACCTGACCCGCGAGGACATCCCCTTCCACTACGCGCTCGCCGACACCTTCACCGTCTGCGACGCCTACCACTGCTCCTTCATCGGCTCCACCGACCCCAACCGCTACTACATGTGGTCGGGCCACACCGGCAACGACGGCGAGGGCGGCGGCCCGGTCCTCGGCAACGACGAACTCGGCTACGACTGGACGACGTACCCCGAGCGCCTGGAGGAGGCCGGGATCTCCTGGAAGATCTACCAGGACATCGGCGACGGCCTGGACGCGGCCGGCCACTGGGGCTGGATCTCCGACGCCTACCGCGGCAACTACGGCGACAACTCCCTGCTGTACTTCAACAAGTACCGGAACGCCGAGCCGGGCGACCCCCTGTACGACAAGGCCCGCACCGGCACCGACGTCAAGAACGGCGAGGGCTACTTCGACCGGCTGCGCGCCGACGTCAAGGCCGGCCGGCTGCCGCAGATCTCCTGGATCGCCGCCCCCGAGGCCTTCTCCGAGCACTCCAACTGGCCGTCCAACTACGGCGCCTGGTACATCTCCCAGGTCCTGGACGCGCTCACCTCCAACCCGGCCGTCTGGGCGAAGACCGCCCTGTTCATCACGTACGACGAGAACGACGGCTTCTTCGACCACGTGGTGCCGCCGCTGCCGCCGAAGTCGGCCGCGCAGGGCCGGTCCACCGTCGACGTCTCCCTGGACGTCTTCGAGGGCAGCACGGCCCACCGCGAGGGCTTCTACGGGCTCGGCCCGCGCGTGCCGATGCTGGTCGTCTCACCGTGGAGCAAGGGCGGATACGTCTGCTCGGAGACGTTCGACCACACCTCGGTCATCCGGTTCATGGAGCGCCGCTTCGGCGTGCGCGAGCCGGGCATCTCGCCGTGGCGGCGGGCGATCTGCGGCGACCTGACCTCCGCCTTCGACTTCTCCCGCAAGGACAGCCGGCCGGCCCGCCTGCCGGACACCGACGCCTACGAGCCGCAGGACCGCGACCGTCACCCCGACTACCGGCCCACGCCCCCGGCCGACGCCGGCATGCCCCGCCAGGAGCGCGGGCTGCGCCCGGCCCGCCCGCTGAAGTACGCCCCGGCGGTGGACGGTTCCGCCGACCCGGCGACCGGGAGGTTCACGCTCACCTTCGCCTCCGGTGCCCGGGCGGGCGCCGCCTTCCTGGTCACGTCCGGCAACCGCGCCGACGGCCCCTGGACCTACACGACCGAGGCCGGCAAGGAGATCTCGGACACCTGGAACTCCGCGTACTCCGGGGGCTCGTACGACCTGACCGTGCACGGCCCGAACGGGTTCCTCCGTGTCTTCCGCGGCCCGAACGGGACCGCCGGCTGCGAGGTCACCGCCCGCCACACCGGCGACGACGTCCGGCTGACGTTCGTCAACGAGGGCTCCGGCACGGCCCGGCTGCGGCTGGCCGACGGATACGGGGGCCGCCCCGTGACCGTCACCGTCCGCCCCGGCGCCACCGTGCACCGCACCGTCGGCCTGCGTTCGAGCCACCGCTGGTACGACCTGACGGTCACCTCCGCGACCGAGCCGGCGTACCTTCGCCGCTTCGTGGGGCACGTCGAGAACGGCCGGCCGGGCGTCAGCGACCCGGCGATCGCCACGGACTGACCGCCGGCCCGCCGGACGGGCCGGGGGGCGTGTCTCAGGCCGCGCTGTCCCGGAGCCGGTGGTCCGTCACCGCCGGCCCCGTCTCCGGGAGCGGCGCACCGATGACCCGGCGGTCCTCCGCGGGAAGCCGGGCCGCCGGAACCGCGGCCAACGGGGCGAGCGGCTCCGGGACCGCCGGGGCCGCCGTGGGCCGGGGCGTCGCCCTGCTCAGCAGCAGCACGCCCCAGGAGGCGAGCCCCGCGCCGGTCAGGGCGAGCAGGACGCCCGCCGGGCCGTCGCGGAGGCGTTCGCCCAGGAGGGAGAGGCCGATCACCGCGGCCGCCAGCGGGTTCGTCAGGGTGACCACCGCGAGCGGGGCGCCCAGGCCGCCCCGGTAGGCGGTCTGCGACAGCAGCAGCCCGCCGGCCGCGAAGGCGGCCACCAGCAGCGCCACCACGGCCACCTGGACGCCGGGCAGCGGACCGGACCGGTCCGTCACCGCGACCGTCACGGTCTGGGTGAGCGCCGAGGCCACCCCGGAGGCGATGCCCGACGCGGTCGCGTGCCGCAGACCGGGCCGGGACCCCGGCCACGCCAGCAGGCCGATCAGCGACGCCGTACCGCCCGCGACGACCAGCGCCTCGGGTACGCCCAGCACGTCGTCGGGAGCCGGCCCGGACGCCGTCACCAGCACCGCCGCCAGACCGGCGAGGGTGAGCGCCGTACCCCGCCACTCGACCGCGCTCACCGGCCGCCCCGCGAGCCGCGCCCCCAGGGGCACCGCCGCGACCAGGGTGAGGGCGCCGAGCGGCTGGACCACGGTGAGCGGGCCGTACGTGAGCGCCACCACGTGGAGCAGCGCGGCCGAGGCGTTCAGCGCGACCGCCCACCACCAGGCGCCGTCGGCCAGCAGCCGCAGCGTGCCGGTGCCGGAGGACCGGGAGGCCAGCCGTTCCTGGGCCACCGCCGCGGCGGCGTAGGCGACGGCGGAGACGAGGGACAGCAGGACGGCGACGACGACGGCGCTCACCGGCCCGCCCCCGCGAGCGCCCGGCCCCGCGCCGGCACAGGACGGGCCGGTGTCCGTCCCGCCTCCGTCGCCGTGTGCCGCGGCAGGCGCAGCACCGCGAGCGCGAGGCCCAGCAGCACCGCCGCCGCGAGCGCGTCCAGCCAGAAGTGGTTCGCCGTCCCCACGATCACCAGCAGCGTCACCAGCGGGTGCAGCAGCCACAGCCACCGCCACCACGCGCGCGTGGCGACGACCAGGCCGACCGCCACCATCAGCGCCCACCCGAAGTGCAGCGAGGGCATCGCCGCGAACTGGTTCGAGAGCCGGTCGGCCTCCGGCGGGCCGTACACCGACGGCCCGTACACCCGGGCGGTGTCCACCAGGCCCGTGGCGGCGAGCATCCGCGGCGGGGCGAGCGGGAACGTCAGGTGCAGCACCAGCGCGGCGGCGGTGACCGCCGCCAGGATCCGGCGGGCCCAGACGTAGTGGACCGGGCGGCGCAGGTAGAGCCAGACCAGGAAGGCCGCGGTGGCCGGGAAGTGGACGACCGCGTAGTAGGTGTTCGCGAGGTGCGCGAGCCCCTCGCCGTGCAGCAGCGGGGACTGCACCGCGCCCTCGCCGGGCAGACGGAGCGCGCGCTCCAGGTCCCACACCCCGCGGCCGTTGCGGTACGCCTCGCCGGTGTGGCCGGTCGCCAGTCGCCGGCCGAGCTTGTAGACGAGGAAGAGCCCCGCCACCAGCAGGAGTTCACGGACGAGCGGCGGACGCGCCGGCGTGTCGGACCCCGCGGGTCCAGGCTCCTTGCGGCCATTCATCCCCCGGCCCTTTCTGTCGTGGTGCAGACGGTGCGCGCGGGTACCGACTCTCATCGATACGGGGTCGTACCGATACGCCAGTGTACCGATACGGTCGCGTACCGGTACACTGGCGTATCGATGACGTACGCCTCACTCGAAGGAGCAAGGAGCCGAGCGATGACGTCGCAGGACGCGGACCGACCCGGGCCGGCCGGAACCTCGCGCCGCTCCAAGATCACCCCGGAGCGCGAGCGGGAGTTCTTCGACGCCGTGCTGGACCAGATCCGCGCGTGCGGCTACGACGCCGTGAGCATGGAGGGCGTCGCCGCCAGCACGCGGTGCAGCAAGTCCACGTTGTACCGGCAGTGGCGGACCAAACCGCAGTTCGTCGCCGCCGCCCTGCGCTCCAGCCGGCAGACGCGGTTCGCCCGCATCGACACCGGCACCCTCGCCGGGGACCTGCGCGAGGCGGCGCGGTGCGCGGGGGAGTGGTCGCCGAAGGACACCACGCTGCTCCAGGCGCTCGGGCACGCGGTCCTCCAGGACCGGGAACTGGCGCAGGCGCTGCGCGAGGCACTGGTCGACCCGGAGATCGGCGCGCTGGAGGAGATCCTGCGGCGCGGCGTCGAGCGCGGGGAGGTCGACGCCGGGAACCCGGCGCTGGAGTACGTCCCGGCGCAGCTCTTCGGCGTGCTGCGGGTCCGGCCCACGCTGGAGGGCCGCAACGCGGACGCGGACTATCTGCTCCGGTTCGTCGAGGCCGCCGTCCTGCCGGCCCTCGGCCTCGCATGAGACGCAGGCCGCCGTCGACGGGATGACCGTACGGCGGCCTGACCGCGCCGCACCGTGGGGACGGGGGCGGCGCCCACCCCGGCCGGGTGGGACACCCTCGTGAGCGGAGGGGTGCCCCACCCGGCCGTCAGGGACGACAGGTGTCAGACGTCCTGCCCGTTGCCGCCGCCCGACGACACCTCGATGCCCTCGGTGATCTCGTCGAGGACGGACTGCTTCTGGTCGGTGTCCACCCCGAAGCGGACCACGACGATCTGCTGCGGCCGCGCGGGGGACGGGAAGGCCAGCGACTGGACGAACCCGTCGGAGCCCTTGCTCGTGACCGCCTTCCAGCGCACCAGATAGCCCTTCTGCCCGGCCACGGTCACGGCCTTGGACGCGAGGACGTCGTGCGAGGTGATCTTCCCGTAGGCCTCACCGCCGTAGCTCTCCTCGGCGTTGGCGGAGATGTCCGCCTTGGCGACCTCCTCGGCGGTGGCGCCCTTGGTGCCGAACGCCAGGGCCGGTGCCGAGTACGCCCCGCCCTTGGTGCAGGTCTTGGAGGTGTCGCCGGGACAGTCGTACGAGCTCTCCGACGTCACCGAGGCGCCCACATCCGACTCCTGGCCGTACCAGCCGTCCGGGATGGGCAGACTGATCCCGCTCAGCGCGTCGGTCACCGAACCGCTCTCGATCCGCGGCGCCTCGGACCCGTCCGGTGACGGCTCCTCACCGCCGGAACCGCCGGAACCACCCGAACCCCCGGAACCACCGGAGTCCCCGCCCGACCCCCCGTCCCGCCCGTCCGGGTCGCCGAACGGCCCGCCGTCCCGTCCGCCCGGCCCCTGCGAGGCCGTGGTGCCGCCGCCCCCGCCGTCGTCCGTCAGCGCGTACACCCCCACACCGATGCTCGCCAGGACGGCGACGGCCGCCGCCACGGCTATCCCGTTCCGCACCCGCCGGCCCCGTCCGGGCGGCGCCGGAGCGGGATACACCGGGTAGGCCGGATACGCCGGCCCGCCCGCGCCGCCCGGCGCCGGGGGACCCCAGGCGGCGGCCGGCCCCACTGGACGGACCTGCTCCGTCCAGGCCTTGCCGTCCCACCAGCGCTCGGTGGCCGGCCCCTCATTCGTCTGCCCGGGGTCGGGGTACCACCCGGGAGGAGTCACCTGCGTCATGCCCCTACCGTATGAGGCCTCGGTGAAAGCCGGATGAGAGGGCCCCGTCACACCTCCGCCGCGCCCGCCCCGGAGATTGTCATCTCCCCACCCCTTGACGGGAGTTGACCATCAGGACGCCTGGTGAGGGACGGAACGCGTCGACCCGGCGGGGCCGTGTCACCCGTCACGGCAACACGTGGCCCGAGCGGGCACCACCGCGGCGGCGGGGGGACTACGCTCAAGGTCTGTACGTCATTCGGGCGACTCGGGGAGGTAGCGGGATGACGGAGGTACGGCCCCCGGCCGCCACCTCGGCCGGCCTGTGGGAGCGCGACGAGGAAGTCGCCGCCATCACACGGGCCGTCGACACCCTGTGCGCGGACCGCTCCTCACCGGGCGGCCTGCTGGTGCTCCGGGGCGAGGCCGGACTCGGCAAGACCGCGCTGCTCGCCGAGACCCGCCGCATCGCCGAACGGCGCGGCTGCACCGTGTGGTCGGCCCGCGGCGGCGAGACCCTGCGCACCGTCCCCTTCAACGTCGTGCGCCGGCTCCTCCAGCCCGCACTGGTGTCGATGCTGCCGGAGGAGGCCCGCGAGTACCTCGGCGACTGGTACGACATCGCCGGCCCCGCCCTCGGCATAGCCGACCCCGGCGAGGGGCACGCCGACCCGCAGGGCGTGTGCGAGGGACTGGTCGCCGCCGTGCGCCGGCTGGCCCGCCGGGACTGGCCGCTGGTCCTGCTGATCGACGACGCGCACTGGGCCGACCAGGAGACCCTGCGCTGGCTCGCCGCCTTCGCCGAACGCCTGGCGGACCTGTCCGTCCTCGTCGTGGTCGCCCGCCGGTCCGGCGAGGTCTCCGGAGCCGGCGCCCGGTACCTGGACGCCGTCGCCGACGCGGCCGGCCACCCCGTCACCACCCTCAGCGTCCTCACCCCGGAGGCCGCGGCCGGACTCACCCGCGCCACCCTGGGCGAGAACGCCGACGCGGCGTTCTGCCGCGAGGTGTGGGCCGTCACCGGCGGCAACCCCTACGAGACCGTCGAACTCCTCGCCAAGGTGCGGGACAGCGAGCTGGAACCGGTCGAGGCGCACGCCGGCGAACTGCGCGAGCTCAACCGCTCCGCACGCGGCGGCGGCCTCGTCGCCCGGCTGGAGGAACTCGGCATAGACGCCACCCGGTTCGCCTGGGCCGCCGCCATCCTCGGCAACGACATCACCGTCGACCTGGTGGCCCGGCTCGCCACCCTGGACGTCGACGACGCCGCCCGCTGCGCCGAACTCCTGCGCAGCGCCCGCATCCTCACCGCCCCCGACCCGTCCGCCACGGGCCGCACCGCCCCCGCCGGCCTCGAGTTCGTCCACCCCCTGATCGCCACCGCCGTCTACAACTCCATCCCCGACGCGCTGCGCCGCGCCATGCACGGCATCGCCGCCCGGATCGTCACCGACTCCGGACGCGGTGCCGCCGCGGCCGCCCGTCACCTCCTCGAAGTGCACCCGGACGACGACGCGGAACTCGTCTGGCAACTGCGCGAGGCCGCCCGCGAACACCTCGCCGTCGGCGCCCCGGACGCCGCCCGCCGCTGCCTGGAACGCGCCCTGGAGGAACCGCCCCGCCCCGAGGTCCACGCACACGTCCTCTACGAACTGGGCTGCGCCACCTTCCTCACCGCGCCCGCCCGCACCATCGGCCACCTGCGGGCCGCCCTCGGCATGCCCGGCCTCGACGGCGACCGGCGGGTGGACGCCGTGGTCCGCCTCTCCCAGGCGCTGCTCCACAACGACCAGCTGGAGGAGGCCGTCCGCACGGTCGAGGCGGAGGCCGCCCGGCTCGAACCCGGCCCCGCGCAACTGCGGCTGCGGACCGTGCAGTTCATGTGGGAGGGCATCCACGCCGGTGAGGCCGTCTCCCCCGGCCGCTCCGAGCGGCTGGCCGAACTCGCCGCCACCTGCACCGGCCGGGACAACTCCGAACGCGCGCTGCTCATCGTGCGCGGCTTCGACGCCATGATGCGCGGCGAGAACGCCGAGGAGATCGTGGAGATCTGCGACCGCGCCCTCGTCAACGGCCGCCTCGCCCCCGGCCTCGGCTGGACCGACTCCGAGTGGGGCGTCGAGCTGCTGCTGATGCTGGCCTACGCCTACGCCTACACCGACCGCCTCGACCGCGCCGAGAGCCTCTACCACGAGGCCCTGCACGCCTACGACACGGCCGGCTGGAGCGGCGGCCACCTGGCCCTGGCCCACGCCTACGTGGGACTCGGGCACCGCAGGCGGGGCCGGCTGGAGGCGGCGGAGGCGGAACTGCGCGAGTCCCTGCGCCTGGCCGAACGCGTCGGCCGCGGACTGCCCCTGTACTGGACGGCCACCTGCAACCTCGTCGACACCCTGCTCGCCCGCGGTCACGTCGACGAGGCCTGGGCGGTGGCCGAACAGCACGACTTCGCACCGCCCTACCCGTCCACCATCGTGCTGCCCGACCCGCGCTCCGTGCGCGGCCGGCTGCTGCTCGCCGTCGGCCGCGTCCAGGAGGGCGTCAACGAACTGGAGGAGGCCCAGAAGGCGGCGGCCGCGCGCGGCCACCACAATCCGGTGCACGTCTTCTGGGCCGCCGACCTCGCCCGCGCCCTCGCCACCGAGGACCCGGCCCGGGCCGCCCGGCTCGCCCTCGACGTACGTCGGCAGGCCGAACGCTTCGGCACGGACACCGCCATAGGGGAGGCCCTGCGCGTCGCCGCCGCCCTGGAGACCGGCCAGCGCGCGGTCCGCCTCGCCGCCCAGGCGGTCACCTACCTGGAGTCCTCCCCCTGCCAGTACGAACACGCCGCGGCCCGCGTCGAGTACGGCATCCTCGCCCGTTCCGTCCCCGACCTCGAACGCGGCCTCGCCCTGGCCCGCTCCTGCGGCGCGGACGGCCTGGCGGAGCGGGCCGGACAGGAGCTCGGGGCGGGCGTGGGACCACGCCAGGGGGTGTCGTCCGGGCCGGGCCGGCTCCGGTGAGCGGTGCCAGGGCCCGCGACGCTGGCAGGATCCGGACGCACCCCCGGGGGACGCCCCCGGTCAGTCCTCCTCCGCCAGCACCCGCCGGGCCGTCGCGAACGCCGAGTTCGCCGCCGGGACCCCGCAGTACACGGCCGTCTGGAGCAGCACCGCCCCGATCTCCTCGGGGGTGAGCCCGTTGCGGCGCGCCGCGCGGACGTGCAGGGCGAGCTCGTCGTCGTGGCCGTGCGCGACCAGCGCCGTGAGCGTGATCATGCTGCGTTCGCGGCGGGTGAGGGTCGGATCGGTCCAGATCTCGCCCCAGGCGTAGCGCGAGATGAAGTCCTGGAAGCGTGCCGTGAACGGTGTCTGCCCGGCCTGCGCCCGGTCCACGTGCGCGTCGCCCAGCACCTCCCGGCGCACCTCCATACCGCGCCGGGCGGGCCCGTCGAAGTGGGTCCGCAACGCGGTCAGCACCGCCTCCGGGCGCTGGGCCGGCGCCAGGTGCGAGGCACCGGGGAGCTCCACGAGCGTGGCGTCCGGCACCGCGTCCGCGATCTCCCGCAGATGCCCGGGCGGTGTCGCCGGGTCCTCCCGGCCGGCCACCAGCAGCGTCGGCACGGACACCTCCGCCAGCCGGTCCCGCAGATCGAACGCGGCCAGCGCGTCGCAGCAGGCGGCGTACGCCTCCGGGTCGGCCTCCCGGTGGTCCCGGACCAGCCGCGGCACGGTGAACCCGGGCGTGAACCACCGGGCGTCCGCGCCCTCCGCGAGCCCGGCGAGTCCTTCGCTCCGCACCCGCGCCGCCCGCTCCTCCCACGGCCTGGCGCCGTTGAAGTGCGCCGAGGAGCAGATCACGGCCAGCGAGGACAGCCGGTCCGGACGGTGCACGGCCAGGTGCAGCCCCACCGCGCCGCCCAGCGAGACGCCCGCGTACGCGAACCGTTCGATGCCGAGCGCGTCGGCGAGCGCGAGCACCAGACCGGCGAGATCGCCGACGGTCGCTCCGGGGCCGATCAGCCCCGCCGCCGAACCGCCGTGCCCCGGCAGGTCCCAGCGGACCACCCGGTGCGCGGCCGACAGTTCGGGCGCCACCTTGTCCCACAGGGCGTACGACGTGCCGAGCGAAGGGCCGAGCAGCAGCGGGGGAGCGGAGGCGGGGCCCTCCTGCGCGTGGTGGAGAAGTCGGTCGGTCAACGTCGCTCCAGGGCACGGTCGGTGAGGGCTCCGGCGGAGCCGGTGTAACGGACGGGGTCGGTCGCCCCGGTGAGGTCGACCTCCTGCAACTCGGATTCCGCGGCGAGCAGTTCGCCGAGGTCGCGGCCTTCCTCGTACGCCCGCCGGGCCAGTTCCGTCAGCAGCTCCTTCGCGCGGGCGCGGCCGAGGACCGGCGCCAGCTCGGCGGAGAGCCGCTCGGAGACGATCAACCCGTGGGTGAGTCCGAGGTGTTCGCGCATGGTGTCCGGACGCACCCGCAGGCCTTCGGCCAGTTCGGCCGCGTCGCGGGCGGCACCGCCCACCAGGCGGAGCAGGTCCCTGAGCGGTTCCCACTCGGCGTGCCAGGCCCCGGCCGGCCGTTCGTCCTCGGCGACCAGGGAGCCGTACAGCGTGGCCGCGAGCTGCGGCGCCCGCCGGGCCGCCGCCGCGATCAGTGTCGAGCGCACCGGATTGGCCTTGTGCGGCATGGCGGACGAGCCGCCGCCGCTGCCCTCGCCGGCCTCCGCGACCTCCGTACGGGAGAGGGTGAGGACATCTGCCGCGAGCTTGCCCAGGGCGCCGGCCGCGAAGGCGAGGCAGCCGGCGAGGTCGGCGACCGGCGTGCGGAGCGTGTGCCAGGGCAACGGCGGTTCCGCGAGGCCCAGTTCACGGGCGTACGCACCCGGCAGCGCGGTCGGGTCCTCGGCGCCGTACGCGGAGAAGGCCGCCAGCGTCCCGGCCGCGCCGCCGAGCTGGGCGGGCAGCGAGCCGCGTACCGCCGTCACCCGGTCCCGCGCGTCCAGCACCAGCGACCGCCACCCGGCCGCCTTCAGCCCGAACGTCGTCGGTACGGCGTGCTGGGTGAGGGTGCGGCCCGGCATCGGGGTGTCGCGGTGCCCGGCGGCCAGTCGGGCCAGGGCCCGTCCGCAGCGGTCGAGGTCGGTGAGGACCGGGCCCAGGGCGCGGTGGGCGACCAGCATCATCGCCGTGTCCATGATGTCCTGGCTGGTCGCCCCCCGGTGCACGTACGGGCCGTACTCCTCGCCCACCGCCCGGGTCAGCTCCGCGACCAGCGGGATCACCGGATTCCCGCCGCCGCGCGCCCGCCCGGCGAGGGACGCGACGTCGAACCGGCCGGGCTCGGCCGCCTCCGTCACCGCCGTCGCCGCCCGGGCGGGGGCGAGCCCCAGGGCGGCCTGGGCGCGGCTCAGCGCGGCCTCCGCGTCGAGCAGCGCCCGCAGGAACGCCACGTCCGCCGTCTCGGCGGCGGCCGGGGAACCGGCCCACCCGGGGGCGAGCAGACCGGTGTCGGAATCGGCTGATGTCACTGGAACTCCAGGAAGACCGTCTCGCCCTCGCCCTGAAGGCGGATGTCGAAACGGTACGTGCCGGCGCCCTCCTCGCCCGCGACCAGAGTGTCGCGGCGCGCGGTGTCGAGCCGGGACAGCAGCGGGTCCGCCGCCAGCGCCGCCGCGTCGCCCGGCAGGTAGATCCGGGTGAACAGGTGCACCAGCAGACCCCGCGCGAACACGCACACACTGAGGTACGGTGCGTTCCCCCCGCGCGCTCCGGGGCGCAGCGTACGGGCGTACCAGTGGCCGTTCGCGTCGGTCTGTATCCGGCCGAAGCCGGTGAACTCCACGCCGTTGCGGCCGAGGAAGCCGCCGCTCGCCGGGTCCCGCCGCATCGAACCGTCCGCCGTCGGCACGTTTCCGTCGGGGTCCGGTCCCCACAGCTCCAGCAGCGCGTCCGGCAGCGGCCGGCCCTCGCCGTCGTACACGTACCCGTGCACGGTGACGGTGTCGGGGTGGCCGAGCGGCGCGATGTCCTCACCGCCGGGGAAGGGCAGCGCGTGGCCGTAGAAGGGGCCCACCGTGTGCGACGGGGTGGGCAGCACGGTCTCCGGACGCGTGGTGTCGATCTTCGTCATGGCGGGTCAGCGCCCCTCTTCCATCCAGGTGGCCCGCGGTCCGTCGAGCACGATGTCCCAGTGGTAGCCCATCGAGAACTCCGGCACCGACAGGTCGTGGTCGTACGTCGCGATCAGCCGCTGCCGTGCGGCGTCGTCGGTCACCGACTGGATGATCGGGTCGTACGGGAAGAGCGGATCGCCGGGGAAGTACATCTGCGTCACCAGCCGCTGGGTGAACGCCGAGCCGAAGACGGAGAAATGGATGTGGGCGGGCCGCCAGGCGTTGAGGTGCTGGCGCCACGGGTAGGGGCCCGGCTGGACGGTGGTGAAGTGGTAGCGGCCCTCGTCGTCGCTGAGGGTGCGGCCCACGCCGGTGAAGTTCGGGTCCAGCGGGGCGTCGTGCTGCTCGCGCTGGTGGGCGTACCGGCCGGCCGAGTTGGCCTGCCAGATCTCCACGAGCTGACCGCGCACCGGCCGCCCGTCGCGGTCCAGCAGCCGGCCGGAGACGGTGATGCGCTCACCGACGGGCTCGCCGGTGTGCTGCCGGGTGAGGTCGTTGTCGGTCCCGGTGATGTCCCGCTCCCCGAACGCGGGGGAGGACAGCTCCACCAGCTCGGGGTCCTGGGCGACGTCGATGGCGATGAGGGGCTGCTTCGGGTGGCGCAGCACCGAGGAGCGGTACGGCGCGTAGTCGCGGCGCGGGTGGTGCTCGACGGGGGCCCCGTCGGCGACCCGCTTCCCGTACGCGGCGTGCTCGGCCGCTATCTCGGCGTCGATGTCGGCTTGAGTGAGTACGTCGGTCACGACAGGCCCTCCCCGAGGGTGAGTTCGGCTCCGGTCTTGGCGGTGATCTCCCGGGCGGATACGCCGGGAGCGGTTTCGACGAGGACGAGTCCGCCGTCGGTGACGTCGAGGACGCCGAGGTCGGTGATGATCCGGTCCACGCACTCCTTGCCGGTCAGCGGCAGCGAGCACTCCGTCACGATCTTCGGCGAGCCGTCCTTCGCGGTGTGGGTCATCACCACGATCACCGTGCGGGCGCCGTGCACCAGGTCCATCGCGCCGCCGATACCGGTGACGAGCTTGCCGGGTACCGCCCAGTTGGCCAGGTCACCGCGGACGGACACCTGCATGGCGCCGAGGACGGCGACGTCGATGTGCCCGCCGCGGATCATCGAGAACGACAGCGCCGAGTCGAAGAAGGAGGCGCCCGGAAGGACCGTGACGGTCTCCTTCCCGGCGTTGATCAGGTCGGGATCGACGGCGTCCTCAGTGGGATAGGGGCCAGTGCCCAGGATGCCGTTCTCGCTCTCCAGCACCACCTCGACACCGGCCGGGAGGTGGTTGGGGATCAGCGTGGGCAGGCCGATGCCGAGGTTGACGTACTGGCCGTCGCTCAGTTCCCGGGCCGCCCGCGCGGCCATCTCTTCCCGTGTCCAGGCCATCAGCCGCTCACCGTCCGCCGCTCGATCCTCTTGTCCGCCGCCTGCTCGGGCGTGAGGGCGACCACCCGCTGCACGAAGACGCCCGGCACGTGCACCGCGTCCGGGTCGAGGGCGCCGGGCTCGACCAGCTCCTCCACCTCCGCGACCGTCACCCGGCCCGCCATCGCGGCCAGGGGGTTGAAGTTGCGGGCGGACTTGTTGAACACGAGGTTGCCGTGCCGGTCGCCCCTCGCCGCCCGCACCAGCGCGAAGTCGGTGCGGATGCCGCGCTCCAGCACGTACTGGACGCCGTCGAACTCCCGGACTTCCTTGGGCGGCGAGGCGAGGGCCACCCCGCCGGAGCCGTCGTAGCGCCACGGCAGCCCGCCCTCGGCGACCTGCGTGCCCACTCCGGCCGGGGTGTAGAACGCCGGGATGCCGGCGCCCCCGGCGCGCAGCCTCTCGGCGAGCGTGCCCTGGGGGATCAGCTCCACCTCCAGCTCACCGGCCAGGTACTGCCGGGCGAACTCCTTGTTCGCGCCGATGTAGGAACCGGTCACCCGGGCGATCCGGCCCGCCGCCAGCAGCACCGCGAGCCCGGACTCCATCGCCCCGCAGTTGTTCGAGACGACCGACAGCCCGTCGGTCCCCCGCTCGTACAGCGCCTGGATCAGTACGTTCGGCACGCCGCTGAGGCCGAAGCCGCCCACCGCCAGTGACGCGCCGTCCGGCACGTCAGCCACCGCCTCCGCAGCCGAGGCGACCACCTTGTCCATCCGAGAAACCCCGTCCCTTCCGGGCGACCCGCGACCATTTAGTCAGCGCACTGAGTATTTACACGAGGCGCCTTCCCTGTCCAGTACTCTTCTGCTGCCCACTGAAAATCAGTGCACCGATGAAACGACCGGGGGAGCGCACATGGCCGCCGTGGACCTCACCACCCATCCCGGGCACCTCGCCCGGCGGCTCCAGCAGGCGCACCACCTGCTGTGGAACACGATGGTCTCCGAGGAGATCACCTCGCCGCAGTTCGCGGTCCTCAACGCGCTCGTCGCCGAGCCGGGCCTGGACCAGCGCACCGTGGGGGAGCGGGTCGGCCTCGACCGGTCCACCATCGCCGAGGTGATCGGCCGGCTCATCCGGCGCGGGCTGCTGGACAAGGTCCGCGATCCGCAGGACGGCCGCCGCTTCCTGCTGCGCCTCACCGACGACGGCGTGCGCACCCACCGCAGGCTGACGGTGCGCACCGCGCGGATGAACCAGGTCTTCCTGGCCCCGCTCGACGCCGGCGAGCAGGCGCTCTTCATCGGCCTGATCCGGCGGGTGGCCGACGCGGCCGAGGGACTGCGCGACCCGGCCCCCGCCCCGGCCGCACCGCGCTGAGGCTCAGGGCGTCTTCGCGTGCACCACCCGCACCTGCCCGCGCGCGAAGTCCATCGCCTCCCCGGAGCCGGTGCGGAACGAGGTGCCGTCCTCGGCGGCTTCCGCCGACCGGCTCGGCGGTCGGCGGTTCGGCACCCGGCCGCTCGGGTACCCGGACGCCCACCGCACGAGCGACACACCGGCCACCACGGAGGGAGCGGGCGGCGATGAGGGCACTGACCTGGCAGGGAAAGCGGGACGTGAGGGTGGAGAACGTGCCCGATCCCCGGATCGAGGAGCCGACGGACGCGATCATCCGCGTCACCTCCACCGGACTGTGCGGATCCGATCTGCACCTGTACGAAGTCCTCACCCCGTTCATGACCCCGGGCGACATCCTCGGACACGAGCCGATGGGCATCGTCGAGGAGGTCGGCGCGGCGGTGCCCGACCTCCAGGCCGGCGACCGGGTCGTGGTGCCGTTCCAGATCGCCTGCGGCAACTGCTGGATGTGCCTCACCGGACTGCCCACCCAGTGCGAGACCACCCAGGTCGACGCCGAGGGCATGGGCGCGGCCCTCTTCGGCTACACCCGGCTGTACGGCGCGGTACCGGGCGCCCAGGCCGAGTACCTGCGGGTCCCGCAGGCCCAGTACGGTCCGATCAAGGTCCCCGAGGGGCCGTCCGACGACCGGTTCGTCTACCTCTCCGACGTCCTGCCCACCGCCTGGCAGGCGGTCGAGTACGCCGGTGTCCCGCAGGGCGGCAGCGTCGCCGTGCTCGGACTCGGCCCCATCGGCGACATGGCCTGCCGGGTCGCCCAGGTCAAGGGCGCCGGGCAGGTGTTCGGCGTGGACCTGGTCCCGGAGCGGCTGAACCGGGCGAAGGAACGGGGCGTGGAGACCTTCGACCTGCGCTCCTTCGACGACGAGAAGGAACTCGTCACCGCGATCCGCGACCGGACCGACGGTCGCGGACCCGACGCCGTGATCGACGCCGTCGGCACCGAGGCGCACGGCAGCGCGGCGGCCCGCATGGTGCAGAACGCCTCGGCGCTGCTGCCCCGCAAACTCAGCGGCCCCATGGCGGAACGCTTCAGCGTCGACCGGCTCGCCGCCCTGCACACCGCGATCGAACTGGTGCGGCGCGGCGGCACGATCTCGATCAGCGGCGTCTACGGCGGCATGGCCGACCCGATGCCCATGCTCACCCTGTTCGACAAGCAGATCCAGATGCGCATGGGCCAGGCGAACGTACGCCGCTGGAGCGACGAGATCATCCCCTACCTCACCGACGAGGACCCGCTGGGTGTCGACGACTTCGCCACCCACCGCGTGCCGCTCGCCGAGGGCCCGGACGCCTACGCGATGTTCCAGGACAAGCGCGACGGCGCGGTCAAGGTGCTGATGCGGCCCTGACCCACGGCCCGCCGTGACGGGCCGGGAAGCCGAAACCCCCGGCTTCCCGGCCCGTCACGAACCGTGGGGACTACAGCTCCTTGATCCGGACGTCCCGGTAGGAGACGACGTCCGTCGTGCCGTGCACCTGCAGCCCGATGTAACCGGAGGCGAACCGCCGCCCGTCCGTGCCCGGGTCGTCCGAGCGCGGCGGGGTGAACTCCCGGCCGCCGGTGTTGTCGAACTCGTTGATCAGCACACCGTTGCGGTAGACCGAGTAGTGCTGGTCCACCACCCGGATCTCGTAGTCGTTCCAGGTGCCCTTCTGCGTCACGCCCGCGCCGGCCAGGCCGACCCGGTCGAAGCCGTAGACCGAGCCCGTCTTGTACATGTCGCCGGTGGGCGAGTCGAACACCTGGATCTCGTGCCCGAACTTGATGGCGGCCCACTCCGGCCGGGGCTCCTCCGGGTGGTCGTGGATCTGCGGGAACCGCACGAACACACCGGAGTTGGCGTTGCCGGTGCCCGGGGCGTCGTCACGCCACTGGAGCTTCAGCGAGAAGTCGCCGTACGTGCGCTCGGGGAACCACAGCATGCCGAGCCCGCCCCGGGTGGTGCCGGAGGTGATCGACCCGTCCGGGTTCAGCGCGAACGAACCACCGCCCACCTGCTCCCACTGGGCGAACGACTCCGCGCTGCCGTCCAGGATCTTTCGGTAGCCCTCGTTCTGGCCGGGCTTGCCGATGCCGGACTGCCGGGCCGCCTTGTTGATCGCCCGGTACTCCCGCTGGTCGACGACCCCTTCCTTCTCGAGCCTGTCCAGCACGCTCTTCACGTGCTTCAGGAACAGCGCCTGGGAGGTCCACTCCTTCTCGTCCTCGATCAGCTCGCCGATCCGGCACCGGTTGTTGGTGACCCGGTTCGGCACGCCCGAGTCGACCGTGCCGACGATCACCGTCAACCGCTCGTCGTACTCGGGGCAGTTGGGCGCGGGCACCCCGCCGTCCGCCACGACCGTGAAGCTCACCGTGAGCGGCTCGGAGGTGTTGCCGGCGTTGTCGCTCGCCCGGTACGCGACCGTGTGCCGGCCCGCCCGGTCCACGACCACGGGCCCGGTGTACGCCAGGTAGGGCCCGCCGTCGAGCGAGTACTCGATGCCGGCGACACCGGAACCCCCGTGCCCGTCGTCGGCGCTGACGGTCACGGTGGCGTCACCGACGTAGGCGCCGTCGGAGTTCTTGGTGCCCGCCACGGTCACACCGGTCGCCGGCGGGGTGGTGTCCTGCGGGGGAGCGGCGACGACCGTGAACTCCACGTTCTTCTCCGCCGCGGTGTTGCCCGCCTTGTCGGTGGCGCGGTAGCGCACGGTGTGCGTGCCGACCTCGTGCACCATCACCGGACCGGTGTACGCCCGCCAGGCGCCGTCGGCGCCGATCGCGTACTCGATGGTGTTGACGCCGGTGCCGGTGTCCGACGCGGTGACGGTGACCGTCGCCATGTCGATGTAGTCCCCGCTGTCGTTCTTCTCACCGGCCACCGTCGCCGAGGTCTCCGGCGGGGTGGTGTCGTCCGTCTGCGGGGCGACGACGGTGAACCCGACGCTCTGCTCGGCCGACACGTTGCCCGCCTTGTCCAGGGCGCGGTAGCGCACCGTGTGCGTGCCGATCCGGTCCACGACGACCGGGGCGGTGTACGGCTGCCAGGCGCCGTCGGCACCGATCGCGTACTCGATCCGCTCCACGCCGGAGTCCGCGTCGGTGGCCTCGACGGTCACGCTCGCCGAACCGACGTACTCGCCGTCGGCGTTCTGCGAGCCGGTCACCTTCGCCGTGGCCTCGGGCGCCGTGGTGTCCTCACCGCCGCCGCCCTCGGTCACCGTCAGGATGCCCTGCATCTCGCCGTGGCCGGGGATGGTGCAGTGGTAGAAGTAGCGGCCCGGAGTGAGCGTGACCTCCGCGGTGTACTTGCCGCCCTGGGCGTCGTTCGGATTGGCCATGATGTTCAGCTGGACGTCGTTGTTGAACTCCGGGTCGGAGGTCACGAACGTCAGCGTGTGCGGCATCCCGGTGGTGTTGCCGGTCGCCGCGCTGTTCTCGAACACGATGGTCGCCGGACCGGCCACCGCGGTCGTCGGCGCGGACGTGTACGCGGTGATGCCGTCACCGGCGGTCCAGGTGAGCACCTGCTCCGCCGCTTCGGCGTCGGTGGACCCGGTCTCGCCGGCCGCGGAGGCCGTCTGCAGGCCGAGCACCATGAGCAGGGCGGCCAGCAGGCCGGCCCACATTCTCCGTTGCCGTGTCACTGGTTTCACTCGGTTCCCCTCGCCAGCTGACCGGCGGCCGGGGTCGGCCCGCCGCCCGTGTAGGTGACCCGCCACAGCGCGGACTTGGAGTCGGAGGTGAAGAAGCCGCGCCCGTAGTCGAGGACGTACAGCGAGCCGTCCGGGCCGAACTTCCAGCCCATCAGGTTCTTGATGCCGTCATTGCCGACCGGCACGATCTTCTTCAGGGACTCCGAGTGCACCGGAAGACCGCCGTCTCCTTGCGTCTTCGGGTCCATCAGCACCGCGTTGCGCGGCTGGTCGGCGTCGTAGAAGTCACCGACGAACCACTTGCCGTCCCAGTACGCCGGCCACTTGACCTCACTGGCGCTGTCGGCGTCGTAGCGGTAGACCGGGCCGTTCATCGCGGCCTGCCCGCCGCCCTTCAGCCAGGGCAGCCGGTACGTGGCCTCGTCCTGCTCGTACGACGGGACGCCGTTCTCGTCGCGCGGGTAGTCCGGGCCGCCGCCCTGCGGCGAGTACCAGATGTTGTTGCCGGTCACCGACGGCAGGTTGACCAGGCCGTCGTTGTTCGGCGACTCGTTCTTCGGGGCGTCGCAGTCGTACCAGCCCAGCGGCTTCGACGGGTCGGGCAGGTTGCGGTCCCGGTAGGGCTGCTTGTTGCCCATGCAGTACGGCCAGCCCCGGTTGGACGCCTCGGTGATCACGGCGAACGTGTCGTACTTCGCCGGACCCCAGGTCGGCGACGGGGAACCGGCGTCCGGGCCGACCCAGCCCGCGTACAGGGTGTCGGTCTCCTTGTCGACGGAGATGCGCGCCGGGTTGCGGACGCCCATCACATAGATCTCGCCGCGCGTCTTGCCACCGCCCTCGGCGGTCTCCTTCCCGGTGAACAGGTTGCCCTCGGGCAGCGTGTACGTGCCGTCCGGCTCCGGGTGGATGCGCAGGATCTTGCCGTTGAGGTTGTTGGTGTTGCCGGCGG
Source organism: Streptomyces sp. NPDC014676 (assembly GCF_043084105.1). Lineage (NCBI taxonomy): Bacteria > Bacillati > Actinomycetota > Actinomycetes > Kitasatosporales > Streptomycetaceae > Streptomyces > Streptomyces sp. NPDC014676. The sequence goes on along the minus strand of NZ_JBIBZI010000017.1, from coordinate 46,497 downwards.
TGCGGCGCGCGTCCGCGAAGGACACGCCCTTGAAGTTGGGCTCCGGGTTGTTGCCCGAGTAACCGCCGCTGAAGCCACTGGAATTGTTGTCACCGGTGGCGATGTACAGGTTGCCCTTGGAGTCCCAGGCCATCCCGCCGCCCGCGTGGCAGCAGCTGTGGATCTGCACCGGCCACTTCAGCAGCACCTTCTCGCTGGCCATGTCCAGCTTGTCGGTGGCCTGGTCGAGGGTGAAGCGGGAGACCCGCCGCTCGGCCATGTGCGTGTCCCGGTTGATCTCGGAGTGCGGGGTGTAGTGCAGGTACACCCACCCGTTCTCCTCGAACCGCGGGTCCAGCTCGATGCCGAGCAGACCCTCCTCGACCTTGCGCAGCTCGTCGCCGCCGCCCTTGTTGCCGAAGACGGTGAGTGCCCCGGCGAGGGTGACCTTCTTGGTCTTCGGGTCGTAGACGTGGATCTCGCCCGTGCCCTTGCCGATGTCCGGGTCGTTCCAGTCGGTGACGACGGGCCGGGAGGAGTCGGCACCTCCGCGCCCGATGTAGAAGACGCGGCCGTCGGGGGCGGTGACCAGGCCGTGCGGCTCACCGATCTGGTCGTTTTGGCCCGGCTGGTTGGGCTGGGTCAGCCGCTCCGCCTTGTAGTTGCCGGTGATCGTCGCCTTGCAGTCGGCCTGCACCAGGCGGGTGGTCCACAGCAGGGCGCCGCGCAGATGGTCACGGAAGTCGGTCTCGTCGTACGACGACACCGTGCCGCCCATCCCGGTGTAGAAGGACCGGCCGCCGTCGTAGTCACGGCACCAGCTGACCGGGTGGTCCCAGCCGTTGGCGCTCGCGCCGGGCGCGTACGTCGACTCGCGGACCCTGGCGACCGTGTGCACGTCCCCGGACGGGTTCTTCACCCAGTTCAGCCACTTGTCGGGCCGCTTCCACTGCGTGGGCAGGCTCTTGGCCGCCGGATGGTTCCGGTCGCCGACCTCGACGGTCGCCCGCTGCACCTTGTCGGGGCTGGACGCCGCCGGGCGGGCGCCGATCAGACCGGTGAACCAGTCCGAGTACGGCTCCGCGCGGGCCGCGTCGTGCAAGCCGACGAAACCGCCGCCGGCCTCCATGTACGCCTCCAGGCCCGCCTCCTGGTCCGGGTCGAGGACGTCCCCGCCGCCGGTCAGGAACACGACGGCGTTGAACCGGCCCAGCTTCTTGGCGTCGGTGAAGACCGAGGCGTCGTCGGTGGCGGTGACCTTGAACCGCTGGTCCGCCGGGCCGGACAGCCCGATCCTCTCGATCGCCGCGATCCCGGCGTTCACCAGCGGCGACTCGTCACCGGCGGCCGCGGAGCCGTGGAACAGCAGCACGCGTACGTTCGCGCCGCCCGGGGGCGACTTGATGGACATCGTTGTCAGGGACGGATCCGGGGCCGGACGCGCGCTGGCGGCGGGACCCGACAGCAGTCCGGCGGCGACGACTCCGGCGGTCACGGTGGCCGCCCAGACGCGTCGTCTCGTTCTCGTCCTTCGTGCGCTCGTGGCGCTTGACATGCTCAACCCTCGTAAGCGCATGGGTTCTTGATGCGATGTGGACCGCACGTGGCCACCCACCCCTCCTCGGTCGCAGCAACAGCGTCAAGGAAGCTAGACCTCTTTGCGCCAGACGCCAATACCTATCGCAGAGATGGGCCGAACTTTGTCCTGAGTGTGGATAAACGGCGGGGCGGCCGCTACGGTTTCACAGGTTCATGACAGCCACGTGGGGAGTTCGGCATGGACAGACGCGGTTTCAACCGACGGGTACTGCTGGGCGGCGCCGCCGTCGCGACATCGTTGTCCGTCGCGCCCGAGGCCGTGAGTGCGGCCGCGCCGGCGAGAACCGCGCCCGCCGGGGGCGAGGTGCGGCGCGTCAAGATGTACGCCGAGCGGCTGGCCGGCGGACAGATGGGCTACGGCTTCGAGAAGGGCAAGGCGTCCGTCCCCGGCCCGCTGATCGAGCTCAACGAGGGCGACACGCTGCACGTCGAGTTCGAGAACACCATGGATGTGCCCGTCAGCCTGCACGTCCACGGCCTGGACTACGAGATCTCCAGCGACGGCACCCGGCAGAACAAGAGCGACGTCGAACCCGGCGGCACCCGCACCTACACCTGGCGCACCCACAAGCCCGGCCGCCGCTCCGACGGCACCTGGCGGACGGGCAGCGCGGGCTACTGGCACTACCACGACCACGTCGTCGGCACCGTGCACGGCACCGGAGGCATCCGCAACGGCCTGTACGGCCCGGTGATCGTGCGCCGCAAGGGCGACGTCCTGCCCGACGCGACCCACACCATCGTCTTCAACGACATGTCGATCAACAACAAGCCGGCCCACACCGGTCCGAACTTCGAGGCCACGGTGGGCGACCGCGTCGAGATCGTCATGATCACGCACGGCGAGTACTACCACACCTTCCACATGCACGGTCACCGCTGGGCCGACAACCGCACCGGCATGCTCACCGGCCCCGACGACCCCAGCCAGGTCATCGACACCAAGATCTGCGGCCCGGCCGACTCCTTCGGCTTCCAGATCATCGCGGGCGAGGGCGTCGGAGCGGGCGCCTGGATGTACCACTGCCACGTCCAGAGCCACTCCGACATGGGCATGGTCGGCCTGTTCCTGGTGAAGAAGCCGGACGGCACCATCCCGGGATACGACCCGGACGCGCACGAGCACGCTCATGGGGCCGCCGCCGAGGAGGAGCCGACGCACGAGCACTGACGCGCCGGACGTGAGTCCGAGAGCGCTCTCGCCCGTGGCCGGGCCGGGGCTATCCTTTCCCGCAGCCGCAGGTGAGGAGCCCCGAAGTGACCGACACAGCGCCACGCCCCACGCTGGAGGCCGTGGCCGCGCGGGCCGGTGTCTCCCGGGCCACGGTCTCCCGCGTGGTCAACGGCTCCCACGGGGTGCGGGAGCGCCTGGCCGAACGGGTGAGGCGGGCGGTGGAGGAACTCGGGTACGTGCCGAACCAGGCCGCCCGCAGCCTGGTGACGAAGCGGCACGACGCCATCGCCGTCATCGTGGCCGAACCGGAGACCCGGGTCTTCGCCGACCCCTTCTTCGCCCGGCAGTTGCGCGGCATCAGCAAGGAGCTGACGGCCCATGACAACCAGCTCGTCCTGCTGCTCACCGAGGACCGCGACGACCACGTCCGCGTCGGCCGCTACCTCGCCGGCGGGCACGTCGACGGCGCCCTGGTGTTCTCCCTGCACATCGACGACCCGCTGCCCCAGCTGATCCAGCGGGCCGGTCTGCCGACCGTGTACGGCGGCCGGCCCGACTGGAACGGCGGCCAGGGCGGCGTCTCCTACGTCGACAGCGACAACCGGGGCGGCGCCCGCGACGCCGTACGCCATCTGCTCGGCCTCGGCCGCGGTCGTATCGCCCACATCACCGGCGCCCTGGACCAGACCGCGGCGGTGGACCGCCTCGACGGCTTCCGGGACGTCATGGCCGGCGCCGGTCCCCGGCTGGTCGCGGAGGGCGACTTCACCCCGGCCGGGGGCGAGCGGGCGATGCGTCAACTCCTCGACCGCTGCCCGGACCTGGACGCGGTGTTCGCGGCCAACGACCTCATGGCGGCGGGCGCCCTGCGGGTGCTGCGCGAGCACGGGCGGCGGGTGCCGGACGACGTGGCGGTGGTCGGCTTCGACGACATGCTCCCGATCGCGGAACAGACGGACCCCCCTTTGACGACGGTCCGTCAGGACATAGAGGAGATGGGCCGCCTGATGACCCGCCTCCTGCTGCGCGTCCTCGACGGCACCGGCACGCCGTCGGAGGCCGGCTCCGACGGCGTGATCCTCCCGACGACACTGGTCCGCCGCGCGTCCGCGTGACCCGCCGCCCCTTCCCGTCCCCGGGGGCTGCGCCCCCAGACCACCCCCCTGTCGGCCCTTCGGGCCTCGTCCTCGGACTCCCCCGGAGGGGGCACCCCCAGACGGGCTGAAATCAGCCCCTCCGGCGTTTGAGGAGCGGGGGTCCGGGGGCAGCGCCCCCGGGGACGGGAAGGGAAGGGGCGGCGGGGGCGAGCAGAACCCACGCCCGTCCGGGTGTTCCGGCGGTGAGTGCCGACGGGCGGTGGAAGACTCGGCAGAGCAAGCGACGGGACGTCTCACAGGAGGCACCATGCTCACTACCCACTTCGTCGACGGCGCCCCGAACTGGACCGACGTCGGCACCCCCGACACGGAGGGCACCGCCGCCTTCTACGGCGGCCTGTTCGGCTGGGAGTTCCGCTCGGCGGGACCCGACGCCGGCGGCTACGGGTTCTTCGAGCTGGCCGGGCGGATCGTCGCGGGAGGCATGCGGACCACCCCCGAGCAGGGCCCGCCCGCCTGGACCGTCTACTTCCGGACCCCCGACGCGGACGCCACCGCCCAGGCCGCCCTGCACGCCCACGGCAGCGCCCCCGTCCCGCCGGTGGACGTCCTGGAACAGGGCCGCATGGCGATCCTCGCCGACCAGGCCGGCGTCCCCTTCGGCATCTGGGAACCGGCGCTGCGCAAGGGCATCGAGGCGGCCGGCGAGGTCGGCACCCTGTGCTGGGTCGAGCTGCACATCCCGGACATCGCCCGCGCCGCCGCGTTCTACCACTCCGTCCTCGGCTGGGAGACCTCGGCGGTGACCTTCCCCGACGGCGTCTACACCTCCGTCAACCCCGCCGGGACGGGCGAGGAGAGCATGTTCGGCGGACTGGTCCCGCCGGCCGACGACCTCGCCGGGGCGGAGCCCGGCCGGCCCCACTGGCTGCCCTACTTCGGGGTGGACGACACGGACGCCGTCGTCGCCAGGGCCGTCGAGCTGGGCGGCAGGGTACGGCTGCCCGCCACCTCCCTCGCCGGCGTCGGCCGGCTGGCCCGCCTGGAGGACCCGTACGGCGCGCGGTTCGCCGTTCTCAGGGGCGATCCGCGTGAGACCTGACCCACCCGGCGCGCCGCCGTGCGCGCCGGGTGCCCCGGCGTCATCATCATGCGGTCACGGAAGACCCTTCGGCCCTCCGTTGATCCCGCGTTGATCGAACGTTTTTCGCCGCACGGCACGCTTCCGGTCATGCACACCGAAACGATCCCGTCGCCCGACCTCACCTGGCAGGAGCAGGCGCTGTGCGCGCAGACCGGGGGAGACTTCTTCTTCCCGGAGCCGGGCAGTTCGGTCCGCGACGCCAAGCGGATCTGCGGCCTCTGCCCGATCCGCGCGACGTGCCTCGAGTACGCCCTGGCCAACGACATGCGCTTCGGCGTGTGGGGCGGCATGTCCGAGAAGGAGCGCCTGGAACTGCGCCGTACGGGCCGTTAGTCCCGAAGGTTTGGGCCCCAGCCGTCAGCCTCCGGGCCCCCGGGCCCCAACCGTCAGGGGCGTTCCGCGCGGGCCGCCATCCGGGCCTTGCGGGCCGCCAGCTTCTCGTCGAACTTCGACGCCTCCGCGTCCAGGCCGCCCATGAACAGGCCCAGTTCCTCCTGTGCCTTGAGGCCCTCGGGGCCCAGCCCGTCGACCTCCATGATCTTCAGGTAGCGCAGCACCGGCTGGAGCACGTCGTCGTGGTGGATGCGCAGGTTGTAGACCTCGCCGATCGCCATCTGCGCCGCGGCCCGCTCGAAGCCGGGGATGCCGTGGCCGGGCATCCGGAAGTTCACGACGACGTCGCGGACCGCCTGCATCGTCAGGTCGGGCGCCATCTCGAAGGCCGCCTTGAGCAGGTTGCGGTAGAACACCATGTGCAGGTTCTCGTCGGTCGCGATGCGCGCCAGCATGCGGTCGCAGACCGGGTCACCGGACTGGTGGCCGGTGTTGCGGTGCGAGACGCGGGTGGCCAGCTCCTGGAAGGCGACGTAGGCGACCGAGTGGAGCATCGAGTGCCGGTTGTCCGACTCGAAGCCCTCGCTCATGTGGGCCATGCGGAACTGCTCCAGCTTGTCCGGGTCCACCGCCCGCGAGGCGAGCAGGTAGTCCCGCATCACGATGCCGTGCCGGCCCTCCTCGGCCGTCCAGCGGTGCACCCAGGTGCCCCAGGCGCCGTCCCGGCCGAACAGCGTGGCGATCTCGTGGTGGTAGCTGGGGAGGTTGTCCTCGGTCAGCAGGTTCACCACCAGCGCGATCCGGCCGACCTCGGTGACCTTCGACTGCTCCTTGTCCCAGGCCTCGCCGTCCTCGAAGAAGCCGGGGAAGTTGCGGCCGTCGCTCCACGGCACGTACTCGTGCGGCATCCAGTCCTTGGTGACCTTCAGATGCCGGTTGAGCTCCTTCTCGACCACTTCCTCCAGCGCGTACAACAGCCGGGCGTCGGTCCAGACCGAAGGGCTGCCCAGGTGGGGAGAAGTGATCGACACAGGTGACTCCAGGGGACGGTGACATATGAGATACCGGCGAGCGGTGCCGGGAACCTACGGAATCGTAGGCTACGTAGCCGTAGGTTACGTAGCCGTAGGTTAAGGGCACCGTAAAGAACCCTGATCAGCGGGGTCCCCACGGAGCGCCGTACGGCGCGGAGCCGCAGGCCGCCGAGGTACGCGGGCGACGGTGTCACCCGTCAGGCGTACAGCTCCCGCAGCCGCACCGAGAGGCAGGCCACACAGCCCTCGAGCTTCTCGAACTCGCCGATGTCCACCGGGACCGGCTCGTAGCCGAGGTCCGCGAACAGCTCCGCGGTCCTCGGCGCGCTCGCCGCCATCAGCAGCCTGTCCCCGCCGAGCAGCACCACGTGCGCCCCGGACGGCTCCGGCACCGGAAGGAAGCGCGGGAACAGCGACGGCGCGTCCATGTGCGGGACGTACCCGACGACCGTCCCGTCCGGCAGCGCCGTGACCGCCGACTTCAGGTGCAGCACTTTGGCGACCGGCACGGCGACCACCCGCGCCCCCAGCGGTTCGAACGCGGCCCGCACCTGCCGCACCCCGGCCGCGTCGGTCCTCCCCCACTGCCTTAAAGGCGTGGGAGGTACCCCCAGCCGCGGCCCACGTACACCGTGTCGCCGACCTTCAGCACGTCGCCGCCGTCCAGGGTGCCAGGCTCCCAGACCCAGTTCACCGAGCAGCCCAGCGACGCCACGGCCTCCTCGACGCCGGGGGTCTCCGCGCGGCGGGACTCGGCTCCGGAGCGGGCGATCAGCGCCACGTTCCGGTACATCACCACCGTGTCCTCCACGAACACGGAGTCCGGGCAGTCGTCGGCCGGGTCCACCTCGATCGTCTCCCAGCCGTGGGCGCGCAGCGTCTCCGTGTACGCCTCCCACTGCTCCACCGCGCGGTCGACGTCGACGGCGTCCCGCTCGATGTGCGTCACCCGCCCCTCGGTCGGACGGGGAGCCGGGCGGCGGACGAGGGCCTTCTTGCTGGGCACGAGCGCGACTCCGTGGGGGACGGGACAGGTTCCGGCCGCACCGAGGGCGTCCGTGGGCCGGCCCGGTTCCCTCGGATGCCGGCGCAGCCATCATGCGGCGGGAATCCCGGCCGGGCCACCCCGGCGGCCGGGAAACGACCCACCGGGAACCGGCCTCACCGGCCGGCCCGCCGCAGATGCTCCCCCGTGAAGGACCCCTCGGCGACGAGCAACTCGGCCGGTGTGCCCTCGAACACCACCCGGCCGCCGTCCCGTCCGCCGCCCGGGCCGAGGTCGATCACCCAGTCGGCGCGGGCGACGACATCGAGGTTGTGCTCCACGACGACGACGGTGTTGCCCGCGTCCACCAGCCGGTCCAGGAGGCCGACGAGGCCGTCCACGTCCGCCATGTGCAGTCCGGTCGTCGGCTCGTCCAGCACGTACACCACCCCCTCGCGGTGCAGCCGGGTGGCCAGCTTGATCCGCTGCCGTTCACCACCGGAGAGGGTGGACAGCGGCTGGCCCAGCGTGAGGTAGGTGAGGCCGACGTCCCGCAGCGCGCGCAGCCGGCGCCGTACGCCGGTGTCGTGGAAGAAGCCGAGCGCCTGCTCGGCCGTCATCGCCAGCACATCGGCGACGGAGCGGCCGTCGACGGTCAGCCGCAGCACCTCGTCCTTGAACCGCCGCCCCTCGCAGGTGGGGCACGTCGTCGTCACCGGATCCATGAAGGCCAGGTCGGTGTACATGATCCCGCGGCCCCCGCAGGTCCCGCAGGCGCCGTCGGAGTTGAAGCTGAACAGCCCGGGTGCGGCGCCGGTCTCCCGCGCGAAGATCTTCCGCACCGGATCCATGATCCCCAGATACGTCGCGGGGGTGGACCGCGCGGAGATGCCGATCGAGGACTGGTCGACCACCACGGCGTCGTGGGCGTCGGTGAACTCGGCGACCAGCGTGCTCTTGCCCGAACCCGCCACCCCGGTCACCGCGGTGAGCACACCGACCGGGAACCGCACGGTGACCTCGCGCAGATTGTGCCGGTCGGCCCCCTTCACCCACAGCTCGCCCGTCGGCCTGCGCACCGCCTCCTTGACCGCGGTACGCCGTCCCAGGTACCGCCCCGTCAGGGTGCCCGAGGCGGCCAGCTCCCGCGGCGTGCCCTCGAACACCACCCTGCCGCCCTCGGAACCCGCCCCCGGCCCCATGTCGACGACGTGGTCGGCCAGGGTGATGACGTCCGGGTCGTGCTCCACGACCAGCACGGTGTTGCCCTTGTCGCGCAGCCGGAGCAGCAGTTCCCCGAGCCGGTGGACGTCGCGCGGGTGCAGTCCGACGCTGGGCTCGTCGAAGATGTACGTCATCCCGGTCAGGCTGGACCCGAGGTGCCGGACCGTCTTCAGCCGCTGCCCCTCGCCGCCGGAGAGGGTGGACGTCTCCCGGTCGAGGCTCAGGTAGCCGAGGCCGATCGTCTCGATCCGCTCCAGCGCGGCGACGGCGGCCCCGGCGATCGGCCCGGCCACCGGGTCGTCGATCCCGCGCAGCACCGCGATGAGATCGGTGACCTGCATCGCGGCGCAGTCGGCGATGGACCGGCCGTCGATCCTCGACGCCAGCGCCGCCTCGTTCAGTCTGGCCCCCCGGCAGGCGGGGCAGACGCCCTCGGCCAGGAACTCCCGCACCATGTCCTGGGTCTTCTGGCTCATCCCCGCCAGGTCCCGCTTCAGATAGAGCCGTTCGAAGCGGTCGGCGAGCCCTTCGTACTCGGTGGTCCACGCGCCGCCCGTGCTGTTCACGGTGACCTTGCTGCCCGGGCGCCCCCGCATCAGGAACTCCCGTTCGGCGGCGGTGAACTCCCGCACCGGCTTGTCCGGGTCCAGGTCGTCGCTGTTGGTGTACGTCTGCCCCTGCCAGGTCCCCGCGGCGAACGGCGGGAAGCGGACCGCGCCCTCGGCGAGGGAGCGGTCCGCGTCCAGGACGCGGTCCCAGTCGGGGCGTACGGTCCGGCCCAGGCCGTCGCACTCGGGGCACATGCCCGACGGGTCGTTGAACGAGTACGCCGTCGCCGGACCGGCGCTCGGTGTGCCGTGCCGGGAGAACAGCACCCGCAGCACCGAGTAGACGTCCGTCATCGTGCCCACCGTGGACCGGGAGTGGCCGCCGACGGGCCGCTGGTCGACGACGATCGCGGGCGTCAGGTCCTCCATGGCCTCCGCGTGCGGCCGTTCGTACTTCGGCAGCCGGTTGCGGACGAACCAGGTGAACGTCTCGTTCAGTTGCCGCTGCGACTCGACCGCGATCGTGTCGAAGACGACCGACGACTTCCCCGACCCCGAGACGCCGGTGAACACGGTCAGCCGGCCCTTCGGGATGCGGAGCGTGACGTCCTTGAGGTTGTTCTCCCCGGCTCCGGTGAGGGTGATGTACTCGCTGGAGTGGCTCATACCGCCGACGCTAGGCGGGATACCCGACAGCTTCTGTCGTGATTTCCTTCAGCTCCCCCTCCTCCATCAGCAGCCACCGGGTGATGCCGATCGACTCCAGGAACGGCAGATCGTGACTGGCCACGATCAGCGTTCCCTCGTACGACTCCAGTGCCGTGGTGAGCTGCCGGACGCTCGCCATGTCGAGGTTGTTGGTCGGCTCGTCCAGCATCAGCAGCTGCGGCGCGGGCTCCGCCAGCATCAGCGCGGCCAGCGCCGCCCGGAAACGCTCGCCGCCGGAGAGCGTCTTTGCCCTCTGGTCGGCGCGGGCGCCCCGGAACAGGAACCGGGCGAGCCGGGCCCGGACCCGGTTGTTGGTGGCGCCCGGGGCGAACCGGGCCACGTTCTCGGCGACGGTCAGCTCCGGGTCGAGGACGTCGAGGCGCTGCGGCAGGAACCGCAGGGGCACATGGGTCCTCACCTCGCCGGAGACCGGCTCCAGCTCACCGGCGATCGTGCGCAGCAGCGTCGTCTTGCCCGCGCCGTTGCGCCCGATCAGCGCCACCCGCTCCGGCCCGCGCAGATCGAAGCCGCCCTCCACCCGGGCGCCGTACGCCAGTTCCAGGTCCATGAGCGTGAGGACGCCCCGGCCCGGTGGCACGGCCGTGTACGGCAGGTCGACGCGGATCTCGTCGTCGTCCCGTACGGCCTCCACCGCGTCGTCGAGCCGTTCCCTGGCCTCGGCGAGCCGCCCCTCGTGCAGGATGCGGTGCTTGCCCGCGGACTCCTGCGCCGCGCGCTTGCGCGCCCCCATGACGATCTTCGGCTCACGCTTGCTGTCCCACATCTTCTGCCCGTACCGCTTGCGGCGGGCCAGTTTGACCTGGGCGTCGACCAGTTCGCGCTTCTGCTTGCGGAGGTCCGCCTCGGCGACGCGCACCATCCGCTCGGCGGCCTCCTGCTCGACGGCCAGGGCCTCCTCGTACGCCGAGAAGTTGCCGCCGTACCAGGTCACCTCACCCGAGCGCAGATCCGCGATCTGGTCGACGAGGTCCAGCAGTTCACGGTCGTGGCTGACCACGACCATGACGCCCGGCCAGTTCTCCACGGCCGCGTACAGCCGTCTGCGGGCGTACAGGTCGAGGTTGTTGGTGGGCTCGTCGAGCAGCAGCACGTCCGGGCGCCGCAGCAGTAGCGCCGCCAGCCGCAGCAGCACCGACTCGCCGCCCGACACCTCGCCGACGGTGCGGTCGAGCCCGATGTGACCGAGGCCGAGTTCGCCGAGCGTGGCCAGGGCGCGCTCCTCGACGTCCCAGTCGTCGCCGACGGTCTCGAAGTGCTCCTCGGCCACGTCGCCCGCCTCGATGGCGTGCAGCGCGGTCCGCCGGGCGGCGATGCCGAGGGCCTCGTCGACCCTCAGCGCGGTGTCGAGCGTCACGTTCTGCGGCAGGTAACCCACTTCGCCGGCGACGCGGACGGCGCCGTCGGCCGGGGTGAGCTCGCCGGCGATCAGCTTCAGCAGGGTCGACTTGCCCGACCCGTTGACGCCGACGAGCCCGGTGCGGCCGGGGCCGAAGGCGACGTCGAGGTCCTCGAAGACGGCGGTGCCGTCGGGCCAGGTGAAGGCGAGGGACGTACAGGTGAGGGATGGTGACATGCGGGCCTCCGCGGTTGCTCGGGGCGATCAGGGGCAAACGCGTATCGAGACACCGCGGGACGAGGACCGGCAGCCGGGAGGGAAGGTCTGGGCATGAGAAGAGCCCTGTTCCGCAAGGACCGCAAGGACGGCTCGAACGCCGAGGTCGCACGCGACGTACACACACATGTGGTGTGACGCGGTGTCTCAGAACCTCAGACGAGCAACGTCCTTCTCCATTCGACGGCAACAGGACCGCTGTACACCGTAGGAGTGCCCGGAACGGCTGTCAACGGCTTTTCGGAGCACGACGTCACCGCCCCCGAGGAGGCCCCGTGCCCAACGGCCCGCTCTCGCTGCCGGCCCGCCTGTCCCTGCTGGTCTGGGACGCCGACCCGTCCCGGCAGGCCCCCGTGGTGCGGGCCGGAGCCCTCGCCGAGCTGGCCCGGCGGGGCCTGCTGATCGACGACGACGGAATCGCCGCACCCCGTGACCTCGACTCCCGGACCGGTGACCCGGTGCTGGACGGCCTTCTGGAACTGGTCAGTGAGTCCTTCCCGCACCGCTGGCGGGTCTGGGTGACGCTGCGCGCGCGGTACACCCTGGACGCGGTCCGGGAGCAACTGGTGGCCCAGGGGGTGCTGCGCGCCGAGAAGCACCGGGTCCTCGGGGTGTTCCCGTCGGTGGAGCACGTCCTGGCCGACGCGGGCCGGGTACGGGCCCTGCGGCGGCAGGCGCGGCAGCTCCTCGACGGACCGGCACCGTCCGAGGACGTCCCCGAGCAGACGGCGACGGCCCTCGTCCTCGCACGGGCGTCGGGCCTGCTGCCGGACCCGGAGGGCTCCTCCCACGGCCGGCGCGCCGAGGCACTGGCGCACCGCGCCGCGGCGACGCCCGCCCTCGGTGCCGTCCTGCGCGAGCTGTGCGCGGGACTGGCCGGCACCGCGCCGCTGCCCACGCTCGCGCGGGGGCGGTGACCCGGGGCCCGCGGGCCACGGGAGAGCACGGCGGACGCTCCGCCGGTCGGGCGACGCCCGCGTCCGCGCCTACGCTTTTGCCTTCACCTTCGCCGGACCCCGCGCTCCGGGACCGCGCGATGCCGGGGGAGCGGACGCGGCGGCCCGGAGCGTGTCACCGCCGGCCCGGCCCGAGTACCGACGCGGCGGAATCCTCGCCCCCCGGGGCCGTCGGCCCGGAGACTGTGGAGAAAGCCGCCGACGGAGCCGGTGCGCCGGGCGCCGCCCGCGCGTACGGCACGCTCGGCACCCCGACGGGCGGCGGGCGTCGGCCCGGCCCCTCACACGTCGCGCATCAGCTCCGCGAGATCGTGGTCCAGGTCGAGCCGGAGGTGCTCCAGACCGGTCGGCACCAGCTCGCCGGTGGCTTCCAGGAACCGGCGCAGCTCGCCCGAGCGGACATGCACGACGGCGGTCCCCTCGGGGGCGTGGAACTCCAGCACGGTGCGGTCGTAGCCGTACGGCCGGACCCGTACGTCGCCGTCGCCCTCGGGCTCCTGCATCCCCGCGGCGAGCAGATCGCGGGCGAAGGTCCAGCAGACCTCGACGCCCTCCAGGGTGGCGGGCGCGGGGAAGGTCATGTGGACGGCGAACGGGTCGTCGCGGTCGTAGTGCAGGGTGGCGGGAATGCTCGGCATCCGCGGCGCGGCGGCGACGAGACGGGCCTCGACGGTCTGCTCGATGACGGTGGACAACGCCTTGCTCCCTCGTGACGGCTGGACAGGCTTCCGGGGCGGATCGGGACGGCTACTGGATGAGACGACGGAATCGGCCAATCCGTGCACACGAGAAGCGAGTGACCTCTGTCACCGCCTTCATGCACCCGAGTGACACGGCTCTCCCGGACGTCCTCCGGGACACTCCCGCCGCCTGGAGCACCGACGCGCGGCATGCCCTGATCGCCGCCGACGTGGGTACCCGTACGCCGTACCCGAGAGGAAGTGAGCGGACATGCCACGCGGTTCCAGCCCCAAACGGGAACGTCAGTACGAGCACATCAAGGACAGTGCCGAGGACCGGGGCGAGAGCACCGGGCGCGCCAAGGAGATCGCCGCCCGGACGGTGAACAAGGAGCGCGCCCGGTCCGGTGAGTCGAAGACGGCCGGCCGTACCTCCACGCAGGACATGTCGTCCGGCAAGCGGGGCGGCCAGCGGTCCGGCAAGGGCTCCCAGGGGCCCACCCGCGACCAGTTGTACGAGGAGGCCAGGAAGAAGGGCGTGGAAGGCCGTTCGAGCATGAACAAGAGTCAGCTCCAGCGGGCGCTCGGCAAGTGAGCCGCCTCCGCGCGGAGGGGGAGCACCCTCCGCGCGGAGCACGCGCGCCCCGTAGGCTCAGGGGCACCATGACGACCGTACGCACACCGGCCGACTGGCCCGTGACCGAGGAAGAGGCCCGCGCGGTCCAGGACGCCCTCCGCGCGCGGGTGGTGCTCGACGAACCGGGCCCGCCGCCCGGGACGGGCCACGTCACCGGGGTCGACGTGGCGTACGACGACGAGCGGGACGTCGTCGCCGCCGCGGCCGTCGTCCTGGACGCCGCGACCCTCGACGTCGTCGCCGAGTCCACGGCCGTCGGCCGGATCTCCTTCCCGTACGTCCCCGGCCTGCTCGCCTTCCGCGAGATCCCCACCGTGCTGGCCGCCCTCGAAGCCCTGCCGTGCCCGCCCGGCCTCGTGGTCTGCGACGGCTACGGCCTCGCCCACCCCCGCCGCTTCGGCCTCGCCAGCCACCTCGGCGTCCTCACCGGCCTGCCGACGATCGGCGTCGCCAAGAACCCCTTCACCTTCACCCACGCGGAACCGGACACCCCGCGCGGCAGCACCTCACCGCTGCTCGCCGGCCACGAAGAGGTCGGCCGCGCCCTGCGCACCAGGGACGCCGTCAAGCCGGTCTTCGTCTCGGTCGGCCACCGCGTGAGCCTGGACAACGCCTGCGCCCACACCCTCGCCCTGGCCCCCGCCTACCGCCTGCCGGAAACCACCCGCAGAGCCGACGCCCTGTGCCGCCGGGCCCTCGCCGGGGCCGCCCCCGCTCAGGACACGTCCTCGACCTTCCACCGCCCCACCTCGCGGTACTCCGAGTCGTAGACCGCCGCCCCGTCCCCGGCCTCCATCGCGTAGTGCCGCAGATTCCCGCCCCAGTACCGCAGGATCCGTCCCAGCTCGCCCGCCGGGTCCTTCGTCAGCGCGTCGCCGTCCATGGCCACTTCGAGGAGAAATCGCATGCCTTCAAGTGTTTCATTGAACCGTGCTGTGAAGGCCGGGCGTTCGTCCGGCCGCGACATCCTCGTGTTCCGCGGGGTGCGGGGCGCGGAAGTCTCAAACGGGCGGTTCACCCGCGCGGCGTTCGCCCGTCGTTCTGAGTACCGCTCCTGAGTACCTGTACGGATGCCGGCGCCCGACCGTCCCGGCAGGCTGGCACGCATGACAACGCACCGCGCACCCAAGCCCGTTGCCGCCGGCGGACGGCCCGTCGAGCGGGCCGTCACCGTCGGGCTCGCCCTTGCCGTGCTCGCCGGGCTGGGCTGGATCGCCGGGATGATCTACACGCTGGTCCGGTGGCCGCTCTAGCCGGCCTCCGGCTCCTCAGCGTGTCGCGGCGACGCGGAAGCGGATGCCCGCCGCGCGGAGGCGGCCGATCAGCGCGTCGCCCATCGCCACCGCCGTCGTGACCTGGCCGGCCGTCGGCGGGAGGTCGTCGAAGGCCAGGCAGAGCGCCCCCTCGGCCAGCATCTTCGCCGTCTCGTCGTAGCCGGGGTCGCCGCCCGCGACCTCCGTGTACACCCGGCGCCCGCCGCCCTCGCCGACGAAGCGGACGGTGAACCAGCTCCGGGCGCGCTTCTCGGGGCCCGGCCCGTCGCCGGGCCCGAGCCGGTCGGAGAGCCGGCGCCGCAGCGCCGGGAACTGGGCCGCCGTCACCAGCGCGCCCACGGCGGCCACCCCGCCCACCGCGACCGGGAGCCGCCGCACGGCCGCGTAGTGCCGGTAGCGGAAGTCGGGGCCGTACCGGTCGAGCGCCTTGGCCGAACGGCGCACGATCTGCCCGTCGACGGTCGGCAGGGGCAGGGCCCAGGCGCCGACCTCCGGCGCGTAGCGCGGCGCGCCCAGGGGCGCCGAGGCCCGGCGGTCCATCAGCCGCGGCTCGTGGTGCCTGCGGTCGCGGGCCGCCGCGCGGAGCCGGCGGTGCCGGGCGAACTGGTTCAGCGCCGAGGTGAAGGTCCCGCCCGAGAAGGCCGCGTCCACGGTGACGAAACCGTCCACGGTCAGCGGCACCCCCTCCGGAAGCTGCCGCACGGTGAAGTACGCGCCCAGGTCGTGCGGCACCGAGTCGAAACCGCAGGCGTGCACCAGCCGCGCCCCGGTCTCCCGCGCGCGTGCGTCATGGCGGACGTACACGAGGTCCACGAACTCCGGTTCACCCGTGAGGTCGACGTAGTCCGCCCCCGTGTCCGCACAGGCGGCGACGAGTTCCTCGCCGTACTCCACATAGGGGCCCACGGTCGTGGCGACCACGCGCGCCTGTTCGGCGAGGGCGCGCAGGGAGGCCGGGTCGGACGCGTCGGCCCGCAGCAGTCCGGCCTCCGCGCCGCCGGGCAGCCGCTCCCGCAGCCGCTCGAGCTTCTCCGTGCTGCGTCCGGCGATCGCCCAGCGCAGTCCGGCCGGGGCATGGGCGGCGAGGTATTCCGCGGTCAGTGTCCCGACGAAGCCGGTCGCTCCGAAGAGCACGATGTCGTAGGGACGGTCCGTCCTGTTCAGCCTGCTCATGACACCCCTTGGTCGTGCAGCCGCGCCGCTGTCGGTGGCCGAGGCTAGCGTGAGGGGTGCGGAGCTGTGACGACGAGCCCGGAGGAAAGCGATGGCCGTGCCCCCGAACGTCCTGAAGAAGTGGGAAAAAGCGCGCGACCGCGCCCTGGGGCTGCCGGGGGCCGCCGAGGAACACCCCTGGGGCGGGATCGTCGCCCAGGCCGGCAGGAAGGTGTCCGTCTTCCTCGGTGCCGGCGACGGCGGCCACCCCTGGGGGTGACGGTGAGGCTCAAGGGCGGGACGGCGCACGCCCACGCGCCCGCCTGCCCCGGCGCCGAGCCCGCCGGGTACGGACCGGGGAGGACCCGGCTGGGTGGGCGTCCTCCTGGAGCCCGAGGGCGCGCCGGCGGCCGGCTGCTGTGCGACCGGGTGGAGAGGAGAGCTGCCGCACCACCGCCCCTGAGCGGCCGGCGGCGGAGCCCGACGCACGTCGAAGCGGTGCGTGACCGGGCGCGACCGGACACCGCCCCGTAAAGTGGCTAAGCGCTTGCTCGCCCGGTCTTGTGCCGAGTGGAACGTGTTCTTAACATCGCTGGTGTTACATCATGTGTGTCACAGCCGTTGGGGGCTCGATGACGGAGGCGAAGACGCCGGGACAGGGTCCGCTCACCGGCGTGCGCGTGGTCGAACTGGCCGGCATCGGGCCGGGCCCGTTCGCCGCCATGCTCCTGGCCGACCTGGGCGCCGATGTCGTGCGCGTGGACCGCCCGGGCGGCCCCGGGCTGGGGATCGACCCGGCCCGGGACGTCACCAACCGCAACAAGCGTTCCGTGATCGTCGACCTGAAGGACCCCGACGGCCCCGCCCGCGTCCTGGACCTCGCCGAACGCGCCGACGTCCTCATCGAGGGCTACCGCCCCGGCGTGGCCGAACGCCTCGGCGTCGGCCCCGGGGACTGCCACGCCCGCAACCCGCGCCTGGTCTACGGCCGGATGACCGGCTGGGGCCAGCAGGGCCCGCTCGCCGACCGCGCGGGACACGACATCGCATACATCGCCCTCACCGGCACCCTCGGCATGATCGGCGACCCGGACAGGCCCCCGGCCGTCCCCGCCAACCTGCTCGGCGACTACGCGGGCGGCTCCCTCTACCTCGTCGTCGGCGTCCTCGCCGCCCTGCACCACGCGCGGGCGACCGGCACCGGGCAGGTCGTCGACGCCGCGATCGTGGACGGGACCGCGCACCTCTCCACGATGATCCACGGCATGCTCGCCGCGGGGGTCTGGCAGGACCGGCGCGGCACCAACCTCCTCGACGGGGGATGCCCCTACTACGGCACCTACGAGACCGCCGACGGCGGGCACATGGCGGTCGGTGCGCTGGAACCGCGGTTCCGCACCGAGTTCCTGCGCCTGCTCGGCGTCGAGGACCAGGACGCGGCCCACACGGACGTCTCCCGCCGGCCCGCGCTGCGCGAACGGGTCGCCGCCCGCTTCAAGGAACGCACCCGCGACGCGTGGACGGCCGTCTTCGAGGGCACCGACGCGTGCGTGGCGCCCGTGCTCTCCCTCCGCGAGGCCCCGCACCACCCGCATCTCGCCGCCCGCGGCACCTTCACCGACCACGGCGGCATCACCCAGCCCGCACCCGCCCCGCGCTTCTCCGCGACCCCCGCCGGCATCCGCACCGGACCCGCCCTGCCGGGCGCCGGCACCGACGACGTGGCCCGCGACTGGGACCTGCCCGGGCCGGCGGCAACGGCTCCCGCACCCACGTCCAAGCCCTCCCACCCTCAGTGAAAGGCCTCCTCGTGAGCACCGAAGCGTACGTGTACGACGCGATCCGCACCCCGCGCGGGCGCGGCAAGGCGAACGGCGCCCTGCACGGGACCAAGCCCATCGACCTGGTCGTGGGCCTCATCCACGAGATCCGGGACCGCTTCCCGGACCTGGACCCGGCCGCCGTGGACGACATCGTGCTCGGCGTGGTCGGCCCGGTCGGCGACCAGGGTTCCGACATCGCCCGCATCGCC
This sequence comes from Streptomyces sp. NPDC014676, assembly GCF_043084105.1. NCBI lineage: Bacteria > Bacillati > Actinomycetota > Actinomycetes > Kitasatosporales > Streptomycetaceae > Streptomyces > Streptomyces sp. NPDC014676. The sequence continues at coordinate 28,308 of NZ_JBIBZI010000017.1, read as the reverse complement.
GCGATCGCGGCCGGACTGCCGGACACGGTCGCGGGCGTCCAGGAGAACCGCTTCTGTGCCTCGGGTCTGGAAGCGGTCAACCTGGCCGCCGCCAAGGTGCGCTCCGGCTGGGAGGACCTCGTCCTCGCGGGCGGCGTCGAGTCCATGTCCCGCGTCCCCATGGCCTCCGACGGCGGCGCCTGGTTCAACGACCCGATGACCAACTTCGCCGTCGACTTCGTCCCGCAGGGCATCGGCGCCGACCTGATCGCCACCGTCGAGGGCTTCTCCCGGCGCGACGTCGACGAGTACGCCGCCCTCTCGCAGGAACGCGCGGCCACCGCCTGGAAGGAGAACCGCTTCGAGCGGTCCGTCGTCCCGGTGAAGGACCGCAGCGGCCTCACCGTCCTCGACCACGACGAGCACCTGCGCCCCGGCACCACCGCCGACTCGCTGGCCAAGCTGAAGCCGTCCTTCGCGGACATCGGCGAGCTGGGAGGTTTCGACGCCGTGGCGCTGCAGAAGTACCACTGGGTGGAGAAGATCGACCACGTCCACCACGCGGGCAACTCCTCCGGCATCGTGGACGGCGCCGCCCTCGTCGCCATCGGCTCCAAGGCGGTCGGCGACCGCTACGGACTCACCCCGCGCGCCCGGATCGTCTCCGCCGCCGTCTCCGGCTCCGAGCCCACCATCATGCTCACCGGCCCCGCCCCCGCCACCCGCAAGGCCCTCGCCAAGGCCGGCCTGACCATCGACGACATCGACCTGGTCGAGATCAACGAGGCGTTCGCGGCGGTCGTCCTGCGCTTCGCGCGGGACATGGGCCTGTCGCTGGACAAGGTCAACGTCAACGGCGGCGCCATCGCCCTGGGCCACCCCCTCGGCGCCACCGGCGCGATGATCCTCGGCACCCTCGTCGACGAGCTCGAGCGCCAGGACAAGCGCTACGGCCTCGCCACCCTGTGCGTGGGCGGCGGCATGGGCATCGCCACCGTCGTCGAACGCCTCTGACACCCCAGCGGCCCGCCACCTCACTCACGGAGACCTCCTCATGACCGAGAGCACCACCATCCGCTGGGAACAGGACCGCACCGGCGTCGTCACCCTCGTCATCGACGACCCGAACCAGTCCGCGAACACCATGAACCAGGCGTTCCGCGACTCCCTCGCCGTGATCACCGACCGCCTGGAGGCCGAGAAGGACTCCCTCCGCGGCGTCATCATCACCTCTGCCAAGAAGACCTTCTTCGCCGGCGGCGACCTGCGCGACCTCATCCGGGTCACCCCCGAGACGGCGCAGGACCTCTTCGACGGCGGCATGGCCATCAAGCGGCACCTGCGCCGCATCGAGACCCTCGGCAAGCCCGTCGTCGCGGCGGTCAACGGCGCCGCCCTCGGCGGCGGCTACGAACTCGCCCTCGCCTGCCACCACCGGATCGCCCTCGACGCCCCCGGCTCCAAGATCGGCTGCCCCGAGGTCACCCTCGGCCTGCTCCCCGGGGGCGGCGGCGTCGTCCGCACCGTGCGCATGCTCGGCATCACCGACGCGCTGCTGAAGGTGCTCCTCCAGGGCACCCAGTACAGCCCGCGCCGCGCCCTGGAGAACGGCCTGGTCGACGAGATCGCCGACACGCGCGAGGACATGCTCGCCCGGGCCCGCGCCTACATCGACGCCCACCCCGAGTCCGCCCAGCCCTGGGACAAGCCCGGCTACCGCATCCCCGGCGGCACTCCCGCCCACCCGAAGTTCGCCGCCAACCTGCCCGCCTTCCCGGCCAACCTGCGCAAGCAGACGGGCGGCGCCCCCTACCCGGCCCCGCGCGCCATCATGGCCGCCGCCGTCGAGGGCTCCCAGGTCGACTTCGAGACCGCCCAGGTCATCGAGGCCCGCTACTTCGTCGAGCTGGCCGCCGGACAGACCTCGAAGAACATGATCCAGGCGTTCTTCTTCGACCTCCAGGCCGTCAACTCCGGCGCCAACCGGCCGAAGGGCGTCGAACCGCGCAAGGTGACCAAGGTGGCCGTCCTCGGCGCCGGGATGATGGGCGCGGGCATCGCCTACTCGTGCGCCCGCGCGGGCATCGAGGTCGTCCTGAAGGATGTCTCCCTGGAGGCCGCCGTCAAGGGCAAGGGCCACTCCGGGAAGCTGTGCGCCAAGGCCGTCGCCAAGGGCCGTACCAGCCAGGAGAAGGCCGACGCGCTGCTCGCGCGGATCACGCCCACCGCCGAGGCCGCCGACCTCGCCGGCTGCGACGCGGTCATCGAGGCCGTCTTCGAGGACACCGCCCTCAAGCACAAGGTGTTCCAGGAGATCCAGGACGTCGTCGCCCCCGACGCGCTGCTGTGCTCCAACACCTCCACCCTGCCCATCACCGCCCTCGCCGAGGGCGTCGAGCGCCAGGCCGACTTCATCGGGCTGCACTTCTTCTCACCCGTCGACAAGATGCCGCTGGTCGAGATCATCAAGGGCGAGCGCACCGGCGACGAGGCGCTGGCCCGCGCCTTCGACCTGGTCCGCCAGATCAACAAGACCCCGATCGTCGTCAACGACTCGCGCGGCTTCTTCACCTCGCGCGTCATCGGGCACTTCATCAACGAGGGCGTCGCCATGGTCGGCGAGGGCATCGAGCCCGCGTCGGTCGAACAGGCCGCCGCCCAGGCGGGCTACCCGGCCAAGGTGCTCTCCCTGGTGGACGAGCTGACCCTCACCCTCCCGCGCAAGATCCGGAAAGAGACGAAGCGGGCCGTCGAGGAGGCCGGCGGCACCTGGACCGCGCACCCCGCCGAGGCCGTCATCGACCGCATGGTCGACGAGTTCGAGCGCCCCGGCCGCAGCGGCGGCGCCGGCTTCTACGAGTACGGCGAGGACGGCAAGCGCGGCAGCCTGTGGCCCGGACTGCGCGAGCACTTCACCGTGCCGGGCCACCGGATCCCCTTCCGGGACATGCAGGAGCGCATGCTGTTCGCCGAGGCGCTGGACACCGTCCGGCTCCTCGAGGAGGGCGTGCTCACCTCCGTCGCGGACGCCAACATCGGCTCCGTCCTCGGCATCGGCTTCCCCGGCTGGACCGGCGGCGTCCTCCAGTACATCAACGGCTACGAGGGCGGCCTGCCCGGATTCACGGCCCGCGCGCGTGAGCTCGCCGAGCGCTACGGCGAGCGCTTCACCCCGCCGGCGCTGCTGGTGGCGAAGGCGGAGCGGGGGGAGGTCTTCACGGACGCCCGCTGACCCGCCGCAAGGGGTGACGGGCCCGTCCCGTCACCCCTCTTCGTCGAGCCACTCCCGCAGCTCCTCCCGCAGCGACCGCTGGAACGTGGTCAGCAGCGCCTGCACCACCAGCGGACGCATCCGGGCGGACAGGGACCGCACGTCCCGCGCGTCCCGCTCCGCGACCGCGTCGCGCAGCAGCCGCGACAGCTCGCGGGCGGCCGCGCGGGAGTGCTCGGTGAGCGCGGTGCGCGCGGCGAGGACCGTCTCGTGGGACAGCGGTACGTCCAGCAGCTCCACCCCGAGCCGCAGCAGCCCGGGGTCGACCCGCAGCACCTCGCCGTCCCGCTCGACGACGCCCATCGCCGCCAGCCGACCGAGCTCCTCCTCGTCCAGCGCCCGCCCCGCCCGGCGCTCCAGCTCCCCGCGCGGCACCGTCTCCACCGCCTCGGGCGCCCAGGAGGCCACCACCGCCCGCTGGACCGCCAGGTCCCGGGCGCTCAGATCCGGCGGCAACTGCCCCAGGTACCGCTCGATCGCCGCCAGCGTCATGCCCAGGTGCTGCAACTCCTCGATGAGCTCCAGCCGGGCCAGGTGCTCCCGCCCGTAGTGACCGACCCGCCGGGGACCGATCACCGGCGGCGGCAGCAGCCCCTTGGTGCCGTAGAAGCGGACCGTGCGCACGGTGACACCGGCCCGCGCCGCCAGTTCGTCGATCGTGAGCGGCTGCTCGGTCTCGGTCGTCATGCGCAGCAGTATCGCTGTCCCACCACCGCTGTGACACCTCGGCCGTCACCCCGTGCGGGCGTGTGAGATGTTCCGCGGTGTGACGTGCGCCATCGCATGAGGCACCGCACTTCGGGAAAGGTGCCCCCTCGGTCTGTGCCTTGATCCGAGCGCGCCGGCCGAGGCAATCCGGACACCCGGGCGCGACCCGCCCGAGCGCACCAGAGAGTGGAACCACTTCGTGAGCAAGGACGCCGTCACCACGGCAACGGCCGCAGAGCGCACCGCCGCGGCCCCGACGCCCGCGGACGCGGGCGACGCCGGTTACAGCAAGGACCTCAAGGCCCGCCACGTCAACATGATCGCCATCGGCGGCGCGATCGGCACCGGGCTCTTCCTGGGCGCCGGAGGACGCCTGCACGACGCGGGCCCGGCGCTCGCGATCGCCTACCTGGTCTGCGGCGTCTTCGCCTTCTTCGTCGTCCGCGCCCTGGGCGAGCTGGTCCTGTACCGGCCGTCGTCCGGATCCTTCGTGTCGTACGCGCGCGAGTTCCTCGGCGAGAAGGGCGCGTACGTCGCCGGCTGGATGTACTTCCTGAACTGGTCGACCACCGGCATCGCCGACATCACCGCGATCGCCCTCTACACGCACTACTGGAGCGCGTTCACCGACATCCCGCAGTGGGTGCTCGCGCTGATCGCCCTCGCCGTGGTCCTCGCGGTGAACCTGATCTCGGTGAAGATCTTCGGCGAGATGGAGTTCTGGTTCGCGATCGTCAAGGTCGCCACCCTCGTCGCCTTCATGTTCGTCGGCGTCTTCCTGCTCGCCACCCAACACGAGGTGGGCGGCGGCACCCCCGGACTGAGCATGATCACCGACAACGGCGGCATCCTTCCGCACGGCGTGCTGCCCGTCGTCCTCGTCATGCAGGGCGTGATCTTCGCGTACGCGGCGCTGGAACTGGTCGGCGTCGCCGCGGGCGAGACCGCCGAACCGGAGAAGGTCGTCCCCCGCGCGGTGAACTCCATCATGTGGCGCGTCGGCCTCTTCTACGTCGGCTCCGTCGTCCTGCTCGCCCTCCTGCTCCCCGGCTCGATGTACTCGGCCGGCGAGAGCCCCTTCGTCACGGTCCTGTCGAAGATCGGCGTCCCGGCCGCCGGCGACGTGATGAACCTCGTCGTCCTCACGGCCGCGATGTCGTCCCTGAACTCCGGCCTGTACTCCACCGGCCGCATCCTGCGCTCCATGGCCATGGCGGGCTCCGCCCCGAAGTTCACCGCCCGCATGAACCGCAGCCAGGTGCCCTACGGCGGCATCCTGCTGACCTGCGGCGTGTGCGTCCTCGGCGTCGGCCTGAACTTCCTCATGCCGGCCCAGGCCTTCGAGATCGTGCTGAACGTCGCCTCCCTCGGCATCATCAGCACCTGGGTGATCATCATGATCTGCCACCTGGTCTTCGTCCGCCGCGCCCGCGCCGGGCTTCTCGCCCGCCCGTCCTTCCGGCTCCCCGGCAGCCCGGTCACCGAGATCGCGACCATCGCCTTCCTGGTCTCCGTCCTCGGCCTGATGTGGAACGACCCGGAGGTCGGCCGCAAGACCCTGCTGCTCGTACCCGTGATCGCCGCGATGCTGGTCGGCGGCTGGTACGGCGTCCGCCGCCGGGTGGCGCGGAACACCGGCCAGGAGCTCTCGCGGCCGGTGAAGTAGCACGTCGGAGCCACTGTCAGTGGCAACGCCTACGGTGGCGTCATGTCGGAGATCACGTACGTCCGGGGTGACGCCACCGTTCCGTCGGTGAAGGGCGTCAAGGTCATCGCCCACGTCTGCAACGACATCGGCGGGTGGGGGAAGGGCTTCGTCCTGGCCGTGTCGCGCCGCTGGCCCGAACCGGAGGCCGCCTACCGCGCCTGGCACCGCGACCGCGCCGCGAACGACTTCGGTCTGGGCGCGGTCCGGCTGGTCCAGGTCGAGCGGTACGTCTGGGTGGCCAACATGATCGGCCAGCGGGGCACACGGACGGGCAGCAAGGGCGTCCCCGTCCGCTACGAGGCGATCGACACCGCCCTCGGCCGCCTCGCCGACAGGGCGACGGAGCTGAACGCCTCCGTGCACATGCCCCGCATCGGCTGCGGCCTGGCCGGCGGCACGTGGTCCCGCGTCGAGCCGCTGATCACCGAGCGGCTGGTACGACGAGGGATACCGGTGACGGTGTACGACCACGGCGACTGAGCGGACCCGTCACCGCTCCCGCGCGTGAACCGGCGCGTCCCACCAGGCGTGATTTCGGCCACCGGTGACGTCATGAGGCGCCAACCGCCCTCTTCTGCACCCGAGTTCACCCCTGTACCGTCCCGCGCATGCCGAAACGCACGCGCTTCACGACCTGGAGACCGCTCGCGACGGCGGCCACCGCCGCCCTGACGGCCGCACTGCTCACCCCCACGGCCGCACACGCCGCGCCACCGCGCGAGAGCCTGCCCGTCCACTCCTACGACGACGCCGTCCGCGAGGCCGTCTGGGTGGACACCGGACTCGACGAGGACCGGGACGGACGCACCGACCGGGTCGCCGTCGACATCGTCCGGCCCCGCGAACCCGCGCAGCGGGGCCGGAAGGTCCCCGTCATCATGGACGCCAGCCCGTACTACTCCTGCTGCGGGCGCGGCAACGAGAGCCAGAAGAAGACCTACGACGCGAACGGCGACGTCGTCCGGATGCCGCTGTTCTACGACAACTACTTCGTGCCGCGCGGCTACGCCGTCGTCGGCGTCGACCTGGCCGGAACCAACCGGTCCGACGGCTGTGTGGACGTCGGGGGCCGCTCCGACATCCAGTCCGCGAAGGCGGTCGTCGACTGGCTCAACGGCCGCGGCAGGGCGTACACCACCCGCACCGGCACCGAACGGGCCCGGGTCGACTGGACCGACGGCCGCACCGGCATGATCGGCAAGAGCTGGGACGGCACCATCGCCAACGGCGTCGCCGCCACCGGCGTCGAGGGCCTGGAGACCATCGTCCCGATCGCCGCGATCTCCTCCTGGTACGACTACTACTTCACCCAGGGCGCCCCGCTCTACGGCTCCGGCCCCGACTGGCTGTCCCAGTACGTCGAGACACCCGAGGCCCGCGACCGGTGCGACGAGGTCCAGCGCGAACTCGTCGAGGGCGCCCCGCGCACCGGCGACCTGACACCCCTGTGGACCGAACGCGACTACACGCGCGCCGCGAAGAAGGTGAAGGCCAGCGTCTTCCTGGTGCACGGCATGCAGGACCTCAACGTACGGATGCAGCACGTCGGCCCCTGGTGGGACGCCCTCGCGAAGAACGGCGTCGAACGCAAGATCTGGCTCTCCCGGACCGGCCACGTCGACCCCTTCGACTTCCGCCGCGCCGAGTGGGTCGACACCCTGCACCGCTGGTTCGACCACGAACTCCTCGGCTACGACAACGGCATCGACCGCGAGCCCGTGGCCGACATCGAACGCAGCCCCGACCAGTGGGTGACCTCGAAGAGCTGGCCGCCGCGCGGCACGCACACCACGACCCTGCGCCCCGCACGGGGCACCGAGGCCGGCGTCGGCACCCTCGGCCTGAGCAAGGGCAGGGGGACCGAGGCCTTCACCGACGACCCGCGGCTGAGCGAGACCGACTGGGCCGCCCGCGTCGACACCCCGACCCCGGACAAGGCCGGCTTCGTCACCGGCCCGCTCACCCGCGACCTGCGCCTGTCCGGCGCCTCCCGGGTCACCGTCACCGCCACCCCCAGCACACCCACGGCCCACCTCTCCGCCGTACTCGTGGACCTCGGCCCCGACACCATCCGTGACTACGCCGCCGACGGGGAAGGCGTCACCACCCTCCCCGAGCGCACCTGCTGGGGCGCGAGCACCGCGGGCGACAGCTCCTGCTTCCAGGAGACCCGCGCCACGACCACCGACGTCGAGCACACGATCGTCAGCCGTGGCTGGGCCGACCTCGGCCACCACGCCGACGACGGCGAGGGCGAGCCGCTCACCCCCGGCAAGCGGTACACCATCACCCTCGACCTCGCGGCCACCGACCACGTCGTCCCCGAGGGCCACCGCCTGGCACTGATCGTCGCCGGCACCGACCGGGGCCTGATCGACCCCCCGGCCGACACCCCGACGCTCACCCTCGACCTGGCCCGTACCTCCGCACGGGTGCCGTTCGTCGGCGGAACGGCCGCCTTCGCCCGCGCCACGGCGGGCTCGCACACCACGGCCCCGGACACCGTCCTGGACGGCGTGGACCGACCGGACGTCACCGCCCACCGCGTCCCCGGGGAGGCCGGCACATCGCGCTGAGTAGGTGAGTTTTGCGCCAAAGGTGGTAGGGGCGTAGCGGGAGGAGCGTTCTCCGCCCCACGGCTCTGAGGAAAGGTGCCGCCTGTGACGCAGAACCAGCACAGCGACAAGGACGACACGGCGGGCCCGCTGCCGGGTTCGGAAGCGGGCCTGCCGGGCCGGGGGCGCCCGCGGACCGACCGGGTGGTGTTCGGCGTCACGGCCGTACTCACCCTCGCGTTCGTGCTGTGGGGCGCCATCGGGACGGACTCGCTCGAGGACGCCTCCACCACCCTGCTCGGCGGGCTGATGCACAACGGCGGCTGGGCGTTCATGCTGGCCGCCTCCGGCTTCGTCGTCTTCGCCCTCTGGCTGGCGGCCGGCCGCTACGGCCGGATCCACCTCGGTGCCGAGGGCGAGGAACCGGAGTTCCGCACGGTGTCGTGGGTCGCCATGATGTTCAGCGCCGGCATGGGCATCGGCCTGATGTTCTGGGGCGTGAGCGAACCGCTGGCGCACTACACGACGCCCCCGCCGGGCACCAGCCCGGCCGACTCGGGCGATCGCATGGAGATCGCCATGGCGACCACCCTCTTCCACTGGACGCTCCACCCGTGGGCGATCTACGCGGTCGTCGGCCTCGCCATCGCCTACAGCACCTTCCGCAGGCGCCGCCGTCAGACCATCAGCGCCGTGTTCACCCCGCTCATCGGGGAGAGGCACGCGGACGGCGTCGGCGGCCGGGTCATCGACGTGCTCGCCATCATCGCGACGGTCTTCGGCTCCGCGGCCTCGCTCGGCCTCGGCGCGCTGCAGATCGGCTCCGGGGTGGAGCAGCTCGACTGGATGGACAAGGTCAGCACCGGACTGCTGGTCGGCATCATCGCGGTGCTGACCGTGGCGTTCGTGGCCTCCGCGGTCTCCGGTGTGGAGAAGGGCATCCAGTGGCTGTCCAACACCAACATGGTGCTGGCGCTGATCCTCGCCGTGTTCGTGTTCGCCGCGGGCCCGACCATCCTCGTCCTGGACCTGCTGCCGACCTCGGTCTTCGCCTACCTCGGCGACCTGCCCGAGCTGGCCGGCCGCACCGAGATCAGCGGGGGCGAGGGCGTCGCCGACTGGCTGGGCAGCTGGACCGTCTTCTACTGGGCCTGGTGGATCTCCTGGACGCCCTTCGTCGGCATGTTCATCGCCCGCATCAGCCGGGGCCGGACCATCCGCCAGTTCATCGGCGGAGTCATCCTGGTCCCCAGCACGGTCAGCCTGGTCTGGTTCGCGGTCTTCGGCGGCTCGGCGATGAGGCTCCAGGAGCAGAACCGGCTCGGCGACGAGACGACCCCCGAGGGCCGGCTCTTCGCCGTGCTCCAGGAGTACCCCGTCGCCACCGTCACCAGCCTGCTGGTGATGATCCTCGTCGGCATCTTCTTCGTCTCGGGGGCCGACGCGGCCTCCATCGTGATGGGCACCCTCTCGCAGAGGGGCGCGCTCGAACCCAGCCGCTGGGCGGTGGTCTTCTGGGGCGTGGTCACCGGCGCGGTGGCGGCGATCATGCTGCTGGTCGGCAGCGGCCAGGGCGACGCGCTGACCGGCCTGCAGAACCTCACGATCCTCGCGGCGGCCCCGTTCGTCGTCGTGATGCTCCTCATGTGCGTGGCACTCATGCGCGACCTGCGCCGCGACCCGCTCATCGTGCGGGGCGAGATGGGCTCCGAGGCGGTGGAACTCGCGGTCATCGAGGGCCACAGGAAATACGACGGCGAATTCGAGCTCCGCGTGGGCCCGGGCCGCGGCCCGGACGTGGAGGGCGACCCCATCGGCAAGCACTGACCCGGCCCTCCGGCCCCGCGCGACCGGCCCCACGCCGATCCGCGCCCGCCCGTGCCGCCCGCTCGACCGGGGCGGCACGGGCGGCACGGGCGGCACCCTGCGAACGCCAGTGGGCCGGTCACCGCCCGGCCGGGTCCAGGGGGCGGCACGGGCGGGCGCCAATGGGCCCCTCGCCCTCTCCGCCCCGGTCGAACGGGCGGCACGAAGCGGAACAGCTCATGCCGTGCTCAGGTCACCCTCCGGATGGGAATACTCACCGCATGTCTGCCGAGTACGCGACCTTCGGCCTGGCACCGGCGACGAGAGCCGGTGGACTCCTCGCCGACGGTGACCACCAAGTCCACCGGGACTTCGTCGACTTCGTCGTCGACGGATGTCCGCTGCTCTTCCGTCTCTCCGACCTGGACGCCGTCTCGCCGCTCGCCTCCGACGTCCCGCTCTCCCTCTTCGCCGCCCAGGTCCGGAGCCTGCTGCTGGAGACCGAGGCCCCGCTGCCCGCCGGCCGGTACATCGTCTACGGCTGCCCCGAGTGCGAGGACCTCGCCTGCGGCGCGGTGACCGCGGTCATCGAACGGGACGGCGAGGACGTCATCTGGCGCGACTTCGCCTGGCAGACCGACGAGCACGCCGACCTGGAGCTCAACGGCTACCACGGCCTGGGCCCGTTCCGCTTCCAGGGCACCGCATACCGTACGGCCCTCGCCTCCCTCCTCGACGGCGCCGTCCCCGGCGCCCGCCGCCGGGTCCTGCTGATCGGCGCCCGCGTCGCCCTGCTCGCCCGGCTCGCCGCGGCCCTGCGCACCATCGGCATCGGCGCCGACATCGCCCCCGACGCCGACGGCGTCCCCGCCGACGAACTGCGCGGCTACGGCGCCGTGGTCTTCGGCCGGTCGGTGAGCGACGGTGAACGCGACGCCGTCCGCCGCGCCTTCGCCGACGCCGGCGTCGACGTGCCCTGCGTCGACGGCTTCGCCCCCGTCGTCCCGCTCCTCGTCGCCCAGACCGAACAGGCCCTGGAAAGCGGCCCGCAAGGACGGCGCCGCCTGACGGAACTCACCGCCGCCGGCGACACCGCGGAGCTGGAGGTCACCTCGTCCTGCCGGGTCCGGCTCACCGCGTACCGGATCGACCGCCTCTCCCGCACCCACACCCGGGACCTCTTCGACGGCGTGCTCGAACCCGGCCGCCACCGCGTCCCGCTGGACGGCAGGGCGGTGAGGGGCGAGGCGTACCTGGTCGCGCGCACCGGTGGGACGGTACGGGTGACGCGGGTGGCGCGGTGAGAACCGGGGCGCGACCGGGCGCGCGCGGCCATTAGGATCGGCGGTCTGATGACTGCCACCCTCGTCGCCAAGAACCTCGCCGCCGGGCACGGCGACCGCTCCCTGTTCACCGGCCTCGACCTCGTCGTCGCGCCCGGCGACGTGATCGGTCTGGTCGGTGCCAACGGCGCGGGCAAGTCCACGCTGCTGCGCCTGCTCGCCGGCCTCACCGCACCGGAACAGGGCGAGCTGCGCCTCTCCCCGCCCACCGCGACCGTCGGGCACCTCCCGCAGGAACCGGAGCGCCGGCCCGGCGAGAGCGTACGGGCGTTCCTGGCCCGCCGTACCGGTGTCGCCGAGGCCCAGCGGACCATGGACGAGGCGACCCAGGCCCTGGTCGACGGCGCGCCGGGCGCGGACGACGCGTACGCCACCAGCCTGGAGCGCTGGCTGTCCCTGGGCGGAGCCGACCTCGACGAGCGCGCCGAGGAGGTCGCCGACTCCCTCGGCCTGGCCGTCGGCCTGGACCAGCCGATGACCTCGCTCTCCGGTGGCCAGGCGGCCCGTGCCGGGCTCGCCTCCCTCCTCCTCTCCCGCTATGACGTCTTCCTCCTCGACGAGCCGACCAACGACCTCGACCTGGACGGCCTGGAACGCCTCGAACGCTTCGTGACCGGCCTGCGCGCCGGCACGGTCGTCGTCAGCCACGACCGCGAGTTCCTCACCCGCACGGTCACCAAGGTCCTCGAACTCGACCTGGCCCAACGGCGGATCAACCTCTACGGCGGTGGCTACGAGGCCTATCTGGAGGAGCGGGACGTGGCCCGCCGGCACGCCCGCGACGAGTACGAGGAGTACGCCGACAAGAAGGCCGCGCTCCAGGACCGGGCCCAGACGCAGCGCGCCTGGATGGACAAGGGCGTGAAGAACGCGCGCCGCAAGGCCGGCAACGACAACGACAAGATCGGCCGCAAGTTCCGCAGCGAGGCCAGCGAGAAGCAGGCCGCGAAGGCGCGTCAGACGCAGCGCATGATCGAACGCCTGGAGGTGGTCGAGGAGCCGCGCAAGGAGTGGGAGCTGCGCATGGAGATCGCGTCGGCCCCCCGCTCGGGCGCGGTCGTCGCCACTCTCCGGGACGCCGAGGTCCGGCGCGGCGACTTCACCCTCGGTCCGGTGTCCCTGCAGATCGACTGGGCGGACCGGGTGGCCGTCACGGGCGCCAACGGCGCCGGCAAGTCCACCCTGCTCGGCGCCCTCCTGGGCCGCGTCCCGCTCGACGCCGGGCACGCCGCCCTGGGCTCGGGCGTACTCCTCGGCGAGGTCGACCAGGCCCGCGCGCTGTTCCACGGCCCCGAAGCCCTGCTCGACGCGTTCCGCCCGGCGGTCCCCGACCTGGACCCGGCCGACATCCGTACGCTCCTGGCCAAGTTCGGCCTCAAGGCGGACCACGTCATGCGCCCGGCGGCCACCCTCTCGCCGGGCGAACGGACGAGGGCCGCCCTGGCCCTCCTCCAGGGCAGGGGCGTCAACCTCCTGATCCTCGACGAGCCGACCAACCACCTGGACCTGCCGGCCATCGAACAACTCGAATCAGCCCTGAACACCTACCAGGGCACCCTCCTCCTGATCACCCACGACCGCCGCATGCTCGACGCGGTGAGGGTGACCAGACGCCTGGAGGTAACGGACGGCAAGGTGACGGAGACCCCCGCGTAGCTGCGGGCAGCTCTGCGCCACTCCGCGGGCAGTCGTGCCTCCCCCAGTGCCTTAAGGGCCTGGGAGGTACCCCCAGGGCGGCACGGGTGGGCGCTGGGGGTACCTCCCTCTGGGGGAGGCACCCGGCAAGCGCCGGCCGGCGAAACCCACACCCGTCCAGCCCCAGCGGGCGTGCGCCTACGCCAACCCGGCCCGCCGCAACGCGTCAGCCATCGCCCCGCCGGCCGGAGAGGGCGCAGCAGCCTGCCCCTTCCCTCCGGAGGAACGCCGCTGCTTCGGCGGCCGGCCCCCCTGCCGCTCCCCGCGCTGCCCCCGCTGCTCCCCCTGAGGCGCGGCCTCGTCGTCCAGCCGCAGCGTCAGCGCGATCCTCTTCCGCGGAAGATCGACATCAAGCACCTTCACCTTGACGATGTCCCCCGGCTTCACCACGTCCCGGGGATCCTTCACGAACGTCTTCGACATGGCCGACACGTGCACCAGTCCGTCCTGGTGCACACCGACGTCCACGAACGCCCCGAACGCGGCCACGTTCGTCACGACACCCTCCAGCACCATCCCGGAGGCCAGGTCGGAGATCTTCTCCACCCCCTCCTTGAAGGCAGCCGTCCTGAACGCCGGCCGAGGGTCCCGCCCCGGCTTCTCCAGCTCCTTCAGGATGTCGCCCACGGTCGGCAGACCGAACTTCTCGTCCACGAAGTCCTCGGCCCGCAGCGACCGCAGCACCGCCGTGTTCCCGATCAGCGCGGCGACCTCCGCCCCGGAGGACTTCACCATCCGCCGCACCACCGGATACGCCTCCGGGTGCACACTGGACGCGTCCAGCGGATCGTCACCGCCGCGGATCCGCAGGAAGCCCGCACACTGCTCGTACGCCTTCGGGCCGAGCCGCGCCACCTTCTTCAGCTCGCTCCGCGACCGGAACGGACCGTTGCCGTCCCGGTGCGCCACGATGTTCTCGGCGAGCCCGGACGTGATGCCGGAGACCCGTGCCAGCAGCGGCGCCGACGCGGTGTTGACGTCCACACCCACGCCGTTCACACAGTCCTCCACCACCGCGTCCAGCGAACGCGACAGCTTCACCTCGGACAGGTCGTGCTGGTACTGGCCGACGCCGATCGACTTCGGGTCGATCTTCACCAGTTCGGCCAGCGGGTCCTGGAGCCGGCGCGCGATCGACACCGCGCCGCGCAGCGACACGTCCATGTCGGGCAGTTCCTGGGAGGCGAAGGCGGAGGCCGAGTACACGGAGGCGCCCGCCTCGGACACCATCACCTTGGTCAGCTTCAGCTCGGGGTGCCTGGTGATGAGTTCACCGGCGAGCTTGTCGGTCTCACGGGACGCCGTGCCGTTGCCGATCGCGATCAGCTCGACCGCGTGCTCCTTCGCCAGCCGCGCCAGCTTCGCGATCGCCTCGTCCCACCGGTTGGCCGGAACATGCGGATGGATGACGTCCGTGGCGACGACCTTGCCGGTCGCGTCCACCACGGCGACCTTCACACCCGTACGGAAACCGGGGTCGAGGCCCAGCGTCGCGCGCGTGCCGGCGGGGGCGGCGAGCAGCAGGTCGCGCAGGTTGGCCGCGAAGACCCGCACCGCCTCGTCCTCGGCCGCCGTCCGCAGCCGCAGCCGCAGATCGATGCCGAGGTGCACCAGGATGCGCGTACGCCAGGCCCAGCGGACCGTGTCGCCCAGCCACTTGTCGGCCGGACGCCCCTGCTGGGAGATCCCGAACCGGCCGGCGACGATCCCCTCGTACGACGACGGGCCGTCCACCGGCTCCTCCGGCTCCAGGACGAGGTCGAGGACCTCCTCCTTCTCGCCGCGCAGCATCGCCAGGATCCGGTGCGAGGGCAGGTCGGTGAACGGCTCGGCGAAGTCGAAGTAGTCGGAGAACTTCGCCCCCGCCTCCTCCTTGCCGTCGCGCACCTTCGCGACCAGCCGCCCGCGCACCCACATGCGCTCGCGCAGCTCGCCGATCAGGTCGGCGTCCTCGGAGAACCGCTCGGTGAGGATCGCCCGCGCGCCGTCCAGGGCGGCCTGCGGGTCGGCGACGCCCTTGCCGGCGTCCACGAACGCGGCGGCCGCGGCGAGGGGCTCGACGCCCGGATCGGCGAGCAGCCCCTCCGCCAGCGGCTCGAGCCCCGCCTCACGCGCGATCTGCGCCTTGGTGCGCCGCTTGGGCTTGTACGGCAGGTAGATGTCCTCCAGGCGCGCCTTGGTCTCCGCGCCCCGGATCCGCGCCTCGAGTTCGTCCGTGAGCTTGCCCTGCTCGCGCACCGACTCCAGGATCGCCGTCCGGCGCTCCTCCAGCTCCCGCAGATAGCGCAGCCGCTCCTCGAGCGTGCGCAGCTGCGCGTCGTCGAGCATCTCGGTCGCTTCCTTGCGGTAGCGGGCGATGAAGGGCACGGTCGAACCGCCGTCGAGCAGCTCCACCGCGGCCTTGACCTGCCGCTCCCGTACGCCGAGCTCCTCGGCGATCCTGCCTTCGATGGACCCTGTCAGGGGTGTCGTCACGTTCCCGTACCGCCTTCTCCACTGAGGTTGCGCGGCAATTGTGGCAGGTGGTGCCGACAATCGGGGATCAGGGCGGCGACTCGCCCGGGGACCGCACGGGCGGCGTCAGGCGCGGCGGCCCCGGGCGGTGGACGAGGCCCCGCCGAACAGCCTGGCGAGCGCCCGGAACGGCAGGGTCACTACGGTGGCGATGGCTCCGCCGATCTGGCGCAGGACATCCGCGATGGCACGCAGCACGTGTCTCTCCTTTCGTCTCCCGGCCCCGTCGGCCGGGTCTGACTGCGTGTACCTCGTCAACGCTTCCACATGCACACCGCCCCGGTCCGGGCATGGCAGGAAAGGTGGGGAACCCGTCGTTGCGGCCATGCCGGGTACCGCCAAGAATCGACGGCATGGCGCAGCGAACCGTTCTCGTCGTTCTCTTCGACGGCGTGCAGAGCCTCGATGTCACCGGCCCCGTGGAGGTCTTCGCGGGCGCCGAGCAGCACACCCCGGGGACGTACCGGCTGAGCACCGCCTCGCTGGACGGCGCTCCCGTACGCACGACCAGCGGGCTGACCGTCGTACCGGACGGGGCGCTGGCCGACGCGCCGGAGCCGCACACGCTGCTCGTGCCCGGCGGCCGGGGCACCCGCCGGCCCGACCCGCGGCTGACCGACTGGCTGCGCCGGCACGGGCCGCGTGCCGAGCGGCTGGTCTCCGTCTGCACGGGGGCGGCCCTGCTCGCCGGGGCCGGGCTGCTGGACGGCCGTCGCGCCACCACGCACTGGGCCTACTGCGACACGCTGGCCCGCAACCACCCGGCCGTCGAGGTCGACCCGGACCCCATCTACGTCCGGGACGGCCGGGTCGCCACCTCCGCCGGCGTCACCTCGGGCATCGACCTCGCGCTCGCCCTGGTCGAGGAGGACCTCGGCCGCCAGGCCGCGCTCACCGTGGCCCGGCACCTGGTGGTGTTCCTGCGCAGGCCCGGGAACCAGGCCCAGTTCAGCGCCCAGCTCGCCGCCCAGACCGCGCGGCGCGCACCGCTGCGCGATGTGCAGCAGTGGATCACCGAGCACCCCGGCGCCGATCTGAGCGTCGAGGCCCTCGCGGCCCGCGCGGCCCTCTCCCCGCGGCACTTCGCCCGCGCCTTCCACACCGAGACCGGTATGACACCGGGCCGCTACGTCGACCGGGTACGTCTCGAACACGCCCGCCGCCTGCTGGAGGACAGCGCCGACGGCGTCGAGGAGATCTCCCGCGCCAGCGGCTACGGCACCCCCGAGGCGATGCGCCGCGCCTTCGTCCGGACCCTCGGAACCTCACCGGCGGAGTACCGCCGCCGCTTCCGGCCCGCGCCCGACCCCGCACCCGCCCACACCTGAAAGGCCACCGATGCAGATCGCCATCGTCCTCTTCGACCGCTTCACCGCCCTCGACGCGGTGGGCCCCTACGAGACCCTCGGCCGTCTCCCGGACGCGCGGACCGTGTTCGTCGCCGAGCGGACCGGACCCGTGCGCACCGACACCGGCGCGCTGGCGATCACCGCCGACAAGACCCTGGACGAGGTACCGCGTCCGGACATCGTGGTCGTCCCCGGCGGCCCCGGCCAGACGCCCCAGATGGAGAACGGCACGCTGCTGGACTGGCTGCGCGCCGCCGACGCGACCAGCACCTGGACGACGTCCGTGTGCACCGGATCCCTGCTGCTGGCCGCGGCCGGACTCCTCCAGGGGCGCCGGGCCACCTCCCACTGGCTCGCGCTCGACCACCTGAAGCGGTACGGCGCCGAGCCGACCGGGGAACGGGTGGTGACCGACGGCAAGTACGTCACCGCGGCGGGTGTCTCCTCCGGCATCGACATGGGGCTCACCCTGCTCGGCCGGATCGCCGGCGACGAACACGCCCGGGCCGTCCAGCTGCTCACCGAGTACGACCCGCAGCCGCCCTACGACGCCGGCTCCCCGCAGAAGGCGCCCGCGCACCTCGTCGAGGAGTTCCGGTCGAAGAGCCGCTTCATCCTGACGTAGAGACGCTCCAGGTGAAGCCGGGCGGCCGGCGCTCCAGGAACGCGGCGACGCCCTCCGCGGCGTCGCCGCTCTCCGCGGCCCGCTCGCTCCAGTACGCGTCCCGGTCGGTGCGGCCGTCCGCGAACTCCTTCGCCGCCGCCTGCGTCAGCCGCGACCGGGACGCCAGGATCCGGGTGAACTCCGCGACCCGCCCGTCCAGTTCGCCCCCGGGCAGCACCTCGTCCACCAGGCCGGTGCGCAGCGCCCGCCCGGCGTCGATCAACTCACCCGAGAACAGCAGGTACTTGGCGGTGGCCGGGCCGACCAGGGAGACCAGCCGCCGGGTCGCGGAGGCCGGGTAGACGATGCCGAGCTTCGCCGGGGTCACCCCGAACCGCGCCCCCTCCTCGGCGAACCGCAGATCACAGGCGGCCGCGAGCTGTGCCCCGCCGCCCACGCAGTGCCCGCGGACCGCCGCCAGGGTCGGCTTGGGAAAGGCGGCGAGCGCCTCCTCCGCCGCCACGGCCAGCCGCTGCGCCTCGAGCGGCGACCCCCGGAGCGTGGAGATGTCGGCGCCGGCGCAGAACGTCCCGCCCTCACCGGTGAGCACCAGCACCCGTACGTCCGGATCGGCCGCCAGCGTTTCCAGCAGCGGCGGCAGGGAACCCCACATCGCGGCCGTCATGGCGTTGCGCTTCTCCGGATGGCGGACGACGACCGTGGCGACGTGCCCGGTGACGCCGTGCAGCAGCTGGGGCTCCATGCGCCGGATGCTATCCGCCCCGGTCGGAGCCCCGGCCGACAGGGCTCCGCCCGGCGGACGGCGGAGACCGGGACGAGAGGGAACGGGAGCGAGGAGGCAGTCATGGCCAAGTCCACCACGCCCCAGGGCGAGGCCGCGAAACTGAGCCGCGGTTTCGGCTGGCTCGCCGTGCTCGGCGTGATCCTGGTCGTCGCGGGCCTGGTCGGCCTGATCTACACCGGCCTCGCCACCCTGACCTCGATGGTGCTGTTCGGCTGGCTGCTGCTGATCGGCGGCCTGGTCGGACTGCTGCACGCCGTCCAGGCGCGGCACACCAACTTCTTCTGGCTCGGCGTGGTCGTCGCGGCCCTGAACATCGCGGCCGGCGCGGTCGTCCTGAGGACACCGGAGGCCGCGGCCGAGGCGCTCACCATGTTCGCCGCGCTGCTGTTCCTCACCGGCGGGGTGTTCCGCCTCGTCGGCAGCCTGGTGGTGCGCGGGCCGCAGTTCGGCTGGACGCTGGTGCAGGGCGCCTTCGGGCTGCTCCTGGGCATCCTGGTGCTGGCCACCTGGCCCAGCAGCAGCCAGTACGTCATCGGTACGTTCTTCTCCCTCTCCCTGCTCTTCGACGGGCTCGGCCTGATCGCCACCGGCTACGGCGGACGCCGGATCGTCGGCATGGTCTCCGACCGGCTGGCCGGCGAGAAGGAGGCCACGACGCGGGCACCGGGGGAGGAGCCGCACGGCGGTGATCACCGGGCCGCCAAACCCGTACAACCCGAATAGTTCGCCGACCCGGCACAGGACGGACCGGAACGGTCCCGCGAGCGACCGGGGCATACGCGGACGGTCGGAAACGCTCGATATCCGCTGACTTCTGTTCAGGGGCGGGGAGCGGGGCCGAGGGGCCCAACACTCGACGTGTGGTGACAATCGAGCGTGAGAGCGGCGATCCGCTGCCGTACGAAGGTGTCTGGCGATTCACCGCCCCGGCCGTCGACGCCTCGGTCCCGCAGGCCCGTCACGCCGTGCGGGACCTGCTGCTGCGCCAGGGAGTCCCGGCCGCGGACGACATCGTGCAGGGACTGCTGCTGATCGTCTCCGAGCTGGTCACCAACGCCGTACGGCACGCGGCGCTGCTGTCCCCGACGCTCGCCGTCGAGGTCGCCGTCGGCGCCGAGTGGGTCCGGGTGTCCGTGGAGGACAACCACCCCTACCGGCCCACCGCCCTGGAGACCGACCACGGCCGCACCGGCGGCCGCGGCCTGCTCCTGGTGCGGGAGATCACCCGCGAGGCGGGGGGGATGTGCGACGTCGAGCACACCGCCACCGGCGGCAAGGTGATCTGGGCCGCCCTGCCGCTCAAGCCCGCGGGGATCTCTTAGATCTCCCGGTTCACCAGCCCGCCGACGGCCCCGTCAGTTCGCGGACCGCCGGGCGGGCCGCGTCCAGGACGGTCGGGAACCAGGCCGAGAAGGTGTCCTCCGCGTGCCGCTCCGCCAGCTCCGCCGGGGTCACGAACGCGGTGGTCGCCACCTCCCGCGGGTCCGGCCGCGGCGGCGACTGCACCATGCCGACGAAGAGGTGGTTGTACTCCTGCTCCACCAGGCCCGAGGCCGGGTCCGGGTGGTTGTAGCGGACCGTGCCGGCCTCGGCGAGCAGCGACGGCGAGACGCCCAGCTCCTCGAAGGTCCGCCGGGCCGCCGCCGCGAACGGCGCCTCACCGGGGTAGGGGTGACCGCAGCAGGTGTTGGACCACACACCGGGGGAGTGGTACTTGCCCAGCGCCCGCTGCTGGAGCAGCAGCCGCCCGCGCTCGTCGAACAGGAACACCGAGAACGCCCGGTGGAGCCGCCCCGGCGGCTGGTGGGCGGCGAGCTTCTCCGCCGTGCCGGTCGTCACGCCGTCCTCGTCGACCAGTTCCAGCAAAATCGGCTCGGCGGCGCCGTTCGACGGGCTGTTCGTCGCGGTGGCAGGTGTGATCGGCATACCCATCCTTCACTCGGTCTTCGCGCCCCAGTCTGCCGCACGAATCCGGCACTCCCGGCACTCCCGGACGCACCCGCATGTCCCCGGGGCGCCCGCACGGGGGCGGAAGACCGCGCACTCCGGCGCGTCGGCGCGCGGCGGCGCGCACGGACCGGCCCTAATGGCACAGACGCGCCTCGTGCTCCGCGTGCCCGCCGGGCTCCAGCTGGAAGGTGCAGTGCTCCACGTCGAAGTGGACGCCCAGGCAGTTCTGCAGCTCGTGCAGCATCTTCTCGTGCCCGATGCTGTTCAGGACGTCGGAGCTGACGACGACGTGCGCGGAGAGCACCGGCATCCCCGAGGTGATCGTCCAGGCGTGCAGGTCGTGCACGTCCTCCACACCGTCGGTGGCGAGGATGTGCTCCCGCACCTGAACCATGTCCACGCCCTTGGGCGCCGCCTCCAGCAGGACGTCCAGGGTCTCGCGCAGCAGCTTCACGGCGCGGGGCACGATCATCAGCGCGATCAGCAGCGAGGCGATCGGGTCGGCGGCCGTCCAGCCGGTGGTCAGGATCACCAGCGCGGACAGCATCACCGCGACCGAGCCGAGCGCGTCCGCCGCCACCTCCAGGAAGGCGCCGCGCACGTTCAGGCTCTCCTTCCGCCCGCGCATCAGCAGGGACAGCGACACCAGGTTCGCGACCAGGCCGATCGCGCCGAACACCAGCGCCAGGCCGCCCCTGGTGTCGGCCGGGGTGACGAACCGCTCGATCGCCTCGTACAGCACGTAGCCGCCGACACCGAGCAGCAGCACACAGTTGGCCAGGGCGGCGAGGATCTCCGCGCGGGCGAGGCCGAAGGTGCGGTGCTCGCTCGGCGGGTGGCTCGCGAAGTGGATCGCGAGCAACGCCATGCCCAGGCCCAGGCCGTCCGTCGCCATGTGGGCCGCGTCCGTGACCAGCGCGAGCGAGTCGGCCAGCACACCGCCGACGACCTGGACCACCATGACACCGAGCGTGATCGCCAGCGCCACCCGCAGCCTGCCGCGGTACGCCGCACTCGCGGTACCGCCGGCGGGCGCGCCGTGCGCATGCCCGTGGTCGTGCCCAGCCCCCATGAAACGACCCCTTCCCGTGACCCCGTCCGGGTCACAGTGAACTACGGGGAGGGGGTATCCGCAACGCGGCACTGAACACCGTTGTCATCTGCTCTGACCTGCACAAACGATCCGCAGGTCAGGCGGCGGGCCGAGGTCGCCCGCCGCTCAGCGGCCCCGGTGCAGCAGCCATCCCCGCCACGCCGACTCGATCATCTCCCGCACCGAGTGCCGGGCGGTCCAGCCGAGCCGCTCGGCCGCACGGGCGGCCGACGCCACCGCGCGGGGCGCGTCGCCGGGGCGGCGGCCCTCGACGAGCGGGGCCCGGGTGTCGCCGGTGACCTCGCCGATGACCGTGATCAGCTCGCGCACCGAGACGCCCTCGCCGCGGCCGATGTTCACCGTCAGGTCCCCCGAGAGGTCCCCCTCGGACAGCCTCCGGGCCGCCGCCAGGTGCGCCTGAGCCAGATCGGCCACGTGGATGTAGTCACGGACGCACGTGCCGTCCGGCGTCGGGTAGTCGTCGCCGAAGATGCGCGGGGCCTCGTCGCGGGTGAGCCGGTCGAAGACCATCGGCACGATGTTGAAGACACCGGTGTCGGCCAGCTCCGGCACCGCGGCCCCCGCCACGTTGAAGTAGCGCAGGCACACCGTGTCGATGCCGTGCGCCCGGCCCGCCGCCCGGACCAGCCACTCGCCGGCGAGCTTGGTCTCGCCGTAGGGGTTCGCCGGGGCGCAGGGGGCGTCCTCCGTGATGAGGTCCACACCGGGATCGCCGTACACGGCCGCGGACGAGGAGAAGACGAAGCGCCCGATCCCGGCGTCGGCGACGGCGTCCAGGAGCGTCCCGAGGCCTCCCAGGTTCTCCCGGTAGTACGTGGTCGGGTGCGCCACGGACTCGGCGGGCTGCTTGCGCGCGGCGAGGTGGACCACTCCCGTCACCCCGTGTTCCGCGCACACCCGCTTCAGCAGCTCGCCGTCCAGCGACGATCCCCTGACCAGCGGGACGTCGGCGGGGAGCCGCGCCGGTACCCCGGCCGAGAGGTCGTCCAGCGCCACGACCCGCTCCCCGGCACCGGTCATGGCCCGCGCCACATGTGCCCCGATGTAACCGGCTCCGCCGGTGATCAGCCATGTCATGGTCGTCCACCCTATGCCGAACGGACCCGGCGGTCCCCGATGTGCTGAATCGGGTCGAATGCCCGTTCTGGTACGGCGGTTTGTGGGCCGGGCCCCGCATCACCGATGATGATCGCGGCCGAGGTGCGGACGAACCCTGCAGATCCGCCCGTCGAACAGGCGGTGAACACGGGCTTCCGGGCATCCGATAACCTCTGCCGACATGCCGCCCGGAGGTACCGCACGGGCGCCTCATCGTGTACATGACCGGCGTCGACGCGTCGGCACCCAGGGAGTGAGATTCGGTTGTCGACCGCCATCCTCACCGGCCAGCCGGTCCCCGGTTCGTCACTCGAGGGCGACCTGCGCTCCCTCGGCTTCGACGTGCGGACCGCGTCCGGTATCACCGAGGCCGCGGCCCTGCTCGCCGGGGTGCCCGCGGGACAGCGGGTCGCCGTGGTCGACGCCCGCTTCGTGGGCCACGCGCACGCGCTGCGCCTCGGCCTCACCGACCCCCGCTTCCCGCTCTCCGCGATCCCCGGCGCCGTCACCGCCCAGCCGGCCGGCCGCCAGGCCCTGATCCGCGCGATGACCCGCGAGGACTCCGCGGAGCCGGCCGGCGGCACCACCCTGGTCGACAGCCTCGCCGACCGCGTCGTCGCGGCCCTCGACGCCGAGGGCGCCGACGTGCACCGTCCCGAGCTCGGCAGCCTCGTCGCCACCGTCCCCGGCGACCCCCAGACCCGCAACGAGGCCCGGCAGGCCGTCGCCGCCGTCGACGACGAGGCCGTACGCCTGAAGTCGGCCGTCAAGGCCCGCGACGGCTTCTTCACCACCTACTTCATCAGCCCGTACTCGCGCTACATCGCCCGCTGGTGCGCCCGCCGCGGACTGACCCCCAACCAGGTCACCACCGCGTCCCTGATCACCGCGCTCATAGCCGCCGGATGCGCCGCGACCGGCACCCGCGGCGGCTTCGTCGCCGCCGGCGTGCTGCTCCTCGCCTCCTTCGTGCTGGACTGCACCGACGGCCAGCTCGCCCGCTACTCCCTGCAGTACTCCACCCTCGGCGCCTGGCTCGACGCCACCTTCGACCGCGCCAAGGAGTACGCCTACTACGCGGGCCTCGCCCTCGGGGCCGCCCGCGGCGGCGACGACGTATGGGCCCTCGCCCTCGGCGCGATGGTCCTGCAGACCTGCCGGCACGTCGTGGACTTCTCCTTCAACGAGGCCAACCACGACGCCACCGCCAACACGAGCCCCACCGCCGCCCTCTCCGACAGACTCGACAGCGTCGGCTGGACGGTCTGGCTGCGCCGCATGATCGTCCTGCCGATCGGCGAACGCTGGGCGATGATCGCCGTCCTCACGGCCGTCACCACCCCCCGGATCACCTTCTACGCCCTGCTCGTCGGCTGCGCCTTCGCCGCGACGTACACCACCGCCGGCCGGGTCCTGCGCTCGCTGACCCGCAAGGCGAAGCGGACCGACCGGGCGGCACAGGCGCTGGCGGACCTGGCGGACAGCGGACCGCTGGTCGAGCTGCTGGGCCGCTCGTGGGCCCGTGTCAACGTCCTCGCCGCGGCCATCGGTGCTGTCGTGGTGGCGGGCTCCGCCGTCCTCTGGGGCGCCGGCTGGCAGACCGTCGTCGGCGCCGTCGTCTACGTACTCTTCTCCGCCGGCGCCGTCGGCCGCCCCCTCAAGGGCGCCCTCGACTGGCTCGTCCCCCCTGTCTTCCGCGCCGCCGAGTACGGCACCGTCCTCGCACTGGCGGCGAAAGCGGACGTGAACGGAGCCCTTCCCGCGGCCTACGGCCTGGTGGCCGCGGTCGCCTACCATCACTACGACACGGTCTACCGCATCCGCGGCAACGCGGGCGCGTCCCCGCGCTGGCTGGTGCGGGCGATCGGGGGACACGAGGGCCGCACCCTGGTGGTCGCCGTCCTGGCGGCACTGCTCACCGCCTCACAGTTCACGGTCGCGCTCACGGTCCTCGCCGTGGCCGTGGCCCTGGTGGTGCTCGTCGAGAGCATCCGCTTCTGGGCGTCCTCCGGGGCGCCCGCCGTACACGATGAAGGAGAACCCGCATGATCGGCCTCGTGCTGGCGGCCGGCGCCGGACGGCGTCTGCGCCCCTACACCGACAGCCTTCCCAAGGCGCTGGTGCCGGTGGGGCCCGCGGGTATAGAGGGCGAGCCGACGGTCCTGGACCTCACCCTCGGCAACTTCGCCGAGATCGGCCTGACCGAGGTCGCGGTCATCGTCGGTTACCGCAAGGAGGCCGTCTACGAGCGCAAGGCCGCCCTGGAGGCGAAGTACGGCCTCGAGCTCACCCTCATCGACAACGACAAGGCCGAGGAGTGGAACAACGCCTACTCCCTGTGGTGCGGCCGTGACGCCCTCAAGGACGGCGTGATCCTCGCCAACGGCGACACCGTGCACCCGGTCTCCGTGGAGAAGACCCTGCTCGCCGCCCGCGGCGAGGGCAGGAAAATCATCCTCGCCCTCGACACGGTCAAGCGGCTCGCCGACGAGGAGATGAAGGTCGTCGTCGACCCCGCCCAGGGCATGACGAGGATCACCAAGCTGATGGACCCCGCCGAGGCCACCGGCGAGTACATCGGCGTCACCCTCATCGAGGGCGACGCCGCCGGCGAGCTCGCCGACGCGCTGAAGACCGTCTGGGAGACCGACCCGCAGCAGTTCTACGAGCACGGCTACCAGGAACTGGTGAACCGCGGCTTCCGGATCGATGTGGCGCCGATCGGCGACGTCGCGTGGGTGGAGATCGACAACCACGACGACCTCGCCCGCGGACGGGAGATCGCGTGCCAGTACTGACCCGGCTGATCCCCTCGCCGGTCGTCGTGGACATCCGCCCGGGTGCCCTCGACGACCTGGCCTGCGTCCTCGCCGACGAGCGCATCTCGCAGTCCGGCCGGCTCGCCATCGCCGTCAGCGGCGGCTCGGGCGCCCGGCTGCGCGAGCGGATCGCGCCCTCGCTGCCCGGCGCCGACTGGTACGAGGTCGACGGCGGCACCATCGACGACGCGGTCCGGCTGGCGAGCGGCATAAAGGGCGGCCGCTACGACGCGGTCGTCGGCCTCGGCGGCGGGAAGATCATCGACTGCGCCAAGTTCGCGGCGGCGCGCGTCGGCCTGCCCCTGGTCGCCGTCGCCACCAACCTCGCGCACGACGGCCTCTGCTCGCCGGTCGCCACCCTCGACAACGACGCGGGCCGCGGCTCCTACGGCGTACCGAACCCGATCGCGGTCGTCATCGACCTCAACGTCATCCGTGAGGCCCCGGTCCGCTTCGTACGGTCCGGCATCGGCGACGCCGTCTCCAACATCTCCGCGGTCGCCGACTGGGAACTCGCCCACCGCGTCAACGGGGAGAAGATCGACGGCCTGGCCGCCGCCATGGCCCGGCAGGCCGGCGAGGCGGTGCTGCGGCACCCGGGCGGAGTCGGCGACGACGGCTTCCTCCAGGTGCTGGCCGAGGCACTGGTCCTCACCGGCATCGCCATGTCCGTGTCGGGCGACTCCCGCCCCTCCTCCGGCGCCTGCCACGAGATCAACCACGCCTTCGACCTGCTCCACCCCAAGCGGGCCGCCGCCCACGGCGAGCAGTGCGGACTGGGCGCCGCCTTCGCGATGTACCTGCGCGGTGCCCACGAGGAATCGGCCGCCATGGCCGAGGTGCTCCGCCGGCACGGGCTTCCGGTGCTGCCGGAGGAGATCGGATTCACCGTGGACGAATTCGTCCGGGTCGTCGAGTTCGCCCCGGAGACCCGCCCCGGCCGCTTCACCATCCTCGAACATCTCGACCTGAAGACCGAACAGATCAAGGACGTCTACGCCGACTATGTCAAGGCCATCGGTAGCTGAACTCCGTCCGGTCGTCCACCCCCCGGGGGTCAAGGACCGGCGCAGCGGTGAGCACTGGATGGGGCGCCTCTACATGCGCGAGGTGTCCCTGCGGGTGGACCGCTACCTGGTGAACACCAGGGTCACGCCCAACCAGCTCACGTACCTGATGACCGTCTGCGGTGTCCTCGCGGCCCCGGCGCTGCTGGTGCCGGGGATCACGGGGGCCGTCCTCGGCGTGGTCGCCGTCCAGCTCTACCTGCTGCTGGACTGCGTCGACGGCGAGATAGCGCGCTGGCGGAAGCAGTACTCGCTCGGCGGCGTCTACCTCGACCGGGTCGGCGCCTACCTCACCGACGCGGCCGTCCTGGTCGGCCTCGGCCTGCGCGCCGCCGACCCGTTCGGCGGCGGACGGATCGACTGGCTCTGGGCCTTCCTCGGCACCCTGGCCGCCCTCGGCGCGATCCTGATCAAGGCCGAGACCGACCTCGTCGGCGTCGCCCGCCACCAGAACGGGCTGCCGCCGGTGAAGGAGGCCGCCGCCGAGATGCGCTCCTCCGGCATGGCGCTGGCCCGCCGGGCCGCCGCCGCGTTCAAGTTCCACCGCCTCATCCTCGGCATCGAGGCGTCCCTGCTGATCCTGGTCCTCGCGATCGCGGACGCGGTCCAGGGCGACCTGTTCTTCACCCGCCTGGGCACCGCCGTCCTGGCCGGCATCGCCCTGCTGCAGACCCTGCTGCACCTGGTGTCCGTCCTCGCCTCCAGCAGGCTGAAGTGAGCGCCGGCATGAAGGTCGGCGCGGTGATCATCACCATGGGCAACCGCCCCGACGAGCTGCGCGCCCTGCTGGACTCGGTCGCCAAGCAGGACGGCGACCCGGTCCAGGTGGTCGTCGTCGGCAACGGTTCGCCCGTCCCCGAGGTCCCCGAGGGCGTGCGCACCGTCGAACTCCCGGAGAACCTCGGCATCCCCGGCGGCCGCAACGTCGGCATCGAGGCCTTCGGTCCCGGCGGCACCGACGTCGACATCCTGCTCTTCCTCGACGACGACGGCCTGCTCGCCGGCCACGACACCGCCGAGCTGTGCCGCGAGGCCTTCGCGGCCGATCCGGCGCTCGGCATCATCAGCTTCCGCATCGCCGACCCGGAGACCGGGGTCACCCAGCGCCGCCACGTGCCCCGGCTGCGCGCCTCCGACCCGATGCGCTCCTCCCGCGTCACCACCTTCCTCGGCGGCGCCAACGCCGTACGCACCAAGGTCCTCGCCGAGGTCGGCGGGCTGCCGGACGAGTTCTTCTACGCCCATGAGGAGACCGACCTGGCCTGGCGGGCCCTCGACGCCGGCTGGATGATCGACTACCGGTCCGACATGGTGCTGTACCACCCGGCCACCGCCCCCTCGCGGCACGCGGTCTACCACCGCATGGTCGCCCGCAACCGGGTCTGGCTGGCCCGCCGCAACCTTCCCGCGCCCCTGGTCCCGGTCTACCTGGGCGTCTGGATGCTCCTCACCCTGCTGCGCCGGCCCTCGCGCCCCGCGCTGAAGGCGTGGTTCGGCGGTTTCCGGGAGGGCTGGGCCACCCCCTGCGGACCCCGCCGGCCCATGAAGTGGCGTACGGTGTGGCGGCTGACCCGACTGGGCCGGCCCCCCGTCATCTGACAAGCTCGTATCCGGGAACATCGGGGCCGTACCCAGGCTCTCCGGCTCATGCCAGGCCCGCCCGCGGGCCGCGCATCTCGAGGACGAAAGTTTTCCACCAGTGAGTGAGACCACGCACGACGGCAGGGTCGCGGTCACCGCGCCCGTGCCGCCCGACGAAGGCCTGACGGCGGACCGGCTCGCCGCCAAGTACGGGCTGTCCGTCAGCGGCGCCCGGCCGTCCCTGCGCGAGTACGTCCGTCAGCTCTGGGACCGGCGGCACTTCATCCTCGCCTTCTCCCGGGCGAAGCTGACCGCCCAGTACAGCCAGGCCAAGCTCGGCCA
>NZ_JBIBZI010000016.1:0-193745 GCF_043084105.1 Streptomyces sp. NPDC014676 | reverse complement strand
CTGTTGGTGCCGCCCCCTTTTCGGCCGGTGGCGGCGGCGTGCTGGTGGGCGCGGACGATGGTGGAGTCGATCTGGACCAGCCAGTCGATGTCGCCGGCGGCGTCGGAGTGGGCTTGGACCTGCTGCAGGGCCCGGGTGAAGACTCCGTCGAGGGCGTAGCGGCGGAAGCGGGTGTAGACGGTCTTCCACGGCCCGTAGCGTTCCGGCAGGTCACGCCAGGAGATCCCGGTGCGGATCTTGTGGACCATCCCGTTGATGACCCGCCGGTCTGCCACGCGGGGCCTGCCCGTCGCGGCCCGGGGTATCAGCGGAGCGAGCAAATCCCACTCTTGGTCCGTGAGTTCATGACGACGTACCACGACACCATGATCCACCACCTAGATGATCTTTGAAGACGGACCCTAGCTGTTGCGGGACATGAGGTTGCCGACGTCTGAGCAGGTCCTCGTTTCGTCGTAGCGACGTACGGAATCCACGGAGGCGGTCCGCAGGCGGCAGCGCCGGCAGCCGGGACACCGGCAGGGACGAACACCTCGAAGAGCTCGACGAGCGCGTACACCCGAACCGTTTCGTCCGCGGGGTGAGTCACGGCGGTTCGGGCGGCCCCGCGTGGTGAGTGCGGGTGCCGCCCGAAGCGATGTCGAGGGCGAGGAAAGCGAAAGAGCTTGCTGTCGAAAGGAGTTGAGAAGGAAGCCCTTTCATGGCCTCGCCGTGGGCAAGGCTAGCATTCAGCCCGGGATCAAGTCGCGCAGATTCTCCAGGGTGATGACCCGGGAGTCCGGGTGCAGCCCTTCGGGACGTTCGAGACCGATGTACATCACGGGTTCCTCCGGGACCGGCCCGCCGTCCCACGATTCCACGGCCGTGGTGTCGCCGGACATCAGGCCGGTCAGGTACCGCACCGTCAGGTGCTCGCGCTCCACCACGGCGCGCACCACCTTGGACACCGACACCTGGTTCTCCTCGACCCGGTTGGCCGACGAGATGCCCTTCAGGTACAGGTGCAGCCACTTCGCGCGCCACCGGCCGTCATTCTCGCGCCGGAACACCAGGGGCAGCGCCACTCGGCCCGCCCCGCGAAGCTCCGACTTCATACGTACCGTGCGGGGCTCGAACGGCCGGCCCCTCTGTTCACCGTCGCGCAGCATGAAACCGAAGAACGACTCCTCGACCTCCTCGAAGCCCTCGCCTGCGTAGATGTTGACCTGCGGAACGATGAAAGTGCCGCGTACCCGGTCCAGGGACAGCTCGATGAATTCCGAGGCCCCGTCGGGCGCCTCGGTGACATCGCCCGAGTGCTTGCCCCCGACAGCCCTGAGGGACGTGTAGGAGAGCCAGGAGTCGGTGCTGTAATCGCTGCGGAGAAGCAGCGCCGAGAGGTCGTAGTCGGTCCGGCGCCCGGTCTCCTTCCAGTACACGAAGAAGCGCAGTCGTTCGCCGTCGACCGCCGAGAGCGAACCTCGCGGCAGTACGCCGAGCCCGGTCGCGGTCGCCCTGCCGCTGAGCGGGAGCGCCACGTCGAGGACGTCGGGGCCGAGCAGCAGCCGGTCCGGTGCCGGGAGCCTGCGGCGCATCTCGGCGTCGAGGGCGGCGACCAGGCGGTCGCGGTCGGCGGCGGGGACCGGCAGCCGGGTGTCGGGGGCGGCCCAGCCCCGGCCCCGGCGGTTGACGAAGATCCGGAGTTCGCCGGTCTCCCGCTCCCGGTTCCGGAAGTGCTCGCGGACCGAGAGCACGACCCGGCCGGAGACCTCGGGAGCGACCCGCACCGCGGCGGCCGTCACCGCGTCCCGCTGCTCCTGGTCGGCGGCGATGCGCAGCAGGTGGTCCAGGGAGCGGAACAGCTTGCCGGGCGCGGACTTCAGCAGCCGTACCGCACCGAGGACGTCGGACTCGTCGAGCAACTCCTCGACACGGCTGTCGAAGGACCGTGCCTCCTTCTCGCCCCGCGCCACGGCGAACACATCGGCGGCGTGCGGCCAGCGCGGGTACTCGTGCGGGTGGAGGCGCTCACCGAGCCGCTTGAAGGGCTCGCGGTGCGCGTGCACATCGGCCAGTTTGGCGGGGTTCGCCGCGACCACGGCGTCGAGGCCCGCGAGCAGCGCACGGCGGGCCGGCCGCGGGAGAGACCGGAACCGGGTCGGCTCCTGCAGCGTCACGTCGCCGCCCGACAGCGCGCAGGCCAGCCGCAGCACATCGGTGACGGTGTCCAGCAGAAGGTCCGCGCCGACGGCGAGACGGGCCTTGTTGACGACCGCCCGGTTCTCCCGGACCGGGATCGGCTCCGGCTGGGGGCCGAGCGCGCACCGCTCGGCGAGGATCCCGAGGTCGCGCAGGTGGTCCTCGCCCAGCGGCGTCGTACTGCCCGCCAAGGCCAGGTACAGGCCGGTGAGTTCGTCGTCCAGATCCCGCCCGAGGTGCAGGACGGTCACCCGGTCGCCCGCCGAGGCGATCAGCTCGTCCTGCGCCGCGAGCATCTCCTCGTAGGTGTGCTGGTAGCGGCCGTACGTGGGGAGGCCGAGCAGGTCCAGCACCCCGTGTGCCGACTGTGTCAGCACGTTCTCCCGCGACGTGTCGTCGATGAGCGCCGTCGTCACACACCGCATCCAGAACTCTTCGGTGTCCGGCACGTTCGCCGGGAAGTCGATGAAGTACGCGTTGTGCCGGACGTGGTCGCCCACCATCTCGCTCACGGTGCGCAGCGTCCGCTTGGCGGTGTGCACGACCGCGGCCTCGGACAGCCCGGACAGCCGCTCCAGCAGCTCCGCCGAGAGCTTGAAGCCCACGGATGCCAACGCCGCGTCGAACTGCCGCGTGGCGGTGGCTCCTTCGCCCGCGGAGCCCCGGGGGGAGGGAAGGCGGTGGGTGTGCCGGATGACCAGCGACTCGAGACTGTGCGCCATTCGGAGATGATCGCAGAGGTGTGCGGGGCGGTGCACAGGGGTTTCCGTGCGTGCTCCGGCGTCGCGCCTCGAGGGGCGGTGCTTTCCCGTGCGCGAGTCGGTGAGGCCGGCGGTGTGCGGCCCGTGCAAGCCCCGGACAGGAGGAGTGGCGCAAGCCATAGCGACACACTGTCCGATCGGTCAGTCCTGACCGATCGGACAGTTATGGTGGGGTCATGGCACGCTCCGCCTCCGCCATGCGCGGTCAGATCCTGGAGTCGGCACTGCGGCTGTTCGCCGTGCACGGCTTCCGTGGCACCTCGTTGCAGGACATCGCCTCCGACGTGGGCTGCTCGAAGGCGTCACTCCTCTACCACTTCGCCGGCAAGGAAAAGATCCTCACCGAACTGCTGACCCCGGCCCAGGACGCCCTCGCCGCGCTGCTCGACCGCGTGGCCGGGCTGGAGGGCGGCCGGCTGGTGGAGGAGACCGTCGTCGGATACGTCGACCTGACGCTGCGGTTCCGCCGCGAGATCCGGCTCCTCTTCGAGGACATCGCCGAGATGTCCTGCCACCAGGACCTCAACGTCATCGAGTTGGCGGACCGGCTGCTGGACGCGCTGGCCGGCCGCTCGCAGCACCCGCCGGCCCGGGTGGCGGCGTGGATGGTGCTGGGCGGCGTCTTCGTCACCGGCGCCACCGATGACGAGGTGGCGCCGGACGAGGTGCTGCGTGCCGAAATGATCCGCAGTGCGCTGCGGACGCTTGACCACACCCCCAGTTGACCCCTCACGGAAAGACCCCTCCTCCATGGCGACCTTGCTGTACCGGCTCGGGCGGTTCTCCTTCCGCAGAAGAGGCCGAATAGCCGCCCTCTGGCTGCTCCTGCTGACCCTGCTGGGTGTCGGAGCCGCCACCCTGATGGGCCCGACCAGCGACAAGTTCTCCATGCCGGGCACCGAGTCCCAGCGGGCGCTGGACGACCTCGACCGGCAGTTCCCGCAGGCCGGCGGGGCGACCGGCACCATCGTCGTCGCCGCGCCCGAGGGTGAGAGGCTGTCCCCCGCCGCGGTGGCGCCCGTGGTGAAGGAAGCCTCCGGGATCGACGGCGTCACCGCCGCCATGGACCCGTTCCAGGCCGGTTCCGTCTCCCAGGACGGCCGCTACGCCCTGATCCAGGTGCAGTTCGACGAGGCCGCCGACGAGGTCACCGACGAGCAGAGGTCGGCCTACGAGGCCGTCGGCGCCGACGCCGAGGGCCTGCGGATCGAGCACGGCGGCGAGGTCATGGGCGGTGAGGTGGAGGTCGGCTCCACCGAGGCGCTCGGCGTCCTGGTCGCCGCGGTGGTCCTGGTCGTCACCTTCGGCTCGCTGGTCGCCGCCGGCATGACCCTGCTGAACGCGCTGATCGGTGTCGCGGTCGGCATGGCCGGCCTCTTCTCCCTGACCGGTGTCATCGAACTGACCTCCACCGCCCCCATCCTGGCGCTGATGCTGGGCCTGGCCGTCGGCATCGACTACTCGCTCTTCATCACCTCCCGCTACCGCCAGTACCTCGCCGAGGGCCTGGAGCCCGAGGAGGCCGCCGGCCGCGCGACCGGCACCGCCGGCTCCGCCGTCGTCTTCGCCGGCGCCACCGTCGTCATCGCCCTGGCGGGCCTCTCCGTCGTCGGCATTCCCTTCCTGAGCGTGATGGGCCTGGCCGCGGCGGGCACCGTCGCCGTCGCCGTGCTGGTCGCCCTCACCCTGCTGCCGGCCTTCCTCTCCTTCGCCGGCGACAGGATCCTGCCGCGCAAGCAGCGCCGCGCGGGCCAAAAGCCCGCCGAGGAGGGCGCCGCCACCGAGGGCTTCGGCTTCACCTGGGGCCGGCTCGTCACCAGGCTGCGCGTACCGCTCCTGGTCGTCGGCGTCCTCGGCCTGGGCGCGCTCACCCTCCCGGCCCAGGACATGCGCATGGCCCTCCCGGACGCGGGCACCGCCGCCGAGGGCTCCCCCGCGCGAGAGGCGTACGACCTGACGTCCGAGGGCTTCGGCGAGGGCTTCAACGGCCGTCTCATCGCCGTCGTCAACGGTGAGGACGCGCAGTCCACCGGGGCGGCCGCCGAGAAGGCCACCGCACTCATCAAGGACACCGACGGCATCCTGGCCGTGGCCCCGCCGCAGCTGAACGAACAAGGCACCACCGCCCTGCTGGCCGTCATCCCCGAGTCCGGCCCGACCGCCGTCGCCACCGAGGACGCCGTCCACGACATCCGCGACCGGGTCGCGGACATCGAGGGTGCCGACATCGCCCTCACCGGCGCGACCGCCCTGGGCATCGACGTCTCGGAGAAGCTCGCCGACGCCCTGCCGGTGTATCTGCTCCTGGTGGTGGGCCTGTCCTTCCTGCTGCTCATGCTGGTCTTCCGGTCGGTCCTTGTGCCGCTGAAAGCGGCCCTGGGCTTCCTGCTCACCGTGGGCGCGACCTTCGGCATCACCGTCGCCCTCTTCCAGGAGGGCCACCTCGCCGGCCTGGTGGGCGTCGACACCCCCGGCCCGCTGGTGAGCTTCCTGCCGATCCTGCTCATCGGCATCCTGTTCGGCCTCGCCATGGACTACGAGGTCTTCCTCGTCTCCCGTATGCGCGAGGACTTCGTCCACGGCGCCGACCCGCAGGCGGCCATGGTCAGCGGCATGGGCCACAACGCCCGTGTCGTCACGGCCGCCGCGCTCATCATGACGTCCGTGTTCGGAGGCTTCGTCCTGATGGACGACCCGATCATCAAATCCATCGGTTTCGCCCTCGCCGTCGGCGTGGTCATCGACGCCTTCGTCGTCCGCATGGCGCTGGTACCGGCGGTGATGTCCCTGCTCGGCCGTGCCGCCTGGTGGCTGCCGGGGCCCGTCGACAAGGCCCTGCCCGACCTCGACATCGAGGGCGAGAAGCTGAACCGGCGGCTGGACGCGGAGACACGCGACGAAACTCCCGTACCGGTCTGACCCGCGCGCCGGACCGCAGCTCGGAGGACGGGACCCGCGCAGCGGCCCCGTCCTCCCCCGCTTTCCTCCGCCGCGCCGGACGGCTGATCGCCTGCACCGCGAAAAGGGACGTCATCGGTGGGGACGTGGAACACGGGTCACGGGTTCCTGGCGCACCGCAGGATCGCGTGCACGTCCTCCTCGAACCCCAGGCCTCGGACGGGCAGGCGCCGGTACTTGATCGGGAACGAGAAGGTGGACCGGGCTCCGGTGCGGTGTTCGACCTCGACCATCACCGCTGTGTCCAGCCTGGGCAGCCGCCCGAGCAGGAGCGGGAGGACCCAACCCCATGTGCGCGAGTCGACCGCGTTCCCGTAGACCAGAGCGGCGCACCGGTTCGTTCCCAGCTTTTCCCGTAGGGCACCGGTGAAAGAGCGGGCGGACCGTGGACCGTCCCAGTCGACGTGCTTGCTCAGTTCGCCGGAGTCCACCTGCGTCACGACGGCATCGTCGCCGTCACGGAGCATGATCCACTGTAGCCGGACGCCCCTTCGACGGGTCCACATGCGAGGAGCGATCCGTGCGACCGTCTCGAGGACACGGATGTAGTCCGCGCGCACGTGAGCCGGAAGAGAGCCGAGTTCGGCCAGGATCGCCTCGCCCCGCACCGCCATGTCCGCCCCCAACATGGTGTGACCTTGATTGGCCGTAGGGTAACGCAGCCTGGACCCGGCGGTGCGTCGCAAGGAGCGCGTCGGGCGATCCACAGGTAGCCGCGGGTGTACGTGGGCCGCGGCCGGGTCGCGCGTGGCGCCGGGCAGCGCGGGTGAGGCCCGTAGCAGTACGCCCGAACAGATCCGTGCGGACGTGGACGTTCATCCCGTGCCGCCTCGCGCGCGCGTAGCAATGGACGGTCGCGACACCGGGCCTGGTGGCACGCTGCGCACAGGTGTCGCCGCACCGCAGATGGGCCAGGGCCGGCAGGGTCTGCCGCCCGGCCGTCGCCCCGGGTGCCGGCCTTCCGCCGCCCACAGGCGCGACAGCCACACCGCACCCCCCTTTTTTTCGTCCTCTTGACGATAAGAAAATTCCGCATTATCGTCAATAAGACGAGAAAGAAGGAGATCCCATGGCCGACATCACCCGGCGTCTGGGCTGGCGCCACCTGCGTTCCACGCCCACGGCCCACATCCGTTACCACCGCGGCGGCAAGCTGGTGCACGACGGGCCAGGACTCGGCTTCTGGTTCCGCCCGTTGACCGCCGCGCTCTCCGAGGTGCCGGTCGAGGACCGGGAGCTGGCCATGACCTTCCGCGCCCGTACCGCCGATTTCCAGGACGTGTCGGTGCAGGCGACCGTCACCTACCGGATCGGCGACCCGGCACTCGCCGCGGCCCGCCTGGACTTCTCCGTCGACCCCGACACCGGAGCCTGGCGCGGGGCCCCGCTGGAGCAATTGGGCACACTGCTCACCGAGACGGCTCAGCAGCACGCGCTGGACGTGCTGGCCCGCACCCCGCTGTCCGCGGCACTGATCGACGGGGTGGCCGCGGTGCGCGACCGGATCGCGGCGGGCCTCGGCGCCGAGCCGCGGCTGCCGGCCACCGGGATCGAGGTGGTGGCCGTACGGGTCATGGCGGTACGTCCCGAGGCGGAGGTGGAGCGCGCGCTGCGTACGCCCGCCCGGGAGCTGATCCAGCAGGAGGCCGACCGGGCGACGTACGAGCGGCGGGCCGTCGCCGTCGAGCGCGAGCGCGCCATCGCCGAGAACGAACTGGCCAGCCAGATCGAACTCGCCCGCCGCGAGGAACGGTTGGTGGAACAGCGCGGGGCGAACGCGCGCCGCGAGGCGGAGGAGGGCGCGGCGGCGGACCGGGTGCGCGCACAGGCCGAGGCGGCGCGCACGGTCAAGCTCGCCGAGGCCGAGGCCGCCCGTTCGGTGGCGCTCGCCCGCGCGGAGGCCGAGGCGGCGCGCGAGGTCGGCGAGGCCCGGGCCGAGGCCCAGGCGGCCTGGCTGCGCGTCCACGGCGATGTCGACGTGGCGACGCTGCACGCGCTCACCGGGACGCGGCTGGCGGAGAACCTGCCGCGCATCGACAGCGTGACCGTCTCGCCGGACGTGCTGACCGGGCTGCTGGCCCGGCTCGGCGGCGGGGCCCGGGGGTGAGCCTCGCCCCGCGGGCCGTCCTGGTCCACCGCACCACGGAGTACGAGGAACTGGTGGCCCGGCACGGTACCCACGGACAGGCCGCCTTCTTCCTCTCCTCCCGGGGCCGGGATCTCGGAGAAGTCGCCGAACGCCACCGCCGCGCGCACCGGGCGCTGGCCGAGGTGGCGGCCGCGGTCCCGCTGACCTGGCGGCAGGCCCGGGTGGAGCGGAGCGACCTGGACCGTTTCCTGTTCGCCCCGGAGGACGTCGTGGTCGTGGTGGGACAGGACGGACTGGTGGCCAACGTGGCCAAGTACCTCGCCGGGCAGCCGGTGATCGGTGTCGATCCCGAGCCGGGGCGCAACCCCGGCGTACTGGTGCGGCACCGGGCGGCCGACGCGGCGGCGCTGCTGCGCGGCGCGTCCACGGCCCGGGCGGATGAACTCACCATGGTCGAGGCCGTCGCCGACGACACCCAGCGGCTGGTCGCGCTCAACGAGATCTACCTCGGCGCCGTCGGACACCAGACGGCCAGGTACCGCCTGGGCCTGGAGGGCGACGGGGGTGTCGTCGAGGCCCAGGCCTCCTCCGGAGTGCTGGTGGGCACGGGTACCGGCGCGACCGGCTGGCTCCGGTCGGTGTGGCAGGAGCGGAGCAGCGCTCTGCGTCTGCCACACCCCACGGAGGACCGCCTGCTCTGGTTCGTCCGCGAGGCCTGGCCGTCGCCGGCCACCGGGACGTCCCTGGTGGCCGGCGAACTCGCCGCCACCGGCCGGCTGCGCCTCACCGTCGAGTCCGAACGTCTCGTCGCCTTCGGGGACGGTGTGGAGGGCGATGCCCTGGAGCTGACATGGGGGCAGACGGTACGGGTGGGCAGGTGCGAGCAGCGGCTGCGGCTGGTGACACACGTTCCAAGGCAGCGGTGACCCGACGAGGCGGAACGTCAGGCAGGCAAGAGGAACCGCCCCGAGGAAGCCGAACGCCACCAGCCGGACCACGGCCTGCCCGACGAAACCGTGGTCGAACTCGAGAAGCCGTTCGGCATCGTCGCGTGCGAGCGGGACGGGGTTCAGGGCCCTGTTCTCCGTGGACGCGGGCCGGGTGGTGCCGCGTTCGAGGCGCGGCACCGAGACGGCGGCCCCGTTCCTGAGGACTTCAGCCGACATGCCGCGGTCCATTCCGCCACGGCCACGCAGACACCCGGTCGACGCCGTGACCGGCGGGCAGGACCGGCCCTGAGGGGAGGCCCCGGACAGCCCTCCCCCCGGCGGCCGCTCCCCCTGGAAGCGATCACGGCGCTTCGCGGTGCTGACGAAGTGCGCGCCAGGTCACCTCGTCGAAGTCGACGGGCAGGCCGCCCCCGGTGAGGTCCCAGGCCCACATGCCGACGAACGCGCCGGTGAAGCCGAGAGCCCGGATCCGCCCGTCCTCGAATTCTTCCGCGTGCTCGTCGGACAGGACGGTGGCGTCGAGCGGCGGTCCGGGGGGGCTGCCAGTCGTCGCCGGTGGCGTAACGGAAACGCAGGACGGCCCCTCGCAGGTCGAGGCCGGGACGCAGGCGGCGGGTCTCACCGAGAGACACCTCGCCGGCTTCGTCCACGCTCAGCGCGCCGCGGTCGCAGCCCGCCACCCGCAGCACCGTCCGCCCCTCGTCGTCCGCCGTGACGTGCGGGAAGTACCAGTTGCGCGTGTTGTGGTACGCGGTGATCCCGGCCAGGTGCTGGAAGGACCGCGGCCGGTGCTCCACCGTCGCCTCGAAGGCACCGTCCGCGGACGTCACCCGGCGGTCCACCGGACCGGGGCCGGTCAGGTCAGGGCATCAGCGCCGCCACTCTCACCGGGGGCACCACCGCCTGGACGCAACTCGGTCACGACATCCACCGCCCCGCCGTCACCCGTTCCCCTCGGGCCATGGACCGTCAGGTCCGCCTCGTCGCCGGATCCCTCGTCCTGACCGGTCTGATCGCCGGACAGCGCTGGAGCGCGGCGCGCCGGCTGTCCGCGGGCGTCGCCGGCGGCCTGGTCCTCTCCGCCCTGACCGACACCTGCGGCATGGCCGGGATCCTCGCCAAGCTCCCCCACAATCGGCCCGGGGCAGCCGACCTGGACGCCACCCTCGCCGCCCTGACCGGCCGCTGACGCCACCAGGCCCGGCCACGACGGTCGTCGCGGACAGAAGCCTGTGTCAGAACCCGGGCGCCGGGCATGACGGAAGTCGCTTCGACCGGTCACAGACCGGCGACGTCCCCGGCCCTCCTGGACACGGAGTCGAGCGCGTCCACCACGGCGTTGTGCCGCCTCGCGCGCGCCGTCCGGTCCGCCGGCACCAGCCGCGCGGCGGCCTGTACGGCGTAGGCGTCCGGGTCGCCGAAGGCGGTCCGCGGGTGCTCTCCCGTATCCGCGCAGTGCGCCGTGACCTCCTTGACCGCCTGGAGCACGACCGCCCGGTCCACGCCCGGCTGCATGGCCAGCCGTACCTGGAAACGCGCCATCCACTTCTCGCGGTCCTTCTCCCCCGCCGCGTCCGTCATCGGGTCCTTCTTCGCCACGAGCTCTCCTGGGTGATCGGCGGCCGCCTGTCAGGGAGTTGGACGCCTCAGCATCGACGTGGGTTGCGTGAGCGAGGATCCTATGGGTCTCAGGTGACTGCCGTGCGGCCCACCGCGCTCCGTGGCCCGGCGCTCCGGCTGTCCACGACGGCAGCACCGGGAGAGGGAAAAGAACTGGTGAGGGCGGTGGGCAAGGGCGTTGCAGTCCGCCCATGACGACGTACGGACTCCGCCCCACCCTGCTGCACACCCCCCGGCGAACGGCTGCTTCACGGCAAGGGTGTGGACTCGGCGGTCGGTGCCGGGCCGGCCGAGGACCGGATCATCCTCGATGCCGGCGTCCGGTCGGGCACCGTCAGCGCGGCGGTGTGCCGGGAACTCCGGGCGGCGGGCGACGACCCCCACGCGCACTACCGGGCGCTGTGCGCCGGCCCGGCTGCCGTCGCACCGGCGGCACTCGTCGGGCCGGCCAAGCAGCGGTGTCCCGAGGACGCCGCCTTGCTGCGCCCCCTCGCCCGTCACCCACGGGCCGCGGTCCGGGCCCGGGCGCTGTCCGCGCCGCGGATGCCCGGCTCTCTCGCCGACGACGCGCTGCCGCCGTTCGCCGACGACCCCGACCCCGGTGTGCGTGCCACCGCCCTCGGCGCGCTGCGGAGCCGCCCCCGTCCCCATGTCGTCGGGGCAGAAGCGGAAACCGCGTGGCTGCCGGGTCGGTGGTGCCGGTATCGTCCGGGTTCCCGGACCGCCGTACCGGCGGCCTGTGTTCAGAGAGTGATGGGCATGACCAGTCGGCAAGCGACGACGACCCTGTGGCGTCCCACCGGTCCCAAGGAGCTGGATCTGGTTCGGGAGCTGAACTGGCGTGCGTGGCCGCCCCGGCTGCCCGAGCAGCCGATCTTCTACCCGGTCCTCGACGAGGACTACGCGATCAGGATCGCCCGGGACTGGAACGTGAAGCACGACGGCGCCGGCTTCGTCACTCGTTTCGAGGTCGAGTCGGAGTTCTTGAGCCGGTATCCCATCCAGCAGGCGGGTGGGCGGACGATCCTCGAACTCTGGGTCCCGGCCGGGGAACTGGACGACTTCAACGCCCACATCGTCGGCAGGATCCAGGTGGTCCACGAGTTCCGCTGAGTCGGAAAGGCCTGCGGACAAGGCACGCCGGCCCGGTGCGGTGACCCCGGCGTCGGCGCCGTCCTCACCGCAGCGCGCTCTTGCGCCGCCAGTCGGTCCACGGCACGTTCCACGCACCGAAGCCGTTGCCCGGGTCGACCACGCCCTTGGTCTCCTCGCCCGTGATCTCGAACGGGTCGCCCGGCCGTACCTGCCCGTAGAACCAGGCCGCGTCCGCGTCGCTCATACCGATGCAGCCCGAACTGCGGTTGGCGCTGCCGAAATAGGGGGCGTTCCACGGGGCGGCGTGCGCGTACATGCCCGACCAGGTCAGCCGCATCGAGTAGTCGACCATCTTGTCGTAGGCGTCGCCGAGTCCGACCGTCTCGGAGTTCATGTTGATCGTGCCCTCCTTGGCCATGAGCACGGCCGTTCCGTGCCAGGAGCGCTTGTCGCCGCCGGGCGTGCCGCCGGAGACCGGGATGCTCCGGACGGTCTCGCCGTCGCGTACCAGTGTGAGCCGGTGGCGGTCGAGGTCGACCTCGACGATCTGCCGGGCGCCGACGGTGAAGGTCGTCGTGTAGTCGCGGACGAACCAGCCGCCGTCGGGGCCCGAGTCGGTGCCGTTCAGTTCGGCGTTCAGCGTCACCTTCGTCCCGGGCTTCCAGTACGACTTCGGACGCCAGTCGGCCCTGTCCCTGCCCGACCAGTCGCGTATCCAGCCCCAGGAGCCCTCGGTGCCGTCCGAGGTGGTGACCTCGAGCTGCCTCTCGACCTCGGCCCGGTTCGCGACCGGGTTGTCGAAGACCAGGGAGACCGGCTGGGCCACGCCGACGGTGGTGCCGGTGCCCGGACGCCAGTCGACCTTGTTGACCTTGTCCGCCTCTGCCGTGGTGAAGGAGGTCCTGGTGGTCGCGGTGGTGCCGCCCTCGGTGCGGGTCGCGGCGGCGACGGTGTACGCCGTGCCGGGCGCGGCCTTGCGGTCCGACGTCCATGTCCCGCCGTCGGCCGCGACCTCGCCGGGCAGCCGGCGGCCGTCGGCGTCGGTGACGGTCACCGAGGTGAGACGGCCGTGGGAGGCGGTGACCGTCACCGGCCGGCCCGGCGCGGCCTGCCGCCCCTCGGGGGTGACGGTGACCGTGACGGGCCGGTCGCCGGGCTTCCCGGTCCGCGGCGTGTCCGAGGCGGCCGGCGGCGAACCCATCGAGCAGGCGGCGAGCGGCGCCAGCAGGGCCGCCGCGACGGCGGCCCGTATCGGGGCGTGGGCGAACACACGTGTGCGGTGCAAGGGGACCTCCGTGACGGACGACTCCGCGGTGACGAGCGGACGATCGTGACTTCAGAACCAGGAAAAGGGCAGGTCAGCCGCTACGGGGCAATGTGACGGCGGTTGGTGAGGAACGGTCATGGTCCCGTCACATTCGCCGTGCGGAGCGGTCACGGACCGCTGTGAGCATCGTCGTCGTCCCTGCGACAGGCCGGGGAGAAAGCGAGGATCGGACCGTGTCAGCACTGCTCGTACCGCCCGGCCGCGTCCCCCGGGCGGGGAAGGGGCCCGTGGTCCTCGGGCCCGTCACGCCCGAGGTCTACCGCGGCTTCCTGGCGTCGCCCACCGGCCGGGCCCTTGGCCCCGGCTTCCTGCAGTGCCCCTCCTGGGCCGACGTCAAGGAGGGCTGGCGGGCCCGGCTGCTCGGCTGGGGCACGGATCCCGGATCGGGGGCGCTGAGCGGCGTGGCACTGGTGCTGCTGCGTCAGTTCCCCGGCACCCGCAGGTACTTCGCCTACCTTCCCGAGGGACCCGTGGCCGACTGGACGGATCCCGACGTCGACGTCTGGCTCACGCCGCTGCTCGACCACCTGCGCGGCGCGGGCGTGTTCGCCGTACGCATGGGCCCCTCCCCCGCGTACCGGCGCTGGGACGCCTCCGCGCTGAAGCCGCTCGCCGGACCGGGCCGCCGGCTGGGCGACGTGCTCGCCAGTGAGGTCGACCCGCTCGGCACCGCCGTCGCCGAGCGGCTGCGCGCCCGGGGGTGGCGCCGCTGCGGCGGTGACGGGACCGCGGACGACGGGGACGCCCAGCCCCGCCACGTCTTCCGGATACGGCTCGCCGGACGCACCACC
Organism: Streptomyces sp. NPDC014676; assembly: GCF_043084105.1. NCBI lineage: Bacteria > Bacillati > Actinomycetota > Actinomycetes > Kitasatosporales > Streptomycetaceae > Streptomyces > Streptomyces sp. NPDC014676. The sequence continues at coordinate 179,976 of NZ_JBIBZI010000016.1, read as the reverse complement.
GAGGACCTGTGGTCCGGGCTCAACCAGGAGTGGCGGCGCAACGTCCGGCGCGCCCGGAAGGAGGGCGTGGAGGTGGTCGTGGGCAGCGCCGCCGAACTCCCCGAGTTCTACCGGCTGCTGGGCATCACCGAGCAGCGCGACGGCTTCCGGCTCGGCCGCTCCCTCGCCTACTACGAGCGTCAGTACGCGGCGCTCAACGCCGAGGAACCGGGCCGGATGAAGCTGTATCTCGCCCGTCACCGCGGTGAGGTCCTCGCCGCCCACACGATGATCACGGTGGGCCGCCGGGTCTGGTACCAGACCGGGGCGTCGGCCGGCCACCGCCGCGAGGTGAGGCCCTCCAACGCCCTGCAGTGGCGGATGCTGCAGGACGCCCACGCCCTCGGCGCCGACGTCTACGACATGCGCGGGGTACCCTCCACTCTCGACCCCGCCGAACGTGCGTACGGACTGCTGCGGTGGAAGCTCGGCACCGGCGGGCAGGTCGTCGAGACGTTGGGGGAATGGGAGAGACCGTTGGGCGGTACCGCCAACCAGACGCTGTACCGCGCCTTCCAGGCGTACCTGAACCGCCGGTGAGCGCCACGGCTCCGACCGGTACGGACGGTGCCGCCTCCCGGCCGGACGGCGGGCGGTCCGGCGACGACGGCACCGGTGCGAAGACGGCCTCCACGGCACGCGGCAGTGCCGTCATGGCCGCCGGGTCGATCGTCTCCCGGGGCACCGGTTTCGCCCGCTCCGCCGTGGTCGCGGCGGCGCTCGGCACCATCGGGCCGACCGCCGACGGCTACGCGGTCGGCAACTCCCTGCCCACCATCGTCTACATGCTCCTCCTCGGCGGCGCGCTCAACGCCGTCTTCGTCCCCGAACTGGTCAAGACGGCCAAGGAACACGAGGACGGCGGCGTCGCGTACACCGACCGGCTCGTCACCGTCTGCGTGGCCGGCCTGCTGGCGATCACCGCGGCCGCGGTGTGGGCCGCTCCCGCGATCGTCGACGCGTACACCGACTACCGCGGCCGGCAGGCCGCCATGACGACCGCGTTCGCCCGTTACTGCCTGCCGCAGATCCTCTTCCTCGGGCTGTTCACCCTGCTCGGGCAGGTCCTCAACGCACGCGGCCGGTTCGGCGCGATGATGTGGGCGCCGGTCCTCAACAACCTGGTCGTCATGGCCGTGTTCGGCCTGTACCTGGCCTTCGCCACGGGCGGGGACACCCTCACTCCGGCCGAGACCGCCCTGCTCGGCTGGGGCACCACCGCCGGCATCGCCGTCCAGACCCTCGCCCTCCTCCCCGCGCTGCGCGCGGCGGGGTTCCGCTGGCGGCCCCGCTTCGACTGGCGTGGCGGCGGACTGACCCGCCCACTGCGGTCGGCCTTCTGGCTGGTGCTGCTGGTGCTGGCCAACCAGGCCGCCTACTGGGTCACCACCCGGCTGGCCACGACCGCGGGACTCGACGGCGGCCCCGGGTTCAGCGCGTACAACAACGCCTACGTCCTGTGGGTCGTACCGCACGGCATCATCACGGTCTCCCTGGTCACCGCGCTGATGCCCCGGATGAGCGCGTCCGCCGCCGACGGGGACACCGCCGCCCTGCGGCGCGACGTCTCCCGGGCCCTGCGCACCTCCGCGTCCGCCGTCGTACCCGCCGCGTGCATGCTGCTCGCCCTCGCCCGGCCGGTGACGGATCTCGTCTTCGGACACGGCAGGACCGGTGCCGACGACACGGCGGCCATGGCCGTGATCCTGATGGCCTTCGCACCCGGGCTCGTCGCCATGTCGGGCCAGTACGTGCTCTCCCGCACCTTCTACTCGCTCTCCGACACCCGTACGCCGTTCCTGCTCAACCTGGTGATCGTCGTCCTCAACGCGGGACTGTCCGTGGCGGCGGCCCAACTGCTGCCCGCCCGCTGGGCCGTGACCGGCATGGCGGCGGCGTACTCGGTGGCGCTGTGCGCGGGCTGGGCGGTGACCGCCCGGGTGCTGAGCCGCCGGCTCGCCGTCGCCCGTCCGCTGCGCTCGACCGCCGCGGGAACGCACGCGCGGCTCGTCCTCGCCGCCGTACCCGCCACCGTACTGGGCCACCTGGCCGCGCTGGGGGCCGCACGGGCGGGAGCCCTCGCCGCCGCAACCGCCGGGGCCGCCGCCGTCGTGTTCTCCTTCGCCCTGCTCGCCCGTCCGCTGCGGCTCACCGAACTCGACGCCCTGCTCTCCGGCGCACGCCGGAGAGTGACCCGGACCTGACCACCACCGAGGGAGAACCACTCATGCCCCGCGTGCTCCTCGTCGAGGACGACCCTTCCGTACGTGAAGGGGTCGAACTCGGTCTGCGCCGCCGTGGACACGAGGTACGGGCGGCCGCGACCGGCGAGGCCGGTCTCGCCGCGCTGACGGAGTTCCGGCCCGATCTGATGCTCCTTGACCTGATGCTGCCCGGCATGAACGGGGTGCAGGTCTGCCGGCGGGTCCGCGAGCGGAGCCAGTTGCCGATCATCATGCTGACCGCGCGGGGTGACGACTTCGACGTGGTGATCGGCCTGGAGGCCGGTGCCGACGACTACATCGTCAAACCCGCCCGCACCGAGGTGATCGAGGCCCGGATCCGTGCCGTGCTGCGCCGCATCGACCACACCGGCCAGGGCCGGACGGCCGTCGAGGTCCACGGCGAACTGGCCATCGACCGGGCCGCGCTGAGTATCACCAAGTCCGGCAGGCACCTCGCGCTGGCCCCTTCCGAGCTCAAACTGCTGCTCCATCTGTCCGCCGCCCCCGAGCAGGTGTTCAGCAGGCAGCAGTTGCTGGAACACGTGTGGGAGCACAGCTTCCACGCCGACGCACGACTGGTCGACGCCTGCGTCGCACGGTTGCGCGGCAAGATCGAGGACGAGGCGGGCAGCCCCCGCTACATCCAGACACTGCGGGGCTTCGGCTACCGCTTCGGACCGCTGTGACCTGCGGCCCCGGCCCGGCGCGGCGGCTCCTGCGCGGCCTCTCCGGCGCCCGGCGCCGCGGAACCGACGACGGCGCGCCCGACGACGGCACGTCCGGCGGCCCCCCTGCGGGGCGGGCCCGGGCCAGGGCGTTCGGGCTGCGCACCCGGCTGGTGTTCGCCTTCCTGCTGGTCGCCGCCGTCAGCGCGGGCACCACGTCCGCGCTGACCTACCGCGACGCCCGCAACGCCCTGCTGAAGACCGCCCAGGACACCGCGGTCTCCTCGTTCCGCGACCAGGTCCAGCAGACCGGCTGGGGCCTGCCCGTACAGCGGGAAGGGCTGGAGGAGATCCTGCGTGACCTCGCCCGCAAGGGGAAGCCGCGCCCCTGGGTGGTGTTCGCGGAGTACGGCTCGCTCCGCGCCTCCTCCGGCGACAACCCCGTCTCCACCGTCATCACCCCCGGACTGCGCCGCGCCGCACACGCCCACCCCAGCGGCAGCTTCGAGCGGGTCGTGAAGGACGGCGTGCCCTACCTGACCATCGCCATGCCCACCGTCATCAGGACCGGCCCCGAGGGCGTGCTGCCCAGCGGACTCGTCCTCTACGCCGTCATGCGGATGACCGACGAGCAGGTCAACGTCGACGCGCTCCTCGTGGCCGCCCGGGACGGCGCCCTGCCCGGCCTCGTCGTCGCGCTGATCCCCGGTCTGATCGCCGCGCGCAGCGTGCTGCGGCCGGTGCGGGAACTGCGCCAGGCCGCCCGGAGCATGGGCAGCGGCCGGCTCGACACGCGGATCACGGTACGCGGCAGCGACGAACTGGCCGATCTCGCCCGCACCTTCAACGATTCCGCCGGCAAACTCGAACGCTCCGTACGCGAACTGCGCGAGGCCGAGGCACGCGCCCGCCGCTTCGCCTCCGACGTCTCCCACGAACTGCGCACACCGCTCACCGGAATGCTCGCCGTCACCGAGGTCCTCGACGAGGACGCCGACCGGCTGGACCCCGACACCGCCCGCGCGGTCCGGCTGGTCAGCACCGAGACCGGAAGGCTCGCCGTGCTCGTCGAGGACCTGATGGAGATCTCCCGCTTCGACGCCCGCGCCGCCGAGCTCAACACCGACGAGGTCGACGTCGCGCAGACCATCCGCAAGACGCTGCAGAACCGGCACTGGACCGACGGCCGCGTCCGCACCGCGCTGCCCCCCGGCATCCGCGCCCGGCTCGACCCGCGCCGCTTCGACATCGTGATCGCCAACCTCGTCGGCAACGCCCTGCGGCACGGCGGCGCGCCCGTCACCGTGAGCCTGCGCGGCGAAGCGCGCTCCCCCGGCCCGCCCGTACTGATCACCGAGGTCGCCGACAGCGGGCCCGGCATCCGGCCCGACGTGCTGCCGCACATCTTCGACCGGTTCTACAAGGCCGACGCGGCACGTACCCGGTCGGCGGGCAGCGGCCTGGGGCTGGCGATCACCCAGGAGAACGTGCGGCTGCACGGCGGGACCGTCCGCGCGGGGAACCTTCCCGGAGGCGGTGCCGTCTTCACCGTCGAGATACCGCTCCATCCGGAAGAGGCCGACGGATGAGGCGTGCGCGGATGTGCCGGGGTGCCCGCGCGGTCGCCGTCGTGTCGGGGGTGCTGCTGCTCGGCGGCTGCGGCATCCAGGAGACCGACGTGATCGAGGCGGGCGGTCCCGCCTCCGTCCAGGCGTTCGTCGACCGCGACTACGACATGCTGCTCTTCTTCCACTCGCGCGACGGCGGGATCAGTCCGGTGGTCCGGTCCACCGGTTCCGTGCCCGAGTACGGCCCTGAAGACGACCCGGTCGCCGGCCAGGACCCCACCGGCGCGAACGCCGTGCCCGTGCCGGCGGAGAAGGTGATCCTCGCGCTGCTCGGCGGTCCCGACGAACAGGACCGCGCAGCGGGGCTCGGCACGTCCCTTCCCCCCGTCCCGCGGTCCGCGGTGCTCCGGGTGGAGGTCTCGCCCGGCGGCGAGGAGGTCACGGCCGGCCTGCCCATCGCGCTGGACGGGCTGGGCCGGACCGCGCTGCGCCAGCTGTTCTGCACGATCGCCTACAGCCAAGGCGGCGACGGCCGGGCCACCGTGCGGCTCACGGGAAAGGACGGAGTGCCGGCCTCGGGGACCTGCGGCCTCGACCCGACGGCGGGACGGCGGCCCTGACGAGCCGCGCCCCGGCACGGAGGAACCCGCCGTACGCGCGGACCGCTCACCGCTCGCCCCTGCCGGGAGGACGGGGTCTCGCCTCCGGGTCCCGGCGGGGCACCGGGTGTGGCCGGTCTCGTCGCCCCCGAGGACGCCGGGGTGCGTGGCCGTGTTGTCCGGGCCGTCGGGGCCGGACCGGGAGAGAGCGGCCTCGGCAGGACCGCGGGCCTCGCCCCCCCGGCCGCGGCTTCGACGGCGGGAGGCACCCTCGGCCACGCCTCTTCGCCGTGCCGCTGCGCGGCGGTGACGGCCGCCCCGGGCCCGTACGTCACCGCCCGGCGCCATGACGACGACCGCGTCGGGAACGGTGCCCGGCGCGTACGGCCGGTGTCCCCCAGCCGTCTCCCTCGGGCCTCTCGGCTGGTTCCTTCCTGAGCCGGGGCCGGCCGGGCGTACGCCGGCGGCTGGGGCACGGTCACCCGGACCTGGTGATCCTGGCGGCGGAACGCGGTGCGTGGTTCCGCGCGCAGGGGCGCGGTGGAGGAGCGGCGGAGACGGGGTCCGTCGGACGGCTGACCGGCGAGCGGACACGACGGAACACCCGCGGAAGCGTGCGGCGCGGATGGAGGGCATCCGCGTCTGGATCGTCGTATGGCTTCCGCATGGCTATTGACCTGCCCGAATGCGCTGTGCTTGTCTCGGCGTGAGGGCCTGGGGAGGCACACCGGGGGCACGGGTGGCGTGCAGGGGCGGATCGAGGGGGCGTGAGGTGTCTCGGGGCATGGGGGGACACAGCGGGAACGCTGACGAAGTGACCGCGTCGCACCTGCGTGCGCCTCGGCCGGGCCTGCCCCTGCGGCGGGTGCCACGAAGCCGGTGATCCTTGTACGACGGCCTCATGGCCGTGCCCCGGCCGGTCCCCGGCGATCCCCTCACGTCCGCCGGGCGAACCCCCTGACGCCCGTCCCGCCGCGGCGTGAGCCGTCGGCGGCGCGGAGAACGGCGGTGGCCGGACTGCCGGGACGGCGCCCCGCACCGGAGCCGGCGGATGACGCGCGGCTCGACGGCGAATTAGCCGGAACCCGCGCCGCGTTCTTTCCGTCTTGCTCCGACGGACCGCCCTTGGCGAGGGGGAAAGCGACGCCGGCCGGAAGGTGACGAGCGGAACCCGCCCTGACATGACCAACCTCTAGCAAAGCAGTCGAAAATTGATACACATACCACCGCAGAACTTTTCGCGAACGGACCGGGAAACCGCGCTCCCCCTGTGGCGTCGGCCACGGACGGTCCTCTGGGCCGCGGTGGGTGCCGTGGCCCTCGGGTTCCTCGTCGCGCTGGAGTTCGCCGCGCGTCACTACGGCCTGCCGGGGCCGCTCACCAACCAGGTGCGGGAGGTGGTGTACGCCCCCAAGTCGGGCGGCCTGCTGTACGCGGCCATGGCGTTGATGATGGTGGTGCTCACCTGGCGGGAACGGTTCGTCGCGGTGGGCACGGCGATCGGTGTCGACGTCGCCTTCCTGGTGGTCCGGTGGGCGGCCGACGCGGACACGGCCGGCGGCCACCCCTTCGGCAACGGCGCCCTCTGGGTGATCCTTGGCTGTGCGGTCGTCGCCGTCACCCGCCGCACCGGCCGGGAACGGGTCCTGCTCCTGAAAGGCGTCGGGCTGGCCCTGCTGCTGGTGGCCGGCCGCAAGACCGGTGACACCTGGCTGCTCATCACCTCGAAGACCCGCCCGACGGTGCTCGACCAGTACGTGGCCACCGCCGATCACGCGCTGGGCGACCCGTCGTGGCTGGCGGGCCGTATCGTGACGGCCACCGGCCCCGTCGGCTTCAACTTCCTCGACTTCGTCTACGGCAATCTCGCGGTGGCCGCGGTCATCGCCGCGCTGTACCAACTGCGCCACGTGGCGGTCGAGCGCCGCTTCCCGCGCCACCACCTGGTGCGCACGTTCCTGGTGATCGGCCTCGTCGGGCCGGCCTTCTACATGATCTTCCCGGTGGTCGGACCGCTCTTCGCCTACGGCACGGGCACCGAGCACTGGGCGGCGGTCAGCCTGTGGGCGCCGGACATGCCGCCCAGCGAGCCCTGGGCCGTGGCCGATCTGTGGCCGCGGACGCTGCCGTCGGCCGATGCCCCGCAGCCCATGCCGTTCGACGGGATCACCCCGCGGAACTGCATGCCCAGCCTGCACACGGCGTGGGCCACCGCGATCTTCATCCACTCCCGGAAGGGCCCTCGCGTCCTGCGGTTCGCGGGAACGTTCTGGCTGGTCGCCACGCTCGCCGCGACGCTGGGATTCGGCTACCACTACGGTGCGGACCTCCTCGCCGGCGTGGTGTTCACGCTCACGATCGAGGCGGCCCTGCGCTCGTTCGACCAGGGCTGGGACCGGTCGGGGATCCGGCTGGTCGCCTACGGCGTGACGGTCTTCGCCGCGCTTCTGCTGTCCTACCGGTTCCTGCCGTCGGCGATGGCCGCGCATCCCTGGGTGTCCGGACCGCTGCTCGTGCTGGCCATGGTCTCGGTGATCTACGGCTACGTACGGACCACCGCACGGTGGGAACCGAGGACCGCACCGGCGCGGCGACCGGAACCCCAGCCCGAACTGATCTGAGGCGTGCCGCACCGGATACCGGCCGCGCCGGTCCGCCCGCGCTCCGGGGAAGAACGGCCGGTGCGCGGCACGCGCGGATTCCGCTGTCCCGGGCAGGGGCGCCCCGCCGTCCCGGTCGCGGGAAGCCTGCGGCGTCCCCGGAACCGGTCCCGGCTCCACCGGGCGGGTGCGGCGCGGAAGCCGGGATGCCGGCCCCCTGCCAGCTCCTGGGCGCCATCCAGGACCTGCCGAGGTGATGGACCGGTACCCGCACCAGGACCGGACCCGGCGAAGCACTACCAGCGGTGTCCCCTCAGCTTTGTCCCTCAGGGCTGTCGGCGGGCTCCTGGGGGGAGCGGCCGCTGTCTCCCTCCGGGTTTACCGGCAGCAGGCCGCGAGCGAGGCTCGGTACCAGGTATGCCAGGTCCCCCAGGCTGCTGCCGTCCCTGGCGGATTCGGCGGCCGGGTCGGCCGGCACGGGCGAGGCCGCCTGCGCGGCGGAGACCGGGAAGAGCACCCCGGCAGCAGCAAGTGCCGCGACGGCACCGATGGCGAGACTATTACGCACTTTTATCCCTTTCGCGTAGGAAGTGACGCGCTGATCAACGATCGGATCCGGCGTAGGACACGTGTCACCGAGGGCCGTCGTCACCGCCGGTCCGTCCGCTGGACGACTGTGGTGCGCGCGTGCTCATCACCGATGCGACCCGGCCGGCGCGTCAGCGGGAGCGGCTGTCCCGCCCGGGCCGACCGTGCTGGTGGCCGAGGACGGTGAGGAGGGCGGGGGCGCTCCGCCGTCCGGGGACTTCCGGGGCGTGGCGGGCGACGTTCTGCGGTACGAGGGGTTGGCGTGCACGGCGCCGGGGACGCCCGCCCGGGACGGTCTCCGGCGGGACGGGACGGCGTGGCCGCTCCGCTCCTCCGGGTCCCCCCACCCCCAAGGGAGTGCCGGCCGCCCGCCGCGACCGCCTCGCGCCGGTCGCGGCGGGCGGCCTCGTCGGTGTTCTCGGTCTGCCGGAACGGGACCGGCTGCCGTGGCCGTTGCCCCTCCACCACGCCATGAGCCGGGTTCTCCGAGGCCGTCGCCTTCGCCGGGTACGGGTTCTCCTACGGCGCGCCGGTCGCCCGACTCGACGGCGAGGGGCGGGGATCCGGCCTTACGCGGCCAGTGTCTCGTCCTTCGGGGAGGAGCTCATACGGTCCGTGCCGTACCGCTCGAGCAGTGCGTCGGCCGCGAGCAGAGCCTGCTCGACGGTGCGGGCCCCGGTCATCACGCACAGCGTGTAGGTGGAGTCCTCGAGGTCCCGGCTGGTGCGGCCGGTGGGGCGCACATCGTGTTCGATGCGCGCCTGAGCGAACCGGGCCAGTACGGCGCGCAGTTCCTTCTCCGCCGGAAGGATCATGGTGATGCCTCTCCCCTCGAAGTCCGTCTCACAAGGCGGCCGGCGCCGCGGCCCACCACCGGGCAGCGCCGAGCAGACCTTCATGTGCCCCGTATCGGGACGCCTATGCCACCGTGATCACCGCCCTGCGGCCCGCTCCGCGTGCGCGCCTGGACGGACGGTGGCACGGCCCGGCCCGTCGGCCCTCCGGGGGTCCGTCATCGTGCGTCGCGCAGGTGAAGGAGGTACGCCGCGGTCAGTGCGACGGCACGGTCCTCGTCGTGCGAGAGCTGTACGAGGGCACGTGACGCCGTGGTTCCCGGGATGTCCGCCAGCGCCTGGGTCAGCCACCGGCGTACGGGCGCTTCGGTGGTGTCGTGGGCGAGGCGGTCGACAAGCCCGGTGGCGATCCGGTCCGCCGTCGCGGGGTCGCTCGCCAGCCCGCTCAGCGCGTCGGCCGCGTCGGTGTCGTTCCTCCCCTCCACGATCATGTCGATGAGCGCCGGGACCGTATCGGCCGCTCCACGTGCCGCCAGCGCCAGAGCCGCGTACCCGCGGACCACGGCGTCAGGGTGCGCGAGGGCGTCCCGCAGCCGGGCGGCAGCCTCGTCACCGGGCATCTCGGCGAGGGACCGGACGGCGCGTTCACGCACCGCGGCCACCGGTGAGTCCAGGCCCTGCGCCAGCAGTGCCGTGCCGTCGCCGCCGGATCGCGCCAGTGTCCAGCGCAGGGCCCCGGCGACGTTCGGCTCCGTCTCGCGCAGCACCGCCTCGGCCAGGGCCTCCACCGGCACCGGGACCTCGCCGGCCGAGGAAAGGGCCGCGCGCTGGCGCGCGTCGGCGCTCTTCGATCCGAGTGCCTGGAGGAGTGCGACGCTCCGCAGGACGTCCTCCCAGCCGGCGGGTTCCGCGGCATCGATCCGGCGGAGCCGCGTGAGCAGCTCGGTCTCGGCCGCGATGCGTTCGCGCGTCTGGCGGATGAGGTCGTCGACGAGCGCCGAGGGCGTGAAGCCGGGGTCGTCGAGCGCGCGCCCGATCTCACGCAGCGACAGCCCCAGCGATCGCAGGCTCTCGACGTGGAAGATCCGCCGGATGTCCTCGTCGGAGTACTCCCGGTAGCCGGAGCCCGTACGGCCCGAAGGCCGCACCAGGCCGAGTGACTCGTAATGCCTGAGCATGCGGGCGCTGACCCCGGACCGTCGCGCCACCTCACCGATCAACACGTTCTATCTTCCCTCCTGGCCCGGGCCGCCGAGGGCCACGACGCGCTTCGCCTCCTCGATCGCGTACTCGAATCCGGTGTCCGGGTCGCGCAGCAGCCGTTCCGTGGCGAGCGCGTGCGCGCGCACGCGCGGGTCGGGGGCCATGGCCGCGGCACGCAGAGCCGGCAAAACGGCATCGCCGCCCAGTGCGACCAGCGCCCGGCTGAGACTCAGCCGCGTCTCCCGCTCGCCGCGCCCGAGTTGTCCCGCCAGCAGCGCGGCCAGCCCGGGTTCCTCGCCTTCCGGCACGAGCACGACCGCGGTCCGCCAGGCGCTCCGCGCCACCTCGTCGTCGGTGTCGGACAGGAGCCGCGGTGTGATCGCCGGCCACGCCCGCCGGTCCCCGATCTTGGACAGCGTGTGCAGCGCCTGGCTCCGTGCCCGCGCACGCTCCGAGCGGACTTCGCGGAGCAGCGCGGGGAGCGTCATGGACACCGGGTGGCGGGTGAGTGCCCAGGTCAGCATGTCCCGGACGAAGAACTCCGGTTCGAGTGCGCATCGTTGGACGAGCTTGTCGACGAAGCACGGGTCCGGTGCCGTGCCGGCCGCCAGAGCGGCCCGCAACCGCACGGACGGACTCCCGTCCTCCAGCCCCTGGAGCACTCGTACCGCGTCCGTGTCCTGTCTCGTCGTGGCCATCGGGACCACCTCCTCGGCAAGCAGTGAAGGCCTTGTCACCGTGTCAAGGTCAAACGGGGCTCGATGGACAGCCGGTCCACGTAGGCTGACCGGCGTCCGTGGCCGGAGGAACGCGGGAGGGCGGAGCATGGGGGTGGCGTCGATCGGCGTACGGCTCGTCGCCGAGGCGTCCGGGAGCGCGGGGGCGGGGTTCGTGTACTCCTGGCTGGTGCCCGACGACGGACGGCGCGGCTGGATGCTGTTCGTCCCGACGGAGCGGCTCTTCCGGGAATGCGACGGAACGGGAGCCGTCCTGGAGGACGGCATGGAGGTCCGCTTCGGGCTCACCGAGGACGAGTCGGCGCGCAGGCACGCGCGGTGGGAGGGCGGTCGGGAGTGGCGGGTGATGGTGACGGCGGCCTACGGCGTCTGGAAGAGGTTCCAGGAGCACGGGGAGCCGCCGCGGCAGGCCCACCGCACCTTCTACTAGTCCCTCCGGTTCAGGAGTCCTGGTCGGACGGGCGGGGCGGCCGGAGGCCGGGGCTCTCCCGCCGGACGCGGAACGGGCGGCGCCGTTCCGGGACGCCTCCGCCCGCGGAGAGGGGACCCGACCGGCTAGCGGTGCCCGTCGGTGAGTGTCGAGCGGGTCGCGTGCAACGACGCCAGGAGCCGCAGCCGGTCCGCGTCGGCGCTGCCCGGCTCGGCGGTGAAGACCAGCATGACCGGGCCGGGTTCGCCGGGCAGCGGATAGGTGTCCCAGTCCAGGACGACGTCGCCGGCCTCGGGGACCCGGAAGGTCTTGGTGCCGCTGACCGACACCCGTACGTCGTGCCGGGCCCACAGCCGCCGGAACTCGGCGCTGCGGATGCTCAGTTCGCCGACGATCGCGGTGGCGCGCGGATGGGTGGGGTCGGTGGCGACGGCGGCGCGCATCATGCCGATGTACTCCAGGGCCTGACGCTCCCAGTCCGGGCAGCTCCGCTCGCCGGTCCGCGTGTCGTCGAACAGCAGCAGGAGCATGTTGAGCCGGTCGGGCGGGTAGCCGTCCGGGCTGCCGAGCAGCGCCTGTGCCATCGGGTTCCAGTCGAGCAGGTCGAGGTGGCGGCCGAGCACGACCGCCGGGGTGTCCATGACCCGCAGCAGCCGCCGGGTGCTGTCCGGCACCCTCTCCGGACCGCGTTCCCTCCGTGCGGGCACGGGCCGGCGGGCGGCACGGGCCAGGGTGAACAGGTGCCGGCGTTCCGCGTCGTCGAGGCCGAGCGCGCCGGCGAGCGCGTCCAGGACGCCGTCGGACGGGCGTACTTCCCGGCCCTGCTCCATGCGCTGGTAGTAGTCGGTGCTCAGTCCGGCCAGCAGGGCCAGCTCCTCGCGCCGCAGCCCGGTGACCTTGCGCCGGCCGCCCGGCTCCAGGCCAACGTCGTGCGGGCGCAGCCTGGCGCGCCGGGCGCGCAGGAAATCACCGAGCTCACGGGCGTAGGGATGGGTCATACCGCCAGTGTGTCCCCTCGCCGGGCGTCCAGGGTAGGTCCCGCAGACCTAGGCAACGGGGAACGAGCGAACCGGCCCGCACCGGCCCTAGCGTCGTCGGTCCACCGCACCGACACCCCCAGGAGCAGCAGATGGCCGGATGGACCGCCGACCGCATCCCCGACCAGCACGGCCGGACCGCCGTCGTGACCGGCGCGAACTCGGGCCTCGGCCTGGTCACCGCCACCGAGCTGGCCCGCCGGGGCGCCCGCGTCGTGCTCGCCGTCCGCGACACCGCGGCGGGTGAGGAGGCCGCCCGCCGGATCGGTGGAGACGTCGAGGTGCGCGAACTGGACCTGGCTTCCCTCGATTCCGTCCGCGCGTTCGCCGCGAAGCTGGCCGCCGACCACCCGGCGGTCGACCTGCTGGTCAACAACGCCGGCCTGGTGCTGCTCGGCCCGCGCCGCACCTCCGCCGACGGCTTCGAGCTGCACCTCGGCACCAACATGCTGGGGCACTTCGCGCTGACCGGACTGCTGCTCGACCGGCTGGCCGCGGGGAGGGAGGCCCGGGTGGTCGGTCTCAGCTCGATCACCCACAAGAGCGCGCACCTCGACTTCGACGACCTGATGTCCGAGCGGGACTACCGGGCCGCTTCCGCCTACGGCCGGTCCAAGCTCGCCACCACGGTCTTCGGCGTCGAACTGGACCGCCGGCTGCGCGCCGCCGGATCGCCGGTCGTCAGCGCGCTGGCCCACCCCGGTCTCACCCGCACCAACCTGACCCCGCGTGCCTGGGAGCACCGCGGCCGGACCGGGCGGCTGATCGCGCGGCTCGGCCTGCTGGTCACCCAGCCGGTGGAGCGGGGCGCGCTGCCGCAGTTGCGCGCCGCGACCGACCCCGGAGTGCGGGGCGGCCAGTTCTTCGGGCCGGCCGGGTTCTTCGAGACGCGCGGCCGGGTCACCGAGGCCAGGCTCAGCCGGGAAGCGTCCGATCCGGCCGTCGGCGAGCGGCTCTGGACGGCGGCCGAGGAACTGACCGGCGTCAGCTATCTCTGAACCGCCCGCCGGTGGCGTCGTCGCAAACCGGCGGGCCGGCCCAGGGGCCGGGCGGGGCTACGGCCGACGTGACCGCTCCAGCAGGACGAACGCGCTCGGCGGCAACGCCGTCGGCCGCGCGTGGGCGGGGTGTACGGGCCATGGGAGCGGCCCCCTCACCGTCTTGCGGCCGAGGGTCCGGGACGGGCCCGTGGAGGGGTGAGCCGCGGCAGCCGGCCGACGGGGCCCACAAGCGGTTCCGGGGGCTTCCGGAGCCGCTCACACCCCGGAAGCGCGCGTGACGTGTCCCGACAGGCTCGTGGATCGTTGGCCGGTCGGAACCCGTGCACTCCATCGCTCTCGAGGAGCCTCTGTGGCCAGTTCGAGCCCGCTGTACGCCGACCGGGACGAGGGCCCGCCGTCCCTCCGGTGCCCGTTCGCCGACCGTACGCACGTCCGGGCCCGGACGTGAGGCGGCAACCGGCGGTGGTGCTGCGCGTGACGGCGGTCCGCAAGGACTTCGGGTCCCGGCAGGTCCTGCGCGGGGTCGGCTTCGAGGCGCGGGCAGGGCAGCTGGTGGGCATCGTCGGGGAGAACGGCGCCGGGAAGACCACCCTGCTGCGCATCCTCAGCGGTGACCTGCGCCCCGACGACGGACGCGTCGACCTGGTGGGCACCCGGGGCTACTGCCCCCAGCACCCGGTCCTGGACGAGGAACTGACCGTGCGCCAGCACCTGCGTCTCTTCCAGATCGCCTACCGTCTCCCGGACCCCGGCCGCGCGCTCCGGCTGATCGACACGCTCTCCGCGGCCGGTTATCTGGACGCGCCGGTGAAAGTCCTCAGCGGTGGCACCCTGCAGAAGCTGAACCTGGTCCTGGCGTTGATGCACGACCCGGACGTCGTCCTGCTCGACGAGCCGTACCAGGGCTTCGACTGGGAGACCTATCTGCGGTTCTGGGACCTCGCCCAGGAGCTGAAAGGCAGCGGCCGTACCGTGATCATCGTCTCCCACCTCGCCCACGACACCGGACGCCTGGACGTCCTGCACCGTCTGCACGACGGCCTCCTCGGGCCCTCGCCCACGGCGGACACCGCATGAGGGCCTACCGGGTCGCCTGCCGCTACGCCCTGCTGGCCATGGCGAAGAACCGGCTGGCCGCCGTGCTCCTGGTCGCCTTCATCCCGATGTGGATCACCGTGGCGAAGACCCTCACCACGCCGAAGACGTTTCCCTTCCGGCTGCGCGCCACCGGAACCTGGCTGCGCGCCGGCGGAGACGAGATCACGATGATCAGCGGCTCCCTGAACGCCGTGTCCCTCCTCGTGGGATTCCTGATGTTCAGCGCCGCACGCCGCACCAAAGCCTTCGACCGTCGCCTCACCGCGGCCGGCTATCCCCGAACCGCCCTCATCGGCGCCAAACTCACCACGCTCCTGGTCGCCTCGGTGCTGGTCAGCACCTATGCCACCGCCTGGATGCTGCTGTTCTGGTCCCCCCTCCAGCCCTTCCTCCTCGGCCTCGCGGTCCTGGCGGTCTGCCTGGTCTACGGGGCCATGGGCATGTGCCTGGCCCTCTTCCTGCGCGGCGAGGTCGAAGGACTGGTCACGATCATCATGACCAGCATCATCGATCTCGCGCCGCAGAATCCCGTCGCCAGCACCACCGCCGACAAGGCCCTGGTCGAGCTGCTTCCGAGCTACGGCTCCCTCCAGACCAGCCTCGCCGCGGGCTTCACCCGGAACGCCACCTTGAGCCCCCTGCTGCACAGCGCGGCCTGGCTGACCGCCATGACCACCACCGCACTCGCCGCCTTCACCCTCCGCACCCGCACCCACCAGCCGCCCGCGCCGTCGCGTGCGGCGGGACCCGGACGGGCGCGGTGACGGTTTCACGGGCATCTCCGTCGGCCCCGGCGGGATACGGGACGGCATGACGCCGGTCACCGGCACCTACGGGAAGCCGGGACCGCTCGGCGGCTCGGTGGAGTTCCTGCTCGCCTCGCTGAGCGAGGACGGCGGCGTCGTCCGCGGCCGGGCCGACGAGGGCACGGCGGCCGTCGCGCTCTTCGAGAACAGCACGCTCGCCGACGCGGGGAAGCTCTTCGTCGAGATGCGCGGGGACCTGGAGCGCCGACCGGCCGGCGGGCGGGAACGACGTCGGGGGCCGGGACGGGAAGCGGCGGACGGCCCGGCACCGCGCGTGCGGTGCCGGGCCGTCCGGCCGGTGAGGCGGCTCGTCAGCCCTGGCGGGCCTTGAAACGCGGATCCTTCTTGTTGATCACGAACGTCGCGCCCCGCCGACGCACCACCTGGGCGCCGGGCCTGGCCTTCAACGAGCGCAGGGACGTGCGTACCTTCATCACGATCTCCTTCCGCGGGACCGGAGGGGGCACCGCTGTCGGCGGCGGACGGGGGTGGGTCTCATCGTTCCTCGCGGAAGAGGACGTGTGCGCCGACGGCCGCGTCGTACTTCCGCAGGACCAGCCGGTCGGGGTCGTTCAGACGGTTCTTGCGGGTCACGTAGGTGACTCCCGTGCCCGCCGTCGACCTGAGCCTGACGACCGGCCGCGCGGTACTGCGTGCCATGAGGTGCTCCTTCCGTCACCGTCCGAGCTCATTGGCTCGAACATGTCATGCATGAGGTGCGGCGGCGCCGGCGCGGGCCGGGGCCACCGGGTGCGTGACCGTGGAGGGCGGTCGCCTACGCGGCGAAAGGCTCCACAGGGCTTCAGCCGGACGATCGTCCCTGCGGGCAAGGGGTGAGGCCCGGGGACACTGTCCCCTCCACGACCACGTCCTTCCCAACCGCACCCGCCCGCGGATTGTTCCCCTCCGCCGTCGCCCGTCGAGTGGCTCGTCCCTCGTCGGGGGTAGACGACGATCACGGCCAGACGTCGATCACCGAAGGAGACGAGCCGTGGACAAGGGCAAACAGATCACCGGCACGGCCCGTGCGGAACTCGCGCGGGAGATGAAGGAGCAGTACGAGAACGGCCTGTCCATACGGGCCATCGCCGAAGCTCACGGGCGGTCGTACGGGTTCGTCCACCGTGTCCTCACCGAGGCGGACGCCTCTCTGCGCAGCCGGGGCGGGAACCGTTCGCGCCGGCGGCTCGAGGAGGCCGGGCGTCCGCGGAGGTGACGAGGAACCCGTGGACCGCGGCGGGGCGGGACGGTCACCAAGGGCTGTCCCGCCCCGCCCGGGTTCTGTCGCCGGGCGAAGGCGGCTGCCTGCCGGCCGGGCGGGTACGGCCTGCGCGGCGGCGAGGACACGTGTGACTCGGCCGTGCGTACGGAGATGAACAGCAGGGCGGCCGTCTCCGCGTTGCCGAGGTGCTCCCCGGGCAGCGCGAGCACCTCGGCTTCCCGGGCAGGGATCACCGCAGTGGACACCGGGTCGTCGTCCGTGGTGCCGTCCGCGGCCGGCACGGCCCTCGGCGGGCGCGGGCACCGGGCCGCCGGGCCCGGAAGGCCGGAGGCGGAGTACGGGGGCACCAGGCGGATCCCCGCCGTACGTCCACCCGGCAGCCGTGATCCCGCGACCCGGGACGGGGAATTCGTACGTCCCCTCACGGGGCGGTGTCGTGGAGGTACTCGGTCAGGGCCTTGCCCGGCTGGAAGGCGGCGGAACCCCCGTCGGTGTGGAAGCGGCCGAAGCTGCCGGCCACCACCGCTTCGTCGTGCTTGAGTGTCTCGGCGATCACACCCGCCATGTCGACCGTGCCGAACAGGGCGTCGATCACCTGTTCCGCGTCCTCCTCGCGGATGTCGTGGCCTCTCTGCGCGGCCTTGCGCACACTGGCCCGGGCCAGTTGGGACTTGTCCATGTCACACCTCTGCTTCTCCTGTCCGACCGCGCCTGGACGGCGGGCCCGGACCTCGGGGCCGGAACGGTCTCCGTGACCGGCCGGCCGGCGTGCTCCCCGTCCTTCCCCTCCACGCCGCGCGAGGCACACCGGGACAGGACCGGCGGACCGGTGGGGACGAGGCCCGCGGCGCGGGCGTGCCCGGCGCGGACACCGGACCCGTACGTCCATCACAGCCGTCCGCCCGGACGACTGCCAGCGGTCACGGCCACATGGGGCAGGCACATCCGCGCGGACACCGCGGCACACCCTTCACCCGCCGGCGACCGACCGCATACTGTCGGACAGGTGAGTGATGAGAGGCCCGGCGGTGACGGTGGCGTGGCCTCCTTGGACGAGGCGCTCGGTGCCACGGTGCGCCGGACCGGGGCACTGGCGGACGGCGTGTACCTGCTGTCGGCACAGGAACCGGTACTGGGCCTGGCCGCGGTCTGCGGCATGCCGAGGGCGACCGTGGCTCCGTGGCGGCGGGTGGCGGTCTCGGCCGCGGGCCCCCTGTCGGAGGCGGTGCGGGAGGACCGGCTGGTCTGGGTGGGCCGCCAGGAGGACATGGCCCGCCCGTATCCGAACGCCGCGGCCGGGATGCCCTACCAGTTCGCGGTGGCCTTCACCCCCTGCACGGCGTGCGCCGCTACGGGGTCATGGCGCTGGTGTGGGCCAAGAGCCATCCGCCGTCCCTGACGCCGCGCGAGCGCGGGCACATCCTGTCCAGCGCACGGCGCCTCACCCGGCTGCTGGACCGGTCGCCCGCCTCGTGGACCGTTCCCGACGAGCCGCGCACCGTGCCCCTGCGCCGGCCCGACGTCGATCCGGCGCAGGCCCGGATCGCCGCCGTCGACCTGATCCAGCGGCTGCCCGTCGGCGCCCTCGGACTCGACCTGGAGGCGCGCATCACCTACCTCAACGACGCCGCGGCCCGGCTGCTCGGCCGCGAACGCGACCGCCTCCTGGGGAACCTGCCGTGGCAGGCCGTGCCCCGGCTCGACGACCCGGTCCACGAGGAGCACTACCGCACCGCGGTCTTCAGCCGTGAGCCCGTCGCCTTCACCGCGCTGCGCCCTCCCGGCCGGTGGCTCGACTTCCGGCTCCACCCGGACGAGAGCGGCATCAGCGTCCTCGTCTCCCCCAACCACGACCGGCACCCGGCCGACACCGCCTCACCGGGGCGGGCGACCAGCCGGTCGACGATCTGGCCGACGACCTGGTGCGCCACGCCGTCCCCCGGCACGCGTCCACCGATGACATCGCCCTGCTGCTGTTGCGCAGCCCGTGAAGGCCGGTGAGGGACCGTCCCGGGTCCGGAACCCGGATCCTTCGCCTCCGGGACACTCGCGACCGAGCGCACGTCCCATGTGCCCGATTACCCTGATTCTGTGGACCCGTATCCGACTCCTTCGGGCGGTGGTCCCGGCGACCGGACGCAGCCGGTCGCCGGAGTACGTCCGGAGATCCTCGCCTCCTGGCAGCGCTCGCGGTCGCTCGGCATCGACCAGGAGGGGGTGGCCCTGCCGGTCGAGAGGGACCTGGATCCCGACTCCCGGCTGATCAGGGCCGCCGCGCCGGTGCTGGACCACCTGTACGAACGGTTCTCGGGCGTGCCGGTGACCGTGGCGCTGGCCGACTCACGGGCGAACATCGTGGACCGGTGGGGCACCCCGGCGGGGCTGGAGCTGATGGACGCCGCCTCCCTGGTACCGGGCGCCAACGTCGACGAGCGGTTCATGGGGACCAGCAGCGTCAGCATGGTGCTGAGCATCCGGGCGCCGTTCGTGGTCGTCGGCCACGAACACTTCCTGCACGGCCTCAAGGAGCTGACCTGCATGGCCGCGCCGGTGCGCGACCCGGTGGGCGGCACCGTGCGGGGCGCGGTCAACCTCTCCGTGCCCCGGGCGCTGGCCGACCCCGGCATGGCACTGGTCCTGCAGGAAGCCACCGAACGCATCGGGGAGCGCCTGCTGGAGCTGAGCACGGCCCGCGAGCTCGAGCTGATGCGCTCCTTCCAGCGGGCCAGGGAGCGCGGCGGGCACACCGAGCTGGACCTCGGCTCGGGTGAGCTGCACCGGCTCGGCGGGCTGGCTCCCCCCCTGGCCTCGCAGGAGCGGCTGATGCTGCTGGAGCGTGCCGTCGAGCTGATCTCCTCGGCCGGTGAGGCGTT
This sequence comes from Streptomyces sp. NPDC014676, assembly GCF_043084105.1. Taxonomy (NCBI): domain Bacteria; kingdom Bacillati; phylum Actinomycetota; class Actinomycetes; order Kitasatosporales; family Streptomycetaceae; genus Streptomyces; species Streptomyces sp. NPDC014676. The sequence goes on along the minus strand of NZ_JBIBZI010000016.1, from coordinate 160,491 downwards.
CGCCGAGGTGCCCCTCGCGGGCAGCCGCGTGGCCGTGCTGCGCCGCCGGGAGCTGCACCACGGCGACGCGGAGGGCGCGGCGGTCGAGGTCAGCTTCGAGGACATCCGTGGCAGGGGGACGCCGGGCCGGGGCACCGTGACCGCCCCCGACGGCCGTCATGTGCCGCTCCTGGACCGTCCCGCCGAGGCGGCGGGGGCGGACGCGCCCGGTGCGACGGCGGAACCGCCCGCCACCGGGCCGGCCGACGCGTGGCTGCTGCTGGTCGGTGAGCCGGGCGTCAGCCGGCTCGCCGCCGAGGCCCGCGGTCGGCTGTCCCTGCTGAACGAGGCGGGCACCCGGCTCGGCACCACCCTGGACATGTGGCGTACCGCCGAGGAGCTGGCGAGGATCGCCGTGCCGCGCTTCGCCGACCTGGTCGTCGTCGACCTGGTGGAAGGTGTCCTGGCCGGCGAGGAACCACCGCCCGGGCGGTTGCGCCCCGGCACGGCACTGCGCCGGGTGGCCGTCTGGGCGGGCGAGGACTCCCGCGGCACTCCGGCCGGCGGCGTGGACGTACCGGTCGACTACCCCGACGGTACGCCCCAGGCCCGGTGTCTGGAGACCGGGCGGCCGGTGTCGGACTCGGTGCCGACCGCCGCCCTGTCCGGGTCCCCGGCCGGCCGGGCGCACCCCGTCGGCCTGCTCGGCGAGGGCGTGCACTCCTATCTGGGCGCGCCGCTGTCCGCGCGGGGCTCCGTGCTGGGCCTGGCGGGCTTCTACCGGCGCGGCAGGACGAGGCCGTACGAGCAGGACGACCTGACGCTGGCGGGTGAACTGGCGGCCCGTGCCGCGATCAGCGTGGACAACGCCCGCCACTACCGCCGGGAGCACCGCGCCTCCCTGACGCTGCAGCGCAGCCTGCTTCCGCACGTCCTGCCCCGGCTGAGCGCCGCCGAACTCGCCTCCCGTTATCTGCCCGCGGACGCCAGGGCCGGTGTGGGCGGGGACTGGTTCGACGCGATCCCGCTGTCCGGGATGCGCGTGGCGCTGGTCGTCGGGGACGTGCCCGGGAACGGCCTGCAGGCGGCGGCGACCATGGGCCGGCTGCGTACGGCGGTGCGGACGCTGGCCGGTCTTGACCTGCTGCCCGAGGAGGTGCTGGCCCACCTGGACGACCTGGTCAGCCGGACACCCGGCGAGTCGGACGACGAGCAGGACCCCGCGACGGGAACGACCTGCCTGTACGCGGTGTACGACCCGGTGTCGTGCCGCTGCACGGCCGCACGGGCCGGTCATCCGCCGCCCGCCGTGCTGACACCGGGCGGACGGGCGCGGCTGATCGACCTGCCGGGCGGTCCGCCGCTCGGGCTCGGCGGGATCCAGCCGTACGAGTCCGCCGGCGTCGACCTGCCCGCGGGCAGCCTGCTGGCGATGTACACCGACGGTCTGCTCAAGGAGGACCGCGGTTACGGGGACACCGACGTGCGCACCGGGCGGCTGCTGGACTCGCTGGACCACGGCGGCCCGGGGCTGGAGGACGTCTGTGACCGGATCACGGACACCCTCCCGTCCGGCGGCCCGTACGACGACGTGGCCCTTCTGCTGGCCCGTGTGCACGCGCTGTCCGAGGACCGGGTGGCGGTCTGGGAGTTCCCGTCCGACCCCTCGGTCGTGGCGCGGGCCAGAGCGCTGACCCGTGATCAGCTCGCCGCCTGGGGCCTGTCGGAGCTGGACTTCAACACCGGGCTGGTGGTCAGCGAGCTGGTCACCAACGCCGTGCGGTACGGCGGCCGGGGGCCCGTGTGCCTGCGCTTGCTGCGCGACGACTCGCTGATCTGCGAGGTCTCCGACCGCAGCAACACCTCTCCGCGCATCCGGCGGGCGGCCATGACCGAGGAAGGCGGGCGCGGTCTGTTCCTGGTGGCGCAGTTCACCAGCAGCTGGGGGGCCCGCTACATGCCGCAGGGAAAGACGGTATGGGCCGAGCAGCTGCCGCAGCCGGAACAGCCCGGACCGGAGACGGACGAGCAGGCGCTGCTGGCCATGTTCGACGACTCCGGCTGACCCGTCCGGGCCCGGGGAGGTCACACCTCGTCGCGGGTCCGGTTCAGCCGGAGGGCCGAGACGAGGAAGAAGACACCTCCGAGGAAGGCGTAGCCGGCGAGGTTCGCCAAGGTGGCGTCGTCGCCGGCCGCTGTACCGGCATTTCTCGGGCGAGGAGGACCTCGTTCTCGCCTACCTCGAACAGGCCGACCGGGGAATCCGGGAGCAGGTCGCCACCGCCCTGGCGAGCGGCCGGCCGGCGGCCGACAGGGTCCGGGCCGTCGCCGGGGCCATCACCGAGGGCATCCGGTCCCCCGGTTTCCGCGGCTGCGCCTTCCTCAACGCGGTGGCCGAGTATCCCGACCCCGCCCACCCGGTCCACCGAGCCGTCCTGGCCCACCGGCAGTGGTTCCTGGACACCGTCACGGAGCTGCTGGCGGAGACCGGCGACGCACCCGCCGAGGCGGCCGGCCGGCACCTCGTCATGCTCCGGGACGGTGCCATGGCGGCCGGTTGTCTCTTCGACCCCGAACTGGTCTCGGAGACCTTCCTGCAGGGCGTCGAGGGAATCCTGCGCGCCCGTACCGCGCCGTGAGGACGGTGCGGCCGGCGTTCCGCCGCGACGAGCACGGCACCGGCCCGGCTCCCGGCTATGACAGAGCGGCCTTCCGCTCCGTCTCGGTGAGGGGCGGGCCTTGCAGGTGGGGCTTTCTGGGGCCGATGAGCATGGGGACGAGCATGTCCGGCGAGAACAGGCGGGTGGCGGGTTTCTCCAGGCTCATGACGTCCAGCAGCGCCGCCATGGCGCGCGGATTGCGTGCCCCGGTCTCGACCGCTTTGTCGACGAAGCGCGCGAGGACGCGTTCGACGCCGTTGGGCCGGGTCCCGGTGGCTCCCGGATACAGGGCGTCCTGGCCGACGGCCAGGTCCCAGGCGGCGGCCACCGGTCGTGCGGCAGCGCGCTGGAGACGGCGCGAGAGGCCGGGACGCCCCTGCCCGGCCGCGCGCAGCACGTCGCGCACGGCGAGGGCGCCCTGGACGGCGACGGTGAGGCCGTGGCCGTAGACGGGGTTGTAGCCGGCGACGGCGTCACCGAGGACGACGAAGCCGTCCGGCCAGCGTCTGGCCTGTTCGTAGTAGCGACGGCGGTTGGCCGTGGCACGGGTGGTGACGATGTCCCCGAGCGGCCGGGCGTCCTTGATGAGTTCGCCGATGACGGGATCGCCCAGGCCGAGGGCGAAATCGACGAAGGCGCCGGGATCGCCGGTGGGTTCGCCGCCGCGGGTGCCGGACAGGGTGACGATCCAGCGGTTCCCCTCGACGGGCAGGACGATGCCGCCCCGCCCCGGCGCCTTCGCCGGGTTCGCCTGCACGTTGACCAGGGGGAAGCCGGTCCCCCTGGTCGCCTCGGGGGCGTCGTAGACGCGGGTGGCGTAGGCGACGCCGGCGTTCACCACTCGCTCCGCGACGGTCGGCACCCCCAGTCCGGTGAGCCACTGCGGCGCACGGGAGCCCCGGCCGGAGGCGTCGACGACCAGGTCCGCGCGGAGGGTGCCCTCCTCGTCGCCGGTGCGTACGCGGACGCCGGTGACGGTCGTGGCGTCACCCTCCAGGCCGAGGACGGTCGTCCCTTCGCGGAGTGTGACGCGTCCGTCGGTCAGGACGCGGCCGCGCAGGACGAAGTCGAGGAGGTCGCGGGAGCAGACCAGATTGCGGTGACGGGTGGCGGTGAAGCGGCGGAACCATACTTCGTTGGGGGCCCGGGAGACCATGTCGCCCATGATGTGCACCAGACGGCCGCCGTGGGCGACGACCTCGTCGGTGAGACCGGGGAGGAGTTCGTCGAAGGCTGTGACCCCTCCGCTCCACACCAGGTGGGCATGGCGGGCCTGGGGAACGCCCCGGCGCGGTTCCGGCCCGTCGGGGAGACGGTCGCGTTCGACGACGGTGACGTCGGCGAAGTCCGTGAGGGCCGCCGCGGCGAACAGGCCGGTGGCACCGGCTCCGACGACCACGGCGGCAAGGCGGCGGGGGGCGTTCTCTTCAGCCATGGTGGTGCGCGCTTCCTGTGCTGGTCATGCGTCGGCGGACGTCTTCGAGGAGGTGCGGGTGGTGCAGGGCAGACGCGATCGCTTCGATGCGGTCGCTCACGGCCGTGCCTCCCCATGGCTCCCGGGAGTGCGCGGCGGGAGGTCCGCCCCGCCGGTAGGCGCTGAGGGCGGCGCTGATCGTGATCGCCCCGGCGACACCGTCCGCGTTCGGGATGTCGTCGTGCCCGGCACGCGCGGCCTCGCGGGCCCGCCGGTGAAGAGCCGGGTCGACGTAGGGGTCGAGCATGCGCAGGGCGTCGTGGACCCGCTGCTGACGTTGCATGAGGCGCAGGTCGAGAGGGGTCCACGGCCCGAAGCGCGCTTCGGCCGCCGCCGGGGTGAGGACGCGGAGCGCGCGCCACAGCGGGCCGAGCCGGCGGTATTCGCGTTGGTCCCGGATCCATTTCTGCAGGAACGGCCCGGCTTGCGGCACGAGGAAACCGAGGGCGACGAGGGCGGCTTCCATCAGCGCGAAAGGGGGTGCGGCCTGGGTGCTGAGCACGTCCCAGTCGTGTCCCGACCAGCGGGCGCCGACCGCGGCCGTCTTCGCCACGTCGAAGACGAGTCCCGACGCGAAGCCGAGTTGCAGGAAGACCACCCCCGCCTTCAGCCAGCGGTCGGCGACTTCGGGGAACCACTTCCAGAGCATGGAGGCCGCCACGAGGGACGACACCATGTGCGCGGCGATGTAGAGGAGGATGTGTTCGCGCATCCAGGGGGTGCCGGCGTAGTAGGTGTCCAGGTCGTAGACGCGCGGCGTCGGGACGTCCGCCAGGAGGAACGTCAGCCACAGGACGGCGACGACGCCCGCGTAGAGCCAGTAGACGCGGCGGATTCTGCGCCGGCGCCCCTCCGACGGTTCCTCCCGCCAGCGCATGATCATGGTCAGGCCGGTCGCGCAGAACGCGGTGAGGAAGGAGTAGGCCCAGGGGGCGGCGATGTTCGGTACGCCCGTGAGGGCGTTGAGCCGTTCTATGTTGACCGGGGTGATCACGACGAGGACGGCGGTGGCCCAGGTCAGCAGGAGGGTGGTCGCCCTGACGTCGGGGTCGCGCGAGGCCCGCAGGAACGTGGGGAGCTTCAGGGCGAGGGCCAGCGCCAGGAGCACGGTGGGCAGGAGGTACGGGACGTGGAAGGAAGGGCTCATGACAGGATGTGCCCGCCGCGGTTGCTCAGGGACAGGTTGATGCGGCCCTCCACGGTGTCCGCGCTGACCGGGCCCCGCGCGTAGCGGCCTTTCATCCAGGTGCGGGCCTCTCGGCCGAAGAGCAGCCCGAACGTCTCGGCGTCCGCCTCGTGGTCGTCCATCGACCCGGCACGGGCCGCGACGGCGAGGAGCGCGTCGCGGGGTACCTCGTGTGCGGTGAGGATCTGCTCGATGGCCCGCTCGATCGCCTCCGTGACCTGTCCGGCGGGCAGCGCGCGGGCGGCGGCCGGCATTCCCGCGACGTGGTGACCGCAGTCGCCCTGCTCCTCGTGCCACAGTTCATGGCCGAGGATGACCAACCGGGCCTCGGGGACGGTGCGTTCCTCCACGACGATGATGGAGTGGTCCCCGCAGTCCAGTCGCATGCCGGAGACGGGAATGTCCGGCGGGAACGCCCGGAACAGGAGGCTGATCGGCCGGCCGGTCCGTGCGGTCATGGCCTTGCAGAACGCCTCCATGACCTCCTGGGGCTCGGCCGGCCGCTCGACGGTTCCCGCCGCCCGGCGGCCCAGGACGGTGAGTAAGGTCTTCATCGCCTTGGTGCTCACTGCCCGCGGGTTCCTTCCGGGGGCACGACGGACCGGAGGACTCCCTCGAGGAGACGCTCCACCTGCTCACGGGTCAGGGAACCGTGCGCGCGCAGGTCGGCGGAGTTCACCCCGTAGCGGTCCATCAGGGCCAGCACCGGATCGCTCTGGGGATGTTCGAGCCCGCGCAGAAGGGGGAGCAGGGCGCGGTTGAGCGCGTCGGCGGCCGGTGCGGTGAAGAACGCCTCTCCGTCCTCGACGCCGAAGTACTCGACGAGCCCGTGGAGGAGTTCGACGCTGGGCACCTTCTTGCCGTCGCAGACCTGACGGGCCCAGTACCCGGACACCCCCAGCCGTCGGGAGATGTCCGAAGCCAGGTCGGACATGCGGGTGCCGGTCGTGGTCATGCTGGCTTTGGCGAGCGCCGCGATCCGCGCCCGGACCCGGTCGTTGACGGAGTCGTCCGGTGGTGTGCCGCCCCGGAGCAAGGTGCGGACCGTGGACGCCGGCAGGGCCGTCCTGGCGGCCAGTCCGGCCACGTCCAGCGGGTCCGGACGGACGCCCTTCTCCCGCACGGCCGCGTCGAGGCGCCGCAGGGTCTCGGCGAGAGGAGGGGGTGATGCCACCGTTGCACTCCCAAGTCGGTTACCGGCGCCTGGTGTTGTCCGCGGGACCCTATGTGACGTACCCGCCCGGCGGCAACGATCGTTGACCTCGAGTCATCGATGATTGTCCGGATCCAGCCACGGGGCGGTGACCGCGCCCGGCTCCCGGCTCCCTGCTCCCGGCTCCCTGCTCCCTGCTCCCTGCCCGGGTGTGGGGAGACCTCGGTGTCCTGGGCCGTTCCGACCGGCAGGTGCCATAAGTGACCGGGGGCGAGGAGCCGGCTCATGAGCGGCTCCCCACGTCCGCCGGGTGTGCGGCGTGGTGCTCGCCGGGGCAGGACTGCTTGAACTCGACCCGTCCGACCGGGAACCGCCCCGGCGTCGGCGTTTCGCACTCCTCCCGCCAGTCGTGGGTGCCGCACCGGAACCGGGCGCAGAGGCAGGCCGAAGTGATGCGGGCGAGCGCCGCGACGCGGCCGGGGTTCCCGTCGGTGGTCTCCGCGGCGTCTTAGCCGGAGATCCCGCCGAGCAGATGCCCGGCGTCGAACAGGGTCAGCAGGGTCTTGGGCGCGGGGCGAGCCGGCAGGGGTCGGCGTCGGTGAAGTGCCGGGAGTCGTCCTTGCGCCCGGCAGGAGGGTGACGGTGTGGCCGCCGAGCGAGTGTCCGGCGACCGCGATCCGGTCCCGGCGGACCGCCACGGTCGTCCGGAGCAGGTCCGCGGACGGGGCCCCTCACGCCGGGTGCTTCGGGGGCGTCGCCCGTGCGCCGCGCCCGCCGGACCAGGAACGGTCCCGTCCGTTCCCCCTGGCCGGCTCGTCCGGAACCCGCCGGCCGCCGCCCCGTCCGAGAACCTCCCGGCTCCGGCACGCACGGGAACTCCGCACCGGGCACCACGCCCGGCAGCGGTTCCGCCCCTCCCGTACGGAGCAGGCCACTGCCCCGTACGGTCCCGGCGGGACGACACGTACCGGACCGGAGCGCAACCCGCCGGCGCCTGATGTCACTCGCGGGAAGGACAGGTGTCCCGCACGCGGCTCAGGCCGTGTTTCTCGGTCCGGCCGAAGGGTGACTCCGAGACTGGCGCGCACACCGCTCCCGCGCGGAGCGGCCGGCGCACCCGAACGCCGACCACAGCGGAGTCACACCCCCGAGAGGCCCATGTCCCCCTCAGCCGCCGACGTGATCCGGACACGCGACGCCGTACCGGAGCCGTCCTCGGAACAGCTCGACTCGCTGCTGCGCGAGCTCTCGGAGCACCCGCCGGGACCGCGGCGGGCCGCCCTCCGGGAGCACGTCATCCGCCTGCTGCTGCCGATGGCGCGGCGTGTCACGCGCCGCTTCCGGCGCCACGGGGAAGAACTCGACGATCTCGTACAGGTCGCGTCCCTGGGACTGGTCAAGGCCGTCGACGGCTACGACCCCGCCCTGGGCCACGCCTTCCTGTCGTACGCGGTCCCCAAGGTCACCGGTGAGCTCCGGCGGCATCTGCGCGACCGCACGGCCACCGTACGGCTGCCCCGCCCCCTGCGGGAGGCGAGCGGCCGGATCTTCCAGGCCGTCGAGGAGCTCGAACAGCGGCTGGACGGCCGCTCGCCCACTCCGGAGCAGATCGCCGTGCACACCGGGCTCGGACGGGACCGCGTGCTGTCCGCGCTGCGGGCGGTGCACGCGTGCCGTGCGCGGTCCCTCGACGAGCCCGCCGGGCACGACCAGGAGATCCCGCTCGCATGTCTGGTCGGCGCGGAGGACCCGGCGCTCGGCCGGGTGGTCGACACCGTGTCCCTGACCGCCCTGGTGAGGCGGCTGCCGGAGCGCGACCGCCACGTGCTCTACCTGCGCTTCTACCGGGAGTACACCCAGCAGCGGATCGCGGACGCCGTCGGCGTCTCCCAGATGCAGGTCTCGCGCATCCTGCGGCGCTGCCTCGACCGGCTCCGCGAGGCGCTCCTGGCGGGCGAGCCGCGCGCGGGAGCCGGCAGGGCGGCGCGGGGTCCGGCCACCGGGCGGGCGGCCCGGCCGGCGCGCACCTCGTGCGGCCTCCGTGGCACGGAGGAACCGGTACGACCCGTGGGAGCCGCCGGCCCGGCACGCCCGGCCCCGCGTGCCGCGGCCGGTACAGGGCCCCGGCGCGGTCACGGACACCCGGCCCGGCGGCGCGCGGGCTCGCGATGGCGGACGTACGCCAGAACCGCGTCGCGTACCGCGAGGGCGCGGCCCCCTCCCGCCCGCCGCGCGCCCGAGGAGAGAGCACCGTCCCCGACCGGGTTCGTCCCGCCCGCCGAGGGGTGACACAGGTGCGTGTACGCGAGCCGACGAAGGAGCGCACCGTGAGGCGTGGCCTGCGCACGCTCCGGCACGGGTGGGAGTGGCTGGGCGCCCACACCCTGATGCGGCGCGGCCGTGACATCGAACTGATGCACAGGGCCATGGGTTTCGCCACGCTGGCGCTGGTCACGCTGGCGCCCCTGCTCATCGTGATCGCCGCCGCCGACCCGCTCGGGCGGGGCGGCTTCGCGGCCTGGCTGGCGGACGGCATGGGGCTGTCCGGCCGGTCCGCGCGCGTCCTCACGGAGGTCATCAGCCCGCCGCGCGAGGTGATCGGCACCACCAGCCTGTGGGGTGTGCTGGCGCTCGCCGCGTTCGGCATCCCGTTCGGCGGGAGCGTCCAGAACGGCTACGAGCGGATGTGGAACCTGCGGCCGGGGCCGTGGCACCGCATCTGGCGCCAGGCGACCTGGCTGTGCGTCCTGACCGCGTACCTCTACCAGGAGGTGCTGACCCGCGACGCCCTGCACGGGCCGGAACGGATCACCCTCTCGCTGGCGACCGGTGTGCTGTTCTTCTGGTGGGGGCAGCGCTTCCTGCTGGGCGGCCAGATCGGCTGGTGGCATCTGCTGCCGGGCGCGATCGCCACCATGGCGGGCCTGATCGGTCTGCGGGGCTTCTCCTACTTCGTCTTCACCCCGCTGATCATCGACAACGCGATCAGCTACGGCACCGTCGGTGTCGTCCTCATCGTCGAGTCCTGGCTCATCGGCGTGGGGTTCGTCATCTTCGGCGGCGCCCTGTTCGGCCGCTGGCTCCTCCACCACCACGGGCACCGGTTCACCGAGGACCTGCCCCCGCCGCCCGGCACGGAGCCGGCCGGTGACGACCGGCACGGGCCATGAACGCCCGGTCACTCGGAGGGCGGGCCGGCGAGCGCGGTCACCCGGGCCAGTACGTCTCCCCGGAAGAGCCGCCGCCCGCGGGCGATCCGGTGCTCCCGGTACGGGCCGTCCGCCGACAGCCGCCGCAGCGCGCGCAGCAGGCCGGCGGCGTCCGTGGCGGTCTCCGAGACGCCGAGTGCCGCCATCCGGCGCACGCCCTCCGCGCCGTGGCCGGGCAGCGGACGGTAGCCCACCACGGGCAGCCCGCAGGCCAGTGCCTGTACGGCGGTCTGGCCGGCGGCGTTGTCGACCAGGACGCGGGCCGCACGCAGCAGGCCGGGCATGTCGGTGACCCAGTCCGGTACGAGCGTGCCCGGCAGCCCGGCCAGGCGGGCCCGCAGGCGTTCGTTGCGGCCGCACAGCACGATCGGGAGGAAACCGGCGGCGGCGAGCAGCCGGGCGGTCCGGTCCAGCTCCGAGGCCGCGCCCCAGGCGCCGGCGGACAGGACGACGGGCGGGTGTCCGGGGGCGTACCGCTCGAAGCGCCGCCGCCATTGCTCCGCTCCGGCGGCCGGCGCGAAGAAGCCGGGTGCCACGACCGGTCCGGCCGTCTCGACGGGCACCGCGATGCGCCGGCCCACGTCCCGCGCGGCGTCGTCGGTGAGGCAGAGGTACAGGTCGTTGCCGGGGTGGAGCCACTGCCGGTGGACGGCGAAGTCGATCACGAGGACGGCGCTCGGGGGCCGCAGCCGTCCGCGGGCCCTCAGATGACCGGTCAGCTGAGCGGCCAGATGGAAGACGGGGACCACCACGTCGGCGCCCGTGCGCTCCGTGAGATCCGTCAGGCGGCGGCCCGCCAGCCGGGCGAGGGGGATGCCGCTGGGGCGGTGCCGCGGGCCGGGGCGCAGCAGCGCCCGGTACAGGCCCGCGTACATCCAGGGGAAGTGGCGCACCGACGACTGGTAGAAGCGGCGCAGGCCGGTTCCCAGGCCGTGCGGGAGCAGCCGCAGGAGGTCCACGATCTGCGCGTCGTGGCCTTGTTCCCGGGCTCGGCGGGCGAGTTCGCCGGCCACCGTGTCGTGACCGGCTCCCATGCTCGCGCTGACGATCAGCAGGCGCAGCCGGCCGTCCGCCGGCGCGTACCGGCGGGGTACCGAGGACGGTGAGTGCACGGGATGGTGTGTCTCCCGCGCCGCGCCGGTGAAACACGCTCCCGCGCGTTTCGGCGGCCGGACCGGGGATACTCCGGGGTGCCCTCCCCCGACGAACGCAGGGAGCGGCCGCGGACGGCGGTCCTCCGGGCGTTCACCCTCGTATCCGAGGTGCAGCCCATGTCTCATGCTTCCCCCGCCGGCACGGCCGACATGCCGTTCCCCCGGACGCCCGTCGCGGTGCCGGGAGCCCCGGACGGCGGCACCGGGCGCCCGCGCGCCGCGCTGGTGACCGGCACCGCCCCGGGCGTCTTCGCCGACGCCCTGCGGTACGAGCCGCGCGGCGGCGGCGCCGCGGTCGGCCTCGTGGTGCCGGGCGTGGTGGCCCCGCCGTTCCTCGAACGGCGGGGCGTCCCCTGCCGGCGGTCGTGGCCCGGTCCTGTGCCGCCGGAGCGGGTCGCCGACGCCCTGTGGAGCGCGGTCTCCCGAGGGCGGGACGAGGTCTGCGTCCCCGGCCGGTTGCACAGGACGGCACCGGGCCCGTGCCGGCGGCCCGCCGCCGTGTTCGGCTGAACGGCGTCACGGCGTGCTGGTCGTCGTCCTGGCCCTGCTGGCGGCGCTGTCCAACGCCGCGGCCTCGGTGCTGCAGCGGCGGGCCGCGGCGGACGAACCGGAGGGCGGCGCGGGCGTGCGCCAGGCCGTCCGCTGGCTCGGGAAGGTGCTGCGGCGGCCCTACTGGGTCGCGGGGGCCGGGATGCTGGCGCTGTCGACGGTTCTGCAGGCGGCGGCTCTGGGCGTGGGCAGTCTCGCGCTGGTCCAGCCGCTGATGGCCGCCGAGCTGCTGTTCACCCTCGTCGTCGGCAGCGTGGTCTTCCACCGTCGTCCGGACCCCCGGACCTGGCTGGCGTTCGCCGCCCTGGCCGCCGGGCTGGCGGTGTTCCTGATCTCGGTCGCCCCGGCCGCCGGCCGGTCCACGGCCTCCGCGGGACGGTGGCTCGTGACCGCGGGGGCGGTGCTGGGCGCCGTCGTGATGCTGGTGGTGACGGCCCGCGCGGTACGGGGCGCGCCCCGCGCGGGGCTGCTGGGGCTGGCGTCCGCCGTGTCGTTCTCCCTGACGGCGGCGCTGCTCAAGGAGGTGACCGGCAGGATTCCGGACGGGGTGGGCGCCGTGCTGGGGACGTGGCCCGTGTACGCCACCGCCGTCGCCGGGGCCGTCGCCTTCCTGTTGCTCCAGAGCGCGTTCCGGGCCGGGACGCTCGCGGCGTCCCAGCCCGCCCTGACCCTCGGTGACGCGCTGACGAGCGTGGCGCTGGGGTGGGCGCTGTTCGGGGAGCAGATCACGCTCGGTGTGCGGGTGGTGCCGGCGGTGCTCGGCGTGGCGCTCATGGGGGCGGGCACCGCGGGCCTGGCCCGCGCCCCGTCGGTCTCCGGAAGCTGGGACGCGGCGTCGCGGAGTCCGGGTACCAACTCGCCCCGGTCCGTGCCGTAGGCACCCCGAACCGGCGCGGCGGTCTCTCGCGGAAAGGAGCCGGAAGCCGATGCCCATGTCTCCAGACCCCTCCCCCGCCCGGCGGGCGGCGGCCGTGCCGGCCGCCGTCGCCGCCGTCGCCGCGGCGCACATCGCCCCCGCCGCGACCTGGCTGCCCGTGGTGCGCCGCCGTTTCCCGCGCCTCGCCGGTGTCGGGCACCCCGCCCATGTCGCGCTGACCTTCGACGACGGGCCCGATCCCGGGTCCACCCCGCGCTTCCTCGACGCGCTGGAGGAACTCGGGGTCCGGGCGACCTTCTTCGTCCTGGGCGTCCACGTCGTGCGGCATCCCTCCGTGGTCCGTGAGACCGTCCGCCGCGGACACGAACTGGCCGTGCACGGCTGGAGCCACGACCGGCCCTGGCTGCCGGCCCCGGCGGAGGACGTGCGCGGCCTGGTGCGGGCCGCCGGCGCGGTGCGGGAACTGACGGGCCGGCGCCCCCGCTGGTACCGCCCGCCCTACGGCATCCTCACCTCCGGGCGCTGGGTCGCCGCCCGTACGGCGGGTCTGCGGCCGGTGCTGTGGACCGCCTGGGGCCGGGACTGGACGGCCGGGGCCACCCCGGCGTCGGTGCGCTCGGCCGTCGCGGCCGGTCTGCGCGGCGGCGGCACCGTCCTTCTGCACGACACGGACAGGATGTCGGCACCGGACTGCTGGCGGGCCGCGCTGGGCGCCCTCCCCGGCATCGTGAACGGCTGCCGGGAGGCGGGCCTGTCGGTCGGCCCGCTCGCCGAACACGGGGTGCCCCGGGCGGTGAGCGGTGGCCGGCACTCGCCCGGGGCGGACGGGCCGCGGTGACGGAACGGTGCCCGGCGCACGTGGCGGGAGCCGCGGGAGGCCCCTGCCGAACGTCGGGTACGCGGGCATTTAGATGCCTTTGCGGCCCATTGGGCATACTGTCCGCATAGAGGTGGTGCTCGGTGTGGCCGGTACGGCACACCGGCGGCCGGCTGGGAGGTTGGTGGGGTTCAGGTGGGCGGCTGATGGAAACCGCGATGGCTGCCGTGGTGCGGGAGAGCGGCGCGTACGGCGGGCTGCTGTACGTGCTGCCGCCGGGCGAGGACGCCCTGTGGCTGGTCATCGTGGCGGGGGCCCCGCACGAGCTCGCGACTCCGTGGCGGCGGATCGCGCTGACCGATCCGATGCCGGTGGCGGACGCCGTGCGCGAGCGGCGCCTGGTGTGGATCGGCGGACAGGAGGAGCTGGCCCGCCGGTACCCGCGGCCGGCCCTCGTACTGCCGTACGACTTCGCGCTGTCGGCCGCCCCCGTCACCTCGGGCGTCACGGTCCGGGGCGGGCTGGTGCTGCTGTGGCCCGGGACCCATCCACCGCGGCTCGGTCCCGACGAGCGCGCTGCCATCGAGTCGGGCTGCCGCCGCCTGGGCGACCTCCTCCAGGAGGCCGCGGACCGCGGCGATCCGCTGCGGCCCGCCGGCCGGCCGCGGACCCTGCCCCTGCCGTCGGGACGCACCGCCCCGCCCGGCGAGGCGGCCGCGGTCACGGCCTTCATCGACCGTCTGCCCGGAGGGTCCTGCGCGCTGGACATGAACGGCCGCATCACCTTCGTCACCCCCGCCGGTGCCGAGCTCCTCGGCGCCGGTCCGGACGAGCTGGTGGGCGCCCTGCCCTGGGAAGCGCTGCCGTGGATGGACGTCCCCCAGGTCGAGGACCGCTACCGGGCCGCGCTGGTCAGTCATCAGCCGCAGACGTTCACCGTCCTGCGCCCCCCGGACACGTGGCTGGCCTTCGAGCTGTACCCGGACCCCTCCGGCATCAGCGTCCGCATCACCGGCACCGACCCGTCCGAGAGCGCTCCCGCTCCGTCCTCCGCGCCGGCCGCCGGTCCCAGCCGCGCCATCCTGCTGTACCAGCTGATGCAGCTGGCCGCCACCCTGACCGAGGCCATCGGCGTACAGGACGTGGCCGACCAGACCGCCGACCAGCTCCTGCCCGCCCTCGGCGCCCAGGGCATGGTACTGATGGCCTCCGACGACGACCGGCTGAGAATCATCGGCCACCGCGGCTACAGCGCCGACATCATCGACCGCTTCGACACCGTCCCCCTGAACTCGGACCTCCCCGTCGCCAGGGTCCTGACCACCGGCGTCCCATGCTTCTTCGCGAGTTTCGCCGAGCTCCGGAACGCGTTCCCGGCGACGGTGCACGAGGACGGGATGGCCGCCTGGGCCGTCCTGCCGCTGATCGCCTCCGGCCGCCCCAAGGGCTCCCTCCTCCTCTCCTACCGCCGGCCCCGCGCCTTCCCGCCCGGTGAACGCGCCGTCCTCACCTCGATGGCGGGTCTGGTGGGGCAGGCCCTGGACCGCGCCCGCCTCTACGACACCAAGGACGACCTCGCGCACCGGCTGCAGTCCGCCCTGCTGCCGCACACGCTTCCCGACGTCCCCCGTCTGAAGGTCGCCGCACGCTACCTCCCGGCGGCCCAGGGCCTGGGGGTCGGCGGCGACTTCTACGACCTCATCCGTCTCGACGAGCACACCGCCGGCGCCGCCATCGGCGATGTGCAGGGCCACAACGTGGACGCCGCGGCGCTCATGGGCCAGGTCCGCACCGCCGTCCACGCCCACGCCACCGTGGGCTCGGCCCCCGACCAGGTCCTGACCGGCACCAACCGTCTGCTCACCGACCTCGAACCGGGCCTGTTCACCAGCTGCCTCTACGTCCACCTCGACCTCGCCACGCGCCGCGCGTGCGTGGCCACCGCCGGCCACCCGCCACCCCTGCTCCGCCACGCCGACGGACGCACCGAGGTCCTCCCGGTTCCCCCCGGTCTCCTCCTCGGCATCGAGCCGGACTCCCGTTACCCGGCCCTGGAATTCACCCTGCCGGCCGGTTGTGTGCTCGCCCTCTACACCGACGGGCTCGTCGAAGCTCCCGGCGTGGACCTCGACGACGCCACCGCGGCCCTCGCGGGGCTTCTCGAACACGCGGACCCGGCCGACCTCGACGCCATGGCCGACACCCTCATCCGCCACGCCCCCGCTCCCGGCGACGACATCGCCCTGCTCCTCATCAGCCCCTGCGACTGACGCGGCGAAGAGAGGAGACGGCCCGCGGCGGGTACCGGGAGTACATGACACAGGTGCTTCAGGCGGGTGGGTGGGGACTGGTGGCGGGCTCGGCGCTGCTGCTCGGGGCGGCGCTGGGATACGGACTGCGGATCCCGCAGAGGGTGATCGCGACGGTCATGGCCTTCGGTGCCGGGGTGCTGCTGTCGGCGGTCAGCTTCGAACTGGTCGGGGAGGCCTACGACCAGGCCGGGCTGGCTCCCGCGGCGGTCGGCACGCTGGCCGGCGCGGTGGCCTACACCGCGGGCAACATGTGGCTGGCCCGCCGCGGCGCCCGGCACCGCAAGCGCTCGGGGCACCGGCGGGAACAGGCGCAGCCGTCGGAGGGACAGCAGGCCGGCTCCGGTCTCGCGCTCGCCTTCGGGGCGCTGCTCGACGGCGTCCCGGAGTCCGCGGTCATCGGCGTGAGCCTGCTCGACGGCGGAGCGGTGAGTCTGGTGACCGTGGCGGCGGTGTTCATCAGCAACGTCCCCGAAGGGATGTCCAGCTCGGCGGGCATGAAGAAGGCCGGGCGCGGCAGGGCCTACGTCTTCGGGGTGTGGGCCGCCATCGCCGCCGCGAGCACCCTCGCGGCGGTCCTCGGCTACACGGTGATCGGGGATTTCTCCCCGGCTGTGATCGCCGCCGTGACCGCGGTGGCCGCCGGGGCCATCCTCGCGATGATCGCCGACACGATGATCCCCGAGGCGTTCGAGGACGCCCACCTGGCCATCGGCCTGGTCACCGTGAGCGGCTTCCTGGTCTCCTTCGCCCTCTCCCACAGCTGAGGCCCACCGTTCCGCCTCCGTCCACCGGCTGTCGGCCGGACCACCGGTGACGGCGACGGCCTGCCCGGATGAGCCGGATGTTCCATGGGGGCGGACGTCGCACGGCCCGGCCCGCCCGGGGGACGCCTCCGGCCGGGCCGCCGCTCGCCGCCGCGGGGCGGGGAGTCAGGCGCAGGACCAGGCCGACATCCCCTGGATCCGGGCCAGGCGCCTGGCCACGGCGATCTGTTCCTCGCGGGTCGCCAGGTCCGCACGCGGGGCGTACTCGAGTCCCCCGGCCGCGGCCCAGCTCGACTGCGTGAACTGCAGGCCGCCGTAGTGACCGTTGCCGGTGTTCGCCTGCCAGTCGCCGCCGGACTCGCACGCGGCGATGGCGTCCCAGTCGGTGCCCCGGGGAGCCGACGGGGACGACGCCTCCGCTTCGGCCGTCGTGCCCAGGGCTGCCGCGGCGACCAGGACGATCACGGCGGCCCGGATCCGGCTCCCCCGCGAACTCCGCACGTCACCTGTAGGGGTACTTCGTCCATGACTCATAGAGAACTGTTACACCGTGCCGTCGGGCGACGGCTCGTCGACGGCCGTCTCCTTGCCCCGGACGGGGTACGTGGTGGTCCGCCTCGGCGACGTTGCTCCGGTCGGGTGACCTCCGGAGCGCGGTCCGGCGCCGCGGCGACGACGCTGACGCCATGACACCTTTCCTATCAAGGCGGTCGGCCGCCGCGCTGCTGGTCTGGCTCGCCGTCGCCCCCGGGACGGCCGTGGCGGCGGCCCCGGCCGGCGGGGACCCCGGGGCCTCGGACGGATCTCCCACGGCCACCGGCGACGCGCTGTCGCCCCTGGAGGATGCCGCCCGTCCGCTGCGCACCACCGAGCCCTCGGGCCCCTTCGAGGATCTGCGCCCCTTCGGGGAGGCGGTCGGTGACGCCGTGGTGGTCGGTGTCGGCGAGGCCGCCCACGGCTCCCACGACTTCGTCACCTTCCGGCACCGGGTGCTGCGGTACCTGGTCGAGGAGAAGGGCTTCCGCTCCTTCGTCCTGGAGGCCAACTGGAGCACGGGGCTGCGGCTGGACGACTACCTGCTCACCGGGCGCGGCGATCCCGCCCGGATCATGTCCGAGGAGTTCCGGAACGCCTACCTGCTGCTGCACAGCCAGGAGTACCTGGACATGATCCGCTGGATGCGCGCGTACAACGTCGCCCATCCCGGCGACCCGGTCAGGTTCGCCGGCACCGACAACGGCTACGCCGGCCCGGAGCTGTACGACCGGGTCGTCGGCCACGTCCGGCGCGCCCACCCCGGCCTGCTGCCCGCCGTCACCGAGCTGTACCGGGGGCTGCGCCCCGCCCTGCCCGTCGACGCGTGGATGCGCACCGCCGTGACCGCGCCCCTGGACGAGCGCCGCGCGCGGGCCGAACGCACCGGACGCGTCCTGGAACTACTGCGCGCCCGCGGACCCGCCGGGACGGACGAGGACCATGCCTGGGCGCTCCAGCACGCCACCGTCATCGACCAGGTGGCGCGCCTGTACGCCTTCGACCTCTCCGACCCCCGGAGCGGGCCGGAGGCCATGGCCCTCCGCGACACCGTCATGGCGGAGAACACCCTGTGGTGGCACCGCCACACGGGCCACCGACTCGTGCTCGGCGGGCACAACAGCCATCTGTACACCAGGAGTTCCACCCCCACCCTGCCCCTCACCCAGGGAGCGGTGCTCCGGCGACGGCTGGGCGACGGCTATCTGGCGGTGGGGCTCTCCTTCGACCGGGGTGCCGTGCACGCCACCGCACAGGGCCTGCAGAACCCGGCCGATCAGGACGTCGGACGGGTCGAGGTGGAGCCCGCCGCTCCCGGCTCGGCCGAGCACGTCCTGGACCGGGTGGGCCACCGGAACTGGTACGCCGACCTGCGCACCGTGCCGCCCGCCGCCCGCGCCCTGCTGGACGTCACCCGGCCCAAGCGGGAGATCGGCACCGACTACCCGCCGGCCGGCGACCGGGTCGACCTGCTGAGGTCGGCGGACCTGGTGGTGCACCTGGACGAGATCCGGCCGAGCCACGCGCTACCTCGATGCGGGGACCGCCTCGGTGTCCCCGGATGCGCCGCGGCGGAGCAGACCCGTCAGGGACAGGGCACCCGGCCCGAAGAAGACCAGGAGCAGGAAGCCCCAGCAGAACAACACCGGTGACAGACCGCCGTTCTGCAGCGGGAACGGACCGTCCTTCTGGTGTTCGGTGAAGTAGGCGAAGGCCATGGCTCCCGAGCTGAGGAACGCCGCGCCGCGGGTCACGGCCCCGAGGAGGACGAGGACACCGCAGACGAGTTCGATCACGCCCGCGTACCAGAACGGCCAGTCACCCGCCGGGGCGGCCTTCCTGTCCAGCACGCCGAAGACCGTGGCGGCGCCCTCGCTGGTGAACAGCAGGCCGAGGACGATGCGGAACAGGCCCAGAACGAGCGGTTGGTGACCGGCCAGCCGGTCACTCAGGCGTGCGGTGCTCATCGTCGCGTACTCCTCGCGTCGGTCGGTGCAACGTGGAGGGCCGGCGCCAGGGGGCGCGTGTGCGAAAGGCCGTCCGCCCTTCTCCAACGTTCCCGGCGGTCCGCCCGTTCAGCCGGACCGCCGGGAACGTGCGGCCGGCCCGCCGGGCGGCGACGCGCCGTCGTCGCCGCCCGGCGGGAGGAGCCGTCGCTCAGGACCGCGGCGGGACCGAGCGGAAGGTCCAGTGTCCCGAACCCACCTGGTACACGGCCTCCTCCCCGGACGTGCGCAGCAGGCGCGCTCCCTTCGGCGCCCCGGCCCGTCCGCCGGCCGCGGGGACGTGCACCTCGGCGGTGCTGCCGGCGGGGACGTCCACGGTCAGCCGGAAGCGGCCGTCCGTCCGCTCCCAGTCACTGCGGGCGATGCCGTACGGCGTCCGGTAGGAGCCCGACGCCGAGGTCATGTCACTCTCGACGGCCGGGGCGATCAGCAGCTCGGTGTAGCCGACGGAATCGGCGGTCTGCGAGATGCCGGCGACCCGGGTGGTGAACCAGGAGTCGATGGCGCCGAGCATGAAGTGGTTCTGCGACTGGCCGGGACCGCCGTCCCAGGACTCGCCCAGGGTGGTGTTGCCGGCGCGTACCTGGTGGCCGTAGCTGGGGCTGGTGGTCCGCGTGGCGATGGCGTGCACGAGGTCGTCGCGCCCCGCCCCGCTGAGGACCCGGAAGGCGGCGGGCAGGGAGATCTCGCCCAGGATCAGGTGGTGGCCCGCGTCCTCGACCGCGGTGGTGAAGTGGGTGAGCAGGCGGTCCCGCTCCCCCGCCGGGTGGGCGCCCATGTCCAGGGCGAGCGCCTCGGCCCCGTGGCCGCCGCCGCCGAAGGTGCCGGTGGTGGTGTCGTAGTACTTCGCGGCCAGGGCCTCGGCGCTCGCGTCGGCCTTGGCGCGGTACTCGTCCGCGGCCGCCTCGTCGCCGAGGACGCCGGCGATGCGGCTGAGGGCGTCGGCGACCCGCCAGTAGCCGTAGGTGCCGGCCACGGCGCGCGGGAAGGTCCGGTCGGGCGTGAACCAGTCGCCCAGGCCGTAGTCGAGGATGCCGTCCTTGACCTGGGTCTCCAGGAAGGCCGCGTACTGCCGCATGCGCGGGTAGTACGTCTCGAGGGTCTGCCGGTCGCCGTAGGTGGTGTAGAGCTGCCAGGGGACGAGGACGAAGGCGCCGCCCCAGTTGGAGTCGTTGCGGTAACCGCCGGGCAGGCTCGTGTACTCCGGGACCGTGCTCGGGATCAGCCCCTCGGTGGTCTGCGCGTCCGCCATGTCCCGGACGATCTTGCGCAGGTGGGCCTGCATGTCGTAGTTGCCGGCGAGCGCCGGGAAGACCAGCTGGTTCTGTTCCAGCCAGCCCAGCTTCTCGCGGCTCGGGCAGTCGGTGAGGACGCTCATCATGTTGCCCTCGATGGAGCGGCGGATCAGCGCGTGGATGTCGTTGATCAGCGGGTCGGAGCTGGTGAAGTCACCGGCGGAGGTGTTGTCGGTGTGCAGGACGTGCCCGCGCACGCTCACCGTCGTCCCCTCGGGCACACCCCTCAGTTCGAGGTAGCGGAAGCCGTGGTAACTGAAGCGCGGGTGCCAGGTCTCGTCGCCGCGGCCCCGGGCGGTATAGGAGTCCCACAGGGGGGCGCCGACGTTGCTGAGGGACTGGAAGGCGCGGCCGTCCTTCAGGCTCTCCGCGGGGTGGATCCGGATCGCGGTGCCCTCGGGGGCGTTCACGGTGATCTCCGGCCAGCCGGCGATGTTGCGGCCGAGGTCGAAGACGCGGCTGCCCTCGGCACCGTCGACCTCGCGGCCCTCGAGGGTCTCGACGATCCGGATGGGCTCCGTCTCGCGGGCGCTGAGCGCGGCGGGCCGTTCGGCGGTGCCGGGGCCCGCCACCACGGTCGCCCGCCGCCAGTCGGAGTGGTCGCCGGCGGGCTCGTCCCAGCGGGGGATCTCCCGGCGGGCGTCGTAGTCCTCGCCGCCGTACCAGTTCGAGGAGGTGGTGGGCCCGAGGGTGGTGCGCCAGTCGTCCCCGCTGGTGAGGGTGCGGACCCGGCCGTCGGCCAGGGTGACCTCCAGCCGGGCGATCAGCTTGGGGTCGGACAGGTTGCCGTAGAGCTTGCGGTAGCGGTCGGCGGTGCTGACGACGTTGGACATGCCGTTGCCCAGGGCCACGCCGATGGTGTTGGATCCGGTCCGCAGGCGTTCGGTGACGTCGTAGGTGGCGTACTGGACGCGCTCGGCGTAGTCGGTGTTGGCCGGTTCGAGGACCGCGTCGCCCACGGGCTCGCCGTTGATGCTGGCCTCGTAGACGCCGAGGCCGGCGATGTGGAGGCGGGCGCTGCGCACCGCCTTGGGGAGGGTGAAGTCGTCGGCGAGCAGGGGCAGTCCGGCCGGAAGGTACGGGGCGGGCGGCCGCCGGCCGGTGACCCGGGTGAGCTCGGTGAACGGGCCGGTCGCGCCGTCGGCGGAGGAAACGGCGTAGTCGACGGGGAAGTTGGGGACGTGTCCGTCGTCGGTGAGGACGTCGGCGCGCGGGTACAACGCCAGTTCGTCGAAGGTCTTCACCGACTTGAGGTCGAGCGTGAGGGTGACCGGGGCGGCGGAGACGTCCGGGCCGGTGTGCGGGGCGCTCGCGTAGCCGGCCGCGGTCTGCAGGGCGCTGTTGGGCAGGCCGTCCACCGCCAGCGCGGGTTCCCAGGTCTTGCGCAGCGTGTTGCTCTCGGACGCGGTGACCGCGGCGCCGCGGGCGAGGCCGGTGGTGGAGGTGGTGGAGTCGCGGAGGTCGATCTCACCGAGCTGGAGCCGCCAGGTGCGGTCGGGGAAGGACTCGGCGAGCGGCAGGCCGAGCCGGGTGACGTCCAGACGGACGTAGCGGGCGGTGGTCCTGGGGAGCTTCACGACGACGGGTTCGGCCGTGCGCCCGCTCAACTGCCAGTCGGGGTGGGTGATCCAGTCGGCTCCCCAGTCCGAGCGCTTCGTCAGGCCGGTCTCGAAGACGGCGGTGCGGCTCCAGCCGCCGTGCCTGTGTCCGGGCCCGGACCAGAGCATGACGCGCCAGTAGACGCGGGTGCGGGACCCCAGTTCCTTCCCGTCGTACGTGGTCGCGGGCACCGCCGAGTCGACGCGGCCGGAGTCCCACAGGTCGGGGCGGGAGGAGTCGAGCAGCCGGGGCGAGGTGGCGGCCTGCACCCGGTAGGCGGACTGCCGGGCGCCGGGGTGGCCGGCGTCGATCTCCCAGCTGAGTTCGGGGGTGGTGTCGTCGATGCCGAGGGCCTGGGTGAGGTGCTGGGTGCGCAGCCGGGCCGGGGAGACGTCGCCGGTGGCGGCGTCTGCGGTGACCGCGCCGGCCAGCACGGTCGCGAAGGCGGTGGCCGCGGCCAGGGCGGCGGACCACCCGGGTCTGCGGTGCGGGTGCGGTGTGGGCATGTGGCTTCCTGCCGGGGTGAGTGGGACGGGTGGGGACGGACGTCAGAGGCGGTGCAGTTCGGCCGTGACGCGGCGCCGGAACCGCAGGGTCACGGGGCCGAGCAGGCCGGACGGCAGCGGCTTCTTGCGTTCGTTGGACAGCGTGTTGGAGACGCGCACGCTCAGGGTGTTGCGGCCGGGGCGCAGCCGCCCGGTGACGTCGGCGACGAACGGCGCCCACAGCAGCGGCGGCAGCGCGGTGCCGTTGACGGTGACCTCCGCGACGTCGCGCACGTCGCCGAGGTCCAGCAGAATGCGGCGTCCGCGCAGCCGGTCGGCGTCGACGTCGACGGTGGTGGTGTAGGTGCCGCTGCCGGAGAACAGCGGGTCGTGCGCGGTCCAGCTGCCCAGCGGCGCGGTGACGGGGGTGGCGCCGTCGCGGGCGAAGGCGAACGTCCAGTCGCCGGTCACCGGGACCGGTTCGAGCGGGTCGTCGACGCGCACGGTGCCGCGGTGCGGGTGGCCGCCGTCGGTGCCGGTGAGGGTGTGGGTGCCGGGCGCGGCGGCCTCCACGGTGGCCCTGAGCACCGTTCCGCGGCGTTCCACGGCCAGGACCGGCAGGGGCGAGTCCGTGAGGTGGGGCTCGTGCCGGACACCGGGGCTCACCACGACGACCAGGGTCTCGTACGGCTCCAGGTCCAGCGGGAGCCGTACGCCGTCCTTGGTGCTCCGGTGCAGCGGTGCCGGGCCGCCGGTGCCGGTCTCCGGGTCCCAGATCCGGGGCACGCCGGCGGCGGGCAGGGCGGCGACGGTCCGGATCCGCTCGCCGCTCTCGTTGTTGATCAGGAAGACGGTGTCCGCGCCCTGCCGTACCCGCAGCACCCGGACGGTGTCCTGGGGCGGGTCGAGAACGGCGGCGGCCGCCCCGGCGCCGGTCGCGGCGGCGCCCAGCCCGCCGGTGTCCGCGACGCGTACGGCGCGGCCGCGCCCGAGGGTCCGGCTGCCGGGAACGCGGTCGCCGAAGAGGTCGCGCAGGCCGTGGGCGAGGGTGCGGTCGCCGCCGTCGGCCTCGTCGGTGTCCAGGGCGCCCACCGCGATCACGGTGCCGCCCGCGCGGACGAACGCGCGCAGCACCCGCAGTCCGTCCGCGGCCAGGGTCGGCGTCCCGGGAACGACCACCAGGTCGTAGGCGGCGTGGCCGACCACGAGCCGGCCTCCCCGGACGTCGGCGTGGGCCCGCAGGGCCGGGTCGCCGGTGAGGGCGCCCTCGTGCAGCAGGTCGAAGTCGACCTGGGAGCGTTCCAGGGCGTAGGCGGCATCGGCGAGCGGGCCGTCGACGTCGCCCTGCCGGCCGGTGCCGGTCGACTGCTCGGCGGCGCGCTGCGGTTGCAGCAGCGCGGTGCGGGCGGCGGAGGTGCCGCGGCCGGCCTCCATGAGCCGTCCGATCCACTCGGCGAGCGGGCGCATCGCCCACCACCAGGGCGCGCGCGGGCCGAACGGCGGCGGGAAGTACACGCGGGTCTCGTCGGTCCACAGCGCGTGCAGCACCGTCAGGTTGACGCCGCGGGCCGCCTGCGCGCCCACGGTCGCGCGCACGAAGGCGGGGGTGACCTGCCAGCCCATGTTGCCGAACATCTCCAGCAGGGCCCGTTCGCGGCCCATCTGGTGGGCGACGGAGACCGGGTTGCGGGGGATCATGGTGGGCTCGCCGGCCTTGTACTCGGCGGTGATGATGTCGCCGCCGGGCACCTGCGCCCACTGGTGGACCTTGTGCAGGTCGCCGGTGGTGACGATGCGCTTGGCGGGGGCGGTCTCGTCGTAGAGCGGGTTGGTGACGAGGGCGACGCCCCACTCGTCGTACAGCCGCGCCTGCTTCTCGAAGGCCTTGGCGAAGCGGTCGGAGACGGCCTGCCAGTAGCGGCCGCGGACGGTGCGGCCCGTGCGGCCGAGGTCGTCGAAGGCGGCGGCGTAGGCGGTGCCGGGGGTGACCCCGACGGCGCGCAGGGCCCCTTCGAGGGAGGGTGACCACGGCAGGCGTTTGAAGTGGGCCTCGGCGGAGGCGAAGAAGGGCTCGTCGTCCCAGAAGCCGGGGACGACCGTGCCGAAGTACCGTCCGAAGCGGCGGTGGTACTCGGCGGGGACGATGTCGAGGAACAGCTCGACCGGTTCGTCGTCGAGCAGGTCGACGTAACTGCGGCTGTAGCCCTGGGAGTCGTCGACGAGGAGGACCCCGCCGAAGAGGTCCACCTGCCACTCCCCCGCCGGCACCTGCCAGGTGTGGTCGCCGGTCAGCCGGCCGGTGAGGTCGGTGACGTCGGCCGCGCCGGCCGCGCCCACAGGGCGTGCGGCCGCGGCGGCGACCGTGAAATCCCCGTCCGGCAGCTCCTTTTCGGGGAAGGCCCGGGCGGCGGCGGAGTCGTCGAAGGCCGCGTCGTACAGGACGGTGCCGTCGGCGCCCTCGACGGTGAGGTTCTCCCAGAGGGCGCGCTGCTCGTCGACGGCGCGCACGCCGGTGCCGCCCGTGGCGTGGGCGGGGTCCCGGACGGTGCCCTTGTCCCGGCCGTCGAGGGTGACGGACACCGTGTCGGCGCGGACGGTGACCCGCAGGGTGTGGAACCTGGTCTTGTTGAAGCCGTCGGTGCGGGTGCTGCGCAGCAGCTCGGCGGGTTCCGTGCCGGGGGCCAGCCGGTGGACGGTGGTCACGCCGGTCTGGTCGAAGGTGACGGCGTACCCGGAGCGTCCGTCGGCCGAGCCGCGGACGACGAGGCCGGCCGCGCCGTGCTCGGCCTTGGCGCTGCCGGTGACGGTGTAGTCGGTCCAGCCGGCGCTGTCGCGCAGGACGGTGGCGCCGTGGAGCACGGCGGCGTCGGCCACCAGGCGTCCCGCCTCGATCCCGACCCCGGTGCTGCGGCGCAGGTCGACGACGGCCGGGCCGCGCACCACGGTGGTGGAGCGGGCCAGTGCCTTCAGGCGCAGGTCGGGCCGGGGGGCGTAGGTGCGGCCGCCGACCTGTCCGCCCTTGACGATGAACTCCCCCGCGCGTCCGCTGGGGAAGTGGTCGTCGTTGAACAGCCACACGCGCATGCCGGTGCGTTCGGCGGTGCGCAGGACGTGGCCCACGATGTCGAACCACTCCTCGGTGAAGAACACCGGGCGCATCTCGGCGTTGTCGAAGGAGAAGAGGACGACCTCGTACATGCCCTTGTCCCGGAGGTCCGCCATCTGGCGGTCCACGAGTTCGGGGGTGACGGGGCCGTTCCAGTACCAGTAGACGGTGGGGCGGCTGTCGCGGCGCGGGTCGGCGAAGTACCGGGGCGAGAAGGCGTCCTCCCGGTCGGGTCCCGCGGCGGCCTCCGCCGCTTCGGTGGCGGACGCGGCGGAGTCGGCCTCGGGGAGGCCGACGGCGACCAGGGCGCCGGCGGCTCCGGCGGCGGCCACGAACCGGCGTCTGGAGAGGGCGCTTTCGGGGCCGTCGGGGCGTTCAGGTGTCGCGTCTTCGGGCATGGCGGAGCTCCTGGAGTGGGTGGTGGGCGGGGTGGGCGGGGCCGTGGGCGCGGATGTGCCGCTCAGCCCTGGGCGAGTCGGCGCACCTCGTCGGCGGTCAGGGCCCGGTTGCGCAGCCGGAAGTCGCGGACGGCCCCGCGCAGATAGGGATGGGTGCTGTTCTGCGAGCGGCCCAGGAAGTTGCGGCTGGTGCGGCCGAGGAGGAGGGGGCCGGCCACCATGGCCGGGTTGCGGCCCGCTTCGGCTCCGTCGACGTAGAGCACTCCGGTGCCGCCGCCGAGGGTGAGTGCCACGTGGACCCACCGGCCGGCCGGCAGCGGGCCGGTGGCGTCGACGACGTCCTCCCGCTCCATGCCGGAGATCTTCAGGGCCGCGCGGGCGCGGCCGGCGCCCGTGGTCGCGGCGAGGAAGAGGTAGGTGTCCTTGTGGTAGCCGAGGTCGAAGACGCGTGCGGAGGGCGCGAGGACGTCCACGCGGACGCGTACCGCCACGGTCAACTCGTCGAGGCCGCTGGGCAGTCCGGCGGGCAGCGCGATGTGGCCGTCGCGTCCGTCGAGGGCCACGGCGCTCACGCCGCCGTCGGTGCTCCAGGCGGCGCCGCCCACGAGGGTGGCGTCGGCGAAGGTTCCGGTGCGGTCCACGGCCGAGGTGCCGCCGCCCTCGTCGAGGGGGTAGCGGGCGACGTCCCGTGCGGCCGTACGGCGCGGTGTGACCGCCCAGTACACGTTGTAGTGCTGGTGGTGGACCTCGTGGAAGGGGCGCAGGGCGACGCGGCCGCCGTCCGCGACCGCGGTGAACGCGGTCTTCTCACCGGGGGTGCGGCGCAGGGTGTCGGGGCGGATGACGGGGAGGGTCGCGAGGCCGGTGCCGCCGTATGCGCCGGCCAGCACCAGCGGACCGTATGACAACGATGCCACCTGCGGATTGTCGGGCGCCGGACGCCAGACGGGGACGCGCGGCAGGACGAGTTCCACGGTGTCCCCGGTGCGCCAGTGGCAGGTGACGGCGGCGTAGCCGCCCGGTTCGGGCGGCGCCCCGGCGGTCCGGCCGTTGACCTTCAGCACGGCCCGCCGCCCGTCGCCGTCGGCGACCCACGCGGGGACGCGGATCCGCAGGGTGAAGCGCGCCTGTCCGGCGGTGACGGTGAGGCGGGTGCGGTCGCCCGCGGGGTACTCCGTCTCCTGGCGCAGCGTCACACCCGTCTGCTCCCAGCGCACTTCGGAGGGGATGAACAGGTTGACGTACAGCTCGGGCCGGCGGGTGCCGCGGGAGCGGAAGTAGATGGTGTCGGCGAACTTGGTGTGCGTCTCCAGGCCGGTGCCGTGGTCGCAGGAGAAGTTGTCGTAGTCCCCGCTGTAGCTGCCGGGGGCGGCGCCCAGTCCGCCCTTGGGTTCCCGCTGCGAGCCCGCCCACAACCCCGTGTAGTAGGTGACGAAGCCGTGCTCGGAGTCGGGGTCCTGCTCGGCGAGCATCTGGTTGTAGAGGGTCCACTCGTAGTGGTCCAGGTAGTCGGCGCGCTCGGGGCGGTGACGGAAGAGGTGGCGGCCGAGCTTGAGCATGTTGTAGCTGTTGCAGTTCTCGCAGGTGACCGTCGAGAGCCTGCTGACGATCTCGCCGGGAGGGCCGAAGAGTTCCTTGTCGGAGTTGCCGCCGATGGCGTACGAGTGGTCGCGTACGACGGTGGTCCAGAAGGTGTCGGCGATGTCCAGGTAGCGCCGCTCGCCGGTGGCCTCGTAGCCCGGCACGGTGCCGACCACCTTGGCGATCTCCGTGTTGGCGTGGCGGCCGGCGAGTTCGTCGCGGCCTGCGGCCAGCGGCGCGTACAGCTCGTCGTGGTCGAAGCGCCGGGCGGTGCGCAGGTGCACCGGGTCGCCGGTCACCAGGTACAGCCGGGCGAGGACGTCGTTCATGCCGCCGAACTCGACCTTCAGCACGCTCTGCATCCGCTCGCGGGACAGCGGCGCGGTGCGGGCCTCGGCCCAGGCGGCCATCTCCAGCAGGACGTCCAGGGCCTGCGCGTCACCGGCCAGCCGGTACTGGTCCAGCAGGCCGGCCATGATCTTGTGCAGCGTGTAGTAGGGCGCCCACGGCTTCCCGCCGGCCTCCAGCTGGTCGAAGACCGCCTCCGGGAACGCGGAGAGGTAGCCCCGGTGGAAGCCGGCCGACGGTGCCGCCCGCTGGCACTCGGCGAGCGCCGAGACGAGCGCGCGGGCCTTGTCCGCGTAGGCGCGGTCACCGGTGGCCGCGTGGGCCTGGGCCAGGGCGCTGAGCAGGTGCCCGGTGGTGTGGCCACGCAGTTGGACGGTGGGGGCCTCCCAGCCGCCGCAGGGTTCCGCCGACGACGGCAGGCCGGCGTTCAGGCGGAAGGTGTGCAGCAGCCGGTCGGTGTCGACGAAGAGCAGATAGGCGCAGGTGCGGCGCATGTTGGCGAGGAACGGGCTCTCGAGCAGCCGGACCTCGGAGAGCGCGAACTCGTCCAGCGCCGGTTCCGGGCCGGTCGTGCCGGCCTGTCCTGCGGGTACGGACGCCGGTGCGGGTGCGGGTGCCGCGGCGGCCGGGGACGAGGGGGTCGTCACCGCCGCGGCGGTGACGACGGATGCGGTGAACAGGATCTGACGTCTGGACGGGGCGGGCCTGCCGGAGGATGCGGGCATGGCACGGGGCTCCCTTCACTGGCAACGGCGGCGGGTGGGTCAGGAACGGGGAGACCAAGGGGAGTTGAATCGTTTTACTCGACTCGGCGCAGACGCTAAGCGTCGCCGCAGCGAGCGTCAAGAGTTCTCACAGGATGCGCGTGGGGCGACAAGTACCCCTATGACGTGCACGATTTGGGCGCACGCGGGCATGCCGCTGCGCGGACGGGCGTGGGCACCGTCCGCGCAGCGGCTGTCTCACGGCCGGGAAACCCCGGCGGGAATCGGATGGGTTGAAACGTTCAATCAGAGGGTGGTCTGGGCGTACGGCACCAGGCGGACCGGGCCCACGAGCCCGTGGTCCTGGCGGGCGACTGTGCCGAAGACCTCCGGACGGGTCGTCCGCAGGCGGTTCACGAGCGGTGTCGCCACCTCGATCTCGAGGGTGTTCTCGCCGCGCCGCAGCAGCGGACCGACGTCGATGACGGGGCACAGGCGGTCGGCGGGGCCCGCGGCCCGCCCGTTGACCGTCACCCGGAAGGTGTCGCTGACCTGTCCCAGGTCGAGCACGGCGCCGTGGGAGGAGCTCCAGTCGTCCGGGAGCACGACGGTGGTGCGGTACGTGCCGACGCCGGCCGAGTCCGCCAGTTCGGGGATGCGCGACCAGGGCAGCAGGGTGTCGAGGGCGACGCCGCGGCGCACGCTCTCGGTCCGGGTCGCGTCGGCGCCCGGGAACCAGTCGTCCACGTCGAGGCGCCAGCGGTCCGGCTCGATCGCGGCGGGCACGGCCGGGATGGTGGTGGTGACCGTGCGGCCCTGCGACAGCCGGGTCCGGTACGTACCCCCGGCGCCGGCCCGCACGGTGAGCCCGCCACGGGTGAACAGCACCTCGTCGGCGTCCGAGGAGACGGCGTGCGGACGGTCGCCGTTGCGGTCCCCGAAGAGCCCCGGCCGTCCCAGCGCCACGATCGTGGTCTGGCCGGGCCGCAGCGCGACGCGCAGGGTGACCTCGTCGCCCTGCCGCGTGTACCGCGCGGCACGTTCCACCCTGCCCGTCCAGGGGTCGAGGAGGTAGGGCACGAACGCGCCGCCGCGGGTGCGGCGCAGGGTGACCTCGTGGTCGATCGCGGCGACGGGCGGCTTGACGGTCTCGGCGTGCTTGCCGTTGCACAGGTAGTAGAAGTCCGCCTGGTCCGTCACCCGGTGGGCGTTGAGGAGCGTGGAGGCGGTGGAGTAGCGGACGTCGGGGGTGACGCCGAGGGACGCGAGCGCGTCACCGACCGCCGTCTTGTCGGTGACCCGGACCACGTTGGGCAGGGCGAGCAGGCGGGCCAGGACGTCCCGCAGCCGCTCCGTCTCCCCTGACTCCGGGACGCCCGGCGTGAGCGCCTGGTCGAAGGCGCCGAGGAACACCGTGGGCAGCCCGGCCTCGGCGAAGCGGAACAGCTTGCGGGCGTCGGCCAGGGCCAGGGTCGGGGTGGAGCCGTGGAAGAAGTCGCCCTCGACGAACAGGGCCTTGTAGGCCGGGCCGTCCGGGGCGAGCCGGCCGCCGGAGACCCTGGCGTTCGGCAGGTCGAGCAGCGGGCCGCTGAGGAACTGGTGGGTCCATCCGAGCGGGACGCCGGTCGAGGTGAACCAGGACGCGCCGATGCCGGTGGCGGAGTAGCCGGTCTGCCGGAAGACGGCGACGTCCGCGCGGGCCGTGCCGGCCTGGAGGACCTGGTGGACGCGGCCGAGGTAGCCGGAGACGTCCTCGGCGTGCCGCCAGGTGGGCTGCCGGGGCCCCCAGGACTCGCTGTAGCCGGCGGTGCCGTTGTAGGGGCTGAAGGCGGCGAAGCCCGGCCACTGCGACTCCGGGGCCTTCGCGTAGGAGAAGCCGTGCAGGACGGTCTGGTTGACGCCGGCCGCGTACGCGCCGCCCATGGTGCGCAGCACGCGGTCCCAGGTGGTGCTGTAGGCGGAGCCGTTGTAGGCGCCCGACTCGCAGGAGAGCACGGTGTGCCCCGCCATGTCCCGGCCGCCGGCCAGGCAGCGGTAGTCGTCGAGGTTCTTGAAGCCGAGGGACTCGCCCTCGGCGATGTCGAGGATCGCGGCGGAGGCGATGGAGTCGGTCTGCAGGCCGTAGGGCTGGGCGCGCAGGGTCATGCCGAGGCCGTGCGCCCAGTCCCTGAGGGCGCGCACGTGGTGGCGGTTGAACAGGTCGGACACGGTGGCCCAGAAGTCGTGCCGGATCTGCCGGGTCAGCTGGGCGTCGAAGGCGAACACCTGGTTGCTGTTGTCGAGGACGACGGCGGGCAGGTGGGGCAGCAGGGGGCGGCCCGTGCGCTTCTCGAACTCCTCCGGCAGCAGCCGGGTCCAGACCAGTCCGTCGGTCTCCAGTTCCACGGAGTCCTCGAAGAAGGCACCGCCCGCGGCTCGGAGCAGGCGCCGCAGGGAGTCGGTCAGGATGTGGCGGTCCCAGAAGTCGGTGACGGCGGCGGTGCCGGCCTCGCCGAGGTGGTCGACCACGTAGGCGGCGGGGGCGGTGTGGGGGCCGGATTCCGGCTGCTGTCCCGAGCCGCGCCGCCAGTACGAGATCAGCACCCAGTCGCCCTCGGCGGGCGCCGTCCACTCCAGGGTGCCGTCGGTGACGGTGCCGGTCAGGTCGCGGACGCTGTCGGGGGCGAGCCCGGTCTCCTTGCGGGTGGAATTGGCGGTGTCCACCCGGGCCGCCTGGACGGCGACGAGGTGCTCACGGGTGACGCCTGAGGCGGCCTTGTGCGCGGGCGGGGGCACCGGCCCGCGGTAGGTGGCGCCGCCGGTCAGCGGGACCCGGCCGTGGACGAGTTCCTGGGTCGCGGCCTCGTCGTCGGGGGTGACGCCGGGGACGGCCGCGGGCCAGCTCGGGCCGAGGGTGATGTCCACGGTGAGGCCGCGTCTGGCCGCCCGGCGCAGGGCCGCCTCGACGCCGTCGCGCCAGGGTCTGCTGCCCCAGCCGTGCCGGGCGGTGTCGAGCAGCGACTTGTCCTTGATGCTGTGGTGCACGGCGGCGATCTCGGCTCCGCCGAAGCCCGCGTCCGCGATCTGGTCGATCTCGCGGGCTATCTCGTCCGGGTCCACGAGACCGTCCGGCCACCACCACCGGAACTTCGGACGCACCGACCGGGCGGGGACGGCGAACCAGTCGGCGGCCGGTCCGGCGCCTCCGGCTGCGGGGGCCGCGGCGGCGCCGGCGGCGGGGGTCGCGGCGGCACCGGGTGAGGCGGCGCCGAGGGCTGCCGCGGTCCCCGCGGTCACCGCCGCGGCCAGGACCGTGCGCCGGGACATCCCGCCACGTTGCGGGACGGATTCGTCGTACATGAGTGCACCCCAGAGAAGTTCACATGGATTGAATCGTTTCAATCGCTACCGAACGCGGGAACGCTAAACCGCGCGGTTCGAAGGGGTCAAGGTGTGGGACGCCAGGTGTTTTCCGGAACCGGTGACGCGCACGGACGAGATCGACGGGGTCCGCGGCCCAGGGGCGCGACCGCCGGCGTCTCCCGTGGGCCGGACTCCGCACACCCCGTTTGCGGGCGCACAGGAACGAGGACGACTCCGGTGCGTCCGCGCCGGAGGGTGGACGGTCTCGGCCCGGTCGGCGGCCGCCCCCACCGCGGGCTCCATGGTCAGAAGTGATTCGGCCTCACTGGCGGACCCCACGTGGCGATCGGCCCGGACGGGGGCACTCCCTTCGCTTCCGCCATCAACTCCACGCAGGGGAAGGGCGCGTTCACGTCCCCGAGGGGACGGCGGCCCGGCGTCGGGCCACCACCGGGTGAGCACACACCGCAAGGTTTCGGCCATGACGTGGCGCGAGACGGAGCGCCTGGACCGCTTGCACGCCGAACGGCGTGCCTCCGCACGGGTGATGCGGCATCACGGCGGTCCGGCGCCGGCACAAGCCACGGAAGCGGTCCTGGAACGCCGCCCGTACGAGCCGGAGGACCGTGCCCGCCGCGGCCCGGTCCTCCACCACGAGGCCCGGCACTGGGCGATGCCGGCGGTCCACGGTGGCCGGTACCCGGTGGAACACCCCGGACTCGTCCGTCCGCCTGCCATGCCCTCGAACGGCGGACTCCACCGGCGCCTTGCCGGAACGGCAACATCTCTTGGCAGTTCGCCGTGGGCCGGGCGAGGCTCGGACGCGTTCCCCCGGCAGAAGGAGTCATGCATGAGCGCCGACGACGCGGTCAGGTTCTGGGACGACGTCTACGCGGCCCGGCCGGCGGCCACCGATCCGCGGCCGAACGTACGCCTCACCGAGACCCTCGCGGATCTGCCGCCCGGTGACGTGCTGGACCTCGGATGCGGTGCCGGTGGCGACGCGCTGTGGCTGGCCCGCCAGGGGTGGCGCGTCACCGCCGTCGACGTCTCGGCCGTGGCGGTCGAGCGCCTCACCTCGCTCACCGTCTCGCACGGCCTGGCCGACCGGATCACCGCCCGGCGGCACGACCTGCGGGAGTCGTTCCCGGAGGGCGAGTTCGACGTCGTCTGCGCCCACTATCTGCACACCCCCCTCGACCTGGACCGGGTGGCCGTGCTGCGAAGGGCCGCGCACGCTCTGCGGCCGGGCGGGCGGCTGCTGGTCGTCGACCACGGGTCGACCGCTCCGTGGTCGTGGAACCAGGACCCCGACGTCCGGTACCCGGCCCCGCGGGAGGTGGCCGCGGACATCGCCCTGGACCCGGCGGCCTGGACGGTCGAACGGGCCGACTCGCCCCGCCGGGTCGCGACCGGACCGGACGGCCGGACCGCCGAGGTCACCGACCACGTCCTGATCGTCCGCCGCACGGCCTGACCCGGCCCCGCTCCGAGCGTCGGCTGGGCGCTCACCCACATGATCGAGGAGACCGGCCGCCACGCCGGCCACGCGGACGTCCTCCGTGAACTGATCGGCGGGGCGACCGGACGCTGACCTGCCGAGGGGTGCCCCTCGGCGGGCCGCCGCACCGGCACGGTGCGGGCCGCGTTCCGTACCCTGGCGGCATGCGCATGCGTCCCACTCTGAGCTGGACCCCCGAAGAAGACCTGCCGCCGGGCTCCACGGACCTGGGACCGGTCGCCGACGCACTGGGCGCCGGCGGTGTGGTGGTGCTCAGCGGGGCGGGCCTCTCCACCGAGTCGGGCATCCCCGACTACCGTGGCGAGGGCGGGAGCCTGAGCCGCCACACACCGATGACCTACCAGGACTTCACCGGCAGCGAGCGGGCACGGCGCCGGTACTGGGCGCGCAGCCACCTCGGCTGGCGCACCTTCCGCCGGGCCCTGCCCAACGCCGGGCACCGGGCCGTGGCCGCGTTCGGGCGGCACGGCCTGCTCTCGGGTGTGATCACGCAGAACGTCGACGGTCTGCACCAGGCCGCCGGCAGCGAGGACGTCGTGGAACTCCACGGCGGCCTGGACCGGGTCGTCTGCCTCTCCTGCGGTGACGTCAGCCGGCGCCGCGAGCTCGCCCGGCGGCTGGAGGAGGCCAACGCGGGCTTCGCTCCGGTGGCCGCGGGGATCAACCCCGACGGTGACGCCGACCTCACCGACGAACAGGTCGGCGACTTCCGTGTGGTGCCCTGCGCGGTCTGCGGCGGTGTCCTCAAACCGGACGTGGTGTTCTTCGGTGAGAACGTGCCGCCGCAGCGGGTCGAGCACTGCCGCGCGCTGGTTCGCGAGGCGACATCGTTGCTCGTCCTCGGGTCGTCGCTGACGGTGATGTCCGGGCTCCGGTTCGTCCGTCAGGCCGCCCGGGCCGGCACGCCGGTACTGATCGTCAACCGGGACCCGACCCGGGGCGACCGGCACGCCGTCACCCGGGTCGCGCTCCCCCTGGGAACGGCCCTCACCACCGTGGCCGACCGGCTGGGCGTCCCGGTGGACGGGCGGACGGCGGCCTGAGCGGCTGCCGTCCGGCCGCGTGTCCGCCGCGTCACTCCTCGTCGCGCAGCCGGGCCGCCAGTGAGGTCAGCGGCTCGGCCACCTCGGTGTGCCCCAGCGCGGTGAGGCGGGAGACCGCGGCGTCGAGGCGGGTGAGGGCCGGGGCGGGGCGTTCCAGGTAGATGCCCTCCACGGCACCCGCGAGGCGGACGCACTCGGCCCACTCGCCTGCGTGCCCCTGGTCCTGCCCCGGCTCGCCGAGCAGGGCGAGCGCCTTCTCCAGGGCGGTCAGGGCGTCCTCGTACTCACCGGCGTAGGCGTTGACCCGCCCGTGTTCGTAGGCCAGGGCGGCGTCCAGGGGGCGGCCGTGGGCCTCGTACCCGGTGGCGCGGGCCTCGTCGGCGATCCGGCCGGCGTCGGCGAGGAAGGCGCGGGCACCGGCCAGGCCGTCGGGGCCCTGCCGCTCCGCCTGGAGCCGGGCGAGTTCGCGCAGGCAGTTGCTGAGCTGCTCGGGGCGCGGCTCCTTGGCGTGGGCGGCGAGTGCCTGGTCCGCGGCCTCGCGGGCGCGGCCGAACTCGCCGGATTCGCCGAGGAGTACGGCTGTCTCGGCGGCGATCATGGCGTGGCTGCCCGGGTCGTCGTCCCAGCCGGCCGACTCGGCCGCGAGGGCGACGAACTCCGCCGTGGCGGCCTTGAGGTCGTCCCCCGCGTGCAGCGCGCGGGCGCGGGTCAGACGCAGTTGGGCGACGAGCCGGTCGTCCACTTCCCCGGCGGTGACGTCCGGTTCGGCGAGCACGGAGTCGAGCAGCGCGATGCAGTCCTCGACGCGGCCGAGGTCGAGGCTGAGCTGGGCCGCGTTGCTGTAGGTGCAGTACGCGTCGAACCGGCTGCCGCCGCGGAGGTCCAGCTCGGCGGAGCGGGTCAGGTGCCGCAGCGCCTCGTCGGGGCGGCCCAGGTGCAGGCATGCCCCGGCCAGTTCACTGTGGAGGCGGGAGGTGTCGACCGTGTCGGCCGGCCAGTCGGCGGCCAGCCGCAGGCCCTCGGCCAGGTCCGTGTACGCGGCCTGCGCGTTCCGCAGGCCGAGCTGGAGCCGGCCGCGCAGGGCGAGGGTGCGGGGCAGGTGCCAGGCCGGGCCGTGCGCCTTGAGCCGGTCGAGGGCGCCGTCGGTCTCGGTGAGTGCGGCGGGCAGGTCGCCGGACATGGCGTACGTGGTGGCCCGCAGCAGCAGGGCCCCGGCGATCTGCGCGTCGACGCCGTGCCGGGTGGCGAAGGTGTGCAGCAGGTCCACCTCGGCGAGGACCGGCGCGATGTGCTCCTCGCTTCCCGACGTCTGCAGGCGCATGCCGAGCACGGTGGCCCGCAGCCGCAGCAGGCGGGCCTCCTGGTACGGAGTGAGGCCGGGCGTCTCCTCGTGCAGGCGGACCATGGACGCGTGGGCGGCGGTCAGCGCGGCGGCCTTCGCCTCGGCGCCGCCGGTGCCCTGCGCCTGGGTGTCGTCCGCACCGCTGTCCTGTGCCGTGCCGGTGTCCTGCGCCGGGAGCTCCGCGGTGGCGAGCAGGGCGCAGGCACGGGCGAGGGCCGCGTGGCCCGGCTGCCCGGCGTCCTCGTACAGGCCCGCGGCCTCCTCGTGGAGGGCGGCTGCGTCGGCGAACTCGTCCTTCTCACGGGCCCGGCCCGCCTCGTCGTCCAGCAGGTCCGCGCGCAGCCGGACGAGCGGGCCCACGGCCGGGTCGTCGGGGTGGGTGTAGTCGCGGGCGGCGACGAGCGTGCGCAGCCGTGCCCAGCAGGCCCGCGCGTCCGGGTGCCCCTGTTCGTCCAGTTCCCGCGCGCGGACGATGAGTTCGGGCAGCGATTCGGGGACGGCGGGGGCCGTCCGGGCGGCGGGCGCGGCGGCCGGGGCCGCCGGGGCCGCGTCGTCGAGGGTGCGGGTGCGCAGGGTCAGTTCCAGCGCGTCCAGGAGGGGGGCGCGGTCGAGGCGGACTCCGCGGCGGTCGGTGTGGGCGGTGGTGCCGTTGCGGGCGTCGAAGCGGGCGGCGAGGTCGTCGGCACGCTCGCGCACCTCCGCGCACAGGCCGGTCACCGTCCAGGCGCGGCCCGCGAATCCGGCGGCGGGCAGTTCGCCGTGGCCGAGGTGCTCGACGCGCCGGAGGAGGACCTCCACGCCGGTGAGGAAGTCGAACTGCTCCCGCGGCGAGTCCACCTCGTCGAACAGGCTCCGGTTCTCGGCGAGGAGTTCCAGGCCGCGTGCCTCGTTGCCGGTCAGCGCGCAGAACTCCAGGTGCCGCCCGACCTCCCCGGACATCGAGGGGTTGCGGCGGCAGCCGCGGTAGCCGGCGAGGTGCAGTTCGCGTGCCTCGTCGGTGCGGCCGGCCCGCAGCAGGGGCAGCAGCGCGTACGAGAAGGAGCGGGCCGGCTCCTCCTGGCAGGACTCCTTCCCGGCCAGGACGGGCTCCCAGACGCGCAGCGCCCGCTCGTCGTCGCCCGCCGCCAGGTGGTACAGGGCGCGCTCGCAGATCTCGCAGGCCTCGCAGTCGCTGAGCCGGGTGCGGGTGCGGCCGGCCCACAGCTCGTAGGCGAGGGCGGTGTCCTCGCCGATGTGCGCGGCGAGCTGGTACGCCTGTCCGTAGTAGGGCTGGAGGCCCAGGCCGGCCTTCTCGTAGCGGTCGCGCATCTCCGTCAGCCACTGGCGCAGGCTGTTCAGCGGGATCTCGGGCAGCGCGCGCAGGGCGTTCGCCACCCACTTGAACCGCCAGAACAGCGTGTGGCGCAGGCGCTCGTCGAAGACGTCGGGCTGCTCGTCGAAGAGGGTGAGCAGGCGGGCGAAGACGACGGGCGACTTCCGGGGTTCGGAGCCGTAGGTGTACGCCTCCTGGAGTTCGAGGAGCGCGCGGACGAGCGGGACGGGCTCCTCGAACCGCTCGGCGGCGTCGACGAGTTCCTCGGCGGTGACGGTGCGGGGGCGGCCGTAGGGGCGCCGGCGGTTCTCCTGGAGCGCCTCGTACAGCTCGTCGGTGCTCTGGGGGTGGGGTGCGGTGGGCATCGTCAGCTGTCCTTGCGGAGGGCGTGGGCGAGGAGGTCGAGGAAGGAGCGGTTGATGAGGCTCGACTCGGCGGGCCTGAGCGGTC
Source organism: Streptomyces sp. NPDC014676 (assembly GCF_043084105.1). Lineage (NCBI taxonomy): Bacteria > Bacillati > Actinomycetota > Actinomycetes > Kitasatosporales > Streptomycetaceae > Streptomyces > Streptomyces sp. NPDC014676. The sequence continues at coordinate 123,290 of NZ_JBIBZI010000016.1, read as the reverse complement.
GCCGGGACAGCAGCGCGGCCTGCCCGTAGAGGGCTTCGGCGCTGGTGCGGGCCAGCTCGGGCTCGTCGATGGCGACGGCGGTGCGCACCAGCGGGTTGAGCTGGTTGAGGATGAGCTGGGCCCGCGGTGCCTCCTGGCGCAGGGCGCCGAGGATGTCGCCCCACAGGCCGCCCTCCTGTTCGCGGGCGAGCTGGGAGCGGGTGCGTTCGTGCCGGGCCTCGCGGCTGTCGACGAGGAGGGCGGGGGCGGAGGCGGGCTGGAAGGTGCGCAGCGCGACGTCGCAGTCGAAGACGGCGAGGGCGTCGCGGGCCCGGGCGAGATAGGCCGCGGCGGCCAGTTCCGTCTCCCGGTCGACGGGGTCGAGGTGGGCGGTGAGGGTCGCCGGGTCGAGGTCGGCGACGGTGACCTCGGACCTGATCTCCGGCAGCCGGTGGACCAGTTCACGGTCGTAGGTGTAGCCGCCGTTGACGACGCCGAGCCCGGCGGCCGAGGCGATCGCCGCGACCTGCCGGAACTCCTCCACGCTCGAGGTCACGAGCACGGTGCGGTGGGTGCGCGCGAACTCGTCGAGGGTGGTGTGCCCGTCGGTGGTCTCGAACGGCAGCCAGGGCAGCAGCATCCGCAGGATCTCGTCGTCGTGCACGGCGAGCGACTTCACGGCCAGGTGGTGGGCGTGGAGGAAGCGGGCCAGCAGGTCCGGGTCGCTGGCGGCGGCCCGGGCGATCCACGCGCGCAGCCGCTCGGCGAGGGCGTCGCGGACGGCGGCGAGGGTGTCGTCCTCGTACAGGGACTCGCGGGACGCGGTCGGGCGCAGGCTCTCGGCGTCGACGACGCAGCGGACGAAGAACGCCCACTCGGGCAGGATCTCCTCGGCCTGCTCGGACAGGAGCATGCCCTTGACGTGCACGCGGTGGCCGTGGCTGCGGCCGGCCGGCACCGTCTCGGGCAGCACGCACGCGATGCCCTTGAGGCCCACGGCCGGCAGGTCCAGCTCGATGGTGTCCAGCGGCTTGAAGCCGAAGACCTCCTCGCCGTACGCGGCCAGCGCGCGGGAGCGGGCTCCCGGTGTGGGGTACGTACGTGCCCAGGGGGCGGGCTCGGGATTGACGGACGTGGCGCCCGTGCCGTCGTCGAAGGTCACCGGGTGGCGCAGCAGTGAACCGAAGTGCCGGGCCAGCGCGTGGACTTGCGCCGGGCGGGTCCACTCGCCCGCGTCGGTGCGGGGCGTCAGGGTGACGGTGGTGCCGGGCCGGGGGCGGGCGGTGGCGGGCAGGACGCGGACGGTGTAGCTGCCGTCGCCGCGTCCCCGCCACTCCACGGCGGGCGCGTCGGGGGTGCGGGCGGAGCGGCTCAGGACGTGGATCTCGTCCGCGACCAGGAAGCAGGAGAGCAGTCCGATGCCGAACTGGCCGATGAAGTCGCCGCGTTGCTCGGCGATCCTCTCGGCGCGCTTGCTGCTGCGGCCGATGGTGGCGAGGAAGGTGTGCACGTCGGCCTCGGTGAGGCCGACGCCGTCGTCCTCGACGCGCACCACCGTGCCGTCGGCGTACAGGCGGATGCCGAAAGTGCCCGCGGGGGCGTCCGGTTCGAAGGTATGCCGGGCGGTGAGCGCGTCCACCGCGTTCTGCAGGAGTTCGCGCAGGTAGACGCGGGGGCTGGAGTAGAGGTGGTGGGAGAGGAGGTCGACGAGGCCGCGCAGGTCGACCTGGAAGGTGCGGTCGGCGGTGTTCTCGGGCTGGGGCATGGGCGGTCCGGGGTGTGAGGGCACGGGGCGGCGGCGGAAAAGGACGAGCCGGGGCTCAGAAGGCTTTGCGGAAGCGCGCGTACGCCTTCTGCGGCTCGGACATGAACGTCCACGGCCATTCCGTGTACGCGCCCTCCAGCTCGCGGAAGACGTTCGAGGCCGTGCTGCTTCCGGACAGGGACAGGGCCATGGCGAACATGTTGTAGTCGCCCTGCCAGCCCAGCCGGCGCTCGTAGGCGTGGTGCAGGATGCTGCGCTCCGCCGCCTGCCTCAACACGGTCCGGATCCTGGGATGCTGAAGGCAGGCGCTGTCGTCGGACTCCACCCACTCCTCGATGTACGCCATGGCGACGACACAGCCGAGCCGGTGGCCGTCGGGCGCCTTGTCGAACGCCGCGCGGGCGAACTCCAGGGCCTCACCCGGCTCACCGCCCCAGCGGGGCTGGAGCTGCGACAGCCATTCGAGGTGGCTCTCCAGGTCCAGCGGGTCGCGGCGCAGGGCGGCGTCCAGCCGGATCTCGCCGACGACGCGGCCCAGGGACGTGCCGCGGGCGGAGGTCAGCAGGCGGCGCCACGGGGTGATCCACCCGGGGCGCAGTTCGGCGGCCTCGAACAGTTGCTCCTCGGCAATGCGGAGCCGCTCGTGGAAGATCCGCCACTGCTCCCGCGTGACGTCCACGGCACGCGCGCTGGTCCGGGCCTCCCAGCCCCAGCTGATGTGCCGCGCCCCGGATATCAGCAGGGCCAGGGCGCGGTGCTCCTTGTCCTCCTCGATGGCACGGCCGATCCAGTCCTGCACCCCGTCCAGGTCGGCCAGCTGACCGAGGACGTGATGGTCGCGGCCCAGGTCGAAGGGGGCCAGGGCCGTCTTGACCGCCTCCCAGTCACCCGCGTCCGCAGCCTCGACGACCGCCAGCACCCGCGTGTCCCCGAGGGCGCGCAGGGCGTAGACTCCGTTCTTCCTGCGCGGGGCCGAGAGGGCGTGCGGATCCGCCGCCGGTCTCGCCTCGTCCCTCCCGAACAGCTTGCCGAACATCCGCGCCCTCCCCTGGTCCCGCGTGATCATCCGGTGCAGCATAAGCGACCCTACCGACACCGCTTCCACAGGGTTTTCACCGGCACTTCACAACCCGGGCGCTCCGGCCGACACGGGCACGTGCGTCGGCCGAAGCGGCGCGCGAGGCCCGTCAGTCGAGGACCGCGACGGCCTCGATCTCGACCAGGTGCTCGGGGACGTCGAGTGCCGCCACACCCAGGAGCGTGGCCGGCGGGACCGGGGTGACTCCCAGCTTCGCGGCCGCGCGGGAGATCCCCTCCAGGAGCAGGGGCATCTTGTCGGGAGTCCAGTCGACGACGTGGACCGTCAGTTTCGCCACGTCGTCGAAGGAGCCGCCGGCCCCGGCCAGGGCGGTGCCGATGTTGAGGTAGCACCGCTCGACCTGCGCGGCGAGGTCGCCCGCCCCGACCGTGACCCCCGCCGCGTCCCAGGCGACCTGCCCCGCGATGAAGACCAGTTTCGACCCCGAGGCGATGGACACCTGCCGGTAGACGTCGATCTTCGGCAATCCGTCGGGGTTCACCAGAGTGATGGCCATGCTGCCCGCCTCCTTGTCACGCAAGACCCTTGCGGTCTCTTTTGGTTACTGGGGAACCATAGGAAAGTGATCGCTGACATGGAAGAACGCACTTTTCGGTGACTGAGGAACCTCATGGTGACCGAGCAGTTCAAGGGATGCGAAGGCCGCGGGGACGGAATCCGGGCTCACTTCGGACCGGGAACGGGGGCGACCTCGGTCACCGGGGTTCCGGGACCGTCGGTCGGGGCCCGGGGGGAGGGGTGGACTTCGGCGGGTTCCGATGACACCGACGGAGTGGGTGCGACGGAAGGGCTGCTCACGGGCGGCGGGGCGAGCGGGACCGACGGGGACACCGGATCGCCGGGGGGCGACGACTGCGGCAGCAGCACGACGAGGGCGGCGACGGCACACGTCAGTCCGGTCCCGGCCCAGACCGCGGCGCGGACCAGCCGGCGCCGCGCCGCGCCGCGGCGGATCTCCTCGTACCGGCCGGGAGGCGGGCCGAGGCGGTCGGAGGCCGGCCGCAGGATGACGGCGAGGGGGTCGTCGGGTTCGAACTCCGGACCGTCGTCAGAGTATGTGATCAAGACTTCTCCTCAGATGGGCGCGGAGCAGTTCCCTGGCCGCGTGGAGGTCGGCCTTGACGGTTCCCTCCTTGCGTCCGGTCACCGCGGACACCTCCCGGACCGGCATGTCAGCGTAGTAGTGCAGCAGGATCGGGACACGCAGTCGTTCCGGCAGCGACTGCACGAGCAGACGTACGGACGGGTCGGACTGTTCGGCGTGCGGGCGGACGGCGGTCTCGATGGTGACACGGCGTACGGCCTTGCGTTCGCGTTCGAGGGTGCGCCAGTGGTCCCGGACGAGGTTGGCGGCGGTGACGTAGAGGAAGCCCCGTGGTTCGGCCACGGACGTCCAGCGGGCCCACAGCCGGGTGAACGCCTCCGAGGCGATCTCGTGGGCCGTCTCGTCGTCGTCGACCAGCCGGCGGCACCAGCCGGCGAGGCGCGGGTAGAGGGCGGCGAAGAGCTCGGACGCCGCCTGCTCTCGGGACCGTTTCAACGCTCTCCATGGTCGTGGCGGTACGGGTGTCGTGGAACCCGTCGCGGGTCGGTTCCCGGGCCGCGGGCGCACGGCCCGCGGCCCGGGAACACGGTGGTGGATCAGGGACTCGTCGAGGTCAGCGAGGCGAACACGATCACGTTGTCGCGGTACTCGTCGCCGGTACGCGGGCCACCGCACGTGATGAGCCGCAGCTCCGGCCGGCCGACGTCACCGTAGACCGCGTCCGTCGGGAAGTCCGCCTTGGCGACCGTCCGGACCGAGTCGACGGCGAACACCGCCGAGGTGCCGTTCTCCAGGCGTACCACGGCCCTGTCCCCCGGGCGCAGACGTGCGAGGTGCCGGAAGACGCCGTCCCCGTGGGCGCCGACCGTGACGTGGCCGAGGATCACCGACGGGCCGGTCTGGCCGGGCGTCGGCGAGTGCCGGTACCAGCCCGCCCGGTCATGGGCCGTGACCGGAGGCACCTGGACCGTGCGGTCCGGGGCCAGCCCCAGCCGGATGACCGGCGTGTCGACCCCGATGTCCGGTATCTCCAGCCCGACCGGGACCGAACGCCCGAGGGCACGCGCCGGTTTCCCGGAGGGCCGCGCGGACGGCGTCGCACTCGCGGGGTGTCCGGCCGGGGGCCGGCCGGTCCGGTGGCCGCCTCCGCAGCCGCCGAGGAGCGCGGCCGCCGCCGTGGTGGCGAAGGCACGCCTGGAGAGCGACGTCATGCCGTGGTCGCCCGCCGGCGACGTACGAGGAGGACCGCCGCGCCGCCGGCGGCGAGCACCGCGGCGGCGCTCCCGCCGAGCAGCGCGCCGTCGGTTCCGGACTCCGCGGACGCGGGCGCGACACCGGTGTCGGGCGCACCGCTCGGTACGACGGTGACCTCGCCGGGGGCCTGCGCTTCGCTCTCGGCCGGTACGGGGCTCGGGTCCGTGGCGTCGGCCGGGACCGGTGCCTCGCTGGGGGCCGCGGTGGCAGCGGGGACCGGGGACGGCCCGTCGGCGAAGGCGGGCACCGTGCTCGCCAGCACGGCGGTGCAGGCAAGTGCCGTGGCATTGAGGACAGTTCGGCGCATGGATCGCTCTCTTTCGTCGCTCCGCCCGCACGATGGCCGGCGGGCTGGGTCATGGATCGTGCGAAGAGACGGGACAGCGACGGTACGGGTTGCAAAGAGAAGGCAAAGTCCTGAGGGGCCCCCGGCGGTCCGGCACGGCCGGGCATCGCGCCCGTGCTGTCCGGCGGTGCCGAACGCGGACGGGGGCGGGCCGGCACCGCGTCCCTGTGGTCGGGTCCACGCCCGGTCGTCACCTCGGGATGCCGCGCGAGGCGGGTGTCGCACAGACCCCCCGGGAGGGCACGGTGCCACGTGACGCTGCGGCGCGGTGAAGTCCTCGATGCCCGGTTCAGGGCGTGTTCACGCGGGAACGGGGCAAGCGGTCCCCTGCGGACCAACCGGTCCGGCGTCCCCGTTCCCGACTCCGGAGGCCTCCATGATGGTCGTTGGCATCGTCGCCGTCTGCGTGGTGATCGCCGTCCTCGCCTTCTTCGTCCCCCGTCTCTCCCGGCACCCGCAGAACGGAGCGCAACGCACCCTCGGTGCCGGCTCCCGGGCCGGGTCCAAGGCACCGGGCCCACTCGGGCGCCTCCTCAGCAAGCCCTTCCGCTCGAGCTCCCGCGCGGTCGGCCGCAGCGGCTCCGCGGGGCGGCGGGCGCGCGGGCGGCTTCCGTTCTGACGCCGGGCCCGGGACACGGCCCCGACGCCAGGAGGGGGCACACCGGCGCGGGGTCCGCTCGGGCCGAGGGCCCGATCAGGTCCACGTACCCGCGGGTCGTCCGGCGGGAGCACCCGCGCCGTCGGCCCGCCGGCGGACGCACCGCCGTGTGGCCGGTGTTCAGCTCCGCGCCATCGGGCGGTCAGCACGGGTGAGCAGCATTCGGGCTGACCCCGTCCCGACACCCGGCCCGTGGAGCCCTGATGAGCGCGGAGCGACAGACACATCCCCACCAGACCCTGCACAGACGCGCGTTGCTGCGCGCGGCGGTGGTCGTACCGGCCGCCGGTGCCGCGACCGCCGGTACGGCCGCGGCGTCGGAGGCCTCCCCGGCGGCCGGCGGCCGGTTCGACGCCGGGAGTCCGCGCTTCGCGCTGGCGGTGCTGCCCGACACCCAGTACCTCTTCGACGCCGACAGCGCCGACCCCGCCCCGCTGCGGGAGACGTTCCGGTACCTCGCCGCCGAGCGGTCGAGGGCCAACATCGCCTTCATGACACACCTCGGCGACGTCACCGAGCACGGCACCGAGGACGAGATCGGCCTCGCGGCCGACACCTTCCGCCTCCTGCACGGCAAGGTGCCCTACAGCGTGCTGGCGGGCAACCACGACGTCAGATCGTCCACCGACGACCAGCGGGGCGGCTCCGCCTATCTCTCCGCGTTCGGGCCCGACCGCTACCGGTCCATGCCGACGTTCGGCGGCGCCTCGCCCGACGGTTACAACAGCTACCACGTCCTGCGGGCGGGTGGCCGGAGGTGGCTCGTCCTCGCCCTGGACTGGCGGGTCTCCGACAAGGGACTGGCCTGGGCGCAGGAGGTGCTCGACGCCCACCGCGCCCTCCCGGCGGTGCTCACCACGCACGACATCGCCTGGTCCGGCGATGACGGCGAGGCCCGGCTGTCCGGCAACGGCCAGCGCCTCTGGGAACGTCTGATCAAGGGCAACGACCAGATCTTCCTGGCGCTGGGCGGGCACTACTGGCCGCCGGGCCGCACGGTTCTGACCAACGACGCGGGCAACGACGTCCACGTCCACATCACGAACTACCAGGACCGCTACTACGGCGGCGCCGGAATGATCCGCACCTACGGGTTCGACCTGGTGCGCGGGGTCATCGACGTCGAGACGTTCTCACCCTGGTTCCTGGCCCGGGACCCCGAGAAGCGTTCCCCCCTGGCCGCCGAGACGATCGAACTGACCGGTCCCGCCGACCGGTTCAGTCTCACCGTCGACTTCGACGAACGGTTCGCCGGCTTCGCCCCCGTCACGCCCGCCGAGCCCCGCCCCGCCCGCGCCGTGATGCCCCGCGGCACCCTCGCCTACTGGCGCTTCGACGCCGCCGGGACCGACGCCGCGGGCTCCTCCGGCGCCGGCGTCGCCGACGGCACCGTCGTGCGGGACCTGACCGGCAACGGCAACGACCTGACGGTGCGGCGGCTGCACTCCAGCGGTGCCGAGGCGCTCACCTGGTCGGCCGACCACCACCGGGGACAGCCCGCGCACGCCAGCCTCCGTTTCAACGGCGGGAAGGACCCCGACCGCGGCGCCGTCCTCACCACCGCCGCCCATGCGGCCCTGAACAGCGAGAAGTTCCTCCGCGGGTACACCATCGAGACCTTCGTCCGGCTGCCCGAGCCGTTCGAGGGCGACCACAGCTGGATGGGCATCCTCAGCTGGGAGGGCCGCAACGCGGAGGCGGGCAAGACAACGGGCTGGTCGCCGCTGGAACCGACCTGCAGTCTCAATCTGTCGCCCGAGCGGTTCCTGCAGTTCGTCGTCTACCCGCACGAGCAGGACGCCGACCCCACGTCGTGGAGCCACGCCGTGCCGACCGGGCGCTGGATGCATATCGCCGTCGTCAACGACACCCGCCGCACGGTGATGTACGTGGACGGTTCGAAGATTGCCCGCAACCCGGCGCAGGCATCGACCGGCATCGCCACCCTGGGCAAGCCTTTCGTGCTGGGCGCCACCCAGTTCGACGGAACCTTCGGCCAGGGGTTCTACGGCTGGATGGGCGACACCCGGATCGTCGGCCGGCCCCTGTCGGTGAAGGAGTTCCTCACCCCCTTCGGCTGAGCCGGTCGCCTGCCGGAAGAAGGACGGCACCCGGTCCGGGGCCGGACCGGGAACGGCGCCGCCCGATCGCGCGGGGGGCGCCGGGCGGCTTCACGAGAGCGCAGGAGTCGCGCGCGAGCCGGTGCGCGGTGTCGGCCGGCCCCTGTCACGTCCCGTCGTCCCACGGGTCCGGCGGGGCGAGGCGGGGACCTGCTTCGACGGCAGTCGGCGCTCTCGCACGGGGGACGGAGGGGCCGGTGGTCACCATGCGCCGCCTTCCCTTCCGCAAGACGGGAGGCCCCTCAAAGGTGTGACACGGGGTGCCCTGTGTCACTCACCGCCCGGAAAGGTGGTTCTGAGGTGACCGCAGCCCCGCGACGAGGAGCGCCACCAGTCGGCGTGCGTCGTAGCGGGGGTCGTCCTCCGCACCGATGCACAGGTTTCCCACGCCGCGCATGAGTGTGTAGGCGTCGATGTCGGAGCGGATCTCACCGGCCGCCGCGGCGGCTTCGAGCAGGTGGGCGCAGACCGGCACCAGACGGTCGAGGAAGTAGGTGTGCAGGGCGTCGAACCCCGCCTCGTCGGAGTGCAGCACGGCGGCGAGGCCGTGCTTGGTGACCAGGAAGTCGACGAAGAGGCCGATCCACTCCCCCAGTGCCGCGTGCGGAGTCGCACCGCCGGCCAGCAGGGCCGGGCCGGCCTCGGCGCAGGCGTCGACCTGGTGCCGGTAGACGGCGATGATGAGGTCCGCCCGCGTCGGGAAGTGGCGGTAGATCGTACCCAGCCCGACTCCGGCCCTGGCCGCGATGTCGCGGACCGGCGCGTCCACGCCCGACGCGACGAAGACCGCGGCGGCGGCGTCCAGCAGGGCCTCCTTGTTGCGCCGGGCGTCCTTGCGCCGGGACGGAGCCGCGCGCCCGGCGCCCTCGTCACTGTCGCTCACCGCGCCGCTCCTTCCGCTCACCATCGCTTGCCAAAACGGAACGATGTTCCGTATCGTTCCGGAACGCTGTTCCGTTTACTCATCATGCCAGAGCGGACGCCCGGCCACCAAGCCGTGCGCCGCCGTGCCGTCACACACTTCCCGTACCGAGGAGACACGACCATGCAGTACCGCACCCTGGGCCGCACCGGCGTCCGGGTCAGCACCCTCGCGCTCGGCGCGATGAACTTCGGCAGGATCGGCGACACCACCCAGGACGAGGCGACCGCCATCGTCGACGCCGCGCTGGAGGCCGGCGTCAACCTCATCGACACCGCCGACATCTACGGCGACGGCGAATCGGAGGAGATGGTCGGCAGGGCGATCGCCGGCCGCCGCGACGACATCGTGCTGGCCACCAAGGCCGGCATGCCCATGGGCGACGGGCGGAACCACCGGGGGAGCTCGCGCCGCCGGCTGGTCACCGCACTGGACGACAGCCTGCGCCGGCTCGGCGTCGACCATGTCGATCTCTATCAGATCCACCGGTGGGACCCGGCCACCAGTGACGAGGAGACCCTGTCCGCCCTGACCGATCTGCAACGCGCGGGGAAGATCCGTTACTTCGGCTCCTCGACGTTCCCCGCGTACCGCGTCGTGCAGGCCCAGTGGGCCGCCCGCGAACACCGCCTGAGCCGCTACGTCACCGAACAGCCCAGCTACTCCGTACTGCAGCGCGGGATCGAGTCCGACGTCCTGCCCGTGACGGAGGAGTACGGGATGGGTGTGCTGGTGTGGAGTCCGCTGGCCTCGGGCTGGCTGTCCGGCGCCGTGCGCAGGGGCAAGGACGTCACCACCCACCGCTCGGCGTTCATGCCGGAACGCTTCGACACCGCTCTCCCCGCCAACCGGGCCCGGCTCGACGCCGTCGAGCGACTGGCCGGGATCGCCGACGCGGCCGGCCTGACGATGGTCCAGCTCGCGCTCGGTTTCGCCACCGCGCACCCGGCCGTGACCAGCGCCCTCGTCGGACCACGCACCCTGGACCACCTGCGCTCCCAGCTCGCCGCCGCCGACACCGTGCTTCCCGCCGACGTACTCGACGCGATCGACTCCGTCGTCGCCCCGGGCACCGACCTGGCCGCGCACGAGAAGCACGACACCCCGCCCGCGCTGCTCGACGCGTCACTGCGGCGCCGCTGACCGGTCTCCCGCCGCGAACCCGGGGACCGGGCAAGGGAGTTCACCGTCGAACACGGCACAACCCTTCGCCCGGTCCGCGGGTCACACCAGAAAGGAGCAACCGCTCCAAGAGCCGCAAGGGGGAAATATGAGATTCACCCGTTCCGTCCTGGCCGCCTCCGCGGTGGCCGCCCTGTCGGTGGGAGCCACGACCGCCCTGGCGTCACCGGCCTCGGCCGCACCCGACACCACACCGCAGAAGGTCTGCGGAAGCGGCTACAAGACAGTGAACTCGGCAGCCGTCGGCTCGCTGGGCACCGTCTACCTGACGTACAACTCGGCCAACGGCCGGAACTGCGTCGCGACCATCCGCACCAACCCCGGCACCAGGCTTGACATGTCCGCGTGGATCTACGTCCCCGACACCGAGGAGGGTGCCCAGGACGACGGACGGTTCACGTCGTACGCGGGACCGGCCTACGTCTACGGCAAGGGCCACTGCGTGGACTGGGGCGGCGGCATCGACAACGTGTACGTACAGGTGTACGGCTCCAACTGCGGCGCTCTGAAGGAGCACCGGGTCACCTTCACCCGCTGACCCGCGCCTCCCGACGGACCGCTCCGCCCTGGCAGGACCGCAAGGCCCTGTCAGGGCTCCGGCGCGTCACCCGCCGTCCCACGGCCCCCGTTCAGGGACGGGTGCGAGGACGGAACGTCGAGGAAGCCGGGCGCGTCGGACTTCCCGAAGAGTGACGGGCCCCCTCCGTCTCGGGCGGGCTCCCCGCGCCCGGTGATCGAAGCGTACGCCGGTCCCGCCGGCGACGGCCTCGGCGAGTTCCCGCGCACCGCGCGCACGGCCCCGGCGAGCCCCGCTCAAGCATCGTCGGCCGTCATCCTGCCCCAGCCCCTCCCGCTCCGCCGCGTCGCGGCGTTCCCACCGTGCCGATCAGCCGTGAGCGCTCCACACGTCCGGGCCGCCGCCGCGCCACTCGACCGTCGCGGACCGGCGCAGCCAGTCGTCGTCGACGCTCTCCAGCCCTTCGAGGCGCAGGAACTCCACCACGTCCAGCAGCCCGTACGCCATCCCGAGGAACCGCGCGCCGCCGCGGACGCGCCGACCGCCGTCCGCGCCGGGCGGGTAGATCACGATGGGCTGATCGCTCGTCATGGCACCAGCGTGCAACGAGCGGCGTCCGCCCGCATGCCGGGTGCCCGGCCGGCCGCCCCGGTGCCGGCCGGGCGGGGCTGCGACGTGCCCGTGCCGTCAGCCGACGGCCGGGCCGGCCTTCCCGGTACCGGACAACCGGGCCAGGTACCGGTGGCAGCGGGCCGCGCGCTCCGCGTCCTGTTCCATGACCTCCCTGAAGAAGTCGGCGATCTCCTTCTGGTCCGCGTTCTCCGCGTCGCGGACGTACTGGCCGTAGTCGTGGCCCGCCTTCAGCGAGTGGTACTGCACGGAGATCAGGTCGTACACGACATCGCTGAAGCCCGTCTCGCCGGTTGCCATGAGCCCTCCTGCGCGTGGGGAACAGGTCGGAGGGCCGGGTATCACCTCCCCGCCGGGTGAAACCGGCACCGTGGGTCACGGCTTCCCGGTCGGCGCCGCGTGTCCCCGCGCGAGGAGCCAGCCGGCGATCGCGCCGATCGCGTACCAGAACAGGTCCGGCGCGTTGAAGGTGGAACCGAGGACCAGACGGGCCGCGACGCTGCGCCGGGAGAGTTCCGCCGGCACCCCGGTGAGCTGCAGGAACTCGATCCCCCAGCTGACGGCGAGCGCGATCCCGGCGGCCCTCGGCGGTGTCACCCGCGGCGCCGCCAGGACCACCAGGGCGAAGATCAGGAGGGTGTAGAGGGCGTCCCCGCCGTACTTGGCCACGTCCCCCGTCGCCACGGCCCGCAGGCCCAGTCCCGCGCCGACGGTCACCAGCGCGGCCACGGCCGCCGCGGCACGGGTCCGTGCCGGACCGCCGCCGGGGCGGGTTCTGAGGAAGAGTGTCATGGCCGTCATGATCCCGCAGGGTGCCCGGTGTCCGGCGGGGGTGCCTGAGGTCCCGCGGTGGTGCCCGGCGCGTGCCGGTGTCCGGCGCCCGGGGCCGGCCGTCCCGCCGCGGTCCGGGCACGGTCCGGCCGTACCCGTCGAAAACCGGGGGAACCAGGGGCGCCGGCCCTGTTAGGGTGCTCGGCATGGCACGAGGTATCTGGTCGCAGAAGGTTCGATCCGCCCGCTGACGGCGGCGCCTTCTCCCTGAATCAGCGCACGCCGTTCCGGTCCTTGCCGGGCGGCTGTCTCGTGCTGCCCGGCTCCACTGCGAGCCGCGGAGCGTCCGTTGAACCCCACCCCGACCCCCGAAGCCTTGCCCCTGCCCGTCGAGGCGGGCGGCCGTGCCCATGTCCGCGCCGACGGCATCACCGTCACCCGTGGCTCCCGGCGCGTCCTGAACGACCTCTCGGTCACCGTCTCCGCCCGGTCACGGATCGCCGTCGTCGGTGAGAACGGCCGCGGCAAGACGACCCTGCTGCACGTCCTCGCCGGACTGCTCACGCCCGACACGGGCACCGTGCACCGGACGGGTACGGTCGGCCTGGCCCGCCAGGAGCTGTCCGCGCGCGACGGTGAGACCGTCGGCACCCTCACGTCGGCGGCGCTGGCCCCGTCCCTGGCGGCCCTCGCCGCGCTGGACGAGGCGGGCCGCGCCATGGCCGAGGGCGACCCCGCCGCCGCCGACCGCTACACCGCCGCGCTCGACGCCGCCACCCGCCTCGACGCCTGGGACGCCGAACGCCGCGTCGACGTCGCCCTGGCGGCCCTCGGTGCCTGTGCCGACCGGGAACGGCCGCTGTCGGCCCTGTCGGTCGGACAGCGCTACCGCGTCCGGCTGGCGTGCCTGCTCGGCGCGCGGCACGACGTCCTGCTGCTCGACGAGCCGACCAACCACCTCGACTCCGGCGGCCTGGACTTCCTGACCCGCAGGCTCCGCGAACACGACGGCGGTCTCGCCGTCGTCAGCCACGACCGGGCGCTGCTGCGCGACGTCGCGGACCGGTTCCTCGACCTCGACCCCACCCGCGACGGGAGGCCGCGCCTGTACGCCGGCGGCTACGACGCGTGGCAGGAGGCCCGGCGCCGTGAGCGGGAACGCTGGGAACAGGACCACGAGCGGCAACAGGGCGAGCACCGGCGGCTGCAGGACGCGGTGTCACGGGCCCGCGACCGGCTCTCCACCGGCTGGCGGCCGGAGAAGGGAACCGGCAGGCATCAGCGCCAGTCCCGCGCCCCGGGCGTCGTACAGGCCCTGATCCGGCAGCAGGAGGCACTGGACGCGCACCGGATCGACGTGCCGGAGCCGCCGCCCGCCCTGCGGTGGCCCCGGCTGGACGTCCGGCCGGGCGCGCCGCAGCTACGGGCGCACGGTGTCGCCGTGGACGGGCGGCTGGCCCCTCCGGTCGACCTCGCCCTCGACGGCGGCGAACGGCTGCTCGTCACCGGGCCCAACGGCGCCGGGAAGTCCACGCTGCTCGCGGTGCTGGCCGGCGCCCTCCGGCCCACCGCCGGGCACGTGTGGACGGCGAGCGGGGCGCGGGTGGTCCGGGTCACCCAGGAGACCGCCCGGCAGGATGCCCGGCTCACCGCCCGCGAGGTGTACGACCGGCACGTCGGGCGGCTGGTGGCCGACGGGGTGCTCCGGGACGGCGACGCCGTCCCGCTGGGATCCCTCGGACTGCTGGACCCCGACGCGACGGGCACGCCGGTCGGGCGGATGTCCCAGGGTCAGCAGCGGCGTCTCGACCTGGCGCTGGCGTTGTGCGGGCGGCCCACGCTGATCCTGCTCGACGAGCCGACCAACCACCTGTCGGTGCCGCTGGTCGACGAGCTGACCGGGGCGCTCCGTGACACCGGTGCCGGCGTCGTCGTCGCGACCCACGACCGCCGGCTCCTGCGGGACCTCGCGGACTGGCCGTTCCTGCGGGTGGGCGGAGCACCGGCGCCGGAGGCCCGCCCCGGCGCGCCGCGTCCGGCCACACGGGAGGAACCGGCGCCGGGGGCACGCCGTACGCCGTCCTGACGTACCGCCTCCGCCGGCGGGGGCGGGTCCGGGGCCGTCCTCCCGGTCCGGCGGACGGCGGCTTCCGCCGCAACCCGTGCCGGCGTCGTGGCGGGCGGCCGGCCGGGGAGCGCGAGGCGCGGCGGTGGTGTCCGCGGGCGCCCGACAGCCTGCGTCCTCATGATGCGCGTCCGGGTCCTTCCGATGCTGTTGGTGCTCTGCGGCTCCGTCGTCGCGGCCGGGCTGGTCCTCGCCGGCCGTCCTGGTGCGGCCGCGGCGCTTCCGCTGGTACTGCCGGCGTTCGCGGGCCTGAACTCGCCCCTCGTCTTCCCGAGGTCGATCGGCGCTGTGACGGCACGACGCCGCAGCGCGGCCGACGGCCGGCCGGTCGTCTTCTGGCGGCCCGGCTGCGCGTACTGCCTGCGGCTGCGCATCCGGCCGGGCCGGGCCGCCGGGCAGGTGCACTGGGTGAACATCTGGCGTGACCCGGACGGAGCGGCAGTGGTGAGGGCGGCCAACGACGGCGACGAGACCGTGCCGACGGTCGTCGTCGGCGGCCGGCCGCACGTCAACCCGGATCCCGCGTGGGTCCGCGAGCGGCTCTCCCCTCCGTCCGCGCCGTAGGAAGCCGGAGCGGCACCGGATCCGGTGATGCCCGCTCCTCTCCCCCCGGCCGGCCGGGAGGCGGGTGCCGCTGTCCGGAACCGGTCGCCGTCCAGGTGTGAGGCGTGGGCCGGTAACGGCCGTTCCGGCACTCGGTGGCCGTAAGATCTAGGGATCTCGTGGGGGTGGTCATGCGCAGGCAGCGTCCCGGTACACCGACGCTGGAGGAGGTGGCCGCGCTCGCCGGTGTGGGGCGGGGCACCGTCTCCCGCGTCATCAACGACGCGGCGGGCGTGAAGGATTCGACGCGCCGTGCCGTGCAGCGCGCCATCGCCGAGCTGGGGTACGTCCCCAATCTGGCGGCCCGTTCGCTGGCGGGCCGGCGTGCCGACGCCGTCGCGCTGGTCATGACGGAGCCGGACTGGCGGCAGTTCGGTGAGCCGTTCTTCTCGGAGATCGTCCGCTCCGTCGGTGACGCGCTGACCGACACCAAGGTACAGCTGCTGCTCACCCTGGTCCGTACGGACGCCGAACGGCAGCGCCTCGTGGAGTACGCGCGCGGCGGCCGGGTCGACGGCGTGATGCTGATGTCCGTGCACGCCGAGGACGCGTTGCCCGACATGCTGGCCGAAGTGGGGCTGCCCACCGTCCTGTTGGGACGGCGCTCGGGCGAGGAGAGCGTGACCTACGTCGACGCGGACAACACCGGTGGCGCCCGCGGCGCGGTGGCGCACCTGCTGGGCCTCGGACGCCGCTCGATCGCGACCATCACCGGGCCGCTCGACATGTACGTGGCCCAGTGCCGGCTGCGCGGTTACCGCGAGGCACTGGAGCGGGCGGGCGCCGAGAACAGGGCGGCCTGGACCGTCGAGGGGGACTTCTCGGCGGACAGCGGACGCCGGGCGATGGCCGAACTCATCGAGCGCGCCCCGGAGATCGACGGCGTGTTCGCCGCGTCGGACACCATGGCCGCGGGCGCGCTCGACGCCCTGCGCACGGCGGGGCGCCGGGTGCCGGAGGACGTCGCGGTGATCGGGTTCGACGACTTCCCGCTCGCCCAGCACACCGATCCGAAACTGACGACGGTGCGCCAGCCGCTGGAGGAGATCGGCCGGACGATGGTGCGGCTGCTCCTGGAGGAGATGGAGGAGCCGGAGGTCGCCTGGCGGCACGTCATCCTCCGTACGGAACTGGTGCTGCGCGGCTCCGCCTGACCCGCCCTCCCCTTCCCCTCGACCGCCTCACGGGTCATGGCGTCATCGAATGTTTCGGGAGCGCTCCCGAGGTGGACGGGCTTTGTGGATCACCTCTCTGACCTGCGGCTTCGAATTTAATTCGACAGTTTCCCGCGCACAGCCTTGTCAGGGACATGGGTAGCTCCTACAGTCCCGTTCCGAAACACAAATGGGAGCGCTCCCATCAATGGGGAGAGGGGAGCGCTCCCTCCCGGTCGCCCCCCGCACCCTCTTGGAGAGGCCCCCGCATGCGACGGTTACCGCACCACACCCGGGCCCTGCGCGGCCTGTTCGCGACGCTCCTCACCGCTCTCGCCGTGGTCGCGGCGCTGGTGACCGGAACGGCGCCGGCCCAGGCCGACACCACGATCTGCGAACAGTACGGATCGGCCGTCATCCAGGGACGCTACGTCGTCCAGAACAACCGCTGGGGCACCAGCGCCACCCAGTGCGTCACCGCCACGGACACCGGTTTCCGCGTCGCCCAGGCCGACGGCTCGGTGCCCACCAACGGCGCCCCGAAGTCGTACCCGTCGGTCTTCAACGGCTGCCACTACACCAACTGTTCGCCGGGAACCGCCCTCCCCGCGCGGATCAGCGGCATCTCCAGCGCGCCCAGCAGCATCTCGTACGGCTATGTCGGCGACGCCGTGTACAACGCCTCGTACGACATCTGGCTGGACCCGACGCCCCGGACCGACGGCGTGAACCGGACCGAGATCATGATCTGGCTGAACAAGGTGGGCCCGATCCAGCCGATCGGCTCCCAGGTCGGCACGGCCACCGTGGCCGGGCGCACCTGGCAGGTGTGGTCGGGCGGGAACGGCTCCAACGACGTGCTGTCGTTCGTCGCGCCGTCGGCGATCAGCAGCTGGAGCTTCGACGTGATGGACTTCGTCGAAGAGACCGTCGCGCGCGGAATGGCGCGGAACGACTGGTACCTGACGAGCGTCCAGGCCGGCTTCGAGCCCTGGCAGAACGGCGCCGGGCTCGCGGTGAACTCCTTCTCCTCCACCGTCAACACCGGCGGCGGCTCCGGGGAGCCCGGTGGCCCGGCGGCGTGCACCGTGTCGTACGCCACGAACGTCTGGCCGGGCGGCTTCACCGCCGACGTCACCGTGAGGAACACCGGTCCGTCCGCCGTCGAGGGGTGGAAGCTCGCCTTCACCCTGCCCTCCGGGCAGCGCGTCACCCAGGCCTGGAACGCGTCCGTCAGTCCCTCCTCGGGCGCGGTCACGGCCAGCGGGCTCGGCGGCAACGCGCGGATCGCGCCCGGCGGGAGCCAGACCTTCGGCTTCCAGGGAACCTACAGCGGCACCTTCGCCCGGCCGGACGGATTCAGCCTGAACGGCACCGCCTGCGCGGCCGCCTGACCCGGCCGGCGGGCCGCGCACCCGCCGTGTCCCCCGGGCCCGGGGCCCGCTCTTCCTCCCTGCGCCGACAGGGCGGGCCCCGGGTCCCGCCCCCCGAACCCCCCGCCCGTCCGGTCGACGCCCCTCCCCGACGGGCGGGGATTCCACCTCCCGCCGCTCCCCGACCCATCCACTACCGGCACAGGAGATCCCCATGCTCTTACGACGGAGATTCGTCTCCTTGGCAGCAGTACTGGCCACCCTCCTCGGAGGGCTCGGCCTGAGCTTCCTCTGGCAGGACGACGCGCGGGCGCACGGCGTGGCGATGATGCCCGGATCGCGCACCTACCTCTGTCAGCTGGACGCCATCACCGGCACCGGCGCACTGGACCCGAGCAACCCGGCGTGCCAGGACGCGCTGGACCGGAGCGGCGCCACGGCGCTGTACAACTGGTTCGCCGTCCTCGACTCCAACGCGGGCGGGCGGGGGGCCGGTTACGTCCCGGACGGCACGCTCTGCAGCGCGGGCGACCGCTCCCCGTACGACTTCTCCGCCTACAACGCGGCCCGCTCCGACTGGCCCCGGACGCATCTGACGTCCGGAGCGACGGTCAAGGTGCAGTACAGCAACTGGGCCGCCCATCCCGGTGACTTCCGGGTCTACCTCACCAAGCCCGGCTGGTCGCCCACGTCGCAACTGGGCTGGAACGACCTGGAGCTCATCCAGACCGTCACCAACCCGCCCCAGCGGGGCTCGGCCGGCGCCAACGGGGGCCACTACTACTGGGATCTCAAGCTGCCCTCCGGCCGCTCCGGGGACGCGCTGATCTTCATGCAGTGGGTGCGTTCGGACAGCCAGGAGAACTTCTTCTCCTGCTCCGACATCGTCTTCGACGGCGGCAACGGCGAGGTGACCGGCATCGGCGACTCCGGCGGCACACCGGACCCGGACCCGACGGACCCGGACCCGACGGATCCCCCGCACACCGGTTCCTGCATGGCCGTCTACAACGTGGTGAACTCCTGGAGCGGCGGCTTCCAGGGCTCCGTCGAGGTGATGAACCACGGGACGTCACCGCTCAACGGCTGGGCCGTGCAGTGGAAGCCCGGCGCCGGGACCACGATCGGCAGTGCGTGGAACGGCTCCCTGACCAAGGGATCCGACGGCACGGTGACGGTACGGAACGTCGATCACAACCGTGTGGTCAACCCTGACGGAAGCGTGACGTTCGGCTTCACGGCCACGTCGTCGGGCAATGACTTCCCGGTGGGCACGATCGGCTGCGTGACGCCGTAACCGGCCTCGGCGGACGGCACCGGCGCCCACCGGTGCCGTCCGCCCCGCGGGCCGCCGGCGGAAATCCCCTACCGCCGGCGCCCGGGGAAGGCGGAGACTCGTCCCATGGCTGACATGGAGTTGTTCCGGGACGCGGTCACCGCGTGGGCGGCCGGTGGCCCGGGCGGCCCCGCGCGCGGGCTGGCGGCGCGGCTCGACGTCCGGACGGCGGTCCTGCTCGAAGGACTGAGCGACGCCGCGGCGGTCGACGCGCTGGCCGCGGGCCGCGGCCGGGACCTGGCGGCCGAGGGGGTCTGCGTCCTGCCGATGGGAGGCGCGATGAACATCGGGCGCTTCGCCCGTCTGCTCGGGCCGCCCGGCCTGGGCCTGCGCCTCACGGGGCTGTGCGACGAGGGCGAACGCGGTTACTACGCCCGCGGGCTGGAGCGGGCCGGTGTCGCACGGCGGGAGTTCTTCGTCTGTGCCGCGGACCTGGAGGACGAACTCATCCGCGCGCTGGGGGTGACGCGGGTGGAGGAACTGGTCCGGGCGGAGGGCGACCTGCGCCCCCTGCGGACCTTCCTGAGCCAGCCCGCCCAGCGGGACCGCACCGCACAGGAGCGGTTGCGGCGTTTCCTCGGCACGAAGAAGGGCCGCAAGATCCACTACGGTCGTGTTCTCGTCGAGGCCCTCCACCCCGAGCGCGTACCCGCCCCGCTCGACGGTCTGCTCGCCGGCCTCTGACCGGTGGGCGACGGGCCGGGGAAGGACCGGTCGCCGAAGAGGACACGGCCGGCCGCGGCCCGGCCGAGCGGTGTGCGCAGCAGGGCGAACGCCGCGGTGGACGCGGCCGGTGTCCGTATGTGCGCCAGGCCCCTGCGCAGAGTGAGCCGGCCCCGGAACCGCGCGCGCAGGGCGGCTCCGCTGTAGTGGGCCAGCGCCTCCGGCCGCCCCGACCGCAGCGCGTCGTCGAGGACGGAGGCGGCCAGCTCCGACAGTCGCAGGCACGGATCCAGGCCCCCGGCGGTGAGGGGCGAGACCGCGCCCGCCGCGTCCCCCACCAGGAGTCCCTCGGCACAGGCGATGCGGCGCAGCACCCCGCCGACGGGGATCGGGCCCCCGCGTCGCTCCACCGCCTCGGGCCGGTCCACGCCGGCCAGCCCGGGGGCCGAGGCGCTGAACCGCTCCATGGTCCGGCGCAGGCCCTGGGGGAAGCGGTCGGCGTAGCCCGCGACCCCCACGTGGGCGTGCCGCCCGTCGTTGACCACCCAGGCCAGGTACCCGGGGGCGAGCGAGGGGTCGAGGATGCAGTGGAAGGTCGGGGGTTCACCGCTCGCGGGCACCTCGAAGACCTCCTCGGCCCCGATCAGCAGCCGGCGGTTGCGGTCGAGGCCGAGGTCGCGGGCGACGCTCGAACGCGCTCCGTCGGCGCCGATGACGAAGCGCGCCCGGACCGCGGCCGGCCCGTCGCGGCCCACCAGGCGGAAGGTGCCGTCCCGCCGGCCGGCGTAGCGGGTGCCCAGCGCCAGCCGCACGCCGGCGTCGACCGCGGCGGCGGCCGCCGCCTCGTACAGCGGCGCCATGTCCCCCACCCGGAACTCGTCACGGTCGCTGACCAGGCTGACGGGGCGGCACAGACCGGGCGGATACAGCACCACGCGCCGGATCGGCGGTCCGAGGTGCTCATCGGGCAGCGGAAAGTCGTCGAGCGTCTTCCGCACGAAGATCCCGGTGGTGCGGATCGCGCCGCCGAGGGCGGTCCGCCGTTCGGCCAGAAGCACGTCGTGGCCCCGCCGGGCGAGCAGTGTGGCGACGTGCAGGCCGGCCAGTCCGGCACCGACCACCAGCACATCCGTTTCGGCCGTGTCTCCGGGGCGGTGGGGGGTGGGGGTTGCTGTGGGCATGGCTGTGCTCCTTCAGGCCGTCGAAGGCGAACGCTTCGATCGAATCACGATGGGAAACTATCGAGATTCGATAGATGCGGCAAGCTCGCGGATACGGCTCGGGCTCGCGTCGCACCCGCCGCGCCGGGTGTGAAGCGGGCGTGAACCTTGTTCGCCGAACGTGGGAAGTGGCCTGTGCGCGCCCTGGCCGGCGGCCGGACCGGCCTGAACACTGGTCGGGTCGGTGACCGATCGGCCGAGGCCGGAGAGGACACGCCCATGAGGTTCAGCTACGCCCTGTTACCCGACTATCCGCTGCGGGATTCGCTGGCGTCCATCGAGCTCGCCGACGAACTGGGCTTCTACGCCTGTTACGCCGCGGACGAGACCTGGCACAAGGACCTGTGGCTGCTGTTCGCGGCGGCCGCCGGCCGGACCCGCACCATCCGCCTGGGACCCAGCGTCTCGCCCGTCACCCTGCGCGAGCCCACACTGATCGCGCAGGCCCTGGCCACACTCGACGAACTCTCCGACGGCCGCGCCGAGGCCGTGCTGTCCAGCGGCAACTTCGGCCTCCTGGCGCAGTACGGCATCGACTGGACCCGTACCCGGCCCCTGTCCCGCGTCAAGGAGGCACTGCATGTGGTGCGGACGCTGCTGGACGAGGGCACCATCACCCACCGCGGCGATTTCTACTCCTACGACGGGCTGTTCACCTTCGCCCGCCCGGTCCAGCGGCACGTACCCCTGAAGCTCGGGGCGATGCGGGGACCCAAGTCCTTCGAGGCGGCCGGTGAACTGTCCGACGGCTGCCACCACGCGCTGAGCTACACCGCGGAGGCCTACGCGTACGCGGTCCGCCACATCAAGGCCGGCGCGGAGCGGGCGGGCAAGGACTGGCGCTCCCTCGACATCGGCGCCTGGGTGGTGTTCGCCACCGGGCCCGACTCCCGGTCGGCGAAGGAGGCGGCCCGCAGCATGGTGGGCATCTACGCCTCCTCCATGCCCGAGGAGCAACTGCGCCGCAACGGCGTCGAGCCCGCCGAGCTGAAACCGGTGATCGAGGCGATCGGCGCCGGCGATCTGGCGCGGGGCATCGAACTCACCACGCCCGAGGTCGCCGAGCGGCTGTCCGTCGCGGGCACCCCGGCCGAGTGCGCGGAGAAGATCCGTACCCAGATCGCGCCCAGCGGCGTGAACCACGTCATCTGCGCCGTCACCGACCGGCGGCTGGTGCGGGCCTTCACCGGCCGGGATCTGGCGGACGTGGCGGACGCGGACGACCAACTGCGGCTGATACATCAGGAGATCATGCCCGTGCTGACATGAGGTGAGGACCCGGACGCGGTCGCCCATACCCACGCGATGTTCCCCCGTGCGGAGGACGGCTGCGGCAGCCACCGCTGCACCGCCCGAACGCCTGGGAGGCCGTACTCCCGAGAGGTGCTGCTCCGTCCGGCGGAATCCGTCCCCCCGACGGAGCAGGCCCGGGAGTTCACCGGCCCGCCGCCGGGTCACCGTGGTACGACAGCAGACGGTGGCAACGGACGGATGTGCACATGTCGAATTCCCGCCGGTCCGTGAGCCGGCGCAGTCTTCTCATAGCCGGCGGGGCCGCGGCGTCCGTGACCGCCGCCCCCGACGAGTCCCGCGCTCTCGCCCGGGGGACGGTGAGACCGACCGACACGGCAGGTGACGACGCCGCCTGGCGGACGAAGATCGATGTCCATCACCATGTCACCGCTCCGGCATGGGTGGACTGGGCGGAGCGCGAAGGCCTGCTGCGGCGGCAGGAACTGCTGTGGTGGGCGCGTTGGGACGTGGACTCCGCGCTCGATGTGATGGACCGGGTGGGGATCGCGACCGCCGTCCTCAATCCCACCATGCAGGACCGGTACCGCACCCCGGCCCAGGCGAAGGAGGGGCTCACCGTCGTTTTCGAAGCGCTGACCGACCTGACGCATGAGCACCCGGGCCGGTTCGCCTTCCTCTGCCCTGCCCTCCTGGATCACCCCGAAGTCACCACGTGGGCCCTCCGCCGGGCCTTCGACGACCTCGGCGCCGTCGGAGTGAGTGTGAAGGCCAACTACAACGGTGTGTACCTCGGTGATCCTTCGTACGACCGCTTCCTCGCCGAACTCGACGAACGCTCCGGCGTTCTCTTCACGCACCCCCTGGATCTCCCGGGCAGACCACCGGGGGTACCCACCGTTGCGGGCATCCCGAATTTCATGTGCGACTTCGCGTTGGACACCACGCGCGCCGCGGTCAATCTGATCCGCACCCGGACACTCGACCGGTACCCGCGTCTGTCAGTCGTCCTGCCGCATGCCGGCGGGTTCCTTCCTCACATCGCCACCCGTATCGACGCCTTCGGTGGCTTCTGCGTCCCGCCCATCGACGCCGCCCGTGTGCGGGACTATCTCCACCGCTTCTACTACGACACGGCCGGCCCCCTCTCCCCCGCGTGCACCCTGGTGGCCACGGCCGGTGCCGACCGGATCCTGTACGGCACCGACTGGCCGGCCGCCTCCGCCGACATCATCACCGGCTTCACGGGGCCGGCCGTCGAGGCCGACCACGCGTTCACCGATCACCAGCGCCGCGGCATCTACCGCGACAACGCGCTACGCCTCGTCCCCGCGCTGAAGCGCGCCTGCGGCATCACCTGATTCCGGGGACGGCAAGTCGTTGGCGCAGCGGAAGCCCAGGTTGGCCGAGGACGACTCCGGGGTGTTGGAGGAGCGGGCCGCGACCCGGCAGCGGTTGCAGTAGGAGTCGTGGCAGAGGTACGAGCCGCCGCGCAGGACCCGTGCGGTTCCGGTGTCCGGGCCGCGGGTCCTGTGGGGCGGAGTGGGCGTAGTAGGTGGGCGAGAACCAGTCGGCGCACCATTCCCACACGTTGCCGGCGGTGTTCCACAGGCCGAAGCCGTTGGGGCGGTAGGACTTCACCGGCGCGGTGGTGAGGTGGCCGTCCTCGGCGGTGTCGGTGTGGGGGAAGCGTCCCTGCCAGATGTCGCAGCGCCAGCGGCCGTCGGGGGTGAGGTCGTCACCCCAGGCGTAGCGGCGTCCGGCCAGGCCGCCGCGTGCCGCGTACTCCCACTCGGCCTCGGTGGGCAGGCGTTTGCCCGCCCACCGGGCGTAGGCGGTCGCGTCGTTCCACGAGACGTGGACGACGGGGTGGTTCTGCCGGCCGGTGATGTCGGACCGGCCGCCTTCGGGGCGGCACCAGTGGGCGCCCCCCGACATTGATCCACCAGGGCGTTCCGGCCGCGGCGCCGAGGACATCGGACGGGTCGGCGTCGACCACGAGGCGGAAGACCGCCGAGGAGCCGTGGCGTTCGGCGTCGGTGACATGGCCGGTGGCCTTGACGAAGACCGCGAACCGGGCGTTGGTGACGGCGGTCTCGTCGATGTGGAAGGGCTTGAGACGCACCGGGTGGACGAGGGTCTCGCCGTCGGCGCGGTACCCCTCGTCGAAGGCGTCGCCCATGGCGAACTCGCCCCCGGGCAGACGGACCTGCCCGCGGGTCGAGCGCTGTCCCGCGTCGGGTACGGCCGTCGGCGCGGGTGGCACGGTGAGGATGACCGGTGTGTCGGCCGGGGTGCAGCAGGAAGGGTGATGACTGGTCATGGAGGACACCGTCACGACGACGGACCTCCCGAGGTTCCAGCAGACGCCCTACTCCCCCGAGCCGTACCTCGAGGGCGCGTACGTGTTCACGTACAAGGGCAGGTACTACCTGGTCCACGCCTCGTGGGACCGCACGTCGGTCGATGCCTACGGAAGCACGCGCAACGCCTACGACCCGCCCGGGGCGGGCCGCGTGCAGTACCAGTACGACGCGATCGTCGCCGTCTCGGACAGCTTCGAGGGCCCGTACTCCGAGCGGTGGACCGCGGGTGTCGGCGCCGGTCACAACAACTTCTTCGAGGACCACGGGGGCGGCCTGTGGGCGACGTTCTTCCGGAACCCGGCCCAGGGCTACTGGAAGGACCCGGAGCGCGTCGCCGACGCCGCCGTGCCCGGTGTCGTACGGCTGGAGTGGACCGGCAGGAAGGATGCCCGCCTGTACGTCGAACGCCGTGATGCGGGCCGATGACAGGCAGTTGATCCGGTGAGCGGCGCGGTTCGCCCTGCCCCGCCGGTGGCTCGCGGAGACCGGAGCGGCAGGCTGGGAGCCGAATCCGCCGCACCGCGGGGAACCCCGGCCCGGTCCGGGCGGCTCGGGCTGCCGGGCGGCACCGGCGACCGGCGGGACTTCCCGGCCGGTCACCGGCCTCCGGCGGGCCGTGGTGATCGAGATGTAGGCGAGGAGACGTGCGCGTACGGTCGAACGGTGGACCCCCGAAAGGGTGACCCGGCATGACCAGAAGCAGTCCGCGACCGGCCTCCGCACCGCAGAACGCCGCCCAGGACACCGGCGGCGGTGGAAACGTGATGGCGCTGCTGGTCATCGCGTCGTGTCAGCTGATGGTGGTGCTGGACATCACCATCGTGAACATCGCGCTGCCGCACATCCAGCGCTCCCTGGACTTCTCCACCACCAGCCTGTCGTGGGTGGTCAACGCCTACACCCTGACCTTCGGCGGTCTGCTGCTGCTCGGCGGCCGGGCCGGTGACATCCTCGGCAGACGGCGCGTCTTCGTCGCCGGCGTGCTGCTCTTCGTACTGGCGTCGCTGCTCGGCGGGCTCGCCCAGAACTCCGGCCAACTCCTCGCCGCCCGCGCCCTCCAGGGCGTGGGAGGCGCCATCGCCTCCCCGACGTCCCTCGCCCTGATCAGTACGACCTTCCGCGAAGGGCCGGAACGCAACCGGGCCTTCGGGGTCTTCGCCGCGGTGTCGGCGGGCGGCGGCGCGATCGGACTGCTCGCCGGAGGTGTGCTCGTCGAGTGGCTGAACTGGCGGTGGGTGCTCTTCGTCAACGTCCCGATCGGGCTGCTCATCGCCCTCGCCGCACCACGCTGGATCAAGGAGTCCGAACGCCACCCGGGCCGCTTCGACCTCACCGGCGCGCTGACCTCCACCGCCGGCATGGTGCTGCTGGTCTACGGGTTCATCAGGGCCGCGCAGGACGGCTGGCGGGACGCGCTCACCCTGGCCTCGTTCGCCGCGGCCGTCCTCGTCCTCGCCGGGTTCGTCCTGGTCGAGAGGGGGTCGAGACAGCCGATCACCCCGCTGCACATGTTCGCCGACCGCAACCGCGCGGGCACGTACGGCATCATGCTGTGCCTGGCCGCGGCGATGTTCGGCATGTTCTTCTTCCTGACGCTCTTCGTGCAGAACGTACTGGACTTCAGTCCCCTGCGGGCCGGACTCGCCTTCCTGCCGGTCAGCGCGGTCATCGCGATCGGTGCCGGGCTGGCCTCACGGTTCCTGCCCGTGTACGGGCCCAAGCCCTTCATGGTCGGGGGCGGTGTCCTCGCGGCGGCGGGCCTGGGCTGGCTGACGCTGACCGACGTCCACTCCACCTACGCGGGCAGCGTCCTCGGGCCGATGCTGGTCTTCAGCCTCGGCATGGGCATGGAGTTCGTGTCGCTGACGCTGATGGCGCTGTCGGACGTGCCCGTGCGGGAGAGCGGCGCGGCCTCCGGCCTCCTCAACGCCACCCAGCAGGTCGGCGGCTCGCTCGGTCTGTCCATTCTGGTCACGGTGTTCGGTACGGCGAGCAACAACGAGGCGGAGAAACAGGTTCCGCTTTTCCTGCGGCAGGCGACCCCCGCCGAGCGCCTGCGCTTCCGGCGCACCGGGGAGCTGCCACCGCCCTGGGCCGACGAGGTCCTCACCTCCGGGGTCTCGGCGGCCTTCGTCATGGCGGCGATCTTCGCCGTGCTCGCCGCGCTGATCGCCGTGGTGGCCATCCAGGTCCGCCTCTCCGACCTGCAACGCCTTCAGGGCGGGTGAGGGCGCCTCCCGCTACCTTCCGTACCGGCGGACCTTCAGGTCCGTGACCACGGGCCGGTGGTCCGACGCCTCCGTCGCCACCGTACGGGCGCCGGTCACGCGGACGCCGGGCGAGACGGTGATCAGGTCGATGCGCTTGACCGGGTCGATCGCCGGGTACGTCCCGCCGGCGTCGGGGGCGGCGTCCCGCAGTCGCTCCCACAGCGGCGCCAACTCGGGGGCGGTCGCCTCGGCGTTGAAGTCGCCGACCAGGATCTTCGGTCCGCGGTCGGCGGCCAGGACGCCGAGCATGTCCGCCACCTGGGCCTCGCGGACCGACGGGTCGGCCCGGTAGTCCAGGTGCGTAGTGTAGACGTGCACGTGGGCACCCCGCACATCGACCACCACCTCGGCGAAGCCGGGCGCCGGGGCCGGTATCGGATCGGGTGTCTGGGTGGAGAGCCGGGTGATCTCGTGGTTCTCGGCGGCGAGCACCGGGTGGCGGCTCAACACGGCGACGCCGAACTGCCGCCGCTCACCGCCCTGGTCGGCCGGGTCCAGGTCGTAGATCGGTGCGAAGAACACCCGCATGTCCAGCTTCTCGGCCAGTGCGCGTGCCTCGTCGGCGAAGTCGCTCCGGGCACCCCAGTGGACGTCTACCTCCTGGAGGCCGATCACGTCGGCGTGCAGGTCGCGCAGGGCCGTCGCGGTGCGGTCCAGGTCGAAGACCTGGTCCTGGCCGGCCCCGGCGTGAATGTTGTACGTCGCCACCCGCAGCGGCACCGCGGGGGCGTGTGCGCCGGGAGCACCGGCGGCCGTGGCCGGTGCGGCCGTGATTGGCAGGACGGCGGCGAGTACGACGGCGAGTACGGCGGTGGCGCGGACAGGACGTCGGGATCTGGGCTTCACACCTTCTCCAGGTCAGGTAGGGGCAGGACCGGCACAGTGCGTTCCGTGGGGGCTTTCGTCCGTCGTCGCAGCACCGTACCGTCCGGTCGGGGCCTGCCGGAATCTCCCCGTGCGCCGTCGCGGGCGCCCGGTTCGGGGTGCCGGGCGTCGGCGCCGGAACGGGGCGGGCCACGGTGACGAGTCCGTTTCCGTCGCGGGCCGGCGTGCACGCCGCGGAGTGAAACGGTGTGTCATCCCGGGTTCATGACGGTGTGCGGGCTCCCACGTCCCGGGCGCACGCCGTCGGACCGGCTTGTAGCATGGTCGCGCAGGAGCCGGAAGGGGCGACCATGCGCACCGGGGACGACACCGATTCCCTCGAGCGGGCCACGGGGGATTTCATCGCGGCACGTCCGCGACTGTTCGGGATCGCGTACCGCGTGCTCGGCAGTTCCGCGGAGGCCGAGGACGTCCTCCAGGAGGCATGGCTGCGGTGGCAGAACACCGACCGCGGCGACATCCACGAGCCCGCGGCCTTCCTGACCACGATCACCACGCGCCTGGCCATCAACGTCGCGCAGTCCGCGCGGGTGCGGCGGGAGTCCTACGTCGGGCCGTGGCTCCCCGAACCGGTCGACACCGGTCAGGATCCGCAGCTGGGCGCGGAGCGTGCCGAGGCGCTGGAACTGGCGGTCCTCCTCCTGCTCGAGAAGCTGAACCCGCTGGAGCGGGGCGCCTATGTGCTGCGGGAAGCCTTCGACTACCCCTACAAGCAGGTCGCGGACATCCTGGAGACCAGTGAGGCCAACACACGGCAACTGGTGAGCCGTGCGCGCAAGCACCTTGCCGCCGAGCGCAGGGAACCCGTCAGCCCCGCCGATCACCGGCGCCTGCTGGAGGTGTTCCTCGCCGCCGCGCAGAAGGGCGATCTGGCGGTGCTGGAGAAGGTCCTCGCCGCCGACGTCGTCAGCTACGCGGACGGCGGGGGCATCCGGGGCGCGTCGAAGATCCCGGTCGTGGGACGTGACCACGTCGCCAAGTACCTCACCGCCTTCGCGCCTCGGTTCTGGCCACCGGCGCGGACCCGGTGGGTCGAGGCCAACGGGCGGCCGGCCGTGCTCGTCTCCGTCGGCGAGAACGCCGTGGCACTGCTGTCCGTCGACGTGTCGGCGGACGGGATCGACCGGATCATGTGGGTGATGAACCCGGACAAGCTGTCTGCCTATGTGGCGTCCCTGAAGGGCTGAACCGCCTCCGGGCGCGGGCCCCGGGCTCTTTGGGGCCCGCCCGTGCCGGGCCTCCGTACTCGAAGCGCGTCCGCGCCGGCCGCGTCGTACGGAATCCCCCGTCGTGCCGGCCCTGACGGGACGGCGTCCGGGGACCGGGTCAGACCTTTTCGGCGGCCCGTTCCGCGGGGACGGGCCGGCCCTCCGCCGGAGGGGCGGGCGCCTTGTCGAGTTCCGTGAGCATGGTCTTCGTGAAGCCGAAGCAGTAGGTGGCGAGGAAGCCCGTCGCATAACCGACGAGCAGACCGGCGGCGTAGACGGCGACCGTCCGCGCCGGACCGTGGTCGCCGTCGAGGAGCGGGAACAGTGCCCACCCGGAGGGGCCGATCGCGGTCGAACCGACGTCCGTGCCCAGCTGGTTGAAGAGGCCGACGAACGCGCCGCCGAAGGCTCCGCCCGCGCAAGCGGTGATGAACGGACGCCCCAGGGGGAGGGACACGCCGTAGATGAGGGGCTCTCCGACGCCGAGGAAGCCGGGCCAGAGCGCGGACTTGACGGTCGTCCGGACCGAGGTGTTGTGCGGCAGCCGGTAGTAGACCGCGATCGCCGCACCGACCTGTCCCGCGCCCGCCATCGCGAGGATCGGCAGCAGGACGGTGAAGCCGGCGCCCTCGATGAGGGTCGTGTGGATGGGGATCAGGGCCTGGTGCAGGCCCAGCATGACCAGCGGCAGGAAGAGGCCCCCGAGGAGGAACCCGGCACCCGCGCCACCGTGGGACAGCAGCCAGTCGGCGGCGTCGCCGATCCAGGTGGACACCTCGCCGGCGAGGAACATCAGACCGAACAGGGTCGCCAGTCCGGCCACGAGCACGGTGACGGTGGGCGTCACCAGGACGTCGACGGCCTCGGGCACCCGGCGCCGGCACCACTTCTCCACGTACACGCCGAGCCACGCGGCACCCAGGGCACCGAGTACGCCGCCCTGTCCCGGTGAGAGGTGCCGGCCGAACGCCTCGACGTCCGCCACTCCCGCGTAGACGACGACCGACGCGACGGCACCGCCCAGGATCGGCGTACCGCCGAACTCCTTGGCCGTGTTGTGGCCGACGAAGACGGCGATCAGCGCCATGAACCCGGACGCCACGGCGGTCAGGGCCGGGGTGATTCCCGGCAGCCAGTGCAGGTTGACCAGCAGGCCGTTCAGGCCCGCGATGATGCCGCAGCCGATGAGCGCGGGAATCAGCGGCACGAAGATGTTCGCGATGCGGCGCAGGAACAGCTTGAACGGCGTGGCGTTCCTCGCCTTCCGTTCCGCCCTGAGCGCCGCTCCCCGCTCGGCGAGCGCCTCGGCCGTCACGGGGTCGCCCCCGCGGTCCGGGGCGGGGGACGCCGTCGCGGCCCCGGCCTTCTCCGCCTCGACCAGGGCCTCGAACTCCGGGGTGACACGCGCCACCGCTCCCGGTCCCAGCACGATCTGGTAGGTGTCGTCCTCGACGACCCCCATGACCGCGGGGAGGGCTTTGAGCCGCTCGTCCTGTACGAGGGACTGGTCGCGCAGTCCCAGCCTGAGACGGGTCATGCAGTGGGTCACCGACGTCACGTTCTGCGCGCCTCCGACCAGGGGGAGGATGGCGGCAGCGGTGGCGTGATGCTTGTTCTCTTCGCTCATGGTGCGGTCATGCCTTGCTGTGAGGGGGAGTCGGCGCGTCTTTGAAATTTTCTTTCCTGTGTTCCGCTCGAAATTGAAAGATATTTTCAGCACCCCGGAGCGTCAAGCGCCCGAAAGCGGCAGGCCGGCCGCACACCGTTCGCCACCGTGTCGACCGGACCACGTGAACGCCGGAGCGGTGACGCACGTCACATCGGATTGGTGTCACGGGGAGCCACCCCCACCCGGTCATCCGGGTGTAACCGCACTACGGAGGATGGATCCCCCATGGACGCTCGCATCGACCTCTTCGGCAACGCGCTCGCCGGCAAGGTGCTCAAGCACATCAACTCGGCGAACAAGGTGGTGCACGACTCGGCGCTGCCGGTCGCGACCCAGGAACTGGTGAAGATCCGCGCCAGCCAGATCAACGGCTGCGGCTTCTGCACCGACATGCACACCAAGGACGCCACCGCCGCGGGCGAGACCCAGCAGCGCCTCAACCTGGTGGCCACGTGGCGTGAGGCCAAGGTCTTCACCGAGGCCGAGCGCGCCGCCCTGGAACTGGCCGAGCAGGGCACCCGCATCGCGGACGCCGCCGGTGGTGTCACGGACGAGGCCTGGGCGGACGCCGCGAAGTACTACGACGAGGACGAACTCGCCGCGCTGATCTCGCTGATCGCGATCATCAACGCCTACAACCGCATCAACGTCATCAACCGGCAGCCCGCCGGCGACTACCAGCCCGGCCAGTTCGGCTGAGGCGCCCACCCCGGCACCGGCGGACGAAGCCGGGAATGGACACGGGCAGCACGTCGTACGTCCTCGACGTACTGCCCGCCCCGCTGTCCGTCGGCGGTGCGCGCGGGAGGGTCGTACAGATCACACTCTCTTAAATAGGAATATTAGATGCCAATTAACTAGCATGCTGCTGCGCGCGATCCACGAAGCACGTCAGTGCCGATCAAGGAGCCAGAGGATGCTTTCCACCCAGTCGATCCCGGTCGTCCGGGCCACGTTGCCCGCCGTCGGGGGCTCCCTCGGCAGCATCACCGAGCTGTTCTACCGCCGGATGTTCGAGGAGCGCCCGGATCTGCTGCGCAGCCTGTTCAACCGGGCGAACCAGGCCAGCGGCGCCCAGCGCGAGGCCCTCGCCGGCGCCGTCGCGGCCTTCGCCACCACGCTGGTGGAGCGGCCCGGTGAGCGTCCCGACGCCGTCCTCGGACGCATCGCCCACAAGCACGCCTCCCTGGGCATCACCGCCGACCAGTACACGCTCGTGGGCCGGCATCTGATGGGGGCCGTCGGCGAGGTCCTCGGGGACGCCGTGACCCCCGAGGTGGGAGCCGCCTGGGACGAGGTGTACTGGCTCATGGCCAACGCGCTGATCGCCATGGAGGCACGGCTGTACGCCGGAGCGGGGGTCGAGAACGGGGCCGTCTGGCGGGACATGGAGATCGCCGACCGCGTCGAGGAGTCGGTCGACGCGGCCTCCTTCGAGCTGCGCCGCCCCGACGGCGATCCCACCGAGCCGTTCACGCCCGGCCAGTACGTCAGCGTCCAGGTCGAACTCCCCGACGGGGCGAAGCAGATACGCCAGTACAGCCTCTCCTCCGCTCCGGGCCGCAAGACCTGGCGGATCACCGTGAAGCGGGAGCGCTCCGCCGACGGCCGGATGCCCGAGGGAGAGGTGTCGTCCTGGCTCCACGCGCACGCCCGCCCGGGTGACCTCCTCAAGGTCTCCCTGCCCTTCGGCGACCTGGTGCTCCCCGAGGGCGACAGCCCGCTGCTGCTCGCCTCCGCCGGCATCGGCGTCACGCCCATGCTGTCGATGCTGGACCACCTGGCCGACACCGCGTCCGAGCGCCACGTCACCGTCCTGCACGCCGACCGCTCCCCCGCCCGCCACGCGCACCGCCTGGAGACGGAGGAACTGGTCGGCCGACTCCCGAACGCCGCGCTGCACGTGTGGTACGAGACGCCCGGGGAGCAGGTGCCGCCCCACGTCCACGAGGGCCGGGCCGATGTGACCCGGCTGACGCTGCGGGAGGGCGTCAGCGCGTTCCTGTGCGGTCCGCTGCCCTTCATGCGGGGCGTCCGCGGTGACCTGCTCACCCAGGGGGTCGGCCCGAAGGACATCCACTACGAGGTGTTCGGCCCCGACCTCTGGCTCAGCAAGTAGGACCGGACCGAAAGGCGGACCGTCACCCGGACGATCCGCCTTTCGGCGTCACACGCGCGCTCCGCCTTGCCGGCCGCAACAGTGGCACTAACGTGTTGCCGGACAGGCCATGAACACCCTGTCGCTCCTTCCCGGAAGGGCACACCATGCGCATCGCAGTCTTCGGCGGTACCGGACTGATCGGGTCGAAGGTCGTCGAGAAGCTGAACGCCGCCGGTCACGAAGCGGTGCCGCACTCGCTCTCGACCGGGGTGGACGTGCTCACCGGTGAGGGGCTGGAGAAGGCCGCCGCGGGCGCCGACGTGATCGTCGACCTGACGAACTCCCCCACCTTCGACGAGGCCTCACCCGCTTTCTTCCGGACCTCGATGGAGAAGCTGCTGGCCGCCGCGGAGAAGGCCGGAGCGCGTCACTTCGTCATCCTCTCCATCGTCGGTGTGGACCAGGTGCCGGAGCTGGACTACTACCGGGCGAAGGCCCTGCAGGAGGAGCTCCTGGCCGCCGGGCCGGTCCCGTACTCCATCGTGCGCGCCACCCAGTTCATGGAGTTCGTGGACGCGATCCTGTCCTGGACCACCGAAGGGGACACCGTCCGTCTGCCCGGCACCCCGGTCCAGGTCATCGCCGCCGAGGACGTGGCCGACGCGGTCGCCTCGGTGGCCGCGGGCGCCCCGCTGGGAGGAATCCGCAACATCGCGGGCCCCGAGGTCCTTCCCCTCGACGAACTGGGCCGGGTCACCCTGGAGGCCCGTGGCGACACCCGTCACACGGTGGTCAGGGACGACGGCGCCGGCATGTTCGGTGCCGTCCGCGGGGACGTCCTCACCGGCAAGGACGACGCCCGTCTCGCCCCCACCCGTTATGACGACTGGATGGCCGTCCACACGCGCTGACCCGGTCCCCGGCGCCCGCAGCCGCTCCCGTCCGTGCCGCAACGGTGCCGACGCCGTCGGCGACAAGCTGTGGTGGGAAGGCCGAGGACGAGGGGAACACATGATCTCTGGAGCCCGCACAGCGCACACCACCGAGGTCACCGCCGAAAGCCTCCAGGAGGAACTGGACCGCCTGAAGTTGCAGAAGCAGGCCCTGGAGCGGGAACTGGCCGCCGTCGTGGCCCACGTGGACTCCGTTCAGCGGGCTCTCGGCGCCCTCCAGGTCCCGATGCGCGACCCCGTCCCCGCGGCCCCGGCCGCCGCGGCGGAACCGCCCCGAGCGGACGCACCCGCCGACGCGGGCGCGGACGGGCGGAAGAGGTACGGCCGGCTCACCGAGCAGATCCTCGACCACCTCGCCACGGTGGGGGACGCCGACGTACGGGCCCGCGATGTGGCGGCGGCCCTCGGACGTGACACCGACAGCGGGAGCATCAACGCGGTCCGCAGCACCCTCGACCGCCTCGTCGCCACCTCCCGCGTCCGGCGCAGCGGCCGGGGCCTGTACCGCGCCAAGCGCTCCTGATCCTCCCGCGGTTCCGGGCCCACCCGGCACAGAAAGGGACCGGGCCCACAACATTCCTGGCGTCACAGTGTTCTGAGTACTCGGTGTCATGGATGTGGTGACCGGGTTCCTGGTGCCCGGCGGGCGGCCGATGGTGCACTACGATGCCCCAGGTGCCGCCCCGGCCGCCGGTGACTTCTCCGACTTTCCTACGAACAACGGGAGTTGGGCCGATCCGGGGTCGCGAGCGCCCTCCGGTTCCCCCACCATCAGGAAAGACGCGGATGCGGATCAAAGATGTGAGCCTGGCGCTCGCCGGCTCCACCCTGCTCGTCACCCTGGGGGCCGCTCCGGCCCTCGCGGACGGTTCCTCCCTGCCCGCCCCCGACCTCACCGCCGTGCGCACCGTGCACGACACGGCCCTCTCACAAGGCGCTCCGGGAGCGCTCACCCGGATCGACGAGGGTTTCACCACCTACCGCGTCGCCACCGGGGAGGCCGACACCGGCACCCACACGGCGATGGACACCGGCCGCCGGTTCCGCGTGGGCAGCGTCAGCAAGACCTTCACCGCGGTGGTGCTGCTGCAACTCGCCGCCGAAGGACGCGTCGACCTCGACGCCCCGGCCAACCGCTACCTGCCCGAACCGCTGCCCGACGACCGCATCACCGTACGGCACCTGCTCAGCCACCGCAGCGGCCTGTACGACTACACCAACGACATGTTCTTCCACACCGTCCCGGGTTTCGAGGCGGTCCGGAACAAGGTCTTCAGCTACCAGGAGCTCATCGACCTGTCGACCGCGCGCCCCCTGAACAACACGCCGGGCGCCGCCTACAGCTACTCCAACACCAACTTCGTGGTGCTGGGGCAGATGATCGAACACCTCACCGGCACCCCGGTCGCCACCCAGTACCAGCAGCGCATCTTCGCTCCCCTGCGGCTGCGGAACACCTCGTACGTCCATCCGCGCACGACCCTCTCCGGCTCCTACTCCCGCGGTTACCTCCGCCCGGACGACACCACGCTGCCGCTGGTCGACTCCACCGAACAGACCGTCTCCTGGGCCCAGTCCGCGGGCGCGGTCGTCTCCAACGGCAAGGACCTCAACCGCTTCTTCTCCGCGCTGCTGTCCGGCAGGCTCCTGCCCGCCGAGCAGTTGGAGGAGATGACCACCATGGTCCCGGTGACCGCGGACGGGAAGCAGTCCTACGGGCTGGGCCTCAGGGCCCGCACCCTCTCCTGCGGCACCACCGTCTACGGCCACACCGGCACCGTCCAGGGCTACTACACCTACGCCTTCACCACCGGCGACGGCGCCCGCAGCATGACTTCCCTGGCGAACACCTCCAACAACGGGACCGTGAACGCCACACTCGGCGCCACGCTGGACGCCTCCTTCTGCGGCTCCGGTACGGCCGCCGCCAAGTCCACCGCCCCGGCCCGCGGTTACACCGAGGACATCGCTCCCCAGGTCACCCGGAACTGATCCGGCGGGCCACCGCATGCCCGTGCCCCGGCCGGACGCTTGTCCGGCCGGGGCACGGGAGGGGTATCAGCCCGTCGGCTGCTCCATGCGCGTGCCGACCCGGGCGCGCACCGCCTCGATCTCCTCCCACTGCTCGGTCGACAGGGCCGCCAGGGCGGCCGGGAAGACACCGTCCTGCTCCTTGAGGATGTGCTCGCGCAGCAGGTCGAGCGCCCGGATCAGCCGGTCCGGCCAGGCGGCGTCCCGTGGTGTGCCGTCCGCGGCCTCTCCCAGCACGGCCTCGATGCGGCGGTGTTCCGCCTCGAGCGCGGCCATCTGCTCGGGGAAGTCGTCGGCGAGGGCGGGGAACAGCCCGTGCTCCTCGACCTGGGTGTGGGGCTCCAGTACGGCACCGATCCGCCGGGCCAGCCGGGCCATCAGGTCGATGTCACCCGCCCGGCGGGCGTCCCGGACGTGGCTGATCAGGTCCACCACCGCGTCGTGCTCGCGGGTGAGGTCGTCGATCGCGGTCAGGGACTGGCAGCCGCAGTACTCGTACATGGTGTGGGCTCCTCAAAGGGGGGTGACGGTCAGTTCGAGTGGACGGCGTGGACCCGTCGGGTGGCCCCGCGGCGTACCCCGGTCGCGGTGTAGGCCAGGGCCGCCGCGGACACCAGGGCCAGCAGCACCAGGCCCAGGGCGTAGGAGCCGTACGCGCCGTGCAGGGCCCCCATGAGCAGCGGCGGCAGGAAGCCGCCGAGGCCGCCGGCCGCACCGACGACGCCGGTGATCGAGCCGACCTTGCTCGCCGGGGCCAGCAGCGCCACGAGGGCGAAGACGGCGCCGCTGCCGGCGCCCAGCGCCGCGGCCATGGCCAGGAAGGCGATGGTGCCGACGGGGGCCAGGGAGGGCGTGAAGGACTGGGCGAGCGCGCCGGCGACCACCAGGGCCAGTGAGCCGGTGAGCACCCGTACCGGACCGATGCGGTCCGACAGCCAGCCGCCGACCGGCCGCATGGCCACGGCCAGCAGCACGAATCCCGCCATCCGGTTGGCCGCGTCGGCCTGGGTGAGACCGTAACCGGTCTTCAGGTAGGTCGGCAGGTAGACCGAGAAGGCGACGTAACCGCCGAAGGCCACCGCGTACAGGGCGGACGCCTGCCAGGTGATGCCCAGCCTGAAGGTCGCGGCCAGCCGGCGGGCCAGCGGCTCGGTCGGCACGGTGCGTCCGGGGACGTCGCGCAGCAGCAGGGCGGCGACCACCGCGTACACGGCGAGCGCCGCGGAGGTGATCAGGAAGGGGTTGGCCATCCCGTGGGCGTCGACCAGCTTGACCGTGGTGAGGGCACTGATCGCGGTGCCGCCCATACCGGCGCCGAAGACGCCGATGGCCAGGCCCCGGCGCCCGGGCGGGAACCAGGCGCTGACGAACGGCACGCCGACGGCGAAGGAGGTGCCGCCGATGCCGAGGAAGAAACCGCCGACCAGCAGCGCGGCGAGCGAGGAGTGCCCGGCCAGTCCCAGATAGAGCACGGGCACGATGGTGGTCACCGAGACCAGCGGGAACATCACCCGTCCGCCGAACCGGTCGGTGAGCGCGCCGACCGGGATGCGGCCCAGGGAGCCGACCACGACGGGGACCGCCACCAGCAGCGACTGCTGGAACGACGACAGGTCCAAGGAGTCCTGCAGCCGGGGGGCGAGGGGGCTGAGCAGTGCCCAGGCCCAGAAGTTGAGGGCGAACCCGGCCGTGGCCAGGGCCAGCATCAGCCAGGCCCGGCCGGTCACGGCCGCACCGGGTTCCGGTGCTCGATTCGACTTGCTCGACGGCTGGAGCATGCCGCCTGTCCTCCCTGTTCGCGGTGCGGCCCGGATCAGTCGGTGCCGCGGGTCCCGGGCTGTGTCCCGGTGTCCCGCCCTCACTATCGGCAGCGGAGGGTGGTGAACGGGTGGGCCGTCAGTCCTCATCACCAGGGCCCGGCGGTCCCCGGACCGGGGTCCGGACGGCGG
This sequence comes from Streptomyces sp. NPDC014676, assembly GCF_043084105.1. Taxonomy (NCBI): domain Bacteria; kingdom Bacillati; phylum Actinomycetota; class Actinomycetes; order Kitasatosporales; family Streptomycetaceae; genus Streptomyces; species Streptomyces sp. NPDC014676. Next base: position 85,845 of record NZ_JBIBZI010000016.1, on the reverse strand, counting down.
GCGGCACCGGTCGTTCGGCCGTCCGGGCGGGCCGCGGCACGCGGGGTGCCCTGCGCCTCGGGGCCGTAGCCGAAGCGGATCAGCACCTGTGGGCGGCACCACCGGGTGCCGGGGACCCGCATCGCCTCGCGCAGGTCCGGCCACTCCATGGCCTGGTGGAGCAGTGAGGTCCGTACCCCGTGCGCGGTGGCCACCAGCAGCGCGCGTTCCAGGGCCTGGCCGGCCGCGAGCCAGTCCCGCGGCCGGTCGCCGACGGTCCACAGCAGGGCGACCTGGGCGTGCCGCTCGAACCGCGTCCGCGACCGTCCCGGCACGGGCACCCGGCCGGTGAAGTCGCGCATCGGCATGCGTCCTGCGGCGTCCAGCGGGCGGGCGGCGGTGAGCGGTATGCCGTACGGGCCCGCCCCGGGCGGGGCGACCCAGGCGCGGCTCTCGGCGGTACGGGCCTCGTCCGTGGCGTTGCGCAGTTCGGCCGCCGACGTCACCCGCAGCAGGCGGCGGGTCTGGAGGATGTCCGGGACGTACAGGCGGGCGCCCTCGGCCCGCGCGGCGGCGGTCATGTCGGCGACGACCGGTTCGGGCACCGGGCGGCCGGTGAACGGCATCCGGCTGGAGTGGCGCCGTGCCACGGCCGGGTACAGGGCGCGGTGGGCCGGCGGGGAGCCCGTGGTGACGGTCAGCCGCACGGTGGCCAGCAGTTCCGGATCGCGGGGGTCCGGCAGCAGGTGCGGTACGGGCTCCCAGCCCAGGTGGGCGGCGGCGACCCGCAGGTTGAGGACGGCCGAGCCGGCGGACAGGTGCAGGGCGCGTCCGTGCGGGTCGGCCAGCGCCAGGGCCCGGCTGCGGTCGGCGTGGACCGTGACCGCCCGGGTGTCCAGGTCGAAGCCGAAGCGCCAGGGCTGGGTGTTGTGGATCGAAGGCGCCGCCACCGCCGCGGCCAGCAGCGTCTCCAGGGCGGTGGCGTCTATCTCCTTGGTCTGCACAGTGGCTCCTCGCTGTCCGGAACCTCCGGTGTGGAGGAGTACGGCCCGTGGCCTCCACCCTGCGTCGCCGTCGGGGGCGGGGCGAGGGCCGCCCGGCCCCTCGCCCCGCGCCGAGGGGCCCTGGGATCTTCGGGGCGGGCGTCCGGGCGGGTCCGGCGGCGCCCTGAAGGGGCGCGGGACCGTACCGGCGTGCGGCCCGCCGCGTGGGCGCGACCGGCCACGACGGCGCCGCGGACGACCGACGGCACACCGCCGTACTTCTCCGGCTGCCGGCGGAGCGTTCAGGTGGCCGGCAGGGCGGCGGCGAGGAGGACGACGCCCAGGGAGCCGACGAGGGAGACGACGGCGAGGGCGCGGGCCAGGTCGGCGCGGTGTCGCGCGTGCGCGATGCCGTGGCCGGCCGCGGCGGCCATCACCAGGATGAACAGGGCGAGTTTGGCGGCCAGGGTACGGCCGTAGCCGGGTTCGGCGAGGGAGGCCCACGTGACGCCCTTGTGCCAGGCCATGGCGATGCCCGTGCCGAGCTGCACCGGCAGGAACAGGGCGCCGGTCAGCATCCCGAACCGGCGTCCCGCCTCGGCGGTGAAACGGTCCTTGGCGTCGGGGTCGAGCAGGCGCCTGGCGAGCGGCAGGATGACCAGGGACAGGGCGAGCTGTCCGCCGACCCACAGTGCGGCGCCCGCCACGTGCGCGAAGCGCACCAGGGACCAGGGACCTACGGTGTCCACTACCGGCTCACCTCCACGGTGCCGTGTGCCCCGGCCTCGGCATGCCGCATGTCGTGGTCGACGAAGGAGCAGTGCCCGGCCCCGGGGAACGTGGTCTCGACGAAGCCGCCCTGGGCCGGGGCCAGGTCCAGCACCTGCGCGCCGCCGGGCCGGTCCGGTGTCAGCAGGTAGGCGCCTTCCTTGTACACCGTGTCGAAGACGGTTCCGACGATGTGGAAGGCCACCGGGTCGGCCGGTCCGGCGTCGACCACCCAGAACCGGGCCCGTTCCCCGGCCTTCACGGTCAGGGGCCGCTTCGCGTACTGGGCGGCGACACCGTTGAAGACCCAGGCGTCGGGGGTGCCCTCGCGCATCCTGGTCACCTGGGCGGTGCTGCCGGGGGTGCCGAGGTAGAGCTCGGAGGAGACCAGGAGGTACTCGTGGTCCACCTCCTCCAGGTCGGGCGGGTCGATGACGACGGCGCCGTACATGCCGTTGCCCATGTGCTGGAGCATGGGGGCGGTGCTGCAGTGGTACAGCCAGGCCCCGGCTCTCTCCGCGCGGAAGCGGTAGACGAGGCGTTCGCCGGGCCGGAGGGTGCGCATGGGCCGGTCGGGGGCGAGGGATCCGGCGTGGAAGTCGATGCCGTGGCCCATGGTGTCGTCGTCGTTGACCAGGGTGATCTCGAAGACGTCGCCGACCTTGCCGCGCAGGGTGGGGCCGGGCGCGGTGCCGCCGAAGGTCCACATCTGCTGTTCGACGCCGGGGGCGACCTCGGCCGTGGTGCGGGTGGCGCGCAGTTCCAGCCGGTGGATCCGTCCCTCCGGTGCGGGGGCGAGGCCGGCCGTGCGCGGCCGCCAGTCCGGGGAGAAGTCCGCGCCGAGGTCGAGGCCCGTGCCGTCAAAGGAGTGCCCGCCGTGGCCGTCGTGGCTTTCGGCTGCGGCCGTCCCGCGGACGACGATGTCCAGGGTCATGCCGGCCGCGCGGTGTCCCGGCAGGGTGCACCAGGCCTCGCGGTCCTCGGTGACCGGCCCGAGGTCGAGGGTGCGGCTCTGTCCCTGGACGAGCAGCGGGGTGGCGGGGCCGTTCTCGACCTTGAGGTCGTGGCGCTGCGCGTCGGTGTTGGTGACCTTCAGACGCAGGGCGGTCCCTTCGGTGACGTCGATGCGGGCGGGGCGTACGCGCATGCCGTCCAGGGTGACCTCGACGGTGCGGGTGACGGCGGTGCCGCTCGCGGTGTCCGGCCCGTCCGTGTCCCCGCCGCTGTTGGCGGCGAGCACGGCCAGCACGGTCAGGGCCGCTCCGGCCGCGGTGCCCAGCAGGGCGGGCCGCCGGGAGGGGCCGTCGTGGTCGCCGCTCACGTCACTCCCCGGGGACCGGCGGGGTGCCGAGCAGGGCCGCCGGTTCGGGCCGGCGGGGGAAGGACCCCGGCCGGTAGCCGCACCAGGGCTCCTCGGCGTACGGGTCGCCGGTGACGCCGTACGCGCGGGACCGCGAGCCTCCGCAGACCCGGCGGAACTCGCACGCCCCGCACCGTCCGCCCAGCCGGTCGGGGTCCCGCAGGCCGGTGAACAGCTCCGAGGAGCGGTAGATCTCGGTCAGGGGGCGGGTGCGCACGCTGCCGGCGCCCAGGGGGAGGAATCCGCTGGGGTGCACGGTGCCGGTGTGCGACACGAAGACGAAGCCGCGGGCCGCGTTGACGTCCAGCGGCGGACGCCGGGCCCGCCGTCCCCCGGCGTCCAGGCCGAGCCGGACGGAGCGCTCACGCAGCTCCCGGTAGAGCGGGCCGAGTCCCAGCACCGCCACATGGTCGTCGCCGGCCTCGGCGAGGATCTCGCGCTGGATCGCCACCCGGCGGAAGTGGTGGGCCTCGGTGGTCTTGGCGGGCACGGTGAGGCCGACGTCGTACACGAAGTTGAGTACGTCCTCGGTCTCGGCGGGGGTGAGTTCGCCGAGCTGCCGGCCGCGTCCGGTGGGCACCAGGAAGAAGGCGCTCCACAGCATCGCCCCGTGGTCACGGACGAGCCGGACGATGTCCGGCAGGTCGTGCAGGTTGTGCCGGGCGACGGTGGTGTTGATCTGCACCTTCATGCCCATGGCGCGGGCGGCGTCCCACGCGTCGAGTGTCCAGCCGTACACGCCGGGAACCCCGCGGAAGCCGTCGTGCAGTTCGGCGGTGGAGCCGTCCAGGCTGAGGGAGAGTCCGACGGCACCGGCCTCGTGCACCTCCCGCAGCCGCTCGGGGGTGAGCGTCGGGGTGCCGGACGGCGACACGGCGACGCGGACGCCGGCCTCCTTGCCGTGGGCGATCAGCTCGTTGAGGTCGGGGCGCTGGAACGGGTCGCCGCCGGTGATCACGAACAGCGGGGCGGGCTGCCCGAACGCGGCGACCTGGGCCAGGAGGTCCTTGGCCGCGGCCGTGTCCAGCTCGCGCGGATCGCGGTCCGGTACGGCCTCGGCCCGGCAGTGCAGACAGGCCAGCGGGCAGGCGCGGGTGGATTCCCAGATGACGATGAACGGCCGGTCGGTGACGTCCTGGTGCTGCCGGCGGATCGCGCGTGCGCCGGTCACCGGCGCCTCCGGTCCCGTGTCGTGGTGAGTGTTCGTCCGGCCGCCCGGGAGTCGTGGCAGACGGTGGGCCGGGCGGCCGGACTGTGACCGGTCCGTGCCGCGCGCAGCACCCGCGACGGGGGATTGCGGGGGACACATCCGCACGGATGCTGGTTGCGGTGGTGCACGGGATACCTCCGGATCGGTCGGCACCAGCCTCGTGCACCGGGCCTGGCCGGCACCCCGGCCGACCGGTCCCGATCGGGTGGGCCGATGGTCCCTCTCCGCGGCGACCGTGCCGCCCGAACGGCCCGGCGGTCGTCCGGCCCGCCCGCGAGTAAGGGGGCCTCGGCCCCGACAGACCGCTTCGAGCGGGCGTGGTGTCCGCGAGAGCGGAGGGCGTCCCGCCGGGTGGCGCAGGGGGCAGGGCACCGGGACCCGCGGGACAGGGGGGCCACACCGGGGCAGGAGACCGCCTCACCTCAGCGGGGCCCTGGGGGCCGCCCCCCTTCACGGCGACCGCCGTGGGCCGCGCGCCGGAAGGCCCGGTCCATGTCGCGGGAGACGCCCCGAGGGCGGGGGTGCCGTCGGCGGTGGCCGTTCCGTGCGGGTGAGGGCGGCGCGGTCCGCCACGTTCCCTGACGGGACCCGGGGCGCCGGGCGGCCGGCCCGGGTGGTGGCCGGCCCGGAACGTGGTGGACCGCGCGTCCGGCCGTGACTGAGGAACGGCCGGACGGTGACCGGTCCGGGAGCTCGCCGCGCCCGCTGCCCGGCCCGTGGCACGAGAAGACGTGGCCGCGCAGGGTGACGTGACGGTCCGTGTCGCTTCCCGGCCGGTCACGTCACAGCTTCGTCCGTACCGCGCCCCTTCTCCCTGGGCCGGGCGGGTCCGCACAGGCGTCCACCGGTCCCTGTCCACCGCCCGGAACGGGGCCGGACGGCCGGTGGTCCGTGGGCACTTCGGCCCGGGTGGGCCGCGAACCGCGCGGTCCGGTGTCCGCTCCCATGGATCACGGCAGCCACCCGGGCCGGACGCGTCCGCACGCCCGGCGCCCCCTTCGAGGGGCGCGGCGCCGATGTCGCACGGGCCGACGCGGACACCGGCCGGTGGTGTCGGCCCGGCCGGTGTCCTGGCCGTCCGCGGCTCCGCCACCCGTACGCCGACGGCGCGGGAGGCCCGGCGTCGTGCTCCCGCGCCGCCCCGTCGCCGGGCCCCCGCCCTCGCCCACCCCGCCGGGGCCCTGGGTCCCGGCACAGGGCCGGGGAGCGGGCCGGTAGGACGCGGGACCGGGGCCGTTCGGCCCAAGGCCGGCGCCCCGGCGGAGACCTAGGTTCCTGACCATGGAGAACGATCAGAGCGCACGCCGGGGACAGAAGCCCGTACCGGGGACCTGGCCGCTGGCCACGCGCAGACTGCTGAACCGCCGTGAGGTCTCGCCCGACGGGCGCGCGGTGTTCGGCACGGGCGACCCGAAGTGGGAGGGGTTCTACCGGGACCGCTGGTCCCACGACAAGGTGGTGCGCTCCACCCACGGCGTCAACTGCACCGGTTCCTGCTCCTGGATGGTGTACGTCAAGGACGGCATCATCACCTGGGAGCACCAGGCCACCGACTACCCGTCGATCGGCACCGACTGCCCCGAGTACGAGCCGCGCGGCTGCCCGCGCGGGGCGTCGTTCTCCTGGTACACCTACTCGCCCAGCCGGGTCCGCTACCCGTATGTGCGCGGTGCGCTGCTGAAGCTGTGGCGTGAGGCCCGCAAGCGGCTCGGCGACCCGGTGGCGGCGTGGGCGGAGATCACCGGCGACCCGGCGAAGGCCCGCGCCTACAAGCGGGCGCGCGGCAAGGGCGGGCTGGTGCGGGCCGACTGGGGCGAGGTGGCCGAGCTGGTCGCCGCCGCCCATGTGCACACCGTCAAGGAGTACGGTCCGGACCGCGTCACCGGTTTCTCCCCGATCCCGGCGATGTCGATGGCGTCCTTCGCGGCCGGTTCCCGTTTCCTGTCGCTGATCGGCGGCACCCTGCTGTCGTTCTACGACTGGTACGCCGATCTGCCGGTCGCCTCCCCGCAGGTCTTCGGCGACCAGACGGACGTGCCGGAGGCGGCGGACTGGTGGAACGCCGGCTACCTGATCATGTGGGGTTCCAACATCCCGGTCACCCGCACGCCCGACGCGCACTTCCTCACCGAGTCCCGCTACAACGGCACCAAGGTCGTCGCGGTCAGCCCCGACTACGCCGACAACGTCAAGCACGCCGACGAGTGGATGTCCCCGCACCCGGGCACCGACGGAGCGCTGGCGATGGCCATGGGCCACGTCATCCTGAAGGAGTTCCTCGTCGACCGTGAGGTGCCCTACTTCCAGGACTACCTGCGCGAGTTCACCGACGCCCCGTTCCTGATCACCCTGCGCGAGCACACGGACGGCGGTCTCGTCCCGGACGGGTTCCTGACCGCCGCCGACCTCGGCCACGAGGAGGAGAACGCCGGCGCCAAGACCGTCCTGATCGACGCGGCCACGGGCGATCCGGTCGTGCCGAACGGCTCGCTCGGCTTCCGCTGGGCCAAGGGCGAGCAGGGCCGCTGGAACCTCGACCTCGGCGAGGTGACGCCCGAACTGACCCTGCTGGAACGGACCGTGGAGACGGCCGAGGTCACGCTGCCCCGCTTCGACGAGGGCGCCACCGAGGGCGGTACGACCATGGTCCGCGGGGTGCCGGTGCGCACCGTCGGCGGGCGCCGGGTCACCACCGTCTTCGACCTGATGCTGGCCCAGTACGGGGTGGAGCGGCCGGGTCTGCCGGGCCGCTGGCCGTCCTCGTACGACGACGCCGCCGAGCCGTACACCCCGGCCTGGCAGGAGACGATCACGTCCGTGCCGGCCCGGCAGGCGGCCCGGATCGCGCGGGAGTTCGCCCGCAACGCCGAGCGCACCAACGGTCGTTCCATGATCGCGCTGGGGGCCGGCACCAACCACTGGTTCCACTCCGACACCATCTACCGGGCGTTCCTGGCGCTGACCACCATGACCGGCTGCCAGGGTGTCAACGGCGGCGGCTGGGCGCACTACGTCGGCCAGGAGAAGGTGCGTCCGCTCACCGGTTTCCAGCACCTGGCGTTCGCCTTCGACTGGCAGCGGCCGGCCCGGCACATGACCGGCACCTCCTACTGGTACATGAACTCCGACCAGTGGCGGTACGAGGCGTTCGGGGCGGACGAGCTGGCCTCCCCGGTGGGTGAGGGCAAGCTCGCCGGCAAGACGTTCGCCGACTGCCTGGCGCAGGCCGTGCGGCTGGGCTGGACGCCCGGTCACCCCGGCTTCGGCCGCAACCCCCTCGACCTGGCGGACGAGGCGGCACAGCGGGGGCGTCCGGTCGCCGAGCACATCGTGGACGAGCTGAAGTCGGGGCGGCTGCGGTTCGCCGTCGAGGACCCCGACGACCCGGCCAACTTCCCGCGCGTGCTGACCGTGTGGCGGGCGAACCTGCTGGGTTCCTCCGGCAAGGGCAACGAGTACTTCCTGCGCCACCTGCTGGGCACGGACGCGGACGTCCGCTCCGCGCAGACCCCGCCGGAAGGGCGCCCGCGGGAGGTGGTCTGGCGGGAGGAGGCGCCCGAGGGCAAGCTCGACCTGCTGGTCACCATGGACTTCCGGATGACCTCCACCGGCCTGCTCTCCGACGTCGTCCTGCCGGCCGCGACCTGGTACGAGAAGGACGACCTGTCCAGCACGGACATGCACCCCTTCGTGCACGCCTTCACCCCGGCCATCGCCCCGCCCTGGCAGGCCCGTACCGACTACGACGCCTTCCTGACCATCGCCGACCGGTTCAGCGAGCTGGCTGCCGAGCACCTGGGCACGCGTACCGACGTCCTCGCGGTGCCGCTGACGCACGACACCCCCGACGAACTCGCCCAGCCCGGCGGGGTCGTACGGGACTGGAGGGCCGGCGAGTGCGAACCGATCCCCGGCAAGACCATGCCGAAACTGGCCGTCATCGAACGGGACTACGCGGCCGTCGCGCAGAAGATGCGCGCCATCGGTCCGCTCCTCGACACCCTGGGCACCACCACCAAGGGCGTCACCGTCCACCCCGACCGGGAGATCGAGGACCTGCGCAGGCGTTGCGGGACCGTCCGCGACGGTGTGGCCGCCGGCCGGCCGTCGCTGGCCACCGCCTCCGACATGTGCGAGGCGATCCTGGCCCTGTCCGGCACCACCAACGGCCGGCTGGCCACCGAGGGCTTCCGCGAACTGGAGCGGCGGACCGGCAGCGAGGGGCTGGTGGAACTCGCCTCCGAGCGCGAGGCCGAGCGGATCACCTTCGCCGACACCCGCACCCAGCCACGCTCCGTGATGACCTCCTACGAGTGGTCGGGCTCGGAGACCGGCGGGCGCCGCTACTCCCCGTTCGTCATCAACACCGAGCACAAGAAGCCCTGGCACACCCTCACCGGCCGCCAGCACTTCTTCGTCCAGCACGACTGGATGACCGAGCTCGGCGAGCAACTTCCCGTGTTCCGGCCGCCGTTGAACGCCCAGCGGGCGTACGGCGACGAGCAGCTGCGCGAGGACGGGCGGGCGGAGGTCACCGTCCGCTATCTGACCCCGCACTCGAAGTGGTCCATCCACTCCAACTACCAGGACAACAAGTACATGCTCGACCTGTCCCGCGGCGGCCCGGTCATCTGGATGTCGCTGGAGGACGCCGGGAAGATCGGCGTCAAGGACAACGAGTGGATCGAGGCGTACAACCGCAACGGTGTCGTCGCCTGCCGGGCCGTGGTCACCCACCGGATGCCCGAGGGGACCGTGTACATGTACCACGCCCAGGACCGCAACATCAACGTGCCGAAGACGGAGATCAGCGGCAAGCGCGGCGGCATGCACAACTCGCTGACCCGCCTGCTGCTCAAGCCGACGCACCTCGCGGGCGGCTACGCGCAGTTCACCTACGCCTTCAACTACTACGGCCCGACCGGCAACCAGCGTGACGAGGTCACCGTCATCCGCCGTCGCTCGCAGGATGTGGAGTACTGACATGCGCGTCATGGCTCAGATCGCCATGGTCATGAACCTGGACAAGTGCATCGGCTGCCACACCTGCTCGGTCACCTGCAAGCAGACGTGGACCAACCGCACCGGTGTCGAGTACGCCTGGTTCAACAACGTCGAGACCAAGCCCGGTGTCGGCTACCCCCGCCGCTACGAGGACCAGGAGCAGTGGAAGGGCGGCTGGATGCTCGACAGGCGCGGACGCCTGGTCCTGCGCTCCGGCGGCCGGGTCAAGCGGCTGCTGTCGCTGTTCTCCAACCCTGACCTGCCGTCCCTGGAGGACTACTACGAGCCGGTCACCTACGACTACGACAACCTCATCAGCGCCCCCGCCGGGCCCGGCATGCCCGTCGCCCGGCCCCGCTCGGTCCTCACCGGCAAACCCACCGCCATCACCTGGGGCGCCAACTGGGAGGACGGCCTCGGCGGGGCTCCCGAGAACGCCGGCGGCGACCCCAACCTCAGCGGCGAGTGGGCGCAGAAGGTCAAGTTCGAGTTCGAGCAGACCTTCCTCTTCCACCTCCCCCGGCTGTGCGAGCACTGCCTCAACCCGGCCTGTGTGTCGGCCTGTCCGTCCGGCGCGATGTACAAGCGGGTCGAGGACGGCATCGTCCTGGTCGACCAGGACAAGTGCCGCGGCTGGCGCATGTGCGTGACCGCGTGCCCGTACAAGAAGGTGTACGTCAACCACACCACCGGCAAGGCGGAGAAGTGCACGTTCTGCTTCCCGCGCATCGAGGCCGGGCAGCCCACCGTCTGCTCCGAGACCTGCGTCGGCCGGCTGCGCTACCTCGGCCTGCTGCTGTACGACGCCGACCGGGTCGGCGAGGCCGCCGCCACCCCCGACGAGAAGGACCTGCTGGACGCCCAGCGGAACGTGTTCCTGGACCCCTTCGATCCCGAAGCCGTCGCCGCCGCACGGGAGTCGGGCATCCCCGAGGACTGGCTGGACGCGGCCCGCCGCTCCCCCGTGTACGACCTGGTCATGCGCTACAAGGTGGCGCTGCCGCTGCACCCGGAGTACCGCACCCTGCCGATGGTCTGGTACGTGCCGCCGCTCTCCCCCGTCCTCGACGCCGTCGACGCGGCCGGCGGCGACCAGGACGACCCCGACCACGTGTTCGCCGCTGTCACCCGGCTGCGCATCCCGCTGGAGTACCTGGCGGAACTGTTCACCGCCGGGGACACCGATGTGGTCGGCGGGGTCCTGATGAAGCTCACCGCGCTGCGCTCGTACATGCGCGAGCGCAGCCTCCGCGGGGAGGGCGACGAGACCGTGCTCAAGGCCGTCGGGCTGACCGCGCGGGAGGCCGAGGACCTGCACCGGCTGCTCGCCGTCGCCAAGTACGAGGACCGCTACGTCGTCCCCGCCGCGCACAAGGAGGACGCGGCGGCGCTGACCGCGATGGAGAACCGCTGCCCCGTCGAGACCGCCGACGGGCCGGGGGCCGGCGACGGCCGCCGCGTGATGCTCGGCATCCCCACTCTGCGCCGCCGCACCACCGACACCCCCGCCGGAAGCCACCCGTGACCCCCCTGCCCTCCCCCAGTGCTGAACGCCTGGGGGGACCCCCATCCGTGCCCGGGATCGTCCGCACCCGGGTCCGGGCCGCCCTGCGCCGCCCGGACCGGACCTCCCGCACCGCGCCTCTCACCCCCGAGGAGACGGAGCGACGGGCACTGCTGCTGCGGCTGATGTCGCTGCTGCTGCAGTACCCCGACGCCGGTCTCGCCGCCGCCCGGCCGGTGCTCACCGCCACCGTCGGGGCGCTGCCGCCCTCACCGGCGGCCGGGCACCTGGCCGAGTTCACCGCCTGGTTCGCCGGACAGGAGACCGACGCCCTGGAGCGGCACTACGTCGAGACGTTCGACCTGCGCCGCAGGAGCGGCCTCTACCTCACCTACTACCTGCACGGCGACACCCGCCGCCGCGGCATGGCCCTGCTCACCCTCGCCCAGCGGTACCGCGCGGCCGGCTGGGACACCGACGCCGGTGAACTCCCCGACCACCTCCCGGTCGTCCTCGAGTTCGCCGCCCTGACCGGCCCCGGCCGGGGCGAGGCCCCGCTGCGCCAGCACCGGCGCGGCATCGAACTGATCCACCGCGCCCTGACCGACGCGGACTCCCCCTACCGGCACGTCCTGGCGGCGCTGACCGCGCTGCTGCCGCCGCCCACCGGGGCCGATCTGCGGGCGGTGGCCGAACTGGCCGCCGAGGGCCCGCCGAACGAGGACGTCGGGCTCGACCCGTACGGGGCCTACGGAGCCGGTGAGTTCGCGCCGCCGGGCTCGTTCGTCCCGCCCGAGCAGGCCCCGCCCACCCTCGCGCCACCGTCCACCGCGCACCGTCAGGAAGACCACTGATGAACACCTCCGCAGCCGACCTGTTCCTCTGGGTCGCCGTGCCCTACGTCTGCCTCGCGGTGTTCACCGTCGGGCACGTCTGGCGCTACCGGCAGGACCAGTTCGGCTGGACCTCGCGCACCAGCCAGCTCCTGGAACACCGGTGGCTGCGCTGGGGCAGCCCGCTGTTCCACCTCGGCGCGTTCATGGTGATCGGCGGGCACGTCGCCGGTCTCGCGGTGCCGGCCTCCTGGACCGAGGCCGCCGGCGTCGACGAGCACACGTACCACACCGTCGCCGTGTGGGCGGGTTCGGTCGCCGGGATCGCCATGGTCACCGGGCTCGGCATGCTGTGTGCCCGCCGGCTGCTGAGCCGCCGGATCCGGCTCCGCACCGACCGCAGCGACAAGGTCCTCTTCCCGCTGCTGTCGGCGACCGTGCTGCTCGGCATCACCGCCACCGCCGCCCACAACGTCTTCGGCGCCGGTTACGACTACCGCTCCACCGTCTCGGTGTGGTTCCGGGGGCTGTTCACCCTCTCCCCCGAGCCCGGGGCGATCGCCGGGGCCCCGCTGCTGTTCCAGCTCCACGCGCTCACCGCCTGTCTGCTCTTCGCCGCCTGGCCGTTCACCCGGCTCGTCCATGTGTGGAGCGCGCCGGGCGGCTACCTCGTACGTCCGTACGTGGTCTACCGGCGGCGCACGGCCGCCGCCACCGCGCCGGGCGGGCGGCGGGCCGTATGAGCGGGGCGGCCGGCACGGCGACAGCGCCGGGGAGGCGCGTCGGATGGCTGATGACGCTGACCGGGGCCGTCGGCCGGCTCGCCTCCCTGCGCCTCGCGATCGACGACTGGCGGCTGCTCGAGGACCCCGACTACGTGCCGTCGTGCGACATCAGCCCGGTGGTGGGCTGCGGCAGCGCCATGGCGAGCCCGCAGGGGAATCTGCTGGGCTTTCCCAACATGCTGATCGGCCTGGGCGCCTTCGCCGCGGTGGCCGTCCTCGGCGTGACCGTGCTGACGGGGGCGCGACTCCACCGGGCGCTGTGGCTGGCGCTGAACGGCGGGGCGCTGGCGGCGGTGGGGTTCGTCCACTGGCTGATCTGGCAGTCGCTGTACGAACTCGACCGCCTCTGCCCGTACTGCGCCGTCGTCTGGGTGGTGACCATCGCCCTGTTCTGGTACGTGACCCTGCGCAACTGCGCACACGGTGTCATTCCCGTGCCCCGGCGTGGTCGCGCCGCCCTGGGCCTGGTCCTGGAGAGCCACTGGCTGCTGCTGGCCGGCTGGTACGGCGTGGTCGTGCTGCTGGTCCTGACCCGTTTCCGGACGTACTGGAGCAGCCTGCTCTAGCCGGTGCGCCGGCCGATTGTCACCTCCCAGGTGTCGACGGCGTAGTGGACCGTCATGCCGTGGCGGTCGTACAGCCGGGGCGCTCCTGTGGCGTTCCCGGTGTCCACGCCGAGCCCGACGGTGTCCCGTCCGCGCGCCGCGAAGGCCGCGAACGCGTGCCGCAGCAGGAATCCGCCCAGTCCGCGGCCGCGGGCCGCGGGCAGCACACCGAGGCTGCGGATCCACCCCATGGCCTCGCGGTCGTCCCGCGCGAGCAGGAAGCCGACGTCTCCCAGGTCCTCGGTGCCGACGATCCACACCAGGGACCAGTCCAGTCCCCGGGCGTCGATGTCGTGCAGCCACATGTCGTAGGCGCGCGGCCGGAAGTCGAAGTGGTCGGTGAAGGACGCCTGGTACAGCTCGTGGACGCGCGACCGGTCCGCCTCGGCGGCGCAGTCCCGCACCCGGACGCCGGCGGGCGCCTCGGGGAACGTGTCCCGTGCGGGGTCCAGGGGGCGGCGCAGTACGTGGTACCGGCGTACGGTCCGCCAGTCGCGCGCCCGGAGCAGTCCGGTGTCGAGGGTGGGTGCCGCGTTGAGGTGCAGATGCACCACCGCCCGTTCCGCCCCGTTCTCCCGGGCCTTCTCCAGCGCCCTGGCCTCCATCGCCTCCAGCATCCGGGCGGCGGCCCCCTGGTGCCCGGGCAGGACGTACTGGTCGATGTCGACGCGCTCGCCGCCGGACTCGTCCCACAGCAGCCCGTACGCCACCAGGCGGTCCCCGTCCCAGGCGAGCCAGGAGTCCCGCTCCAGGTCGGTACCGGGATGCCCGAGCTCGGCCTCGACGGTGTGCAGGTCGGTCTCGGGCCGGCCGATCTCGATCTCGTCGACCCTGTTGAGCAGTTCGGTGACGGCGGGCACGTCGGTGAGTGCCGCGGGACGCTGTACGTAGGGCATGAGGCCCAAGAATCCGGTGACCGGGCACGGGGCGCAACGGTTTTTCGGGGACCGCGGGTCAGGCGTCGGGCGGGCCGGCCGCCGCACGGGCGTAACGGTGTGCCAGGAGCGCGAAGGCGTCCTTGAGTTCCCGCGGGCCGACGACCTCGACGGCGGCGTCGAACCGTCCGATGCCGGCGGCCAGGGCGGTCCACGACCAGGAGCCCGTCACGAGCCGGCAGCGGCCGGGGCCGAGCTCCTCGATGACGGCGTCGTGGGCGTGGCGGGCCACGGTGGCGGCGGGCAGGTCCAGGATGACCTCGCCGCGGCAGGGCCACTCGCCGGAGCCGTCCGCTCCGCGGAACCTGCCGGTGACGAACGCGGCCACGTCGCCTCCGGGCACCTCGCGCGGTGTGAAGCGGGGCCCCGTCGGGCTGCGCGGGGTGATCCGGTCGGCGCGGAAGACGCGCCAGTCGGCGCGGTCGAGGTCGAAGGCGACGAGGTACCAGCGTCCGTCCCGGCTGACGAGACGGTGCGGCTCCACCCGGCGCGGCGGGGAGGCGGGAGCGTAGTCGAAGCGCAGCACTTCGCCGGCGTGGACGGCGGCGCTCAGCGTCATGAGCAGCGCGCCGTCGACGGGTGGGTGCGGACGGGCCGCGGGCTCCACGGTGGTCACCCGGAGGGTGTCGACGCGGTGGCGCAGCCGGGCGGGCATGACCTGCCGGACGGTGGCCAGGGCGCGGGCCGCGTCCTCCCGGACCGCGGCGCCCGTGGTGGCGGCGGTGCGCAGCGCGACGGCGAGGGCGACGGCCTGCCCGTCGTCGAACAGCAGTGGTGGCAGCCGGGTGCCGGCGTCCAGCCGGTAGCCCCCGTCGGGTCCCTTGAAGGCCGCGACGGGGTACCCGAGTTCGCGCAGCCGGTCGACGTCGCGGCGTACGGTCCGCGGGCTCACTCCCAGCCGCTCGGCCAGCAGCGCCCCCGGCCAGTCGCGGCGGGCCTGGAGCAGGGAGAGCAGGGACAGCAGTCGGGCTGAGGTTTTCGGCATGGTGCCGATCCTGCCCCGGGATGAGGACACGCCCTGACCGCTTCCCTGCGACGGTTCTCCCGTGTCCGGCCACGACGACGACCGGAAGGACCCGATCACCATGACCACCACCGCCATGCCCCGGCCGCCCGCCCTCGACGCCGAACGGGCCGGTCCGCTCGCCGCGCTCGCGGTCGCGCGGGCGTCCCTGACCACCACGGTGCGCGGACTGAGCGACGAACAGGCCGCCGCGCGCCCGACGGCCGGCGCCCTGTGCCCGGGCGGGCTGATCAAGCATGTCGCGGCCGTCGAGGAGGCGCGGACGGCCTTCATGACCGAGGCCCCTGGCACGAGCCGGGAGCCGTGCGCGGGGTGCTGACGCACCTCATCGCCGAGACCGCGCAGCACGCGGGACACGCCGGCGTCCTGCGCGAGACGCTCGACGGACGGACGTCCACCTGACCGGCGCGGATCACCGCGTCCGCCCGCCGAGCGGCACGCCCGCGGTCAGCCGGGCCGGTGCTGCTGGGTGAGGACCGCCGCCATCAGCTCGGGATCGAGGACCGAGACGTCGGCGAGGCGGGTGGACGCGGTGAGCGAGTTCAGCAGGGCCTTGGTGACCCGCAGGGCGGGGGCCGGGCGCCGCAGGACGGGTCCGGCCCAGGCCGTGACGGCCGCGTCGAGGGCGTCCTCGGGCACGACCTTCTGCAGGATCGACAGGGTGTGGGCCTCGTGGGCGTCGAAGACGCGCCCGGTGAGGATGATGTCGCGGACGCGGGCGGCCCCCGCCTCGCTGATGAGGCGGGGAAGCAGCCCGCCCCAGGCGGTGGGCAGGCCGAGGGCGAGTTCGGGCAGGCGGAAGGCCGCCGTGTCGGCGCCGACGCGCAGGTCGCAGGCGAGGGCGAGGGCGAGTCCGGCGCCGATGGCCCTCCCCTGGACCCGGGCGATGGTGACGGCGGGGTTGGCGGTGAGCGCCTCGCACACGCGCCGGGCGCGGGTCCCGGAGGCGCGGATGCCGCCGCCGGTGGGGTCGAGGGCGAGGTGCTCGGCGAACTCGCCGCGGTCGCCGCCGAGGCAGAAGTCGTCGCCGGCGGCGGCCAGCACCAGGACCCGTACCGCCGGGTCCTGGTCGTCGAGGACGGTGAGGAGGTCGTCCAGCATGGCGTCGGTGACGGCGTTGCCCTGTTCAGGGACGTTCAGTTCGACGGTGAGGAGAGGACCCTGCCGGTGGGTGCGCAGGGTCTTGAGTATCCGGTCGGCCGGAAGTCCGGCGGGGAGTTCGGCGAGGGGCGGGGCGTTCATGCGGTGACTTTCAGGGAGGTGATGCGGCGGAAGACGACGCGGGAGGTGTCGTAGGAGGGGGGTGCGAGGGGCCGCAGCGTGGGGAAGCGTTCCAGCACCTGGGTGAGCAGCTCCCGGGCCTCCAGCCGGGCGAGTGCCGCTCCGAGGCAGTAGTGGGCGCCGCCGCCGAAGGTGAGGTGGCCGCCGCCGCGCCGGATGTCGAACAGGTGGGGGTCCGGGTTGCGGCGGGGGTCGTGGGCGGCCGCCCCGTACAGCACGTGGACGGTGGTGTCCTTGGCGACCGGTGTGCCGGCGAGGACGGTGTCGTCGGCGGCGACACGGGTGTTGACGACCACGGGCGGGTCGTAGCGCAGCGTCTCCTCGACGGCGTCGTCGATGTGCTGCGGGTGCCGGCGCAGCCACGCGGCGCGGGAGGGGTCCCGGGTGAGGAACCACACGGCGTTGGCCAGCAGCACCGCGCTGGTCTCCAGCGAGGCGATGGTGATGAACATCGTCAGGTCGTAGATCACCTGGTCCGCGGCGGCCCGGTCGTCGGGGTACTGGGCGTCCCAGTGGTGGATCCAGCCGGTGAGGACATCGTTGCCAGGACGGGTCCGCCGCTGCCGGATCAGCTCGGTGAAGTAGGCCCGCATCTCCAGCGTGGCCTGTGCCGACACGGCGAGTTCGCTCTTGGTGGGCAGCAGTTCCTGGGCGTAGACCTGCCGGTGGGTGAAGTCCAGGATGTGCGCGTGGTGCTCCGGGGGGATGCCGAGCCAGTCGCCCACGGTCAGCAGGGGGAGCTGCTCGGCGACGGTGGTGACGAAGTCGGCCTCCCCGTCGGCGCGCAGCCGGTCCTCGAGGCCGTCCAGGAGGCCGGCGGCGAGAGCGGCGACCCGGGGGCGCAGGCCCTCCAGGGTGGTGCGGTCGAACGGGTTGCCCAGGGCGCGTCGCCGGCAGGTGTGGGCCGGGGCGTTGAGGCTGGGCAGGGTGCGGCTCATCTCGCGGGTGGCGGGTGCCTGCCAGCGCTCCGGGTCGGGCTGCCGCTCCTGCCAGGCGAAGTCCGGCACGAGCCAGTTCCTGCCGCGCAGGACCTGGCTGCATGCCTCGAAGCCGGTGACGAAATAGCCGCCCCAGGGGGCGCGTACGACGTCCCCCAGGGCGCGCATCTCCTCCCATATGGGAAGGGGGTCGGCCTGCCCTTCCGGGGAACGCAGGCGGCGGAGAAGGGAGATGACGGCTCGGCGGTCGTGGGTGGTGCCGCGTATGTCGCCAACGGCGGTCACGCAGAGCTCCTTTGAGTGGGCGCTACCGATCAGTACCGCCGGAACCTACCCGTCCGCACTCCTGTGTCATGCGCCCCTGTGTGTTGCTCCTGTCACATGCCGTGCATCAGACACGGAAGATGTCCAGGAAACTGCTCCAGAATCCCTTCTTCCGTCCCGGTTCCTGCCGGACCTGCGCGGACGCGGCCGCCGGGAAGGGCTGCCGCTCACCCGGTTCCGGGGCCCGGTCCCGCAGCGCGGCCGCCATCCGGGTGGCGGCGGTGGGGCTGAAGGTCACGGGCAGGGCGACCAGGGCCCGGTGGAACGGCCCAGGCCGCCACTGCAGGTCCTTCTCCGGCACGGCCAGGGCGAGGTCGGGCAGTGCGTTGAGGAGCCGTTCGATCGCGGTGGTCGCGATGACCTGCGCCGGGTCCTTGGCGGGGCAGGCGTGCGGGCCGGCCCCCCAGGCCAGATGGGCGCCCTTGCTGTGCGCCCGGCGGGCCTCGGCGAGCGCGGGGTCGCTGTTGGCGCCCGCGAAGGAGATGACGACCGGGGTGTTCGCCTCCACCACGTGGCCGCCGAGGTCGACGTCCTGGACCGGGTAGTGGGTGGCGTAGTTGGCGATGGGCGTCTGGTTCCACAGCACGTGGTCGAGGGCCTCCTCGATCAGCATGCCGCTGTCCCGGCCGCCCGCCCCGGACAGCAGCAGCACCAGGGCGTTGCCGATGAGGTTGCGCTCGGGTTCGACGCCGGCGCCCATCAGCATCACCAGCTGGTCCTTGAGCTCCTCGTCGGTCAGCCCGGCCGGGTGCTGGATCAGCCAGGAGGTGACGTCGTCACCCGGCTGGCGCCGCTTGAGCGCGATCAGCTCCATCAGACAAGCGGTGAGGTCCTCGTTGGCGCGCAGCGCGTCCTTGCCGTCGAAGATCGCCGACATGGCGGTGGTGAGGGTGTCACCGATGCCCGCGGGGCAGCCGAACAGCTTGTTGAACAGCAGCAGCGGCAGCAGCTTGGCGTAGTCGTTGAGCAGGTCGGCCCGGCCCCGCTCGCTGAACCGGTCGAGCAGGTAGTCGGCGATCGGCTCGACGTCACGCCGGATCCGGGTGATGTTGAGCCGGGCCAGGCTGTCCACCACGGCCTTGCGCAGCCGCAGGTGCACCGCCCCGTCGGTGAACAGGCAGTTGGGCCGGTACGCCATCATCGGCAGCACCGGGTTGTCCATGCCGATGCGACCCTCGTTGAGCGCCTTCCAGCGGCGGGCGTCGCGGGCGAACAGCTCGGTGTTCTGCAGCACGCGCAGCGCCGTCTCGTGGCCGACGACCAGCGTGGCGTCCGCGCCGGGGGCGAGCTCGACGGGGCCGGCCGGGGCGTGGGCGCGCAGCCGGTCGTAGACCTGCTGGGGATCGGCGGCGAACGCGGCGTCGTGCATGGGGCATCTGCTGACGGTGGCGGCAGACGGTGCTTGGGGGTCCATGAAGTTCCTTAGGGGTCGAAGAACCGCTGTTCCCGGTCCGGGCGGGCGCGGGGCGGTCAGGCCGCGCGGTCGAGCAGGTGCCTCACCAGGGCGATCAGCGCCCTGGCGGACGACTGCTGGTCGCGGGCGTCGCAGTAGACGACAGGGGTGTCCGGGAGCAGGTCGAGCGCCTCGCGCACCTCGGCCTCGCCGTAGGTGGCGGCGGGGTCGAAGCAGTTGACGGCGATGGCGTACTCCAGGCCGTACCGCTCGATGAGGTCGATGACCGGGAAGGTCTCCTCCAGACGCCCCGGGTCGACCAGGAGCAGCGCCCCGAGCGCGCCGCGGGCCATGTCCTCCCACAGCTGCATGAAGCGCTGCTGCCCCGGGGTGCCGAACAGGTACAGCACCAGGTCGTCGCTCAGGGTGAGACGGCCGAAGTCCAGGGCGACCGTGGTGGTGGTCTTGTCCGCCACGCCCCGCAGGTCGTCGACGTGGACGGACGCCTGGGTCATCTTCTCCTCGGTGCGCAGCGGAGTGATCTCCGACAGCGAGCCGATGAAGGTCGTCTTGCCCACGGCGAAGTGCCCGACGACGAGGATCTTGGCGGCGTTGGTCACCGCGCTGGAGACGTAGATGGACTTCTGCGCCGTCTCAGCCGATGAGGGATTGGAGTCCATTCAGAACCTTCTCGAGGGTCGCTCTGTCAACGTTCTGGGCCCGGGGAGGCTCGGCCCGGCGGAGCAGGTGCCCCTGCTCCGCTAAATCGGTGAGCAGCAGCCGGGCCACCCCGACGGGCAGGCCGAGGTGGCCCGCCACCTCGGCGACCGACAGGTAGCCACCCGCGCACAGTTCCCAGATCGCCCTGACCTCGGGGCCGGCCCCCAGCGGAAGCGTCCGCTCGGGAGCCAGGGTGACCAAGGTGTGCAGCGCCAGTTCGTCCGAGGACGGCAGGCTCCGTCCGCCCGTGATGACGTACGAGCGGACGAAGTCACTGGTGACGGGTGCTTCCTCGCCGGGCGTCGTCATACGCCGACACCGTTGTCCGAGCGCGGGGCCACGCTCATCGCCTTGCTCAGCGCCGCCACCGTCTTCTGCATGCGGAACGACATGGCCTCCATGTCGACGTCCAGCGCCGCCGAGACGGCCAGGTAGGCGCCCTGCCCGGCCGCGATGAGGAAGATCCAGCCGCCGTCGTATTCCAGCAGCGTCTGCTTCCAGATGCCGTGCCCCGCCCCGACGAAACCGGCGACCGCCCGGCTCAGGGACTGCATGGAGCTCATGGCGGCGGCGTTCGTCTCGGCGTCGTCGCGTGAGATCTCGTCCGAACGCTGCAGCAGCAGGCCGTCACCCGAGACGAGGACCGCGTGGCGGGCTCCACGCACCTCGAGCACGTCGTTCAGCACCCACGACAGGTCGGTGTTCACTGGTGGTCAGGTCCTTCCGTGGTGTTGGTCCGCCCGAGCTGGGTGCCGCGCGCGAACGCCCCCAGGCGTGACGCGGTCACCTCGCCGGCCGACTCGGACGTCTGCGGGTCGATGGCGGCCGTGTCCTTCGGCGCCGGCACCACCGAGATGGGCCCCTGGCGCCGACGGCGCTTGGGCAGTCCGCCGGTCGTCGTGCCCACCACGTGGGAGGGGCCGACCGGGACGGGCGCCAGCCGCTGCGGGGCGCTCTCCCCGCCCTGCTCCACGGGCTCCCGGACGGGTTCGGCGGGGGTGACGGCCTCGGCCGCCAGAAGGCTTTCCGGTACTCGGATCACTGCGCGCACTCCGCCGTAGGGGGACACCGAACCGACGGAGACGGCGAAGCCGTACCGCGCGGCGAGCATGCCGCACACCGCGAACCCGAACCGGGGCGGGTCGCCGAGACCGGTGATGTCGACGGGGCCGTCGGCGGACAGCAGCGCCGCCGCCCGGTCCTTGGTCTCCTGGTCCATGCCCAGACCGGCGTCGTCGACGATGAAGCACACACCCGTCGGCACGGCCTGGATGTTGACCTCGACCGGTGTGCCCGGGGCGCTGTACGTGGTCGCGTTGTCCAGCAGCTCGGCGAGGACCACCGCCACCGGCTCGACGGCCTTGCTGGTGACGGCGACGCTCGCCTGCGCGTGGATGCTCACCCGGTTGAAGTCCTTGATGCGGCCCTGCGCGCTGCGGGCCACGTCGTAGACGGTCGCCACGCCCTCGCGCCGGCCCAGCCAGCCGCCGCACAGCACCGAGATACCCTTGGCCCGGCGGCTGAACTGACTGCCGGTGTGGTCCACCGACATCAGGTCCGCCAGCACCTCGGTGTCGTTGCCGTACTTCTGCAGCAGCCCGTCCAGCAGCAGTTGCTGCTCCTCGGCGAGCGACTGGAGCGTGCCCATCGCCGACTTCAGCACCGCCTTGGTCGACGACTCCGCGTCCGCCCGGACGTCCGCGAGGTCACCGCGGTGCTGGGTGTCCAGGGCGGCGATGTGTCCCTGGAGCTGGTCGATCCGGCCCCGGGCCTGACCCAGTCCGTCCTCCAGGTCCTTCTTCGTTCTTCGGAGCGCCAGATTGGTTCTCCGGGCCCGCAGCACTGCGAACACCGCAGCGACGAGCACCACAAGCAGGATCCATAGCAGCGGATCCCCGATCAATGACGTCATGAGACTCTCTTCAAGTCGCATCGCGCCGGGAGTTCGGCGGATCCGCGCATGCGTGGGACGGGTCCGGGCCGTCGGACGGCGCGGGCCTGCGGCGGACCAAGCCTCAACTCCTCAGCGATGGGGCCTTAGAGACTGTCCCCCGTGCGCGTTCGCGACGCGCCGCCAGCCTACTGAAAGTTCGATGATCGTATCAGGCGGGCAGCGGCAACCCACCTGACCGGTGGGTCACTTGACGACCCTCACGAGACCCACACACCCTGCCGTTCCCCGGCGCCAACGGCACCTTGCGGCCGCGTGGACGGCACGGAAACGTGACGTCGACGCGTCGGTGGCCCTCGCGGACGGGCCCCCTCCCGGCCCCGCGGGCCGTCACCCCGCGCCGAGGTCGCGCAGCATCCGCCGCTGGTGGCGGTGGCCGACCGTCTCGTAGCCGACCACGGTGACGAACGGGGCGAGCATCACCACCAGCAGGCACACCGCCGTCCCCACCCCGGCGGCGGCAAGGAGCACCGCCGCGGCCAGGACCGCGAGGGTGAGGGAGATCAGCAGCAGATGGAACCTGTCCCCCGCGGACAGCAGCAGCGTGTGCAGCAGGTACACCATCAGCAGACAGAGGCCGACCGGCAGCGCCAGCGACAGCACCACGGCGACACCGCCGATCCTCGCGTGGTGCTCCAGGTACAGGCCCGCCACGTGCAGCCCCGCGCCCGCGCCGGCGATGCCGGTGAACAGCGGGATGTGGCCGTAGCCGAAGAGGTACCCACGCCGGCGCCGGTGGACCAGGATGGCGCCGAACGGGGTGCTGAAGTACACCCACCACAGGCCGAAGGTCAGTCCCACACCAACGACGACCACGGCGACCGCGTCGGCGCTCCAGTCGGTCCCGGCCGCGCCGCCCAGGAGGTCACCGGACGAGGCGACGGTACCGACGACGCCCTCGCCGAGCGTGATGATCGCGAACAGGCCGTACCGTTCCGCGACGTGGTGCGGGTGCCACGGCGTGCCGCCGGCCCGGCCCTGCGCGAGCAGCGGCAGGACCAGCTCCACGACCCCCAGCACGGCGAAGGCGGCGAACGCCACCGCGAGCGTCGGGCGCGTGAACCCCGCCACGACCCAGCCGAGCTGGACCAGCACGGTCCAGCGGATGTTCCGCGTCCCCACGTCGTGGAACGGGGGAGACTCGCGGGCCGCGCGCCACCACTGCAGCACCATGGCGATCCGCATCACGACGTACCCGATCACCATGGCGCGCAACTCCAGGTGCTCGCCCTCCCCGACCGAGTGGAACATCGCCGGCAGGCCGAGGGAGAACACGACGACACCGACCATCTGCACCATGGTCAGGACCCGGTAGTGCCAGTCGTCGGTGGCGAACGCGGAGGAGAACCAGCTGAAGCTGATCCAGGCGACGCCGATCGCGAACATCGCCAGGGTGAAGGCTCCGACGGCCTCCAGGGCGTGGTCGTCGGCGAGCATCTCGGCGAAGTGGGAGGCCGCGGTGCCCACCGCCACCACGAACGTGAGGTCGAACAACAGTTCCAGGGGTGTGGCGGACCTGCCCGGCTCCTCCGGGTCACGGCCGGTCATCGGCTTCCGGCTGTGCGCCAGCCTGCCGCCGCCGGCCGAGCCGATGTGTTCGGGGTCACTCATGAGCAGCATGATGGCGTACGCGCACGGCATCACCGCCGACATCGGCGGGCCCGGCCGCCGGGATTCATCCGCGGCGCACCGGTCTTCGGACCGGTGGCGGAACGCGCCGGGTCCGGCGGTCCGCGCCGGCGCCGGGCTGTACGGCCCCCGGCGCGGACGCGGACCGGGACGCTACGGCTTGCGGGCGATCGCTCCGTACATCGCGATGTCCTCGTCGCGGATGCCCTGTTCGCCGGTGCCGTCCGGGTGCCACTTGTGGACCTGGACGATGCCCGGCTCGACCAGGTCCAGGCCCTCGAAGAACTCGTGGGCCTCGCCGGCGGTGCGCAGCCGCATCGGCATGCCGCGGGCCGCGTACTCGCGGGCCACCCGCCCCACCTCCTCGGGGGCGAACTCCGCGGTGCCGATCGTCATGGCCAGGTGGCTGCCCGGGGGGAGCGGCTCCAGCAGGCGGCGGACGATGCCCACGGCGTCGTCCTCGTCGAGGACGAAGTGGACGATGGCGATGACCGTGAGGGCCACCGGCCGGTCCAGGTCGAGGGTCTGCCGCAGTTCGGGGGCGTCCAGGATGCTCGCCGGGTCGCGGAAGTCCGCCTCGATGTACGACGTCCTTCCCTCGGGTGTGCTGGCCAGGAGCCCCTGGGAGAGGGTGAGGACGATGGGGTCGTTGTCAACGTAGACCACGCGTGCGCCGGGAGCCACCGACTGGGCGATCTCGTGCAGGTTCGGGGAGGTGGGTATGCCGGTGCCGACGTCGAGGAACTGGCGCATGCCCGCCTCCTCGACGAGCCACCGGACCGCCCGGTTCATCCAGTCCCGGTTGGCGCGCATGTGAACGGGCAGGGCGGGCCACTCCCGGACCATGGCGTCGCCTGCCTCCCGGTCCGCCGGGTAGTAGTCCTTGCCGCCGAGGATGTAGTCGTAGATCCGCGCGGAGTGCGCGCTCTCGGTGTCGATGCGGTCGGCCGGCCATCCGTTCTCGGTCACCTTGGTGTCTCCTTCGCGGGGCGTGGTTCCCGGGCGGGTTCGCGGGGCGTGGTTTTGGGGCGGGCGGTGCCGGTCAGAGATCCTTGCGGATCCGGTCGAGCACGGCCTCGGTCCCGGTCACGGGTGTCGCCTGGGCACCGGTCCGGTCGAGGGCCTCGCGGTACACCACGACGTCCTCGCCCTTGTCTAGGTAGACGGCGCCGATCAGACCGCTGAGGTAGACGACGTCGGGCAGTTCACGGGCCCGGAACCGGAAGAGCTGGAAGGACCCGGCGCGCATGGCCGGGTGGGGACCGCCGGCGAACGGCATGATCTGCAGCGTCACCTGCGGCAGGCGGTGCAGTTCGATGAGGTGGCCGATCTGGGCCCGCATCACCTCCGGGCCCCCGACCGGCCGGCGGAGCACCGTCTCGTCCATCACCACCCACACCCGCGGTGGCGTCTCGCGGCCGAGCAGTTCCTGCCGGCGCATCCGCAGGGCGATCCGGCGCTCGGTGGCCTCCGCCGGGGCGTGCGGGTTGCCGGCGTTCAGCAGGGCGCGGGCGTACGCCTCCGTCTGCAGCAGCCCGTGGACGAACTGGCTCTCGTAGGCGCGGATCTGCAGGGCGGCCTGTTCCAGGCTGAGATAGGCGGCGAACCAGTCCGGCATGACATCCCGGTAGGTGTGCCACCAGCCCCGCTTGCTGGCCTCACGGGCCGACTTCAGGAAGGCGTCGATCTCCTGCTGGTCGGTCACGCCGTAGACGCGGAGCAGCTTCTCGGCGTCGGCGAGTCTGAGCCGGGCCACCTTGGCGGCTTCCATCCGGCGGATCGTGGAGTGGCTGACCCCGATGGCGGTGCCCGCCTCCTCGTAGGTCAGACCGGCCCGGACGCGTAACTCCTCGAGCCGTCTGCCGAGGATCATGCGCAGGACGGAGGGGGCACCGCCCCAGTCGGTCTCCGCGGTCACGCCGTGCCCCCTCACATCGGGTGTTCCGGGCTCACCGTCTCACGCGGGCGGCCGGTACGGACACGTTCGGTCACCCGTCGACGGAAGCAGCATGCACGCGACCGGTTGCAATTTTCAACTTGCCGGTTGCGACCCGCCGTTGACGGGTGCCAGAGTGTCCGCACCGCACCCCGGCCCGCTGAAGGGCCGTACCGCACCGGCCGGTCGACCGCGGCCTGTGCACGACGGACCCCGGTGCGCAGGCAGACGAAAGGCACACGGAGATGGCTCGGCTCCCCTTACCCAGGCCGCAGCACCACGCCGGGCACGGGCCCTCCTCCCCCGGACCGCCCGGAGGCGAGCCGACGGCTCCACTCCCCCAGCCGGACGGCCCCGGCCGTCTCGCCTCCGGGCCCCGCGCGGAGACCCGCGTGTTCGACCTGCCGGCGACCCCCGCCTCGGTCCGTGCCGCCCGTAACGGCGTGCGGGACCTGCTCACCGCGCGGGGCGTCGCCGACGAGGTGCGCGACAACGCTGTCATCGTGGCTTCGGAGCTTCTCACCAACGCGTTCACCCACGCGGCCGGTGAGCGGATCGTCTGCCGGCTGCACATACGGGCGGACCGGATCCGCGTCGAGGTCGAGGACCAGGCCCGCGGCCCGAAGCCGCCCATGCTCCGCCGCCCCGGCCCCGACGACCAGAACGGACGCGGGCTGCTCCTGGTCGACGCGCTGAGCAGCGACTGGGCGGTCACCCGCGCCCCGGGCCGGGCCGGACGTGTCGTCTGGGCCGAACTGACCACCGGCCGGCGGGCCCCGGCCACGCCACCGGGCGGCCCGGGTTCCCCCGCGGGACGATGACCGCGTCGAGCGGGACGGGGCCGTTCCTCACAGCGTGCGGGCATCCGCGGTCGCTGTGGCCGAGGTGCGGGTGGAGCGGCTCCCGGTCCACGGGGTGACGCGGTCCGGTGAGCATGCCGGGGAACAGAAGGCCGGCGCGGTCCGGCCTCGGCGCGGTATCCGGACTCCCTGCCGCGCCATCCCCGGGACGCCTCACGGCCGTTCCCGCACCACTGCCTCGACGGCCGGCGGCAGCGGATCGAGAGGGCCTGCCGAGTCGACATCACCTTCGAGATCCACCCGCACCTCGTGCCCGGCGCCCTCGACACGAACGGGACGGTGCGCGATCGAGGCCGCGGCGGGATCGGTGCGAGCCGGCGCCACGTGAGCGGCGAGGTGCCGCGCGGTGGCGGGGGCCGGTGCCGGACCGGAGGACGATCCGGCCTTCGCCGACCGGGTGCCGGCCACCCCGGAGCGTCCGCGCACCGGGCTCCCGCACGCCGCGCCACGGCCTCGGTCGCGGACCGGGCCGCCATCAGGTGCTGACCGCCCGCATGCCCGGCCTGTCGATCTCCTCCTGGGTGACACGCCCGTCGTGACCGGGGAAGTCAGACGGGCGTCCGATCGGCGGGCCCGGCGCGACGGCACCGGGTCAGTACCCGGCGGCCGAGGAGCACGGCGCCCAGCCCCAGCGGGATGGCCACGACGGCGCCGACGAGCCCGTTGCCGGTGCCGGGACCGCCGCTGGAGGTGGCCGCGTGCAGCACCGCGAGGACCGTGCCGACCACTCCCACCGTGATGGCCGACATCCCGCCGACGCGCGCGTCGCCGGCGCTGATCCGGCCGCCGGCGCGGGCCAGGGCCAGCCAGCCGATGGCCAGGCCGAGCGCCCCCACCCCGAGGGCCAGGTTGGCACCGGTCCGCCCGTCGCCGATGATCCCGCCCTCGGCGGCCGCCGCCAGCGCTGCTGAAGCACTCATGCCGCTCTCCTCCTTCTCCGTCGCCGCCATCCGATGTGTGTGGAGAGCATGCGCGCCGGCCCTCCCGCCGGTCGTCCAGCAGACGCGGACACTTCCCGCTACCGCCGCCGCGGCATCCGGATACCGCGGACGCGCCGGACGACGCGCCGGTACCACGCACGCGGTAGCCGGCCGCTCCTCCATGAGTCGGACTCGCCCACCACCGCATCCGGCTACGGTGCACCCATGGACAAAGGGCGGCTCGCCGTCCCGGCCGGAGTCACCGGCTGGGTGATCGCCGTGGGCGTGGCAACGCTGTCGCTGGGCACCGGGCTGTCCGGACCACACCCGGCCGGGGACCGTGAGCTGCTGGGCTCCGCGCTGCTGGTGGCCGGCGGGCTGGCACTGGCCGCGCGCCGCCGGGCCCCGCTCGTGGTCCTGGCCGTCACCGGGCTGTGCGCGGTGGGCCACCAGGCGGCCGGGTTCGAGGTGCTCGCCGTCTCCTACCTGGTCGCGGTCCACGGCGCGGTACGCGCCGGGCACCGCGTCGTCGCACTCGCAGCGTCCCTGGGCCTGTTGGCCGTACTCCCCCTCACCGCCCTGGTCTCCCACGACGGGCCCGCGCGCGAGGTCGTGGCACAGGCCCGGAACACCCTTGAGATCGCCTGGCTGATCGCCGCCTTCGCCGCCGGGGAGGCGGTGCGGCAGGCCGAGCAGCGGGCGGAGGAAGCCGAGCGTACCCGCGAGGAGACCGCGCGACGCCGGGCCGACGAGGAGCGGCTGCGCATCGCGCGGGAGCTGCACGACTCACTCACCCACCAGATCTCGGTCATCAAGGTGCAGTCCGAGGTCGCGGTCCACGTGGCCCGGCGGCGGGGCGAGCAGGTGCCGGAGGCCCTGCTCGCGATCCAGGAAGCCGGCCGGGAGGCAAGCCGGGAGCTGCGCGCGACCCTCGAGGCGCTGCGCGACGACGACACCACCCCGCCGCACGGACTCGACCACATCCCGAACCTGGTGAAACGGTTCCGAAGGACCGGCCTGGAGACGACGCTGACGATCGAAGGACATCCGCACGCCGTGCCGGCCGCGGTGAGCCGTACCGCTTACCGGATCGTTCAGGAGTCGCTCACCAACGTCACCCGGCACGCCGCCGCCACCACCGCCTCGGTACTGATCGACTACCGGCCGGACGTTCTCGCCCTCCGCGTCGACGACGACGGAGAGGCCACCTCGAACCCCGCGCCGACGCCCGGTCTCGGGCTGCTCGGCATGCGCGAACGCGTCACGGCCCTGGGCGGCCGGCTGCGCACCGGGCCACACGGCACAGGCGGCTTCACCGTCCAGGCCGAACTTCCCACGAACGGAGCCTCGTGATCCGGGTCCTGCTGGTCGACGACCAGCCGCTCATCCGCAGCGGCTTCCGCGCGCTGCTCGGCCTCGAGGACGACATCGAGGTGGTGGCCGAGGCCGCCGACGGCCAAGAGGCCTTGGTGCTCGTCAGGGAGCGGCTGCCCGACGTCGCTCTCGTCGACATCCGGATGCCCGTCATGGACGGCATCGAAGTGACCCGGCGCATCGCCGCGGACCCGGCCCTGGCCGGCGTGCACATCGTCATGCTGACCAACTACGGCATGGACGAGTACGTCTTCGACGCGCTGCGCGCCGGCGCCGCCGGCTTCCTCGTCAAGGACATCCTGCCGGAGGACTTCCTGCACGCCGTACGCGTAGCCGCCCGCGGCGACGCCCTGCTCGCGCCCGCCATCACCCGTAAGCTCATCGACCGGTACGTCACCCGGCCTGCGCCCGCCCGCGCCGGCGACGGGCTGGAGGAGCTGACCGGCCGCGAACGCGAGGCGGTCGCCCTGGCCGCACAGGGCCTGTCCAATGACGAGATCGCCGATCACCTGGTCATCAGCCCGTCGACCGCCAAGACCCACATCAACCGGGCCATGGCCAAGCTCCACGCCCGCGACCGCGCCCAGCTCGTGGTCCTCGCCTACGAATCCGGCCTGGTGACCCCGCGCGCCTCCTGACCCCCGCGCCGTCGACCGGGCCGGTACGCTACGGCGCCTCGTCTCCCAGGACCTCACGGGCCAGCTCCCTGAGTGCCCGCCGGTCCTCCGCCAGAGCCTGCTTCCCGGCCTCGGTCGCCCTGCAGACGCGCCGGGTACGGCCGTCGACCACCCGCTGCTCGGAGAGCGGCAGTCCGTCTGTCGGTCGACCAGGTGGAGTTCGCCGGCGTGCTCGTGCTCGACAAGCTGGATCCGGTCGCCGACTCCGACGCCGACCGGGTGCACGGGGTGCCGCCCAGTGGCGGTCGACCGCCGAACCTCTCCCCGACCGGCCGCTGAGCGCACGACCGACCTGCTCAGCCGCCTGTCCGTCGGGACGCTCCCCGGCCTGCCCACCGGTCGGAGGGCGCCCCGGCGGACACTCACAGTGTCCTGAGCTCCGCCGCGTCATCGGCCGCCAGCTCCTCGGTGACCCGCACGGGGTCGAGCACGTCCGCGGCGAAGTGCACACCGGGAGCGATCGCCCCGTCGAGCACCCGGAGGGCGGCGGCGGCGGCGAGGAACCCGCTCAGCTCGTAGGAGTCCGGGGCGCGCAGGACGAGCCTCGCGGTGGGCGGGCCGTCCGTCGCCCCGTCCCAGAGGTGGAACTCCTGTCCGTACCAGGCCCCGTGGCGCCGCACGTCCTCGTCGGCCGCCGCGACCAGGTCGGCCGTCTCCGTGCTGTCCAGTGCCCATGCCATGGCCAGTTCCTCGGCCAGGCGCCCGCCGCCGAAGACGGTGTACCAGCGCACTCGGCCGATGTCCGCGGCCCGGGCGAGCCGGACGGCCTCGGTGGACAGGAAGGGAAAGGCGTCGACGGGGGCGGGGAAGGCGTCGAGCCGCACCCCTCGGCGGGGGGCCAGCGCACGCTCCCGCATCCGGCCCTCGTGCCAGGCGGCCGCCGGCGTGCCGTGCTCCGGTCCGCGGCCGAGCAGCACGTCACCGGCGGCGGCCGGGGTGAGCGGCGCGACGCCGCCGACGTAGGCGTCCAGTGCGACGGGACCGGTGGCGCGGGCGGCCAGTGCGCGGGGCAGCAGCGAGGACAGGCCCGGAAGCGCGCCGGCGGACAGCACGGCCGCGCGTCCGGCCGCCACCCATCGCCCGGCGCCCCCGTCGGCGGACAGCAGGTGGTGGACCGGGTCGTCACCGGCCGCGTCGACGTAGTCCGCGCCGCCTCGCAGCGCGGCCCGGGCGACCGCGTCGAGGACGCGGTACGAGGGTCCCGCGCAGTTGACGACGAGCCGGCAGCCCGCCGTGAAGCGCTCCAGCGAGTCGGGGTCGGTCAGGTCCACCGCCAGGGCGCCCACGTCCGGGCCGCCCTCCGGGAGACCCGCGATCAGCGCTTCCGCCCGGCCCCGATCGCGGCCGGCCACCAGCAGCGGGTGGACACCCGCCCGGTGGAGCCGCCGTACGACCGCGCTGCCGACTGCTCCGTAACCGCCTATGACGCCGATGGCCGCCAGGTGTCGCACCGGTGTTCCTCCTGTTTCCCACTGATCCGGTTGATGAAAATGATAATTATTATCGTAGTCATTATTCGACGGACCAAGGAAGAAGTGACGACGATGTACGACGTGATCGTGGTGGGCGGAGGGCCCGCCGGCCTCAACGCGGCGCTGGTGTCCGGGCGTCAGCGCAGGCGGGTCCTCCTGCTGGACTCGGGCCGCCCGCGCAACGCACCCGCGGCGCGGATGCACATGTTCCTCAGCCGGGACGGCTTTCCGCCCGCCGAGCTGCGCCGCATAGGCCGGGAACAGCTCACCGCCTACCCGAACGTGACCGTACGCGAGGCGACCGTCACCGCCGCCGCGCCCGAACCGCGGGGGTTCGCCCTGACGCTGGCCGACGGCACCGTGGAGCGGACCCGGAAGCTGGTCCTCGCCACGGGTCAGGTGGACGTGCTCGACGAGCGGGTGGAGGGCCTGTCCGCGCTGTTCGGCCGAGGGGTGTACCACTGCCCGTTCTGCCACGGCTGGGAGACCAGCGGGATGAGCCTGGCCGTCCTGGGGCACGAGCTGCCGCAGGTCATGCAGGCCCTCTACGTGGCCGACCGGTTCAGCGAGGACGTGATCGTGTGCACCGACGGTCACCCGGTGCCCGAGCAGGCCGCGGGCCGTCTCGCCGAGGCCGGGATCGCCGTGGAGGAGACGGCCGTGACCCGCGTCGAGGGGGAAGAGGGCGCCGTCCGCCTGGTCCTCGCCGACGGACGGGTGCTCGAGCGGCAGGGCGTCTACCACCGGGCGCCCACCCGTCAGCACTCCCCGCTGGCCGAGCGGTTGGGATGCGCGGTCCTCCCGGACGGCTGCGTGCGGGTGGACGAGTTCCAGCGCACCTCCGTGCCCGGCGTGTACGCGGCCGGTGACACCGCCCGGCTGGAGGCCCTGCCGGACGCCCTCACCTTCGTGATCACCGGTGCCGCCGACGGCGCCCGTGCCGCGGTCTGGCTCGACCAGGAGCTCTTCCGCGAGGACGCCGGCCTGGGCGGCTGAGACCCGGGTGCGGCGGGGGCGGGACCGCCCCCGCCGCACCCTTCTCACCGGTCGTCCGGTTCGCGGAGAGCGGCGGCGAGCCCGGCCACCGTGGGCTGCCGGAGGAAGCGGCGGGGCGTCACCCGCCCCAGTCCCTCCCGCGCGAGCGACCCGAGCATCCGCACCGCGAGCAGCGAGTCACCGCCGAGCGCGAAGAAGTCGGCGGTGCGTTCCTCCACCGAACAGTCCAGCAGCTTCCGCCAGTGCGCCGCGACCGCTCGTTCCGTGTCGTCCCGGAGCGGTCCCGGTTCCGCTCCGCCGGCCGCCGCCGCGGGTACGGACAGGCGCCGGCCGGACGCCTGCCGGGCCGGCCCGGCCTCCTCACCGTCGACCGCGTCGGGCAGCTCGACCACGGCGGCCCAGCCGTCCGGTTCGACCAGCGATTCCACGGTCGCCATGAGGTCGGCGAACATCCGGTCGACGTCCGCTCCCGCGAACAGCTCCTCCACCAGCGAGAAGACGACCACCAGCTCGCCGCGCAGCTCGAACAGCCGCACCTCCAGGGCCACCTGGGGCGTGCGCAGTTGCTGATGGTGGCTCAGCAGGTCGATCGCGCCCAGCGGCCCCGCCTCCTGGGGCACCTCGCTGCCCAGCGCCGCGTCCACACCCAGGGTGGACTGGAAGACGACGGGTGCCACCGGACGATGGGTGCCCCGGCGGCGGCCCAGTTCCCGGGAGACCTCCACGCCGGTGATCAGATTGTGGGCGAGCGCGTCGCCGATGTCCTGCTGGGCGCGGCCGGCGAGGTCGGCGAAGACGGGGGCCGCCGGCAGGTCGACCGGCAGGAGCATGGTGGAGGAGAAGGCTCCCACCAGGCGGGACACGTCGGGATGGAGCGGGAGCCGGTTCAGCTGGAGGGTGTTGAGCAGGAAGCGGCGGTGGCCGCAGGCCCGGGCGACGGCGGCGGCGAAGGCGGCGAACATCGCCGCGGACGGGGTCACCCCGTGCTCGGTGCACAGTCGGCGCAGCTGTGACCAGCGCTCCGGGTCGAGCACCGCCTGTCGGGTGCCCATCAGGGTGGGGCGCACCTCGGCGGGGTCGGCCACCAGCGGCAGGGCCGGCGGCAGCGGGAAGTCGTCGAGGCGGTCCCACCACCAGTCGCGGTCCTGCTGCCACGCCTCGGTGCCGGGCAGGTCCCGCAGGGTCGTCACGTAGTCGCCGTAGTCGATGTCCAGGGGTGCGAGGACGGCGTTGTAATCGGAGACCAGGGCGAACAGGTCGCGGTAGAAGACGCCGGAGGACCATCCGTCGATGATCAGCAGGCTGGTCGAGGAGTGCAGCCGGGCGCGGTCGCCGGGCATCAGCGTCAGGCGCATGTCCAGACCGCAGCCCCGGGACGGGTCGGGGCCCTCGGTGCTCATCTCGTGGCGTGTCTCCGCGAGCCGGGCCGCGGCCGTCTCCTCGTCGGCGTCGCGCAGGTCGGTGACCCGGAGCCGCGGTACCGCCTCCGGGTCGTCCAGGGGCAGGATGCGCTGCCGACCGTCGGGCAGGATGCGGGCCCGCAGGACGGCCTGGTGCTCGGCCAGGCGCTCCAGGGCGTCCTGCAGCGCCTCGGGGGCTTCGTCGGCGTCGATGTCCTCCAGCCCGATGTCCACGTAGTGGTGTGCGGAGCGGTAGGACAGCTCCCAGGCGTCCTGCTGGCCCACGAAGTAGCCCTGCTGGAGCGGCAGGAGCGGGAACGGCGCGTCCGGGTCCTCGCGTCGGCGCAGGTCCAGGGGCAGTGGGCGCAGGACACCCGTTCCCGATCCGGTACTGCGTTCGTGGACGAGGGCGGCGAGCTGCGCGGCGCTCTGTTCGACGCGGACGTCCGCCAGTGCCAGCGGCGTGCCCAGCCGTTTGCGGAGCATCGCGGCCATGCGGACGGCCAGGACGGAGTCGCCGCCCAGGCTCAGGAAGCTGGCGTCCGCCGGTACGGCGGCCAGGTCGGTCTCCAGGGCGTCGGCCCACACGGCGCGGACGGCGTCGACCAGGTCGGCCGAGGTCTGCTCGGCGGTGTGCTCGGATGCGGATGCGGGGGTCAACAGGGGGCTCCAGTCGGGTCGGTGGGGCGGATGACGTCGTCCACGGCGTGGATCCGTGGCAGGGGCAGGGCAGGGGGAAGGCGGCCGGCGAGCGCGGCACGGACGCGGCCGGGATCCGGGCGGGCGCCGTGTGACCTGACACGGCCGGCGACGACGCGCTGGCCCGCCGCGGCGAGGGGATGCTCCTCGTGCGGCAGAACGGGCAGCGGGTCGAAGCCCGCCGCGTCCAGTTGCCGTGCCCATTCCCCGGCGGTGAGGAAGACCCGGTCCTGGCCGGCCCGCAGGTCCGTGAACCACTCCTGTTCGCCGGGCGCGGGCGACATCAGCAGGTACATGGAGGTGAGCGCCTGG
Source organism: Streptomyces sp. NPDC014676 (assembly GCF_043084105.1). Lineage (NCBI taxonomy): Bacteria > Bacillati > Actinomycetota > Actinomycetes > Kitasatosporales > Streptomycetaceae > Streptomyces > Streptomyces sp. NPDC014676. The sequence goes on along the minus strand of NZ_JBIBZI010000016.1, from coordinate 51,973 downwards.
TAGTGCTCCTGGCACGACTCGACGAGGACCAGCAGCCCGTCGGGCGCCAGCAGTTCCCGCAGGGCCGCCAGACAGCGTCCGACGTGCCGCGCGTTGTGCAGGACGTTCGCCGCCAGGACGACGTCCTGGGATTCCGGCTCCAGGCCCTGTTCGAGCGGATCGGCCTGGATGTCGAACAGGGCGTGCCGCAGGCCGGGGCGGTCGCCGAAGACGTCCCTGGCCGTCCGCAGGAAGAACGGGGAGACGTCCGTGAACAGGTAGGCGACGGGCGTGTCGCCCAGCGCCTCCAGGACGGTGCCGGTGGTGCCGCCCACGCCGGCGCCCGCTTCGAGGACGCGCAGGGGTGCCGGCGTCGTCCGGCGGCGGGCCTCGCCGACGATCAGGGACGCGGCGGCGTGGTTGGCCCAGCGGCTGGGGACGCTGTCGCGGTAGTTGCCCTGCGCGGTGCCTGTCTCCCCGTCGGGGAAGAGGACCTCCTGCAGGGACGCGCGGTCCCGGAGCAGCAGCGGGAGCCGTTCGGCCGCGGCCCGGAAGAAGCGGGTCATGGAGGCCGGGTAGCCCAGCCCCGCGCAGGCGCCGTCCAGCTCGCGCAGGGCCCGGGCGTGGTCGCGGCGGTCCGGCACCGCGAGGGAGTGGTGGCGGCCCGTCGCCGCGTCCAGGTGGAGCCGGCCCTCCGCGGTCAGGGTGCGCAGCCAGCGCCGTACGATCCACGCGTGCCGGGGAGCGACCGCCAGGGCTTCGAGGATCTCGTCGGTGCGGGGCCGGCCGCCGTCGCGGAACAGACGGGTCCGGTCCAGTACCCGGGCCATCGTCAGCAGCGCCGTCTCGTCGAGCCGCCGCATCAGCGCCGGGAGAACGGTCAGGCCGGTACCGCGGACGGCGGCGTCACCGGCGTCCGCGGCCCGGCCGGCGGCGCGGGCGTCGTCCCGGCCGGGACCGGACGACGGGCGCGCCACCGGAGGCGGACCCGTCACCAGCAGGGCGTCCCGCCCGTCCCCGCGCACCAGCTGCCAGTCCGTCACGCCGGGCAGCCCGGTGAGGCTCTCGTCGGTGAGTGCGCCGTTCACGCGCGGCCGTCCTCGACGACGTCCACCACGGTGATCGCCGGTGGCACGGTGTCCGGCTCGGCCCGGCGCAGGTGGTCGCGCAGCACCTCGGGCAGACGGCGCCGGACGAACAGGGGGAACGGCTCGTGGGCGAGCGGGCCGGAGGACGCCGGGAGGTCCTCGGCCGCGGCGGGCGCGCAGTCGGCGGGAGCCGCCACGGCCAGCGCGCGCGGGTCGGCGACGTCGAGCAGGACGGCTGCGTCCGCTCCCCGCAGTGCCTCGCGCAGGGCGTACGGGGTCACCGCCCCGGGGGCGTCGTGGAGCAGGGCGTTGGGGATGCCGTGGACGACGACGGGAGCGTCGGCGAGCGCGTCCCGCAGCACTTGCCGGACATCGCTCCCCCGGTGTCCGTCCCAGGGCGTCCGGCGCACGCGCCGGGCCCCCGGTCCGTCGGTGTGCGGGCCGACGCGCAGGACGATGTCGTAGCGGTAGCGGGTGAGTTCGGTGTCCTCGGCCATGGTGCGGGCGTGCACGCCCATGCGGACCGGACGGGGCTGGGCGGCGACCGCCGCGGCGACGGCCGCCGGCGTGAAGGACAGTTCCTCGTCCGCCTCGGCGGCGGCCGCGGCCCTCGCGGCGATCGTCGTATCGTCCGCCTCGGGGTCCCGGGCCCGTTCCAGCCGCCCGAAGTGGTCGAGCAGCAGGCCGGAGTGCCGGATGTCCCCCACGATCACGGTGCCGCCGTCCTCGACCGTCGACAGCGCCCCGTGCAGGACGGTGGTCAGGTAGGCCAGGTCGGGGAAGCACTGGGTGACCGAATTGAACAGCACGCAGTCGGGGTCCGCGCCGGGGCCGAAAGCGGCGTCCATGGCGTCCCGCACCCGGGGCGCGGCCGTCTCGTGGGCGGCGGCCCGGACGAACGCGGTGCGGGGCAGACCGGCGGCGGCGAGGCGGTCCACCGCGACCTGGGCGACGTCGGTGCCGGCGTACCCGTCCAGGTGCGGGTGCAGGCGGTGGGCGAGCAGACCGGTGCCGCAGCCGAGTTCCAGGAGCCTTCTCGGGCGCTGGGCCAGGACGAGGTCCACGGTGCGGTCCACCCAGTCCCGCATGTGGGCTTCGGGCAGCGGTGCCCCGGTGTCGGAGGCCCGCCATCCGGACAGGTCGAGGTCGTCGGCGTGCCGGCCCTCGGCCGTCTCGTACGTCCACTCGTAGACCTCGGCCCACTGTTCGAGGTGTTCGCGCATCAGGGGGCCCGGTTCGGGTGCGGCGGTCACGGCGTCCGGGTGCGGGACGACCCGGACGCCGCCGTCGGGGGCGGGGCGGGCCCGGGCCACCCAGGGATGGGCGGCCAGCAGGTCCGTGATCCGGCCGGTGTGTTCAGCCGTCGTGTGGTCGGACACCGGAGTGCTCCGTTCTCTCGTCGAGGGGGTGGTCGGGCGTCGTGTGCGGTGGTGGGGCCAGGCGGCGCCCGGTCAGGTGGAGGACGCGGTCGGCGCGGGCGGCCGTGCCGGCGTCGTGGGTGACGGTCAGGACGGCGGGGCCGTCCGCCCGCAGCCGGTCCAGCAGGTCGAGGACGAGTCGTGCCGAGTCCGGGTCCAGGCCCGCGGTGGGCTCGTCCAGCAGCAGCACGTCGGGTCCGGCGGCGAGCGCCCGGGCGAGGACCACCCGGCGGCGCTGGCCGCCGGAGAGCTCCGCCGGTCCGCGGCCGGCCAGCTCGGCGGGGAGGCCCACGGCTTCGAGGAGTTCCCGTACGCGTTCCCGCCCGGCCGCCGCGGTCGTGCCGTGGAACACCTTCAGCGGCCGGGCCACCGCTCGGCCGACGGTGTGCGCCGGGTTGAGTTCCGACACCGTGTCCTGTCCGGCCAGTTGGACGGCGCGCAGCATCCGCCGGTCGCGCGAGCGGGTCCCGGCGGGCAGCGGGCGCCCGTGCAGCAGGAGTTGCCCGGCGGCCGGCGGGCGGCGGCCCGTGAGGGCGTGCAGCAGGGTCGTCTTCCCGCTGCCCGACCGTCCCGTGACGGCCAGCCAGCCGCCCGCCGGCAGGTCCAGGTCTCCGGCGTCGAGCAGCGGTGTGCCGTCCGGGGTCCGCAGGGTCAGACCCCGCGCCGACAGCACGGGCGCCGGGGACGGGTCGGGGTCCGCCGCCGTGCGGGGCGGACGCCCGGCCCGTGGTGGCGCGGGATCGGCGGCCGGGCGCAGCGGCTCCTCCCACGGGGCGCGTGTCATCCGTCCGCGTACGGCGGCGGTCGTACGTGCCGCGTGCCGCGCACCGGCGTCCGTACCGGAGGCCGGGCGCGCGCCGGCGGCGAGCACCAGTGTCCGGTCGGCCAGCTCCGCGGCCAGCCGGGCATCGTGCGTGACCAGGACGACGCACCGGCCGGGGCTCCCACGGCGGGACCGCACCTCTTCGGCCACCAGGTCGGCCGTCGCGCGGTCCAGTGCCGAGGTCGGTTCGTCCAGGACGAGCAGTTCCGGATCGGCGCACAGGGCCCGGGCCAGGGCGACCCGCTGGGCCTGGCCGCCGGAGAGTTCCCCCGTCCGCCGGGAGGCGAGCCCGGGCGGAAGGCCCAGTCGGCGCATCAGGGTCTCGACCCGCCGGGCGCGGGCGGCGGGGTCACCGGTGAACTCCTCGCCGATCAGCCGGTCCACGCGCCACAGCGGATTGAGGGCCGCGCCGGGGTCCTGCGCCAGCCAGCCGCACCGGGCACGCCGCCACCGCCGTGCCGCCCGGCCGGGCGGCACGGCCGCACCGCGCCAGCGCACGGTGCCCGCCGCGCGGTGCAGTCCGTCCGGGAGGACGTCGAGCAGGGCGCGCAGCAGCGTGGATTTACCGGCACCGGACACGCCGGTGACGGCCAGCACCTGCCCCGGACCGACGCGGAGGCCGACCGGTGGCAGGACGGTGGCTCCGTCGAGAGCGCGGCGAACGGTCAGGCCCTCGACCGTCAGCAGCGGGGCACCGGTGGGAACGGACTCCTCATGGTCATGGACCGTCATGCCGCCTCCCCCGGGGCACGGGCGGCCGTCCGGGCCGCCGCGGCGAACACCCAGGCGCAGCCCGCCAGGGGGACCGCCGGCGCCAGCAGCGCCCAGGGGTTGAGTGCGGCGCCGGGCAGGTTCTCGCTGAGCATCAGGGCCCAGTCCGGGTCCGGGGGCTGGGGTCCCAGACCGAGCACGGCGAGGGTCGCGGCGATCTGCAGTGCCGTGACGAGCCGGAGCCCGGCGTCGGCGGCGACCAGACGGCGCAGGGCGGGCAGCACCTCGTGGAGCAGCACGGCGGGGGTGCGCTCGCCGCGCTCGACGGCGGCGTGCACGTGCCCGCTGCCGCGCAGTTGCGCGCACTGCGTGGCGACGACCCGCGCGGTCAGCGGCGCTCCCGCGAGCACCGACGCCACGACGACCGCGGTCGCCCCCGGCAGTGCGGTGGCCAGCACCAGCGCCAGGACCAGGGCGGGAACGGCCAGCAGCAGGTCGCACAGGGCCCGTACGGTGCGGGCGGTACGGTCGCCCGACCACCCCGCGGCCAGGCCGAGGCCCGCGCCGCAGACGACGGCGGCGGCCGCTGCGAGCAGGGACACGGTCAGGAGCTGGGTACCCCCGGCCAGGACCCGGGACAGCACGTCGCGCCCCAGGGCGTCGGTGCCCAGCGGATGCCGTCCGCCGGGCGGCGCCCAGGGGGCGGCGACCGTTCGCTCCGGTGGGTGCGGAGCGGCGTACCGGCCGAGCGGCACGCACACCAGCAGGGTGAGGGCCGCGGTCACGGACACCGAAGGGCGGGCGGTTCGGAGGAGGAACGGCAGAGGAGTCCCGGTCATACGGTCCTCCCCGCCGCCGCCACCGACGGGCCGGGTTCCCCCGGCACCGTGGTGCGACGGGCGGCCAGGTCGGCCAGGAGCATGCCCAGCAGCAGGACGGCGGCCGGCAGGAGGGCCGCGGCCTGCACGACGGGGACGTCCCGCACCGCGACGGAGGACACCAGCAGCTGCCCGGTGCCCGGATAGCCGAACAGCGTCTCCGCCAGGGCGGTGCCCGCCACGAGACCACCGGCCAGCAGGGCCGTCACCTGGAGCGCCGGCGCGTACAGGAAGGGAAGGACGTGCCGGCGCAGCACGAGCGGGGCGGGCAGGCCGCGCAGCCGCGCGTCGGCCACGTGGGGCCGGCGCAGGACGTCGCCCAGCGCCCCGCGCAGCAGGACGGTGGCGAACGCGGCCGAGGGCAGCGCCAGGGTGAGCGCGGGCAGCACCAGGAGCCGGGGGTCCGCCAGCGGCGAGCCGCCGGGCGGCAGCAGGGACACGGGGGGCAGCCAGCCCAGCAATCCGGCCAGGACCGCGCCGAGCACCGCCGCGTGGACCGGCTGCGGCACGGCGGCCAGTCCGGTGGCGGCCGAGCCGCCCCGGCCGCCGCGCAGGTACGTGACGGCCAGGGCCGTCGCGGTCAGCAGCACGGTGACCGCCAGCGCCGCCGCGACCAGGACGGCGGTGGCGGGCAGCCGCTCGGCGAACAGCGTCGCCACGGGTCTGCCGCCCGCCAGCGAGTGTCCCAGGTCCCCCCGGACCAGGCCGTACAGCCAGTCGAGGTAGCGCACCGCGGCCGGCCGGTCCAGCCCGAGGCGTTCCCGCTCCGCCGCGACGTCCTCCTCGGTGGCCCGGCCCGCCGTCCTCAACTCCCCGGCGTCACCGGGGAGCAGTTCGGTGGCCGTGAAGACCACGGCCGTGGCGGCGACGGCCAGGGCCGCGGCCCGGCCGGCCGGGCGCAGGGCGCGGCCGGCAGCGCGCGGGATCACTCGGCCATCCACACCTGGTCGATGAACATGCGCTGGAACCCGGGCCCGTCGGGCAGTCCGCGCACGCCCGGCGCGGCGAGGTCCAGGCCGTCCCCGGTGCCCCAGACGACGTAGCCGCCGTCCTCCCACAGCTCGCGCTGGATGCCGGAGAGCAGCTCCTCGCGGCGCGCCTCGTCGGCGGTCGACATGGCCCGGGCGAAGCCGTCGTCGAAGGTCTCGCTGCGCCAGGCGGTCTCGTTGGTCGGCGAGTCGGACAGCAGCCCGACGCGGACGAGGTCGGGGAAGGAGATGCCGCCGTAATAGCCGGTGTAGAACGCCTTCTTGGCGTAGACGGCGGTCCAGTAGGTGTCCGCCGGCTCGACCTTCACCTCCGCGTCGACGCCGATGTCGGAGAGCTGCTGGGCGTAGAGGGTGGCCGCGGTGTCCATGCCGGGATAGGACGTGGTGGTGTGCAGGGTGACGGACAGTCCGTCGGCGTGGCCCGCCTCGGCCAGCAGCTTCCTGGCCTTCTTCACGTCGCGGGTGCGCTGCGGCAGGTCGTCGGGGGCCGAGGGGTCGTAGGGGGTGGGGAGGTCGTTGGCGACCTTGCCGTAGCCCAGGAACACCGTGTCGACCAGGGCCTCGCGGTCGGCGGCGAGGCGGAACGCCTCACGGACCCTGGGGTCGTCGAACGGCTCGGTGTCCAGACGCATGACGAACGGGTACTCGGTGACTCCGTCGCGCCGGACGACCTGGGTCTTCGCCGGGGATCCGGCGCTCCTGACCGCGGCGGGGCTGACGCTGCCGGCGACGTCGGCCTGCCCGGAGGCGACGGCACCGGCCCGTGCCTGCGGGTCGGCGACGGCCTGGATCTCGATGCGGTCCAGGTGCGGGCGCTCTCCCCACCATGTGTCGTTGCGGGTCAGGACGGTGGTCTGGGCGCCGGTCCGCTCCACCCGGTAGGGGCCCGAGCCGGTGACGGGACGGGAGAAGTCCTCGGTGCCCTCCGGGACGACGAAGGTGACGGACTCCAGGGCCCGGGGCGCGTCGGCCATCGGGGCGCGGGTGGCCAGGACGACGGTGTGCTCGTCGGGGGCGGTGGACTTCGCCATGTCGAAGTCGGCGAGCCGGCCGTAGTTCTCGGCGGCCTTGCCGCCGATGCGCCGCAGGGAGTACAGCACGTCGGCGGCGCGCACCGGCTCGCCGTCGGTGAAGCGGGCGTCCTCGCGCAGGGTGAGGGTCCAGCGGTCCATGGCGTCGTTGGGCTTCCACGACGTGGCGAGCCGCGGCCGGGTCCTCCCGTCCTCGCCGGGGACGGTGAGGACGTCGTACGTCAGGGCGAAGCGCAGGACGTCGGACTCGTTGCCGAGGCCGCCGTGCGGGTCGTCACTGGCGGTGGCGGGCGACCCCGCGACGGCGTACCGCAGGGTGCCGCCGTCGACGGGCGCGCCGGTGCGGGAGGCCGGGGTGTCGGCGGCGGGTGTGCCGGAGCAGGCGCTCAGCAGCAGGGCGCCGACCGTCCCGAGGGCGGTGAGGACGGATCTGCGGGACAGGGTGCTGCGGGATGACGGGTGCTGGTGCATGGTTGCTTTCCGCGAGGGGTTCGGGGGCAGGAGTGGCTGCCGGGCTCACCGGCCGGTGTGTACGGCGGCCAGCGCCCGGTCGATCAGGGCGGCGGTCCGCCGGACCGCGGGGTCGTGCAGCAGGGAGTAGTGGTGGCCTTCGACGGTGTGTGCGTCGACGGGGCCGCTGACGTGCGGCAGCCAGCCGAGGGCGGGCAGGTCCGCCGCGTCGTCGACGCCCATGCCGACGCCGGCGTTGTGCGGCGCGGGACGGGACGCGGCGATGAGCAGCAGTCGGGTGGCCGGGTCGGTGAGGTGTCCGGCCCTGTGGTCGGCCAGCGCCCGCAGGTGGCGTTCGAAGACCTCGAGGCGGGTGTCGGCGGTGTCCCGAGGGCCGAGCAGGCCGGCCGCTCGCAGCCGTTCGGTGACGGCCCGGCGTACCGCCGCCGGGTCCGGGGCGGTGCGGATCGTCTCCGCGTCCGGGCCGAGGTCGAGGTCGAGGAACGCCTCCAGCGAGCGCAGGTAGCGGACGGCCGCGAAGGCGGTGTCCTGGGCGCGGTCGGTGCCGCCCAGCGCCCGGATGCGGTCGGGGGTGTTGGAGTCGATCAGGACGAGGAGGTCGGTCCGCTCGCCGCGTCGCTGGAGTTCCACGGCCATCTGGTGGGCCACGGTGCCGCCCATCGACCAGCCGCCCAGCAGGTAGGGGCCCCGCGGCTGGTGGGCGCGCAGCGCCGCGAGGTAGCGGTCGGTCGTCTCGGCGATGGTCCGCGGCCCGGTGCCGCCGGTCAGGGCGGGGTCGGTGAGGGCCACGACGGGCCGGCCGTCGGTGAGGAGACGGGCGAGTTCGCCGTAGCACAGTACGTCCCCGCCGGAGGGGTGCATCAGGAACAGGGGGCGGTCGCCGTTGCCGTCGCGCAGCAGCATGGCCGCGTCGGTGTCGGGGGCCGGGCCGGGAACGGTCCGCTTCCTCGCGGTGGGTGCCGGCCGCCGCGGTTCGCGGGCCGGGGCGGCGGGCGCGGTGCGGGGCTCCTCGGTGTCCCATGCCCGCGGTGCGTCGGCCAGCCGGCGCACCCGCTCGGTGTAGGCGGCGAACGCCGCGTCCGCCTCGTCGGCGGGCAGGGCGTTCTCCAGGACGTCCCACTGGAGCAGGAGCGCCCCGTGCTGCTCGATCACCTGGTGGTCCAGCCAGGTCTGCGGGGTGCTGCTCACGCCGTACACCGGTGTGCCCGCCCAGTCCAGGTCGTGTCCGCCGCCGAGCGGCCCGGACAGGCCCAGGGCGCTGGTGAAGACCACGGGAACGGACTCGGTGCGGCCGGTGCGCGAGGACTTCTCGGCCAGCAGGTCGAGCGCGGAGAACTCCCGGTGGTCCAGGTCCTCGAAGAGGGTGCGCTGGGCCCGTACGGCGGCGTCGGCGAAGCAGCGGGTGTCCGAGCGGTCCACCTCGTGCAGCATCAGCGAGGTGAAGTCACCGACCACGGCGTCCGCCCCGGGAAGGTCCGCGGGCCGGTCGAAGAGGGTGAGGGTGACGGCGAAGCCGTTCTGCCCGGACCACTCGGCGAGGGCCTCGCCGTAGGCCGCCAGCAGGACGGCCGTGGGGGTCAGCCCGCGCCGGGCGGCCTCGGCCTTGAGGGCGCTCCAGCGGTCCGGCTCCAGACGGGCGGTGCGCCGGGCGAAGCGGGGCCGCTCTCCGGGACTCCCGGTCCGGACGGGCAGCGCGGGTGCGCCGGGCAGGTCGTCCAGCCTGGCCCGCCAGTAGGCGGCGGCCCGCGCGTGCTCCGGGCCCTCGGCGCGGCGCTCGAGCGCGGCCACACAGTCCGCGAAGGTGGTCTCCAGCGGCGGCAGTCGGGCGTCGGGGTCGTCGTAGAGGGTGCGCAGTTCGCGGTCCCAGATCAGGTAGCTGGCGGTGTCGCACACCAGCACGTCCACGTTGACGAACAGCCGGACGACGTCGCCGGGCAGTCGGGCGGCCCTGATGTCGACCAGGGGCCAGCGGCCCGGGCGGGGTTCGCGGCGCACCATGCGGGTGCGCACGCGCTCCAGCTTCCGGGCTCGCTCGGCGTCGTCGTCCTCCGTCAGGTCCTGCACCCGGATCCGGTAGTGGGGCACCTTGTCGAGCACCCGGTTGCGGCCTTCCGGTGAGACGACCGCGCGCAGCATCGGATGGCGGGCGACGACCGCGTTCCACGCCGTTTCGTAGCGGTCGGTGTCCAGGCCGGGACAGTCGTACTCCAGGTGGAAGGAGCACGGGACGTCGCCGAGGCGGTAACCGCCCGATCCGCCGACCCAGTAGGCGTGCTGCACCCGGGTGAGGGGGAACTCCCGGGGGCCGTCCCCGGATTGCGGAGACGGACCGCCCCCGGTCCGGGGCGCGGCGGGAGCACTCCGGGATTCCCCGCCGGGCAGCATCGGGGCCAGGGCCGCGATGCTGGGCCGGGCGAGCAGGTCCTGCAGCCTCAGGTCGGCGCCGTGGTCGTCGCGCAGCCGGGCGAGCATCCGGGTGGCCAGCAGGGAGTGCCCGCCGAGGGCGAAGAAGTCGGCGTCGCGGTCGGTGACGGGGAAGCCCAGCAGGTCCGACCAGACCTCTGCCAGGAGGGTCTCCGCACCGGTGGTGAATCCCGCACCGGCCGGCGGCCCGGCCGCGGGCGTGCCGGGAGCCGGTGCGACGGAGGCGGGTACGGCGGTGGGCGTGCCCGCGGTGCGGGGCGCGAGGTCGGCCGGCGAGACGGCGACGGAGGCCGGGGCACGGCCGTCGGCCGCGAGCGCCAGCAGCCGGTCCACGGTGCGCATGCCGTCCGCCAGACCGATCGAGTGCCGGGAGGCGACGGTGCGCTCTCTCCGGCCGGGCCCGACGCGCCAGCCGTCCCAGGCAACGCTGATCCAGCGGGGTGCGTCCGGGTCCGTGTGGTGCTCGTGCTCGGCGAGGGCGTCCAGGTAGCGGTTGACGGCGGCGTACGGGGCGAGGCCGAGGCCTCCGACGAACGCCGTGGCGGAGGACATCAGCAGGACGGTGGCCGGGCGGCTGCCGGGCGGGAGGCCGTGCACGGCGCCACGCAGCGCGAGGGCCGCGGTGACCTTGGCGTGCGCGTGCGCGCGCACGGCCTGCTCCTCGGTGGTCCGCAACGGCGCGACGGCCGCGGAGGCGACCACGCCGGCGGCGTGCACGACCAGGTCCAGCGGGCCGTCGCGGTCGGTCAGTTCCCGCAGCAGTTCCGTCGTGGCGGCGGTGTCCGCGGCGTCCGCGGCACGGACCTCGATGTCGGCGCCGGAGTCCCGCAGGACCCGGATCGTCTCCGCCCGTTCGGCTTCGGTGCTGCCGGGGGCGGGGTCCGGGGGGAGCCCGGTGCGGCCGGTCACCACGACCCGCCGTCCGGAGCGGGCCAGGTGCCCGGCCAGGGCCAGGCCCACGTCCCCGAGTCCGCCGAGGATCACCGCCGTGCCCGTCCCGCCGTCGGTGACGGCCGGGCCGTCCGTGTCCGGCGCGGGTGCGGACGGCCGCCAGGGGGTGATGCCGCGCGTCCAGCGGTGCCCGCCGCGCAGGGCGCACTCGATGCCGTTCGGGCCTCCCGCCAGCAGGTCGGCGGCCTCCGCCGGCACGGTCCGTACGTCGTCGGCGTGCGGCGGGCCGGCCGGCAGGTCCACCGAGCGCCAGCGCAGGCCCGGGAACTCCTGGGCGAGGACGCGGGGCACGGCGAGGCCGGCGGCGGCATGGGCGGCGGGCCGGTCGGTGCTCTCCACCTGCTGGGCGTTGTGGCTCAGGTGCAGCAGGCAGGTGCGGTGCGCCCAGGAGGCGGCGGCCCGCGCCACCTGCGCGTAGTGCAGGACCGACGCGCTGACGGTTTCGGCCGGGTCGTCGCCGGTGTCACCGTACGGGCCGATCACGACGATGCCCTCGCACGGGGTGCCGGGGTCCCGGACCGCCTCGTCGAGGGTGACGGTGCCGGCCCCGGCGGCGGCGAGCGCGGCGCGCACCCGCTCGGCCGAGGGCGAGCCGGGAGGGCCGGCCACGAGCCAGCGGCCCCGCAGTGCCGGCCGGTCCGCCTCGACGGGGGGCGTGCGCCGCCAGACGGGCAGGTGGAGGGGCTCGGACTCGTCCGGGACGGCCTGTCCGGCAGCGTGGCCGAGGCCGGCCACGGCACCGGGCTGTGCGGCGGCCGGCGGATCGATCCACAGTCTGCGGCGCTCCATGGGCAGGCCCGGCAGGGCGACACGGCGTCGTCCCGGGCGGTGCAGGGCCGCGGCGTCCAGGTGGACCCCGTGCGTCCACAGCTCTCCGGCGGCCGCCAGCAGCGCGGCACGTCCTCCGGCGGGCTGCTCGCGGTCGGGGAAGGCGGCCAGGGTGGCCAGGAGCTGCCGGTGCCCCTGCTGACGGGCCAGTTGGAGCAGTGCGCCGCCCGGCCCCGCCTGGACGAGGACGGCCGGCCCGTCGCCCAGGGCGGTGGCCAGGGCGTCGGAGAAGCGCACGGTGGAGCGCAGGTGCGCCACCCAGTGGTCGGCGCCCGGAGCGGTGTCCAGCAGTTTCCCGGTGAGGGTGGTGGCGAGCGGGATGCCGGGGACACGCGCCCGGACGGCCTGGGCGGCCGTGCGCAGTTCGGGCAGGACCGGGTCGACCAGGCGCGAGTGGGCGGCCGCGTCGAGGGAGAGCCGCACGGTGCGCTCGCCGCGTGCGGTCAGGGCCCGCTCCGCTTCGGCCACGGCCGGCGAGGGTCCGGACACCACGCAGGACCGCGGGCCGTTGACGGCGGCCAGATCCAGTTCCGGGTGGTCGGCGAGCAGGGCCAGGGTCTGCCGCTCGGTCAGCGGGACCGTCAGCATCACTCCGCCGCCGGCCGCCCGGGACATGCCGCGTGAGCGGACCGCCACCAGTGTCGCGGCGTCGGGCAGGGACAGGGCTCCGGACAGCACGGCGGCCACGTATTCGCCGAGGCTGTGACCGACCACCGCGTCCGGTTTCACGCCCCAGGAGCGCAGCGTGCGCGCGGCGGCGAGGGAGACGGTGAACAGGGCGGGCAGTCCGTGGGCGGGGTCGCGCAGCAGCCGGCGTGCGTGCTCGTCGGACGGGTCGGCGGTGATCAGCGCGGTGAGGCCGGTACCGGTCCCGTCGTCGAAGAGGTCGGCGCACTCGCGCACGGTGCGGTCGAACTCCTCTTCCTCTGCGCACAGTTCGCGTCCCATGCCCGCGTACTGCGCTCCCCCGCCGGGGAAGGCCAGCACGATCCGGGGCGGGGTGGGGCCGGGACGGCGCCGCGGGGCGGCGCGCAGGGCGCGGCCGTCGGTCTCCGCCGTTCCGGTGATCACGGCGGCGGCGCGGTACGGCAGCGTCGCGCGGCCGGTGTGCAGGGTGTGGGCCGCGTCGGCGGGGTCGACCGACGCGGTGTGCAGGGCGGTCGCGGTGGCCTCGGTGAGGCGGGCGAGGGCGTCGTCGCGGTGCGCGCTGAGCAGGGCGAGCTGCGGGCGCGGATCGGCGGGCGGTTCCGGCCGGACGGGGGCGCTGCCCAGGACGACGTGGCAGTTGGTGCCGCCGATGCCGAAGGAGCTGACGCCCGCGTACCGGGGCCCGGTCCAGTCGGTGGTCTCGTGGACGACGGTGAAGGGCGAGTCGTCCAGCCGGAGATCGGGGTTGAGGGGCAGGGCGTCCAGGGTGGGCGGCAGTACGCCGTGGTGCAGGGCGAGGACGGTCTTGGCGAAACCGGCGATGCCGGCGGCCGAGTTGGCGTGCCCGATGTTGCTCTTGACCGAGCCCAGGGCGCACCAGGCCGGGCCGGTGTCGCCGAAGACGCGGCGCAGCGCGGCGACCTCGACGACGTCGCCGAGGCGGGTGGCGGTGCCGTGGGCCTCGACGTAGGTGATGTCCCCGGGCGTGAGACCGGCCACGGCGAGCGCCTCGGAGACCGCACGGGCCTGTCCGCGCGGTGAGGGGGCGGTGAAGCCGGTGCGGTCGCCGCCGTCGTTGTTGACGGCGGAGCCGTGCAGGACGGCCAGCACCGGGTCGCCGTCGGCGAGGGCGTCGCGCAGCCGCCGCAGGACGGCCACGCCGACGCCCTGGGTGTGCACGATGCCGGTGCCCTCGGCGGAGAAGGTGCGTACGTGCCCGTCGGCGGAGAAGATCCCGTCGGGGACGTGGAGGTAGCCCCTGCCCTGCGGGACGATCAGGGAGGCGCCGCCGGCGAGGGCTGTGTCGCACTCCCCCGCCAGCAGGGACTGGGCCGCCAGGTGCACCGCCACCAGCGAGGTCGAGCACGCGGTGCCGACCGCGACGGCGGGTCCGGTGAGCGCGAGGCGGTGCGCGACGTGCAGGGGGAGGTAGTCGGCCACACCCGCGAGGGCCGCCTGGAGGCTGCCGACGGGATCGGTGGCGGAGGCGGCGTACCGGTCGGCGAGGTTGCGGGCGAGGTAGTCGCTGTGGGCGGCGCCGGCGAAGACGCCCACGGCGCCCGCGCCGGCACCGCCGCCGTGTCCGGCGCTCTCCAGGGCGCGCAGGCACGCTTCGAGGAAGAGCCTCTGCTGGGGGTCCATCACGGCCGCTTCGGCGTCGGTCAGGCCGAACGGCTCGGGGTCGAACCGGTCCTGTTCGTCGATGACCCCGCTGACGGGTATGTGGGCGGGGTTGGCCAGCAGCCCCGCCGGGACGCCGCGTTCGGCCAGTTCCCGCTCGCCGTGCCGGGTCAGTCCGCTGCGGCCGCCCACGAGCAGGTCCCAGTAGGCCGCCGTGTCGGGGGCTCCGGGGAACCGGCAGTCCAGGGCGGTGACCGCGATCAGGTCGTCGCCGGCTTCGTGGTCGGGCCGGGGCATGTCCGGCATGTCTCTCCGGGAGGACGTCGGTTCGGTCATCGTGTGGTCTCCTCGGCCAGGGCGCGTGCGGCGACGCGGGACGTTCTGCGCGTGGGCCGTTCGGACCGCCGGGGCACGGGGGGCGTCACGGTGTCGGCGGCGGTGGCAGTGGCGGCCCGGTCGGTGTCCTGGGCGCTTTGGGCGGTGATGCGGGCGGCCAGGGCCGCGACGGTGGGGTGCTCGAACATGTCCGCCAGTGCGAGCCGGGGCGCGATGCCCTCCCGGAGCCTGCGGTGGGTGAGGACCAGGGTGAGGGAGGTGGCCCCCAGCTCCTTGAAGGTGCTGTCGGGCGTCACCGGCACGTCCGTGAAGTCGGCCAGGATGCCGGTCAGGGCCTCCAGTACGGCCGGTGCCACGGGCGCGGCCGGGCCCGGCCCGCGATGCCGGGGCACCTGGTCCGGTCCGGTGCCGTGCCGTTCCGGGGCCGGGGCGCCGGGCGCCGGACCGGTGGACGGGGAGGATGCTGGGGAGTCCCCTGCCCGGGGGCGGCAGACCACCTCCGCCAGTCCTCCGGGTCCCAGGAGCGGAACCGCGGCTTCGCCGTCGGTGGTCCGCGCCACGTGCCGGAGCCATCGGGCCGACGCCTCCAGCGCCTGGTCCGGCCGGAGCCGTCCGGGCCGGACCACGACGGCTGCCTCCAGGCCCAGGGCGGTCGCCTCGGCCAGCGCGGCGGCGACCCAGTCCCCGCCCGGGGCGGACTCGGCGGCGGATCCGGCCGGGACCGTACGCGGTGCCGCGGTGGGTCCGTCCTCCGCCGCGGCGACCGGGGCCGGCCCGTCGGCACCGGCGGTCCGGTCATCGGTGGGTGCGGCGGTCAGCGCCGCGTGGTCGATCTTGCCGTTGGCCGTCACCGGCAGCTGGTCCATGATCACGAACCGGCCGGGCACCATGTAGTCGGGCAGCCGCTCGCGCAGGACGTCCGCCAGCTCCTGGGCGGTCGGCGCTTCGCTCGCGCCCCGGGGCGACAGGTGCGCCACCAGGCGCGGCCGTCCGTCGGGGCCGCGCACCGACGACACCACGCACTGGCGGACCGCCGGATGGCGGGCCAGCACCGCCTCCACCTCGCCCAGTTCGATGCGGTGCCCGCGGATCTTCACCTGCCGGTCCACGCGCCCGAGGAACTCGATGGTGCCCCCGGCGGTCCACCGGCCGAGGTCCCCGGTGCGGTACAGCCGCCGGCCCAGCACGGGGTGGACGGCGAACCTCTCGGCGGTCTGGACCGGATCGGCGGTGTAGCCGCGGGCCAGCCCGTCGCCGCCGATGAACAGCTCCCCCGCCTCGCCCACCGGGCAGGGCGCGCCGTCCTCGTCGAGGACGAAGAAGCTCTGGCCGCGCAGCGCCCGGCCGTAGGGGATGCTGCGCCACCCCGGATCGATGTGTCCCACCGGATACGTGATGGACCAGATGGACGCCTCGGTGGCTCCGCCCAGGCTCATCACCTCCGCCTGCGGTGCGAGCCGGCGCAGCCGGTCGGGCAGGGTCAGGGGGATCCAGTCACCGGAGAGCATCACCAGGCGCAGGGTGCGCAGCGCCCCGGCGGCCTCCTCCGGCTCCATCTCCGCGTACTCGACGAGCATTTCGAGCAGGGCGGGCGCGGTGTTCCACACGGTGACGCCGTGCCGGCCGGCCTGTTCGAGCCAGTGCTGCGGGTCGCGCTGCCGGGCGGGGTCGGGCAGCACCAGACAGCCGCCGGCGCCGAGGACGCCGTAGACGTCGAACACGGACAGGTCGAAGCTGAGCGCCGACAGTGCCAGCACCCGGTCGTCGGGACCGAGGGCGAACCGGTCGACGATGTCGTCGACGGTCGTGCGCGCGGCCCGGTGCTCGATCTCCACGCCCTTGGGGCTGCCGGTGGAACCCGAGGTGAAGATGGTGTAGGCGATGTCCTCGGGACGTGGGGCCGTGAGCGGTGCCGCGGGGGCGGCGGAGCCCGCGGCGGTGCGGACGGGGCGCCCCGCGGCGGTCAGCCGGTGGACGGTGACGCCGTCGGGCCAGTCGGTCCGCACACCGCGGCCGGTCAGCGCGTGCCGGACCCCGGCCCGCTCGCAGACGGCGGCGATCCGCGCGGCCGGCCAGGAGGGTTCGACCGGCAGGTAGCCCGCCCCGCTCAGGCTGACGCCGAGTACGGCGGTGATCTGCGCGGTGCCCTTCTCGCAGGCGACGGCGACCATGTCGCCGGGCCCCACCCCGTGTGCGGCCAGCAGTGCCGCGGTGGCGGCGGCGTTGTCCGCGAGGCGGGCGTGGGTGACGGTGGTGGAGGAGGTGCGCAGGGCGGGCCGTCGCGGATGCCGCCGGGCCGCGTCGGTGACCGGATCGTGCAGCAGGGGGCCCGCGTTCGGGAAGGGCACGGCGTCCAGGGGCTCTTCGGGGTGGAAGGACGGGTCCCAGCCCAGGGCGGTGTCGTGCCAGGCGTCGGGGTCCGTCAGGGTGTGGAGCAGGCGTACGAAGGCGTCGAGCAGGGCCGGTATCCAGCCGTCGGGGAACGCCCCCTCGACGGCGTCCCAGGCCAGGCGGAGGCGTCCGCCCTCGTCCCACACGATGTGGTCGAGCAGGACCTGCGGGGTCTGGGAGATGCCGTACACCTCCTGTCCGATCCAGGACGCCGGGGGCTCCCCGGCGCCCGCGAGGCCCACCCCGCTGGTGAACACCACCGGGTGGCCGGGGGCTCCCACCGGCGGCGAGTCCTGCCCCCGCAGTTCCCTGAGCACCTCGACACCGGACACGGACCGGTGGTCCAGGTCCTCCCAGAAGCGGTGGTTGACGGCGGTGGCGTAGTCGGCGAAGCCCTTCCAGTCGGCGGGGTCGAAGCGTGGCGTGCCGACCAGGGCGGTGGTGGTGAAGTCGCCGACCACCCCCTCGGCGCCGCCCTCGTCCTCCGGGCGGTCGAACAGGGTGGTGTTGAGGCAGATCCGTTCCCCGGCTCCCCACCGGCCGAGGACGACGGCGAAGGCCGCGAGCAGGGCCGCGGTCGGCGTGACCGCGTACTCGGTGCACCGTGCTCGCAGCCGGGTCCAGGTGTCGGCGTCGAGTTCGGCGGCGGAGCGGACGAAGCGGGGCGGGGTGGTGTCGGCGGGGTCGCGCAGCAGGGGCAGCCGTGGCGACGGCGGCAGCCCGGGGGCTCGTTCGGCCCAGTAGGCGTGGTCGCGGGCGCGCCGGGCCGCCCACTCCGGGTCCCTCGAGCGGGCGCGCTGGAGGTCGGCGAACCGGGCTGCCGGCTCGGGAAGCCGGTGGTCGGGGTCCGCGACGAGGCGGCCCCACTGACGCATCAGCAGCATCCAGCCGGTGAGGTCGGTCAGGAGCACGTCCACGCCGACGTGCAGCCGGGTCCGCCCGTCGGGCAGCAGTGTGGCGTGGATGTCGAACAACGGCCACGACTCCGTGGGCCGGTTCTGGTGGGAACGCTCCCGCCGCTGGGCGGACAACGTTTCCCTCACCTGTTCGGCGGACTCGCCCCGCAGATCGGTGACTCCGATCCGGTAGGGGCCGGGAGCGGCCGCGATGCGCTGGCGGCCCCGGTCGTCCACCGTCATGCGCAGCATCGGGTGGTGATCGACCAGTCGGTTCCAGGCCGCTTCCAGCCGGGCCACGTCCACGAGCGGGTCCGTGTCGCCGGGTGTGCGGTCGTACTCGTGGTAGTAGAAGGTGGCCACTCCGCCCAGCGGCATGCCCTCGGCCCGCCCGGCCAGATACGAAGCCTGAATGGGTGTCAGGGGGAAGTCCTCCCCCTCCGTTTCCCCGCCGTTCCGCACACCGCCGGGTTCCTCCGCCGCACGGCCCTCGGCGCCGAGGGGCCCGGGATCGGTGGCCTTCTCCGGTGTGTGACCGGCGAGCAGGCGGTCCGCCACCGCACGGGCCGTCGCGCCGTCGCCCAGGAGGGCGGTCAACGGCAGGTCCCGGCCGGTGCGTTCGCGGATCCTCCGCCTCAACCGCACCGCGGTGAACGATTCGAGCCCCAGGGCCGCGAGCGGAGTCGTCCGTGGGACCTCGTGGGGTGGCGTGCCGAGGACTTCGGCGATGCAGTCGATGACGCGGGCAAGGAGGTCGTCGCTCGGCACAGGCTGGTCCATCCGGTCTCCGTCGAAAGGCGGGCAGGGCGACGCCTCCCCCGCAGAGAGATCCGGGGGAGGCGGAACACCGATGAACCTAGTTGAAAATGATTATCAGATCAACCAACTTGCGATGTCGGATCACTCGCACGCTCGAGAACGCACAGCCCCAGGCCAAAATCGCCGGTCCGGCGCAACACCAGCCCCGCCTCGGCGACTTCGGCCGCCAACGCGTCCTCCGTCGCGACCCACCAGCGGTACTCGACCGACGTCCCGGCCAGCGGCCGGCCCTGACGCAGGACGCCGTAGTCCATGCGCCAGGTGATCTCGTCCGCTCCCGTGGGACGCGCGCTCGCCCAGCCCTCGTACTCCAGCTCTCCGACGACGACCCGGGCCATCCGCACCCGCCCCACCTCCACCGGGGCGAACGGCGGGACGAGGTTGAACACCAGCGCCCCGCCCGGGGCGAGTTGCCGGGCGGCGCGGCTCCACAGTGCGCGCCTCTGCCCGGGCGGCAGGTGGCCGATCATGTTCAGGGCCACCACGGCCCGCACACCGTCGGGCCAGTCGGCGCTCGCACAGTCGCCGGGAACCACCGTGACGCGCTTGCGCAGTTCGTCGTCCTCGTGGACCCGGGCGAGCAGGACGGCGCGCATCGCGGCGGACGGTTCGACGGCGAGCACCGGCACCCGCGGCAGCGCGTCGCAGATGACGCGCACGCCCCGGCCGGACCCGGCCCCGAGGTCCACCACGGACCCGGTCGCTGCGCGGACGTGCGACAGGACGTCCGCCAGCGCCGGAGCCAACGGCTCCCACGATTCGGCGATCAGGATGTCGAGGTACTCGGCGGACCGCTCGTAGGGGTCGCTCATCACTGCTCCAAAGACTCGATGCCTCACGGTTCGCCCCGTACAGTAATCAGAAATGAATTTCATTACTAGAAAGATGTACGAGGTGCTGATATGCCGTCAGCCGGGTCCGTCGGGCCTCCCGAGGCCCTGGGGACCGGCAGCGGAGGGTGCCTCGGTAAGGTGTCCCGGTCCGGCACCGCGCGGTCGTCGCTCCGGCGGCTTCCCGCGGGCGGCGCGTCGGTGTTGCCGTACGGCGAAGCGAGTGGCGTGAGCGATCAGAAGTACGCCGGGAGGCGGGGCGGGCTCACCGACGTCGTGCGCCTCGTCGTGCGGGCGGTCGTGCACATCTCCCTCGGCGGGTTCGCACTCGCCACGATCATCACGGTCGCCGGAATCCTCGGGCCGGTGCTCGCACTCGACCTCTGGACTCCGCCCGTCGCCGCCTGGTGGACCGTGTTCACCGCCGTCGTCGTCCAGGGTGTCCCCTTCCTCCTGCTCGGCGCGCTGGTCTCCGCGGCCATCGGCGCGTTCGTGCCCGAGCGCGTCTTCACCCGGCTGCTGCCGCGCAGCCCGGCTCTCGCCGTACCCGTCGCGGGCGCGGCCGGTGTGGTGCTTCCCGGCTGCGAGTGCGCGTCCGTGCCGGTGGCCGGCAGCCTGATGCGGCGCGGAGTCGTTCCGGCCGCCGCGCTCGCGTTCCTGCTCTCCGCGCCCGCGGTCAATCCTGTCGTCCTCGTCGCCACGTCCCTCGCGTTTCCCGGTCAGCCGCTGATGGTGGTGGCCCGGCTCGTCGCCTCGCTCGTCACCGCCGTCGCCATGGGCTGGTTGTGGGCACGCTTCGGCAGGAAGGAGTGGCTGCGGCTGCCGGGAGCGCCGACGGCCGGGTCCGGCACCTCCCGCGCGGGCTCCTTCGTGGCGGGGCTCCAGCACGACTTCCTGCACGCCGGGGGTTTCCTGGTACTGGGGTCGGCGGCAGCGGCGACCTTCAACATCGCGGTGCCGCGTTCGCTGCTGGACGTCTTCACGGCGTCCGCCTGGGTATCGGTGCTCCTGCTGGCCCTCCTCGCCGTGGTGCTGTGCGTGTGCAGCGAGGCGGACGCGTTCGTGGCGGCGTCGCTGAGCGGGTTCGGACCGATCGCGCAACTGACGTTCATGGTGGTCGGCCCGATGGTCGACCTCAAGCTGTTCGCGCTTCAGGCCGGCACGTTCGGGCGGGCGTTCGCGATCCGGTTCTCGTCCGTGACCTGGGTGGTCGCGGTGGCGAGCAGTGCGCTCGTGGGGTGGTGGGCGCTGTGAGGCGGTACGGTCCCGCCGTGCTGTTGCTGCTGGTCGGCGCCGCGGTGCTGCGGATCTCGCTGTTCAGTGACCTGTATCTGCGGTACGTGCGGGCCGGGCTGCGGCCCTACCTGGTCGCGTCCGGGGTGCTGCTGGTGCTGCTCGGTGCGGCGCGGGTGGCGTTGACGGCGCGAGCGGCACGGGACGGCACCGCTTCCGTGGACCGGAGCGCGCACCCGGCCGAGGACGGACACGGCCACCTCCACTCCCCCGCGGGCGGCCCGCGCGTCGCCTGGCTGCTCGCGTTGCCCGCAACCGCTCTTCTCCTCTTTCCGCCGCCCGCGCTCGGTTCCTACAGCGCCGCGCGCGAAGAGGCCCGGCACGCCGCGGAGAACGTCGGCACGTTCCCCGCCCTGCCCGTCGGGGACCCGGTGGACCTGAGCCTGGCCGAGTTCAGTACCCGCGCCGTCTACGACAGCGGGTACTCGCTGAGGGGCCGCACGGTCCGGCTGACCGGGTTCGTCACGCACGGCGACGGCGGCGCCTGGTACGTGACCCGGCTCCGGGTCGCGTGCTGCGCGGCCGACGCCACGACGGTCAGGGTGGAGGTCCGCGGCGCGGACGCACCGGAGGCCGACGCGTGGGTGGTGGTGACAGGCGCCTGGCATCCCGAAGGCGAGCTGGGATCACCGGAGGCCTGGCCCCCGGTGCTGGATGCCACCACCGTTCGACGGATCGCGGAGCCGTCGGATCCGTACGAGAAGCGCTGAGCCCGATCGCCACGGGCAGCGAGGGGCGCGCCTCGGTACGGTCATGTCCGTGCGGATGTTCCCCGACCGCGGGGAAGCAGGGTCGTCCTGCGCGTGTTCCCGACGGCCGTGCGATCGGGGGTGTGCGCGTCATCCGCGGCCGCTGAGACCGTCGGGCGGAGAACAGCGGAACCTCCGGGCGCCTGCGGCGGTCCGGAGGGCTCAGTGGTCGTCCCAGTGTCCTTCGTGAGCGGCGTGCCGATGCCCGTCGTGCACGTAGTCGACATGATCGCCGTGGGGCACGGCGACGTGACCGCAGCCGCTTCCGTGCTGGTGTCCGTGGCCCTCGTGCGGCCTGTGGCCGGCGGTCGTGCACTCGTCGACGTGTCCGTCGTGCGCGCGGTGGATGTGCCCGTCGTGCATGTAGTCGACGTGGTCGCCGTGCGGCACGGCGACGTGTCCGCAGCCCTCCTCGTGCCGGTGATCATGGGCTTCGTGGGTGCGGTGCTCGGTGGCGGACGTCATGACGTACTCCCGATGCGGATCGACGGGCGGCCGCCCGTTCGACGGCCACTGCCGCACTACCGGATCACCCTAGGGTGACACCCGCGACCGCGCACGCGGAGGGGAGACGCGATGCGGCCGCGGGACGGCGCGGCCGGCGGGCCTACCGGTGTGACAGCGCATGAGGCGGTGCACGCTCCCGTGATCGCACGGCTCGACCGGACCCGGGATACCACCGCGGCCGTCCGGCAGGAACCCACCGCGTGCCGGGCGGCCTCGTCGGCCGCCCGGTCGACGGCCCGCAGGCTCGACTCGGATCCGTCGACGCCGACGACCATGGGCGAGGACATCGTTCTCAGCCTTCCGCGTCGAGGTCGAACACGATGCGGGCCTTGACGTGACCGTGCAGGACCTCGTCGATGCAGTCGTTGACGGCGGTGAGCGGGCGGGTCTCCCGGATGACCTGTGTGCGGCCCTCGGCGTGGAGCTGGAAGACCTCGGCGAGGTCCTGCCGGGTGCCGACGATGGAACCGATCACCGAGGTGCCGTTGAGCACGGTGTCGAAGATCGGGACCTCGAGCGTGCCGTGTGCCGGCAGGGCCACCATCACGAGCTTCCCGCCGCGCCGCAGCCCGGAGTTGACGGCTGCGAAGGCGGCCGGGTTCACCGCGAGGGCGAGGGCCGCGTGCGCGCCGCCGTGCCGCTTCAGCTCGGCGCCGACGTCCTGGGTACGGGCGTCGATGACGATGTCCGCGCCGAGTTCCCGGGCGAGTGCGAGCTTGTCGTCGGTGACGTCGATCGCGGCGACCCGCGCCCCGGCGATCTTCGCGTACTGCACCGCCAGGTGGCCCAGTCCGCCCACGCCCGAGACGGCGACGAGCTGGGCGGGCCGGACGTCCGCGACCTTGAGGGCCTTGTAGGTGGTGACGCCCGCGCAGGTCAGCGGGGCGGCGTCGAGGGCGCTGACGCCCTCGGGCACCGGCTGGGCGAAGTCGGCCCAGGCGAGCATCTTCTCGGCGTAGCCGCCGTCGCAGCCGTACCCGGTGTTGATCTGGCTCTCGCAGAGGGTCTCCCAGCCGGACCGGCAGTGCTCGCACCGTCCGCACGCCTTGCCGAGCCAGGGCACGGCGACGCGTTGTCCGACGGAGAGGTGGGTCACGCCGTCGCCGAGCTTCTCGACGAGGCCGACGCCTTCGTGGCCGGGGACGAACGGCGGGGTGGGCTTGACGGGCCAGTCGCCGTGTGCGGCGTGGATGTCGGTGTGGCACAGCCCGGACGCCTCGACACGGACGCGGACCTGCCCGGGGCCGGGCTCGGGGTCGGGGCGCTCCTCGATGACCAGGGGTTCGCCGAATTCCCGTACGACCGCTGCCTTCATGGTGCCTTCTCCTTCGGTGTCTCTTCGGCCGGCCGCGTCAGTCGTGCGCGACGACGGCGACGGGGGCGGTGGCGTGGTGCATGACCGCGTGGGCGACGGCGCCGACGTGCACACCGAACGGGCTGCGGCGGATGCGGCGGCCGACGACGACGAGGGAGGCGTCGTGGGCCGCGTCGATGAGGTGGTCGGCGGGGCTGCCGAGCCGGGACGCTTCGGTCACCTCGACGTCCGGGTACTTCTCCCGCCACGGCAGCAGCGCCTCGGTGAGCGCTTCGGCCTGGACGCGGGCCAGGTCCTCGCGCGGGTCGTAACCGGCGGCCAGGACGTAGGTGTAGGAGGACGGCAGGTTCCAGACCCGGAGGACGGTCAGCGGGGCCCGACGGCGCAGCGCCTCCTCGAAGGCGAAGGCGAGGACGGTCTCGTCGGGGCTGCCGGTGTCCAGCCCCACGACCACGGGCCGGAAGCCGGTGGCGGCGGACGGGATGCCGACGGGGTCCTTGACGTGTTCGTCGGCGGCCTGTTCGCCCGCTCGGACCAGGATCACGGGCACCTCGGCGCGGGCGACCACCGACTGGCCGACGGACCCGATCAGGAAGCCCGCCAGTCCGCTGAGGGCGCGCGAGCCCAGCACCAGCAGTTCCGCGTCACGGGCGGCGTCGAGCAGGACGTCGGCCGGGGTTCCGGCCCGCTGCTCGGTGGTCACCTCGGCCCCGGGGTGCCGCAGTCTCAGGCCCTCGGCGGCCTCCCGGGGGATCCGCTCGGTCCAGTGCTGGTGCGTCTCCGCGCCGAGGAGCGGGGCCTGGGCCATGGGCTCCGGAACCGGCTGCCACACGTGGAGCAGCCGTACCGGCATCCGGCGCAGCGCCGCTTCGCGGGCCGCCCATTCGGCGGCTGCCCGGCTCTCGGGCGAGCCGTCGAGTCCCACGGTGATCGTGCGGGCCATGTTGCCCACCTCCTGTGTCGTTCGATCCGTTCTCAGCGTCTCTTCCGGCGGCCCCGCGGGGGCAGGGGCCCCTGGTCCCGGGACGGGACCGACGGTCCCTGCCGGTGGGTCGGTGGGGCGGGTCCTTGGCGGGCCCGTCCCACCAGCCGCGTTCAGCGCAGCCACCCGTGGTCGCGCACCAGCGGGAGCCGCGCCCACAACCGGCCCAGACCCAGCACGTCACCGGCCGAGACCACGGCCAGCGCGATCAGCACCACCGCATAGACCAGGTGGTAGTCGACGAACGGGTTCGTCGACATGCTCGCCGACCCGTCCGACAGGTGCTTCGCCGGCGGCCACTCCGCCACCCACATCAACGCCATCATCACCGTGCCCGCCAACGCCGCCAGGCGCAGCGCCACTCCGGCGGTCAACGCCAGCCCGATCCCCAGCAGCCCCAGCATGAACAGCCAGTCCGCCCACGCCGCCCTGGCCCACGCATGGAACGTCGACTCCATCGGGCCGACCGCGACGTGTCCGAGGAAGCCCTCGGCGGGCGAGCCCCCGTCGATCCAGCCCTTGCCGGACGCGGTGGCGTATCCGAAGCCGAACGTCTTGTCGAGGAACGCCCACAGGAAGACAAACCCCATCAACACCCGGGCCGAGGCGAAGACGCAGGCCCGTGCGGTGAGCGTGCCGGCCTCCGCCGACTCGGCCGACTCCGGCGCGGAAACGGCGCGGTTCCGACGGAACGACGGCAGGTGGAAACCCGAACCACGATGCGTGGGCTGGTGCACGGCCATGACAGTGATCCCTTCGGACGAACTCCGGTTACTTCCTGACACCACCCACTCTCCCGGCCCCCACCACCCCGCACCCGACGCCGAAGGTCCGCACCCGAGGACTCAACAGCCCCGAGCAACAGGGACCTTCGGCCCCAACCCCCGCGGCAGGGCCGAACGGCACCGCACGGGGCCCGCACGGCCCCTCACGCACGTGCGGGTCAGGGCCGAGGCTGGAAAGGGTCATCCACCAGCCCAGCCGGCCTCGGCCGCAGGCGGGAAGGAGTCCTGATGAGCTCTACGGCCTTCGACGCCCCTGCCCTGGAGCGGCTGGTCGCGGCGGCCGCGGCCGCACCGTCCCTGCACAACACCCAGCCCTGGCGCTTCCGTCTCGTTGCCGGCACCCGCACCGTGCGGATCGACGCCGCCACGGACCGGGTACTGCGCCACACCGATCCGGTGGGCCGCGCCGTGCACTTGTCCGTGGGCTGCACGGTCCTCGACCTGCGCATCGCGGCCTCCCACTTCGGCCGGGAGCCGGTGCCCCGGCTGCTCCCCTGCCCGGACCGTCCCGCCCTGCTCGCCACGGTCCGGCTCGCCGAATCAGCGCACGGCGCACGGTCGGCCAGCCTGTACGAGGCGGTGTGGCACCGGCACAGCAGCCGTTTCCCCTTCTCCGGGCGACCGCTGCCGTCGGACCTGCTCGCCGAGCTGACCGATGCGGCCCGCCTGGAGGGGGCGACGCTCCGCTTTCCGGGGCCGAAGGACACTGATCGGGTGCTGCGTGCCATGGGGGAGGCGGATCGGTCACCTTCCGTCCGGTCGCGGTCGCGGGGCGCCGTCATGGCCGGAGGGGCCCGCACTGTGAGCCGGTGCTCCCGGTGAGTGGCCGACCTCGCTCGACAGCGGCCTCGAGGAGTCGCGAGGACCGCTCATCCGCTGACGCCGTGCGTCACGAGGCGGGCCGGCCGTCCTCCGCGTCGTCCGAGGACCGCCCCAGCGGCGCGTGCCACACGAGCCGTGCTCCCCCTCCTCCCGGACTCTCCAGCTCCATGTCGCCGCCGAGCTTCCGTGCCCGCTCCACCATGTTGGCCAGACCGCTGCGGCGGCCCCCGGCCGGGATGCCGACGCCGTTGTCCGTGACCGTCAGGCGGACCTCCTTGCCGTCGGTCTCCAGCACGGCGTCGGCGCGGTCCGCGCGGGCGTGCCGGGCGATGTTGGTCAGGGACTCGGTGAGGACGGCCAGGACGTGGTCGGCGGTCTCCACGGGGACGTGCGTGTCGAGCAGGCCCTCCATGCGGACGCTGGGGGCGAAGCCCAGCAGCGGAGCGGCCTCGCCGACCGCGCGCACCGCGCGGGAGCGCAGGCCGGGAGCCGCGTCGTCCTCGCGGGAGCGCAGACCGAAGATCGTCGACCTGATGATCTTGATGGTCTCGTCGAGGTCGTTCACGGCACGCTGGACCCGGTCCGAGGCCCCTTCGTGCTGGATGAACCGGTCGGCGCTCTGCAGCGTCATGCCGGTGGCGAAGAGCCGTTGGATCGCCAGGTCGTGCAGGTCGCGTGCGATCCGGTCGCGGTCCTCCAGCAGGGCGATCTGCTCGGCGTCCGCGCGGCGTTCCGCCAGCTCCATGGCCACGGCGGCCTGGGCGGCGAAGACCTGGAGCGGCTCGGTCTCCTTCTCGGAGAACTCACGGCCACCCGACTGCCGGACCAGCAGAACCACACCGCGGGCGTCGTCGGCCGAGCCGATCGGTACGGCGACGGCCGGTCCGAGCCCGTCGAAGCGCGGGGGTCCGGCCGAGATCCGGGAGTCACGTGAGGCATCCGGACTGCTGACGGACACCCGCTGAGCGAACGCCTGCCCGATGAGAGTTCCCTCCACGGGCAGGACGACCCCGCGCCACACGTCGGCCTCCTGGCCTGTCGCGAGTTCCACGGCGAGTGTGTCCGTACCGCTCACCGGCATGGCCACCACGCTCAGGACGGAGGCGGTGATCTCCCTGGCCCGTTCGGCGATCAACGGCAGCACCCCGCCCTGGTCCGCGCCGGACATGAGGGTGTGCGTGATCTCGGCGTTCACCTGGAGCCAGCGTTCGCGCAGCCGGGACTCCTCGTACAGACGGGCGTTGTCGATCGCCACGCCGGCCGCCACGGCCAGGGTGGCCAGCACCGCCTCGTCGTCCTCGTCGAACTGCTGGCCGCCACGCTTCTCGGTGAGGTACAGGTTGCCGAAGACGTGGTCCCGCACCCGGATGGGAACACCGAGGAAGCTGTTCATCGGCGGGTGATGGGCCGGGAAACCGTACGAGGCGGAGTGCTCGGACAGCTTCGTCAGCCGCAGCGGCTCCGGACGGCGGATCAGCTCGCCGAGGATGCCGTGGCCTTCCGGGTAGGGGCCGATGCGGGCGATCTGCTCGTCATCGACACCCACGGTGTGGAAGGCGGACAGGCGCTTGCCGTCCGGACCGATCACGCCGAGGGCCGCGTACTCCGCGTCGACCAGTGCCGCCGCCGCCTCCACGATGCTGTGGAGCGCCTGCTCCAGGTCCAGCTCACGGCCGACGGACAGCACCGCCTCCAGCAGGCTGTGCACCCGGTCCCTGGTGCCGCGGGCCGCGTCCAGCCGGGCCTGCAGCTCCTCCAGCAACTCGTCCAGCCGCAGTTGCGGCAGTCGTACTCGTGCCTCACGGGCTTCCTCGGCGTTCTCCAACGCTACTCCTCCAACGCCTCACCGCCTGTCGGCAGCCGTACCGTTCAGCTGTCACGGTAGCGGCTCGAACAGGGGGGAGAACAAGAGATCAGCACCGCCGTGCGGCCCGGCTCCGCAGGCGCGGGAGATCACGTGGTGCCGCCCCAGGTCGTACCCGCCTTCTTCGGCCCCGGGGGCGGGTGTGTCGCCGGCCGGTGGGCCACGACCCCTATCGGTCTTCGGGCCGCATGCGGTCACGTGCCTGGGTGGCGATGACGGCGGCCTGGACGCGGCGTTCCACGCCGAGCTTGGAAAGCAGACGGGAGATGTGGTTCTTGACCGTCTTCTCGGCCAGGTACAGCCGCTGACCGATCTGCCGGTTGGTCAGCCCCTCGCCTATCAGGTCCAGGATCTCGCGTTCCCGGTCGGTCAGGCCGGGCAGGACGTCCGGCTCCTCGGCCGGCTGCTGTCCGGCGCTTCGCAGCCGTGCCATCAGTTTGGCCGTGGCGCTGGCGTCCAGCAGCGACTGGCCGCGGGCCACCGTCCGCACGGCCGAGACCAGGTCCGATCCCTGGATCTGCTTGAGCACGTACCCGGCCGCGCCCGCCATGATCGAGTCCAGGAGTGCCTCCTCGTCGTCGAAGGAGGTCAGCATCAGACAGGCCAGGTCCGGCATCCTCGACCGCAGTTCACGGCAGACGGTCACTCCGTCTCCGTCGGGCAGGCGCACGTCGAGGACGGCCACGTCGGGGCGCAGGGCGGGAACCCGGATCAGTGCCTGCTCCACCGTCGCCGCTTCTCCGACCACCGTGATGTCCGGTTCGTCGTCCAGCAGGTCGTGCACTCCTCGCCGTACCACCTCGTGGTCGTCCAGGAGGAAGACCTTGATCGGGCTTCCTGTGCTGTCGTCCTGCTCACTGTGCGCCATCGCGTGCTCCTCGTGCTGCCTCGATCTCCGTCGGACTCCTCATCCTGCCAGGACGGCCGAGGTCCAGGGCCGGTCGGCCTCGTTCTCACCCTCCTCAGTGGGCCGCGAGGCCGCGTCCACGGAACTGGCCCCGTACCCGGTCCACGAGCGCCGTGTCGGGGACCGGGGTGTCCCGCAGGGGGAAGGGGATGCCCAGCGCGTCGTACTTGGCGGCACCGAGCTTGTGGAACGGCAGGACATCCACCCGGTCGACGTTGCCCAGCCCGGCGAGGAACGCGCCGAGTCCGTCGACGGCCGCCGGGTTGTCGGTCCAGCCGGGCACAAGGACGTAGCGGATCCACACCGGGACGCCGAGCTGGTCCAGGCGGGTGGCGAAGGTGAGGGTGGGAGCGAGGTCGCCGCCGGTCAGCTTCCGGTAGGTGCGGACGTCGAAGGACTTGATGTCCAGCAGCACCAGGTCGGTGTCGGCGAGGAGTTCGTCCGTGGCGCGGGCGCCGAGGAAACCGGAGGTGTCGAGGGCGGTGTGCAGGCCGAGTTCCTTGCAGCGGCGGAAGACCTCGGCGGTGAAGGCGGGCTGCAGCAGGGCCTCGCCGCCGGTGAGGGTGACTCCCCCGCCGGCGGTGGTGAGGAAGGCCCGGTACTTCTCGATCTCGGCCATCACCTCGTCGACGGTGGCCGGT
Source organism: Streptomyces sp. NPDC014676 (assembly GCF_043084105.1). Lineage (NCBI taxonomy): Bacteria > Bacillati > Actinomycetota > Actinomycetes > Kitasatosporales > Streptomycetaceae > Streptomyces > Streptomyces sp. NPDC014676. Next base: position 22,977 of record NZ_JBIBZI010000016.1, on the reverse strand, counting down.
CTGCCGTCCCGCATGTGCCAGGTGTCGGGATTGGCGCAGTACCGGCAGCGCAGGGGGCAGCCGCTGAGGAACAGCACGAACCGGGTCCCGGGACCGTCCACTCCCGTGGACAGGTCCCAGGAGTGGATCCGGCCCCTCACGGTCTTCTCCGTGGTGTTCACAGCGATCCGTGGAAGGTGCGGCTGATCACGTCGAGCTGCTGTTCGCGGGTGAGACGGACGAAGTTGACGGCGTATCCGGAGACCCGGACCGTCAGCTCGGGGTACTTCTCCGGGTGTTCCGTGGCGTCCTCCAGGGTCGCCCGGTCCAGCACGTTGACGTTCATGTGGAAGCCGCCGGAGGCCATGTAGGCGTCGAGGATGCCGACCAGGTGATCGGCGCGTTCCCCGGGGACGTGCCCGAGTCCCTCCGGGGTGATCGTGGTGGTCAGGGAGATGCCGTCCCGCGCCGCCTCGTACGGGAGCTTGGCCACCGACAGGGCGGAGGCGGCGACCCCGTGCCGGTCGCGGCCGTTCATCGGGTTGGCACCGGGGGCGAACGGGGCGCCCGGGCGCCGGCCGTCGGGGGTGTTGCCGGTGTGCTTGCCGTACACCACGTTGGAGGTGATGGTCAGCACCGACTGGGTGTGCTCGGCGTCGCGGTAGGCGGGGTGCTTGCGCACCTTCTCCATGAACGACTCCACCAGGTCGACGGCGAGCGCGTCGGCGCGGTCGTCGTTGTTGCCGTAGGCCGGGAACTCGCCCTCGGTCTTGAAGTCCACGGCCAGTCCGGTCGCGTCGCGGAACACCTTGACCCGGGCGTGCTTGACGGCGGACAGGCTGTCCACTGCGACGGACAGGCCGGCGATGCCGCACGCCATGAAACGGTGCACCGGATAGTCGTGCAGGGCCATCTCGATGCGCTCGTAGGCGTACTTGTCGTGCATGTAGTGGATGACGTTGAGGGCGTCCACGTACGTCCGGGCGAGCCAGTCCAGGACTCGGTCGTACGCGGCCGACAGCTCGTCGTAGTCCAGGTGTTCCCCGGTCAGCGGCGGCATTTCGGGGGCGATCTGGTCGCCGGTCATCTCGTCCCGGCCGCCGTTGATCGCGTACAGCAGTGCCTTGGCGAGGTTGACGCGGGCGCCGAAGAACTGCATCTGCTTGCCCACCGCCATCGCGGAGACACAGCAGGCGATCGCGGTGTCGTCGCCGGTGCGCGGGCGCATCAGCTCGTCGGACTCGTACTGGATCGCACTGGTGTCGATGGAGACCTGCGCGCAGAACCGCTTGAAGCCCTCGGGCAGCCGCGGCGACCACAGCACGGTCAGGTTGGGTTCGGGGGCCGGGCCGAGGTTGTAGAGGGTCTGCAGGAAGCGGAAGGAGGTGCGGGTGACCAGTGTGCGTCCGTCCGCGCCGATGCCGCCGATGGACTCCGTCACCCAGGTCGGGTCGCCGGAGAACAGGGCGTCGTACTCGGGGGTGCGCAGGAACCGCACGATGCGGAGCTTGATCACGAAGTCGTCGATCAGCTCCTGGGCGCGGGACTCGTCGAGGAGTCCTTCGTCCAGGTCGCGCTGGAGGTAGACGTCGAGGAAGGTGGAGGTGCGGCCCAGCGACATCGCGGCGCCGTTCTGCTCCTTCACCGCGGCCAGGAAGCCGAGGTAGAGCCACTGGACGGCCTCGTGGGCGGTGGCGGCGGGGCGGGTGACGTCGCAGCCGTAGGAGGCCGCCATGCGGGCCAGCTCGTCCAACGCGCGGATCTGCTCGGCGAGTTCCTCGCGGTCGCGGATGACGTCCGGGCTGGAGGGCTGGGCGTCCAGCAGGGCCCGCTCGGCCTTCTTGGACTCGATGAGGCGGTCGGTGCCGTAGAGCGCGACGCGCCGGTAGTCGCCGATGATCCGGCCTCGGCCGTAGGCGTCCGGCAGCCCGGTGATGATCCCGGCCTTGCGGGCGGCCCGCATCTCGGGGGTGTAGGCGTCGAACACACCGTCGTTGTGCGTCCTGCGGTACGTACCGAAGACGCGCTTGACGAAGGGGTCGGCCTCGTAGCCGTACGCCTTCAGCCCGTTCTCGACCATCCGCAGCCCGCCGTTGGGCATGATCGCCCGCCTGAGCGGGGCGTCGGTCTGCAGGCCGACGATCAGCTCACGGTCTCGGTCGATGAAGCCCGGCCGGTGCGAGGTGATGGTGGAGGGCAGGCCCGTGTCGACGTCGAGGACGCCCCGGCGCCGTTCCTCGGGGAACAGGGCGGCCACCTTGCCCCAGACCGCGAGCGTGCGCTCGGTCGGGCCGGCCAGGAACGCGGAATCGCCTTCGTAGGGCGTGTAGTTGGCCTGGATGAAGTCGCGCACGTCGATGCGCTCACGCCATCCGCTTCCGGAGAACTGCCGCCAGGCGTCGGCGGTCCGGGGGGCGGCTGTCACCGTCGCGGTCATCACAGGTCCTCTCGTCGAACGGTCTTGTCACTGCCGATGCTCGTCGTGCGGGCCCGCGGCGAGGAGTGCCGGACAGGGCACCGGGCGGGTCCCCTCCGCCCCCGGTCGGCCGGGACCTTCGGCCCCCTGTCCCGAAACCCGCGCACCGCGGGACGGGGCCGCCGGGGTGACGGCGGACAACCGGAGAGGCACGGTGTGCGTGCCCGGCCATGACGTCGCGGTGCCGCTGTCCCCTCGCGTCCGGCGGGCCGGCACCGACCGGCCGGCCCCGGCGGACCGGTGCCGGCCGATGTGCCGTGCCACCTCAGTCGTGCGGGACGACGGCGACGGGACATCCGACGTGGTGGAGGACGGCGTGGGTGACCGGGCCCGTGTGGGCACCGACCCGGGGGTCGGTGGTACGGCGGCCCACCACGAGGAGGCCGGCGTTCCGGGCGGCCCGCACCAGTGCGACGGTGGCGCGTCCTTCGGTGACCGTCTCGGTCACCGGGACGGTCGGGTACTTCTCCCGCCAGGGGCGCAGCACCGCCGTCAGGGTGCGCTCCTCGTCCGCCGACGCCTGGGCCCGGGGCTGCGGGGCGAGAGCCGGGCCCTCCGGGGCGGCGGTCACCAGGGGCGCCGACGGAGCGGGTGCGGGGCGAAGCGGCGTCCGGAAGGCGTGGACCACCCACAGGCCGGTGCCACGCCGGTGGGCGGCGTCGAAGGCGAACTCGATCAGTTCGTCGCAGGGACGGTCCGTCCGCAGCCCCAGGACCACCTGGCGGTAGGGCGTTTTCGGGATCTCCTCCGGGGCGACGCCGTCCGTGGCCGGCAGGTGCTCGTCGGCGGCTCCCCGTCCCGCCCGGACCAGTACGACCGGGCGGGTGGACCGGCCGACGACGCGCTGGGACACGGAGCCCGTCACGAATCCGCTCAGGGCCCCGAGACCGAGGGAACCGAGGACCAGCAGGTCCGCGTCGGCCGAGGCGGCCAGCAGAGTGGTGACCGTCGCGTCGCACACGAGTCGGTCGGTGATCCGCAGATCCGGATGGGCGGCACGGACACTGCGCACGGCCTCTCGCAGGAGCCGCTCGGCCCCGTCACGCTCGTCGCTGTCCATGGGGATGTACGGCGCGGGGCGGGCGTGGCGGTGCCAGGCGTGGACCACGCTGAGCCCGGTCCCCCTCCGCCGGGCCTCCTGCGCCGCCCAGTGCGCGGCGGCGAGGCCCGCGGCCGATCCGTCGACCCCCACCACGATGTCGTGCGGCATGACGTGTCCCCTCCCGGGTCGATGACTTCCGATGGCTTCGAGCGTCCTCCCGGCCGATCCGGTGGTCCACGGGCCGTACAGCCCCGGCGAAGCTCCCGAAGGTCCTTCCGGGACGAACGGCGTGGACCGGGGCCGACCGGTCCCCGGGCAGGACGGCCGGCACCTCGCGCCAAGGGGCATCGCCGTCGCCGAGGGCCGCGCCACCCGCCCGGACCTCAAGATCGGCGTGTGCGGCGAGCACGGCGGCGACCCCGACTCGGTGCACTTCTTCCACACCGCGGGACTGGACCACGTCTCCTGCTCGCCGTTCCGGGTGCCGGTGGCGCGACTGGAGGCGGGCCGGGCGGCGCTGGAGGGGACCGAGGGGAGCGACAGCAGGTGAGGCCCGGGCCCCTCGGCCCTGGGGCCGGGGGCCGACCGCCTCTGGGACGCGGACGGGAAACGCAGCAGTCTTGAGGCGTCGCAGAACGATCACAGGGAGTGGAGCACATGACCGCCAAGGACATCAGTGCCCGTGAGACCACCGCCACCGTACGGGTGCGTGCCGACGGCGAGGTGGACGAGGAGTCCCTCGCCTATCTCCGCGAGAAGGTCGCCGCCGCCCTGGACCGGCCCGGACTGCCGCCCGTGAGCGGTGAGGTGCGCGTCCTGCGGGCCTCGGCCCACCACGTCACGCTGCCCTGGTCCGCCGGCGCCGAGATCCGGGTCGGCGGCGACCTCGTCGTCGTCCACGCCCGCGAGGCGACCGCCCGCGAACTCGCCGACCGGCTCCACGACCGGCTGTGCGCCGGTACCGGACGCGTCGCCCACCGCGACGACACCGTCCGCCGGACGGCCGCGCCGCCCCCGTGGCGCGGCGGCCCGCAGAAGTAGGCGCCGCACGGCGCCTGCCCGACCCGGCGGGAGGGCCGGAGCCGGCCTCCGGCTCCGGCCCTCCCCGTCCGCGCTCGTGAGGGAGGATCCGCCATGACCGCTCACACCGTCGGTGAAGTGATGACCAGGGACGTCGTCCAGGCCCACCGGACGACGCCGTTCAAGGAGGTCGTGCGGCTGCTCGACCACCACCGGATCAGCGGGCTGCCGGTGGTCGACGCCGACGGCAAGGTCCTCGGCGTCCTGTCCGGAAGCGACCTGGTACGCCTCCAGGCACACCGGGACGGCTCCGCGCCGTCTCCCGCCCTGACGGCGGGGGACGTGATGTCGAGCCCCGCGATCACCGTGCACCCGGAGCAGACCGTGCCGGACGCGGCCCGGCTGATGGAGCGCCGTGGCGTCGAGCGGCTGCCCGTGGTCGACGAAGCCGACCGCCTCATCGGCATCGCCACCCACCGCGACCTCCTCCGGGTCTTCCTGCGCGCGGACGACGACATCCGCCGCCAGGTGACCGGGGACATCGTCGTCGGCGCACTGGGACTGCCGCCCGACGCCGTCCTCGTCTCCGTACGCGACGGTGTCGTCACCCTCGCCGGCCGTGTCGAGCGGCGCGGTCAGGTGCCGGAGCTCCTGTACGCCGCCTGGCGCCTCGAAGGCGTGGTCGGTGTGGTGAACCGCCTCGGCTTCCACATCGACGACTGTGCCCCGCCCTCCCCGCTCGCCCGGATCGGGAACACGTGAGCGGGGCGGCGAGCGGTCCCGTGTCGCGGCCCGACCGGGCCAGGGCCGACGGTCCCTGCCGGGCCGGGCCGGACGGACGCGGGAGGGGCCTTTCGGCGCCCTCTGCGGCAGGCGGTCCCGGAGGACAGTGAAGGCAGAGAGCGGCACCGCCGTACACCACGGCGGCCCCTGACAACGGAGGCGGACCACCATGACCCGACAGAACGTGCGGACCAAGGACCGCGGGACCGACGCCCCGTCCGACACCGCGGTCGCCGTGGACCGTCTGGTCACGGCCGGCCTCAAGGCACTCGCCGACTACGAGGACCTGACCCAGGAGCAGGTCGACCACATCGTGAAGAAGGCCTCCGTCGCCGCCCTGGACCAGCACACCGCGCTGGCCCGTCTGGCGGTGGAGGAGACCGGGCGGGGTGTGTTCGAGGACAAGGCGGCCAAGAACATGTTCGCCTGCGAGCACGTCACGCACAGCATGGGCCGCATGAAGACCGTCGGAGTCATCGCCCGCGACGACATCGAGGACATGATCGAGGTGGCGGAACCCGTCGGCGTGGTCTGCGCGATCACACCGGTCACCAACCCGACCTCCACGACGGTCTTCAAGGCGCTGATGGCGCTGAAGACCCGCAACCCGGTCGTCTTCGCCTTCCACCCCTCCGCCCAGCAGTGCAGCGCCGAAGCCGCCCGCGTCGTGCGCGACGCGGCCGTCGCCGCCGGAGCTCCGGAGCACTGCGTGCAGTGGATCGAGCAGCCGTCGGTCGAGGCCACCGGCACGCTGATGCGGCACCCGGGCGTCTCGCTGATCCTCGCCACCGGCGGCAACGCCATGGTCAAGGCCGCCTACTCGGCCGGCAAGCCCGCCCTCGGCGTGGGCGCCGGCAACGTTCCCGCCTACGTGCACAAGAGCGCGAAGCTGCGCCGGGCCGTCAACGACCTGGTGCTGTCGAAGTCGTTCGACAACGGCATGATCTGCGCCTCCGAGCAGGCCGTCATCCTGGACGACGAGATCTACGACGCGGCGCTGGCCGAGTTCCGGACCCTGCACGCCCATCTGGCGACCGCCGAGGAGAAGGCGAAGCTGGAGTCCTTCCTGTTCCCCGCCGCCGGCGGCTCGGGCGCCGGCTGCGAGCCCAAGGTCAACGCCGCAGCCGTCGGCCAAAGCCCCGCCTGGATCGCCGAACGGGCCGGATTCTCCGTGCCCGCCGACACCTCGGTCATCCTCGTCGAGACCGGACGCGTGGGCCCGGACGAGCCGCTGACCCGGGAGAAGCTCTGCCCCGTGCTGGCCGTGCTGCGGGCCGGGAACGAAGAGCAGGGCTTCGACCTGGCCGCCGACATGGTCGCCTTCCACGGCCAGGGCCACAGCGCCGTCATCCACACCGAGGACCGCGCCCTGGCCGAGTCGTACGGCACACGCATGAAGACCGTGCGGATCATCGTCAACGCACCCTCCTCACAGGGCGCGATCGGCGGCATCTACAACGGCCTGCTGCCCTCGCTGACCCTGGGCTGCGGCTCCTGGGGGAGCACCTCGGTGTCCAACAACGTCTCCGCCGCCCAGCTGCTCAACGTCAAGCGGGTCGGTACGCGCCGCAACAACCTGCAGTGGTTCAAGGTCCCGCCGAAGATCTACTTCGAGCCGCAGGCCATCCGCTACCTGACCTCCATGCCGGACGTCCACCGCGTCACGATCGTCACCGACACCACCATGACCCGCCTCGGTTTCGTCGACCGGATCACACGGGTGCTGCAGCGGCGTCGTGAGCCGGTGACCGTACAGATCATCGACAACGTCGAGCCGGAGCCCAGCATCGACTCGGTGCAGCGCGGCGCCGACCTGATGCGGGACTTCCGCCCCGACACGATCATCGCGCTGGGCGGCGGCTCGCCCATGGACGCGGCCAAGGTGATGTGGCTGCTGTACGAGCAGCCCGACATCGACTTCGCCGACATGCGGCAGAAGTTCTCCGACATCCGCAAGCGCGCCTTCCGCTTCCCCACCCTGGGCAGGCTGGCCCGCCTGGTGTGCGTGCCCACCACCTCCGGAACCGGCGCCGAGGTCACCCCCTTCGCCGTCATCTCCGACCCCGCCACCGGCAAGAAGTACCCGCTGGCCGACTACGCGCTCACCCCCAGCGTGGCCATCGTCGACCCCCTCCTCACCACCGCCCTGCCCCCGGCACTGGCCGCCGACAGCGGCTTCGACGCCCTCACCCACGCCATCGAGGCGTACGTGTCCGTCTACGCCAACGACTTCACCGACGGCCTCGCCCTGCACGCGATCCGGCTGATCTTCGGCAACCTCGAAGCCTCGGTGAACGGCGGCAGCGAGGAGGCGCGGGAGAAGATGCACAACGCCGGCACCATCGCGGGCATGGCCTTCGGCAACGCCTTCCTCGGCATCGTCCACGCCATGTCCCACACCCTCGGCGCCACCTTCCACATCGCGCACGGCCGCACCAATGCGGTCCTGCTCCCCCACGTCATCCGCTACAACGGCACCGTCCCCACCAAGCTCACCGGCTGGCCCAAGTACGAGAACTATCGCGCCCCCGAACGCTTCCAGGACATCGCCCGCACCCTCGGCCTGCCCGCGGCCACCCCGAAGGAGGGCGTGGAATCCCTCACCGCCGCCGTCGAACGCCTGCGCGACACCGTCGGCATCGAATCGTCGTTCCAGGCCCTCGGCGTCGACGAGCGGACCTTCCTCGACGCCCTGCCCCAGCAGGCCCTCAACGCCTACGAGGACCAGTGCGCACCCGCCAACCCGCGCATGCCCATGCTCGACGACATGGAGGAGATCATGCGAGCGGCCTACTACGGCTGAACACGGGGCCGGCCGTCGCCACGACGCGGTTGCTGAAGACCCGGAGCCGATCGCCGGGAGGCGACGGGGCCCGGACTGCGGATCGAACGTCCGCGGTCCGGGCTCCGTCGGCTTCCGTCAGCCGTCCCACGACCAGTCGGCGACCTCGGGCATGTCGACACCGTGCTCGCGGATGTACCCGTGGTGTCGCAGCCGGGCGTCCTCCATCTCCTGACGCACGGCCGCCGCGCGCACCGCGAGACCGGGAACACGGTCGATGACGTCCATGACCAGTCGGTAGCGGTCCAGGTCGTTGCGGACCACCATGTCGAACGGTGTGGTGGTCGTGCCCATCTCCTTGTAGCCGCGCACGTGCAGGTGCCCGTGTCCGGTGCGGCGGTAGGCCAGCCGGTGGATCAGCCAGGGATAGCCGTGGTAGGCGAAGACGACCGGCTTGTCGGGGGTGAACAGGCCGTCGTACTCGAAGTCGCTCATGCCGTGGGGATGTTCCCCGCTCGGCAGCAGCCGGGCGATGTCGACGACGTTCACGACCCGGACGGCCAGTTCCGGCAGGTGGTTCCTCAGCAGCTGTGCGGCGGCCAGCACCTCCTGGGTGGGGACGTCACCGGCTGCCGCGAGTACCACGTCGGGCTCCCGTTCGCCGTTCTCCGTGCCGGCCCAGTCCCAGATCCCGGCGCCTCGCGCGCAGTGCGCCTTCGCCTGCTCCATCGTCAGCCAGTCGAAGCAGGGCTGCTTGCCGGCCACGATCACGTTCACGTAGTCGCGGCTGCGCAGCGCGTGGTCGGCGACCGAGAGGAGGGTGTTGGTGTCCGGCGGCAGGTAGACCCGTACCACCTCGGGGCTCTTGTTGAGGACGTGGTCGACGAAGCCGGGGTCCTGGTGGGAGAAGCCGTTGTGGTCCTGGCGCCACACGTGGGAGGTCAGCAGGTAGTTGAGGGAGGAGACGGGCGCGCGCCAGGGCAGGTGGCGGGTGACGCGCAGCCACTTGATGTGCTGGTTGACCATGGAGTCGACGATGTGCACGAACGCCTCGTAGCAGGAGAAGAGGCCGTGCCGGCCGGTGAGGAGGTAGCCCTCCAGCCAGCCCTGGCAGGTGTGTTCGGAGAGGATCTCCATCACGCGACCGTGCCGGTCGAGGTGCTCGTCCACGTCGAGGGTGCCGGCCTGCCACGCCTTGCCGCTGGCCGCGTAGACGGCCTGGAGGCGGTTGGAGGCGGTCTCGTCGGGTCCCACGAGGCGGAAGTCGCGCCGGTCGGCGGTCCCGCGCATGACGTTCTCCAGCAGATCACCGAGTACACGGGTGGGTTCGTGCAGGGTGGCGCCCGGTTTGTCCACCGGGACGGCGTACCGTTCCAGCGGCGGCAGCGGCAGTTCGCGCAGCAGCAGGCCGCCGTTGGCGTACGGCGTGGACCCCAACCGGCGTGCGCCCTCAGGGAGGCACGTCAGGACATCGGGGCGAGGCGCTCCGCGTTCGTCGAACAGCTCCTGCGGCCTATAGGAGCGCAGCCATTCCTCGAGCTGCCGCAGGTGGTCCGGGTTGTCCCGGACTGCGGACAGCGGGACCTGATGGGATCGCCAGGTCCCCTCCACGGGAAGGCCGTCGACCTCGGCCGGGCCGGTCCAGCCCTTCGGGGTGCGCAGCACGATCATCGGCCAGCGGGGCCGCTCGGTCGCCCCGTCCTCGCGGGCGGCGCGCTGGATACCGGCGATACGGTCCGCAGCGGTGTCCATGGCCTGGGCCATCGCGCGGTGCACGGCAGCCGGCTCGTCACCAGTGACGTGGATCAGGTCGTGGCCGTACCCCTTGAGAAGATCGTCGAGCTCCGGTTCCGGCAGACGGGAGAGCACCGTGGGATTGGCGATCTTGTAGCCGTTGAGGTGCAGGATCGGCAGGACCGCGCCGTCGTGCACCGGGTCCAGGAACTTGTTGGAGTGCCAGGAGGCGGCCAGCGGCCCGGTCTCCGCCTCGCCGTCGCCGATGACACAGGCGACCAGTAGGTCAGGATTGTCGAAGGCCGCGCCATAGGCGTGCGAGAGGGCGTAGCCCAGCTCGCCGCCCTCGTGGATGGATCCGGGCGTCTCCGGGGCCACGTGACTGGGCACGCCCCCGGGGAACGAGAACTGCCGGAACAGCCGGGCCATCCCGGTGGCGTCCCGGGTGACGTCCGGATAGGTCTCCGTGTACGACCCCTCCAGCCAGGAATTGGCCACCACCGCCGGTCCTCCGTGACCGGGTCCCCAGATGCAGAGCGCTTCCAGCCCCCGGGAGCAGATAAGTCGGTTGAGGTGGGTGTACACGAGGTTCAGACCGGGTGAGGTGCCCCAGTGGCCGAGCAGCCGCGGCTTGACGTGCTCCGGACGCAGCGGCTCCGTGAGCAGGGGGTTGGCCATCAGATAGATCTGGCCGACGGACAGATAGTTCGCGGCACGCCAGTGGGCGTCCAGCGTCCTTGATTCCTCGTCTGTGAGCGGACCGGACACCTGCTGCGGATCGACGGACATGCTGGATTCCCTTGCGGCTCGAAGGTTCGGTCGGCGGAGGTGCGTACAGGTCCTACGCCCTACCCTCCCCTGGCCGCTGAGTACCCCATGGGGTCGGCCGGGCCCTCCTCCGCTTCCGCCGCCACGCACTCCTTCGCGCTACCGTTCGGCGCGGCCGTCCCGCTCGAGGCCACGGCGCGCGCGGGACGGTCGTCGGCTGTGCCGAGGCCGGTCCTGACCGGTGAACTGTGCCGGGTGCTCCGGTGGTGGTCCGGGCGGCAGCCCGTGTGGCGCGCCGTGCGGGGCGTGATCGTGGCGGCGAACAGCCCGCCGGTACACGGCGGTGTTCTCACCGACCGCGTCGCGGGCGGGCCGGGGATTCGAGCAGGAGTGGTCGGGGCCTCGCACCCCGCGGCTGCCGCGCACCGACGCGCCGCTCACTCGGGGCGACGTCCTCCTGAAACCTCCGTTGTCCTACGCACTTTTTCCGGTCAGTCGTGGGAAACCACCGCTACCGGAGCGGCGGCATGGTGCAGCAGTGCCTGAGTCACCGGCCCGATGTGCGCGCCGACCGCCGCCCGACGGATCTGCCGGCCCACGACCACGAGAGCGGCGTCGTGGGAGGCGTCGACCAGGTGACGACCCGCACCGCCCACCGTGGCCTGCGTGCTGACGTCCACGGCGGGGTACTTCTCCTGCCACGGTCGCAGGACGTCGGACAGTTCGCGTCGCACCTGTGCGGCCGTGCGGTCGTTCAGGTCGGGCATGAGTTCGCCGCCGTAGTAGTAGGGCGGCGGCGTCCAGCCGTGGACGATCCGCAGGCGTGCGGTGCGCCGCGAAGCCGCGTCGAACGCGAAGTCGATCACCGCGTCGTCGGGCTTGTGCAGGTCGAGACCGAGGACGACGTCGCGGTGGTCGGTGGCGGCGGAGAGTCCGCGCGCCGAGGGCTCCGGCAGGGCTTCCTCCTCGCCGTGTCCGGCGGCCCGGACGAGGACGACGGGCCGCCTGCACGAGGCCAGGACGGAGAGGGAGACGGAACCGAGCAGGAATCCCGCCGTCTTGCTCAGCCCGCGGGATCCCAGTACCAGCAGCCCGGCGTCCTCGGCGGCCTTCAGCAGGGCCGGGACGGGCAGCCCGGAGATCTCGTCCGTGTCGATCCGCAGCCCGGGCCGGCGCTCGGCGACGCGGGCCCGCGTCTCGTCCAGCAGGCGCCGTGCCCATGCGCGCCGGAGGTCACTCGGCGGCACCGGCACGCCGGGTCCGGCCGTCGGCGCGTAGGCGGGCGGTTGCCACTCCCATGCGGTCACGAGCCGCAGGGGCAGGTCCCTGAGCTGTGCCTCGCGCGCGGCCCAGTCCGCGGCAGCCACGCTCGTGGGCGAGCCGTCCAGTCCGACGGTGATGGTGCGGGTCATGGTGAACCTCCTTCAGGCTGCTCCAAGTGTTCGCTCCGCGGGGCGGTGGCAGCAGGGGCCGCTGGTCCTCGCCCGGAAGCCGACGGTCCCGGTACCCGGCCCACCGGTTCGCGGCCGGCCGGCTGTCGTCCGATGGCGAGTTCAGGTCGCACGAGCGTCCCCGACGTTCCGTGGGCGATGGCGTACGCGGCATCGAGAGCTCCGATCCCGGGCCGCTCGGACACGTCGCCGTCGCGCTCGAGCCAGACGTGGCCCGGGAGGCCGAGGAGCAGGACGAAGAGCCCGTAGGAGACGGTCTTGGTAGCCGCTGCCCTGGATCGGTCAGGAGGAGAAGCCCATGGCGAGCACCGCGACGGTGACGTCCCGGGGCAGTGCCCGCCGGTCCAGGCACGCGGCCGTGCACCAGAAGCCGGTACAGCCGGGCGGCGGAGAACAGGTGGGGATCACCGCGGTCAGCACGCTCAGCGGCACGATGTCGGTGAAGACGTCGTCGAAGAGGGTGTAGCCGACGACGGTGATCAGCGAGGCCGGCACGGTCGAGGCCACGATGCCGGACACCGGGACGTCCTTGTCGCCGTGCGGCCTCGCGGAGGCTGCCGGGAAGAGCCGTCGCGGGCTGCCTCGTAGGGCGTCTCGGCGCACAGCATGGTCCAGCCGTTCAGGGCACCGATGCCGGAGACGACGGCGGCCACGGCGAGGGTGCCGAGGAGGTGGATGACGGCGCGGGCGAGCGTGCCGTGCATGTCCCGTCGGTGCTCGGACGGATTCGCCTCGGCGTCGTCCTCGCGCGAACCACCCGGAGGGACCACCACCGGTCTGAGCATGAGGACCGCCCTTGGTGGTTCAGTGGTGGGGCACGACGGCCACGGGACAGGTGACGTGGTGGATCACGGCATGGGTGACCGGGCCGGTGCGCGGCATCCTCGGGCGGTCGGTTAGCCGGTGCCCGACGACGAGCAGTTCCGCTCCGGACGCCGCCTTCGTCAACGCGTCCGCGGGCTTGCCCTGCACCACCGACTCCAGCACCTCGACATCGGGGTACTTGTCGCGCCAGACCTGGAGCACGGCGGACAGGAAGCCGAGCCATTCCTCGGCCCGCTGCGGATCGCTCACCAGGCCGACTTCGCCGGCTCCCAGGGTGAGCGGGTCGGGTGCGCGCCAGGCGTGCACGGCCCTCAACCGCCTGCCCCGGGTGCGGGCCGCCTCGAAGGCGAACTCGATCGCCTCGCCGCACGGTTCGGTGACGTCGACACCCAGCACCACGTCCCGCCGGCCGACTCCTCCCGGGCCCTCGCCCGCACCATCGGCCCGTACCAGGACCACGGGCCGCGGCGCCTCCGCCACGACGCCGAGCGCGACCGAACCGGCGAGCAGTCCGGTGATGCGGCCCAGCCCGCGCGAGCCCAGCGCCAGCAGCTCGGCGTCGCCCACCGCCTTGGTCAGGGCGGCGGAGGCCGGCCCCTCGACCTGCTCGTCGTGCACCTGCACCCCGGGGCACACGGCGAGGACACGTTCCTCGGCCTGCCTCAGGACGCGCCGCGCCAGGTGCCGCTCGGCCACGCCCGCGATCTCCGGTTCACCCTGACGCGGGCGCCAGCTCCGTACATACAGCAGCCGCAGCGACCGCCCGGTGCGCACGGCCTCACCGGCCGCCCATTCGGCCGCTGCCAGGCTCTCGGCCGAACCGTCCACTCCGACGACAACAGGCGACAGCATGACATCCACCTCCCATGAAGGGCCCTTTCCCCGCTCTCAGCGTCGCGCCGGCAGCAGCATGTGCACAGGGGCCGGCGGGTCCTCTCCACGGGGCCGTCAGGCCCATCGGGTTTCGTCCGCGACGCCAGGGAGTGGGGGACCGGCACGGCGTCCACCGGGTCGGCCGGGAGAAGCTGCGGTGCCGGGCCGAAACCGGCGCCGCCCTGCACGAGCTCCTCGGGCTGCCCGCCCGTTCCCGGGCCAACCGCTTCAGGCGCGCCGCCTGACAGCAAGCCCACCGATCACCGTCCATCGTGTCAGAGGGCGCGGTGTTCGACGAAGACGGTTCTCCCGGCCCGTTCCTAAAGGTTCCGCCGTACGTGGTTCCTGTGCTCGCCATCGGCGAGATGCCGTGGGAGTGGCTCACCGTGGAGGTGGGGGCGCGATGGCCGAGCGCCCGTGGTGGACTGTACTCATTACCGCCGGTGCCCTTCTCGTACTCACCTCGATGGGCACGCTCCTGGCACTCCTTTGCGATGCCCGGAGTCGCGCGGGCCCGGACGACGCACTCATCACGCCGTCCGATGAGGAAGTCGCACGGCTTCCGGATCAGCGAAGAGGACGATCCCGGTGCCCCGCACCGGGGTCTCGGCAAGGGGCCGTACCGGCTCCTCACATGTGCCTCATCTCGTCGGCGACCCGCGCCGCCCACGTCTCGATCGCGGCGAAGTCGCGGAAGTCGCCCCCCCTTTCCGTTACGCAGGATCATCCGGGCGACCCAGCCCTTGGCGCCTTCCTCCAGGCATCCGCCGAAGGTGACGTGGCGTCCTCTCCTTCTCCCCTCACCGCATGTGCGGGAGCACGGGACGCACGTCCGGGTCAGGTCCGTTGGGGGACGACCGCCACCGGGCACTCGGCGTGATGCAGCAGGGCGTGGGCCACCCTGCCGAGCTGCAGACCGACGTGGCCGTGGCGCCTGCGTGCCCCCACGACCACCAGGTCGGCGTCGGAGGAAGCGTCCAGGAGGGCCTTGTGGGCGGGACCTTCGACCGCCTGACGACGTACTTCGACCTGCGGGTGATCGCGTCCGGCGTCGCGCAGCACGTCGGTGAGGAGGGCGGAGGCGCGCTCCTCCTCGGCACCGGCGGCATCGTCCGCGATCAGGGGGTGGTCCACGTGTTCGTGGGCGGGGCGGCGCCAGGCCCGTACGGCGTGCAGGCCGCAGCCGCGCGCCTGTGCCTCGCGGAAGGCGAACCGCACGGCGGCCGAGCCCTCCGTGGAGTCGCCGAGGCCGACCACCACCCGGCCGAAGGAGCCCTGCCGGTTCCGCTCCCCGCCGCGCACCACGACCACCGGGCACACGGCACGGGCGGCCACCGTGAGGCTCACCGAACCCAGCAGCATCCCCCTGATCCCCCCACGGCCGCGGGAGCCCGTGACCGGGGCGGAGGACTCATGAGCCGCGTGCAGGAGCGCGGACACGGCGTCGTCGGGCAGCACGTCACTCGACACCTTCACCCCCGGGTCGCGCAGCCGGGCGCGTTCCGCGCAGGACGCGGCGATGTGCTCGGCCATGACCTCTTCGGCCGGACGGCCGGTCCTGAAGGACGGGAGACCCCCCTCGTACCGCTCCCACAAAGAGGCGTGGACGAGCCGCAGGGACAGCCCGAGGCGCGCGGCCTCGTCCACCGCCCAGTCCACGGCCTCCAGGCTGGAATCCGATCCGTCGACACCCACGACCAGCGGGAACTCCACGGTCACCACCGCCTTCCTGCCCTGCCGCTGCCTTGAAGTCCCTGTCAATACCGTCGCACCGCACGGGTTCCGTCGCGGCACATGGACCGACTCGCGGACGGGGGCTTCGGCCCGGGTTGCACTGCGCCGATTTGTGGCGATCGTGGAGTCATACGGCCGGAGGAAGGGCGAGGTCCCCTCCCTCGCATCGTCGGCACGGCCGCCGCGCGGCGGTCATCGAGACCACCGGTGCCGGGGAACTGCCGGGCCGGGCCTGGCTGCTCCCTCCCCGTCACCACGAGGCGAGACGAGGAGGATCGCGGTGCCTGAGACCCCGCACATCGTCAGCGATGTGATGACCCGGACGGTCGTGGCCGTCGGACGCGACGCGCCCTTCAAGGAGATCGTGCAGACCATGGAGCAGTGGAAGGTCAGCGCGATGCCGGTCCTGGAGGGAGAAGGGCGTGTCGTCGGCGTCGTCTCCGAGGCCGACCTGCTGCCCAAGGAGGAGTTCCGCGACAGCGAACCGAGCCTCTTCGAGCAGCGCCGGCGCCTGTCCGACGTCGCCAAGGCCGGGGCGGTGACGGCGGAGGAGCTCATGAGCACCCCCGCGATCACGGTCCACCCCGACGCCACCCTGGCACAGGCGGCCAGGATCATGGCCGTCCGGCACGTCAAGCGGCTGCCCGTGGTCGACGACATCGGCATGCTCCAGGGCATGGTGAGCCGCGCCGACCTGCTGAAGGTCTTCCTGCGGCCGGACGAGGAGATCGAGGAGGAGGTCCGCCGCACCGTGGTGTCCTACCTTTTCCCCGCCTTCAGCCACGCCATCCACGTGAACGTCCACGAGGGTGTCGTCACCCTCCGGGGGCACATCCACGACACCTCGCTCATCTCGGTCGCCGTGCGTCTCGTGCGCGCCGTGGAGGGCGTCGTGGACGTCGAGCCGCAGCTCACCGGCGAGTCAGCGGACCGGGACGGGACCGGAACAACCCGGTGACCGCGTGCGAGGCCGACCGCCGGCCCGCCGAGTTCCCTCTGGGTCGGATGTCGAGTACGTCCGACACCGGGCGGCGCGGTGTGCCGGGTCCTTTCGGGCCGTACCCCAGGCGCAGGAGCATCTGGGTGCAGCCCGTCCCCGACACCGGGTCGCGCAGCGGCCAGCGCAGGTCGGTCCATTCGAGGGGTTGAGCGGCGAAGGAACCGGACAGGCCCTCGAGGGTGGCCAGCAGCAGGACGCGCTCTACGGCCTGGCCCGCGCGGAGCCAGTCCTCCGGGTGATCGTGGCTCGTACTGAGAAGGGCCAGCTGAGGGGTGCGCTCGAAGTCGGCGGCGTCACGGCCCGCCACCCTCCGGGAGGCCGCGAAGTCGCGCATGGGAGCCTTGCCCCCGCGCTTGCGCGGCCCGAAGGCGTAGTGCGGGACTCCGTCGTCGGCGGTGCCCGCCGACGGGGCGTCGGTGCGCGTCCACCGCGCCAGGTCCTGGTCGCTGCCGGGGTCGGTGATGTTGCGTGCCTCGGCGTCCTGGACCAGTTCCAGCACCTCCTGCAGGTGCCACGGGGTGGGGAAGGCCAGCGTTGCTCCTTCGGCGAGGGCGGCCGCGCCGAGGGCCTCCCGCACGGGGCCGGGGATCTCCCTCTCCTCGAACGGGTAACGGCTGCTGTGACGCCGGTGTATCGCCGGGTACAGCGCGCCGAGGTCGCTCTCGTCGGTCGTGGAGCCGGTCAGCCGCACGGTCGCGACCAGCGCCGGGTCGGTGGGGTCGGGCAGCAGGAGGGTTTCCGGGCACCAGCCCTCGTGGGCCACGGCGACCCTCAGGTTCAGCAGGGCGGCGCCGCAGCCGATGTGCAGGCCGCGGGTGTCGGGGTCGGAGTGCGGCATGGTGCGCTCGAGGTCGGCGCGGATCTCGAACGTACGGTTGCGCCGGAAGTAACTGAAGAGCCAGGGCTGTGCGTTGTGCATGGACGGGGCCGCGGCGGCGGCTCGGACCAGGGCCGTCACCTGCTCGTCGGCCGGTGCCAGTCGGCTCACCGAAGCCTCCCCTCTCGAGTCGGCGCCCCGTGGGCGTCTACTGATCGGCCGGAGTGATGCGCCGGCCCGTGAGATGCGTGGGCCGGATCGACACCCACATGTCGCGTGCACCGCCCGGCCATGGCTCGGTGTGTGCGCGCCGGACGAGCGCGCGCACGGCATCGGGCTTCGTGACGACGCTCGCGGGGCCGACCGCGAGCACACTCCAGCCCCGGCTCATCGCCTCGTCCACGTGGTCGACCTCGAAGGCGACCTCCCTTCCGACAGCCGCAGCGGGCACGGAGTCGGGCGCGGTCCGGAAGACGATCTCGTCCTCCACGATCTCGTAGTTGACCGGGACGACCGCGGGGCGGCCGTCGGGCGCCGACACGGCGACGCGCCCCACGCCGTGCGTAGACAGCAGGTGGCGGCATTCCTCCGGGCCGAGGTCCCGCAACTGTGGACGCAGCAGTGCGCGGCCCTGACCGGGCGGCAGGTCGACGCCCGCCCCGCGCAGGGCCGTGGCGGTGGTGTCCAGCGTGGCGGCCAGGCTGAGGAGGGTCGCCGTCGTCGGGTCGGCCGGCTGCTCCTCCAGGTACGCCAGGTAGGCCGGCGAGATGCGGGCCCGGCGGGCCGTCTCCTCCCGGCTGAGCCCGTGCCGGTGGCGTTCGACGGCCACGCGCCGGCCGATGTCGCCGGGGTTGGGCGTCCCGGGCGGCGGAGCGGCCTCGGACATGGCCTGCGCCTCACCCGTGTCGGGCCGGGAAGACCCGCGGGGGGTCCCGGACCGCCCGTGCTCCACGTGCCGGATGTGCGCGTCGGGCCCCGGGAACACGAGCGTCACGTCGTCCGTGTCCGACCAGCGCACGTCGTAGGGGGGTGTTCCGTCCTCGTGGTGGAGTCCGACGATCTCGCCGTCGCGCCTGGTGGCGCCGGTCGCCGGGCTTTCGACGACGAGCTGGTCGCCGAGGTGAGCTCGCATGATCGCCGCCCTCTCCTCAGAATGGTCCTGTATCCAACGTGCCACGCGCGGCACACCGCCGCACGGCACGACCGGCCCGCATCCGCGGGAACGGGCCGGGCCGGCCGGATGCCGGACGGTCACCACCCGGACGGGAGAGTCGACACGGCGTGGTCCCGGTCGCCGAGCGCCTCGCGTACCGGACCGACGACGCCCGGCGGTCCCCCACCGCTCCATGAGGAAACCGTCGGCGTCGACGGCCGGGAGACACACGAGGCCGTGGCCCCGCGCGAAGGGAACAGCACGCGTCCGCCGGACCCGGTACACGGTCCGGCGGACGGCGCCACCCCGGCTCAGCCGGTGATCTCGACGCGGTGTGCCTTCCCCGTCTCGGTCTTCGGGACGCGCACCGTGAGGACTCCGCTCGTCAGGTCCGCGCTGACGTGCTCGGTGTCGGAGTTCGGAGGCAGGGTCGTGCGGTAGTCGAACTGCCCCATGCGGCGGGTGTGCCTGCGGACCACCCCGGTGTGTTCCTTCTCCTTGATCTCACCGTGGATGCCGAGCTCGCCCTCGGCGACCTCGACGGCGATCTGGTCCTTGTCCACGCCGGGAAGCTCCAGTTCCACCAGGTAGGCGTCCTCGGTGTCCGCGACGTCGGCCGGCGGCACCCACGGCTCGCCCGTGCCGGATTCGGGATAGCCGCCGATGGGGAAGACGGCGTGCATGAGCTGGTCCATCCGGGTACGGAGATCGTCCAGCTCGTGCAGGGTCGCCGAGAGCCCGCCCCTGCCGTGTCGTACGGGATGTGTCATGGCTGATTCTCCTGCCTTGTCGTGTCGGCCGTCGGTCATGTGGGCCATCCGGTGACCTGTCGGGGGCCGGGCCGCGGCACCCCCATGCCCTCGATGTCGTGCTCGGCGGTGTTCAGCAGCCGCTGGGCGATGTTCTGCAGGGCCCGCCCGGCCGCCAGTTCGTCGCCGATCTCCGGCACGTTCGCGTCCGCCGGATGACAGTGCGCGGTTCCCTGACCGGTGAGCTCCGTGGTGCCGGTGTCCAGCACCACGTGTGCCTTCGTGGTTCCGTCGTCGTCCTCGAAGAGGTCGAGTCGAACCCTCCACTCCGTCGTGTGCGGCATCGCTTTCCTCCTCACCTCGGTACGGACCCGTGCGGTCCGGACACGGTTCGTTCCGCGACCCGGGACCAGGTGGAGTCCTCCGTCGTCCGTTGCTCGATGCGGCGCCGGACGCGGGCGGCGAGTGCGCCCAGCCGCTCGGAGGCCGTCGCCCGGGGAGCGACCGGCGCCCGGATCCGGCGGGCCGCCGGCGGCAGGCCGCCCAGGTCCGCCGTGAACCTCTCCCGGCACTCGTCGAGCGTGGGCCCGGCGCCGGTGCGCCGCCCGCCCCGTATCACCGTCTCCAGCAACGGCGTGCCACCGTCAGGGGGCTGCTCGTCGGCCAGAGTGATCACGTCGACGCAGCCGGGGCGGCGGAACACCTGCTTGGGGCCGGGTGCCGTCACTTTCGCCGACGACAGCTTCATCACCGGCCGGCCGTCGTACTCCACCAGCTTGTAGGCCGAGTCCAGGTACGGCGCGTCGGCCGAGACGCCGACGCGGGTGCCGACGGCGTAGATGTCGATCGGCGCCCCGGAGCGGACCAGTTCGTCCACCGCGTACTCGTCGAGACCGCCGCTCGCGACGATCCGTACGTCGGGCAGGCCCGCGTCGTCGAGGAGGGAGCGTGCCCGTACCGCCAGGGCTCCGAGGTCGCCGCTGTCCAGCCGTACCGCCGAGCCGGGCCCGCGGGCCGCGTGGTCGAGGTCCCGCAGCACGCGCGCCGCGACGCGTACGCCCTCCTCGGTGGCGTAGGTGTCCACCAGCAGGGTCACCGGCCCCGGGTGGCACCGTGCGAAGGCGCGGAAGGCGTCCTCCTCCGTGGCGAACGCCTCGACGAAGGAGTGGGCCATCGTGCCGACGGCGGTCAGGCCCAGGGCGGTGGCGGCGGCCACGTTGCTGGTTCCGGCGAAGCCGGTCATCGCGCCGAGGCGGGCGGCCTGGAACCCTGCCTGCGGGCCGTGGGTGCGGCGCAGGGAGAAGTCCACGACCGGACGGCCCGCCGCCGCGAGGACGCACCGTGCGGCCTTCGAGGCGACGGCGGTCTGGTGGCTGAGCTGGTTGAGTACGTACGTTTCGGCCAGCTGTGCCTGCGGTAGAGGCGCGGTCACCTCCAGCAGGGGCTCTCCCGCCAGGACGATCCGTCCCTCCGGCACCGCCCGCACGTCTCCGGTGAACTCCAGGCCGAGCAGGGGCCGCAGGTCACTCGGTGGGCGGTGCAGCGCGGACGCGAAGGCATCGATGTCCTCCGGGCCGACATGCAGGCCGGACAGGTGGTCCAGGGCCGACTCCAGCCCCGCCGCCACCAGGAAGCCGCGCTCGGCGGGCAGGTCGCGGACGAAGAGGCTGAACGTCGCGGGGCCGGTCATGCCCTCCTGGAGGTAGGACATGGCCATGGTCACCTCGTACAGGTCGGTGGTCGTCGCGTCGGACATCGGCGTCGCCTCCTCGGTCCTGTCCGGCTCGTCCTCATGTCACCGGCGGAACCGGCCGGCCCACAGGGACTCCACCTGGTTCCACTCGGCGTCCCACTGGGCGTACCTCCTCCGGTCCAGCGCGTGGCGCGCGCCCACCCGCGCCGCGAAGACCCCGGCCGCCACGCCGACCGCCGCCGCACCGCCCGCGAACCAGCCGGTGGTCACGGCCTGGTTGCCGGTCATCGGCGGTTTGGTGACGGCCCCCTCGCCGGTCACCCACACCCGCACGGTGGTGCCCTCGATCGTGTCCGGCGTCACGAGGGTGGTTCCCGTCCGCGCCGTTCCGTCGTCGTCGGTCCAGCGGACCCGCGCCTGCTGTTTCGCGTTCTCGCCGACCTCCTCGGCGATCGACGTCACCCGGGCGTCGACCTGGTGCCGCTCGGCCGACTGGGTCTGCACGGTGCGCATCGACGACTCGTACACGTTCAGCCCCGCACCGAGCGCGGCCGCCGGCAGGCCGAGGACGAGGACGAGCATCAGGAAGCCGCGGAACCAGGACTCGAACCTGTCGGACGGACGTCGCAGAGGGTTCGTCCTCTTCGGGGTGCGCTCCTGGCGCGGCGGCAGCGGACCGGATGCGTGCGGGGGATTCCATGCGTTCATGACTCGGCCTCCAGCAGGTCGCTGGTCCGTTCCCCCCGTTACCGTCTTCGTTGGCTCCGCAATGGAGCCTCCGGCCTTCGGATCCGGCATGACTTCCCCCTCCTGTTGTTGATGATCCGGGGGTGGTGTCACCGGGTCCGAAGGCATCGACGGACCGCTGATGAGGAGCTTGAGCACCGGCTTCATCCGAGCCGGAAGAGCTCTCCGTAACGTGGATGTGGCAGCTCGGTGCCGAGGCAAGGCCGGACGAAGCGTGATGGAGGGGCCTGCACGTGATCGACACCGGCGACATCGACGTCTTCCCCGGCCTGGACGTCGGCAAGGGCGAACACCACGCCACCGCCGTCACCCCGGCCGGGAAGAAGGCGTTCGACAAACGGCTGCCCAACACCGAACCCAAGCTCCGCGAGCTGTTCGCCAAGCTGCAGGCCAAGCACGGAACGGTGCTGGTCGTGGTCGACCAGCCGGCCTCGATCGGCGCCCTGCCACTGGCCGTCGCCCGCGACATGGGCTGCCTGGTCGCCTACTTACCGGGCCTAACGATGCGACGGATCGCCGACCTCTATCCCGGTGAGGCGAAGACCGATGCGAAGGACGCGTTCATCATCGCGGACGCGGCCCGCGCAATGCCCCACACGCTGCGGGCCATCGACGGCCAGGACGAGACGATCGCCGAGCTGGAGATGATCGTCGGCTTTGACGACGACCTGGTCGGCGAGGCGACCCGGGTCGCCAACCGGCTGCACGGCTTGTTGACCCAGATCCATCCTTCGCTGGAACGGGTCCTGGGACCGCGGTTGCAGCACCCTGCCGTCCTGACCTTGCTGGAGCGGTTCGGGTCACCGGCCCAGATCCGCAGGGCCGGCCGCCGGCGGCTGATCACGCTGCTGCGGACGAAGGCACCGAGGATGGCCCAGCGGCTGGTCGAGGAGATCTTCGCCGGGTTGGACGAGCAGACCGTCACCGTTCCCGGGACCGAGGCGGCCGCGCTGATCGTCCCGAGCCTCGCCGCCTCGCTCACGGCCGTCCTTGACCAGCGGAAACTGCTGGCCGGACGGATCGAGGAACTGCTGGAGGCCCACCCTCTTTCGAAAGTCCTGACGTCGATGCCTGGAGTCGGCGTCAGGACCGGAGCCCGGATCCTGATCGAGGTCGGCGACGGCAGCACCTTCCCGACCGCCGGCCACCTCGCCGCCTACGCAGGTCTCGCCCCGGCGACCCGGAACTCGGGCTCCTCAATCCGCGGCGAACAGCCCTCCAGGAGAGGAAACAAGCAGCTCAAACGAGCTTTCTTCCTCTCCGCGTTCGCGGCCCTGGCCGACCCGGTCTCCCGGGCCTACTACGACAAGAAGATCAGCCAGGGCAAACACCACACCCAAGCCCTCCTCTG
>NZ_JBIBZI010000015.1:0-199747 GCF_043084105.1 Streptomyces sp. NPDC014676 | reverse complement strand
GAAGTACCAGCTCAAACACCGCGACTGGGCGGCCGCCGAACGCGAGGGCCGCACCATCACCCCCCTCCTCACCCGGCTCAACACCATCCGCCGCGCACACCCCGCGCTCCACCGGCTCAGGAACCTCCGCTTCCACCGGACGGACAACGACTCCGTCATCGCGTACAGCAAGCGCAGTGGCCCCGACGTCGTGCTCGTGGTCGCCAACCTCGACCCTCATCACCCCCAGGAGGCCACGGTCTCGTTGGACATGCCGCAACTCGGCCTGGAGTGGCACGAGTCGGTACCGGTGCGCGACGAGCTCACCGGCGAGACCTACCACTGGGGCAGCACCAACTACGTGCGACTGGAGCCGGGGCGGGCTCCCGCGCATGTCCTGCACGTACCGAGACCGCCCGCCGCACAGCGAAACGGAGGGCCAGGAACGTCATGACCGTGAACGAGCCGGTACCGGACACCTTCGAGGACACCCCCACCAAGGACCGGGACCCGGAGTGGTTCAAACGAGCCGTCTTCTACGAGGTGCTGGTCCGCTCCTTCCAGGACAGTGACGGTGACGGCATCGGCGACCTGAAGGGTCTGACCGCCAAACTGGACTACCTGCAGTGGCTGGGCGTGGACTGCCTCTGGCTGCCGCCCTTCTTCAAGTCGCCGCTGCGCGACGGCGGCTACGACGTGGCCGACTACACCGCCGTCCTCCCCGACTTCGGCGACCTCGCCGACTTCGTGGAGTTCGTCGACGCCGCCCACCAGCGCGGGATGCGCGTGATCATCGACTTCGTCATGAACCACACCAGCGACGAACACCCGTGGTTCCAGGAGTCGAGGAAGGACCCCGACGGCCCGTACGGCGACTTCTACATGTGGGCCGACGACGACAAGGGCTATCCGGACGCGCGGATCATCTTCGTCGACACCGAGGCGTCGAACTGGACGTACGACCCGGTGCGGGGGCAGTACTACTTCCACCGCTTCTTCTCCCACCAGCCGGACCTCAACTACGAGAACCCACGCGTGCAGGAGGAGATCCTGGCGGCCCTGCGCTTCTGGCTGGACCTGGGCATCGACGGGTTCCGGCTTGACGCGGTGCCGTACCTCTACGCGGCCGAGGGCACCAACTGCGAGAACCTGCCCGCCTCGCACGCCTTCCTGAAGCGGGTGCGCAAGGAGATCGACACCCAGTACCCGGACACGGTGCTGCTGGCCGAGGCCAACCAGTGGCCGGAGGACGTCGTCGACTACTTCGGCGACTACGCCGCCGGCGGCGACGAGTGCCACATGGCCTTCCACTTCCCGGTCATGCCGCGCATCTTCATGGCGGTCCGCCGCGAGTCCCGCTATCCCGTCTCCGAGATCCTGGCCAAGACCCCGGCCATCCCGTCGGGCTGCCAGTGGGGCATCTTCCTGCGCAACCACGACGAGCTGACCCTGGAGATGGTCACCGACGAAGAGCGCGACTACATGTGGGCGGAGTACGCCAAGGACCCCCGCATGCGCGCCAACATCGGCATCCGCCGCCGGCTCGCCCCGCTGCTGGACAACGACCGCAACCAGATCGAACTCTTCACCGCCCTCCTCCTCTCCCTGCCGGGTTCGCCGATCATCTACTACGGCGACGAGATCGGCATGGGCGACAACATCTGGCTCGGCGACCGCGACGCGGTCCGCACGCCCATGCAGTGGACCCCGGACCGCAACGCCGGGTTCTCCTCCTCCGACCCCGGCCGGCTGTTCCTGCCGACCATCATGGACCCGGTCTACGGCTACCAGGTCACCAACGTCGAGGCCTCCATGGCCTCCCCGTCCTCGCTGCTGCACTGGACCCGCCGGATGATCGAGATCCGCAAGCAGAACCCGGCGTTCGGCCTCGGCTCCTACACCGAGCTGCCGTCCTCCAACCCGGCCGTCCTCGCCTTCCTGCGCGAGTACGAGGACGACCTGGTGCTCTGCGTCAACAACTTCTCCCGCTTCGCCCAGCCCACCGAGCTGGACCTGCGCGAGTTCGGAGGACGGCACCCGGTCGAGCTGTTCGGCGGGGTGCGCTTCCCGGCCGTCGGCGAACTGCCGTACCTGCTGACCCTCGGGGGCCACGGCTTCTACTGGTTCCGGCTCACCCGAGTCGCGTCCCGCATCGGCCGCCGACTGTGAGCGTGTGCCGGGGAGAGGAGGCGTCACCATGACGAAGACCGCGTTCCTGCGGCCGCGAAGCGCGCCCGCCGAGCCCATGGAGTCGCTCACCGGGCTGCTGCGCGAGTGGCTGCCGCTGCAGCGCTGGTTCGCCGGCAAGGACCGGCCCGTCACCGACCTCGGTGTGCTGTCGATGACGGAGCTGTTCCCGGGCTGTCTGCACATGCTGGTGCACGCCGGTCACGGAGGCGTGCCCGCTCCCGGCGGCACTTCCCCGGCCGGTGACTGCTACCAGCTCCTCCTCGGCGTACGGGAGCACCCCTCGCCGCGGCTCGGCAAGGCGCTCATCGGCAGGGTGCCGGACGGCCGGCTGGCCGGACTGACGGTCTACGACGCCCTGCACGACCCGCGCGCCGCCCAGCTGCTCCTGGAGCGGCTGCGCCACCCCGGCACGGCGGGCCCGCTGCGGTTCGAGTGCGACGGGTCCCAGCAGGTGCCCGCCGGACTGGTGCCGCGCCTGATGACCGCCGAGCAGTCCAACTCCTCGCTGGTGTACGGCGACGAGTACATCCTGAAGGTGTTCCGGCGCGTCCAGCCCGGTGTCAACCCGGACCTGGAGGTGCCCGGGGCGCTGGCCCGGCAGGGCTGCCACCGGGTGCCCGCCCCGGTGGCCTGGCTGCGCACCACGCATCCGTTCAACGCGACGCTCGGCGTGCTCCAGCCGTATCTGCGCGACGCCTCCGACGGCTGGACGCTGGCCCTCGACGCGCTCGCCGCCGGTGACGACTTCACCGCGCAGTCGCACGCGCTGGGCCGGGCCACGGCGGACGTGCACCTCGCGCTGTCCACGGCGTTCCCGATCGGCGCGCCCGGCGAGAACGGGCGGACGGCGGCGGCGATGACCGAGCGGCTGACCGCCGCGGCACACGCCGTTCCCGCGCTCCAGCCGTTCGTGCCGGGGCTGCGGGCCGCCTTCGCCGCCCTGACCACCTGCGACGCCGGGCCGCCCGCCCAGCGCGTCCACGGTGACCTGCACCTGGGGCAGGTGCTGCGGGCGGGGCGCGAGTGGTTCGTCATCGACTTCGAGGGCGAGCCGTCCCGGCCGCTCTCCGAACGGCGCAGCGCCCACTCCCCCGTGCGGGACATCGCCGGGATGCTGCGCTCCTTCGACTACGCCGCCCGCCAGCGCCGCCCCTGGCGCCCGGAGTGGGCGCGCCGCTGCCGTGAGGCCTACTGCGCGGGCTACGCCGCCCGCGCCGGCTGGGACCCGCGCAAGAAGCACGGCCTGCTCCGCGCCTACGAGACGGACCGGGCTGTGTACGAGGTGCTGTACGAGGCCCGGCACCGACCCGACTGGCTGCCCGTACCCATGGCGGCGATCGAGCGCCTCGCCGTGAGAGGAGACTGAAGCCGTGGCTCTGCGTGACACCCGCCTTCCCGAGTCGGCCGGGCCCGTCCCGTCCGCCGCCGCGCCCCCCGGCGCCGCGCCCGCCCTCGACCCGACCGACCGGGGGCGCCTGCTGGCGGGCGCCCACCACGATCCGCACGCGCTGCTCGGCGCCCATCCGGTGCCCGGCGGGATCGCCTTCCGCGCCCTGCGCCCCTTCGCCCGCGAGGTGGGCGTCGTCGTCGACGGCGCCCGCACCCCGCTCGTGTCGGAGGGCGACGGCCTGTTCTCCGTCGTGCTGCCGCTGGACGCGATCCCCGCGTACACGCTGACGGTGGCCTACGGCGACGACGAGGCCGTCGAGACGCACGACCCCTACCGGTTCCTGCCCGCCCTCGGCGAGCTCGACCTGCACCTGATCAGTGAGGGCCGGCACGAGGAGCTGTGGACGGCGCTCGGCGCGCACCCCATGACCCACCAGGGCGTCACCGGCACCCGCTTCACGGTGTGGGCGCCCAACGCGCAGGGGGTGAGGGTCGCCGCCGACTTCACCCACTGGGACGGCACGGCGTTCCCGATGCGCTCGCTGGGCTCGTCCGGGGTGTGGGAGCTGTTCCTGCCGGGCGTCGGCGAGGGCACCCGCTACAAGTTCGAGATCCACTCCCGCTACGGACACCGGTTCCTCAAGGCCGATCCGATGGCGCGGCGCACGGAGGCGCCGCCGAACACGGCGTCCGTCGTGACGGCCTCGCACTACGAGTGGGGTGACGCCGACTGGTTCGCGCGGCGGGCGGCGACGCCCGTGCACGAGGCGCCGTTCTCGGTGTACGAGGTGCACCTGCCGTCCTGGCGACCGGGGCTGACGTACCGCGAACTCGCCGAGGAGCTCCCGGCCTACGTCAAGGACCTCGGCTTCACCCACGTGGAGCTGATGCCGGTCGCCGAGCACCCCTTCGGACCGTCCTGGGGCTACCAGGTCACCGGGTTCTACGCGCCGACCGCGCGCCTCGGCACCCCGGACGACTTCAAGTACCTGGTCGACGCGCTGCACCGGGCCGGCATCGGTGTGATCATGGACTGGGTGCCGGCGCACTTCCCGAAGGACGACTGGGCGCTGGCCCGGTTCGACGGGGACCCGCTGTACGAGCCCGGGGACTCCCGGCGCGCGGAGCACCCCGACTGGGGGACGTACACCTTCGACTTCGCCCGCACCGAGGTGCGCAACTTCCTGGTCGCGAACGCCGTCTACTGGTGCCAGGAGTTCCACATCGACGGACTGCGGGTGGACGCGGTGGCCTCCATGCTCTACCTGGACTACTCGCGCGAGGACGGCGGCTGGGAGCCCAACGCGTACGGCGGCCGGGAGGACCTGGCGGCGATGGCGTTCCTCCAGGAGATGAACGCGACCGTCTACCGGCGCTGCCCCGGGGTGGTGACCATCGCGGAGGAGTCCACGGCGTGGGGCGGGGTGACCCGGCCCACCGACACCGGCGGTCTCGGGTTCGGCTTCAAGTGGAACATGGGCTGGATGCACGACTCGCTGGAGTACGTCTCCCACGAGCCGGTGCACCGCAAGTACCACCACCACGAGATGACGTTCGCGATGGTCTACGCCTACAGCGAGAACTACGTGCTGCCCGTCTCGCACGACGAGGTGGTGCACGGCAAGCAGGCGCTGGTGTCGAAGATGCCGGGCGACTGGTGGCAGCGGCGGGCGAACGTGCGGGCCTACCTCGGTTTCATGTGGGCCCACCCCGGCAAGCAACTGCTGTTCATGGGGCAGGAGTTCGCGCAGGGCGCCGAGTGGTCCGAGAAGACCGGCCCGGAGTGGTGGCTGCTCGACGACGGGTACCACTCCGCGGGCGACCACCGCGGGGTGCGGGACCTGGTGCGCGACCTCAACACCCGCTACCGGGCGACCCCGGCGCTGTGGCAGCGCGACACCGACCCGTCCGGCTTCCGGTGGGTGGCGGTCGACGCGGCCGACGACAACGTCTTCGCGTTCCTGCGGTACGACACCGGGGGCCGGCCGCTGCTCGCGGTGTCGAACTTCTCCCCCGTGGTGCGGCACGACTACGCCCTCGGTGTCGGTGACGACGTCGTCGCCTGGCAGGAGGTCCTCAACACCGACGCCGCGCACTACGGCGGCGGGGACGTCACGAACCCGGACCCGGTCAAGCCCGAGGACGGCACCGTACGGCTCACGCTGCCGCCGCTCGCGACGATGTGGCTGGCACCGGCCGTCCCGTGAGAGTCCGGCCACGCCGCCAGGTGTCCGAGGCCCTCACCGGGGCATTCGGGGTCGTACGGCCGAGGACTTCTCGGCGTCGCGGCAGGTCACAGAAGGGCGGCACCAAGTGCGCACCGTCGGAGTGGAGGAGGAGCTCCTCCTGGTTGATCCGGAGAGCGGCGAACCACGGGCGATGTCCGCGGCGGTACTCGCCCGTGCCGCCCGGGACGGCGCGGAACAGGACGTCTTCGAGAAGGAACTGCACGAGCAGATGCTGGAGTTCGCCACGCATCCGCAGTCCTCGATGGAGAGCCTGCACGCGGAGATCGTCCGCTGCCGCGAGGAGGCCGCCGGGCACGCCGGGAAGATCGGCTGCACCGTCGCCGCCCTCGCCACCTCGCCGCTGCCGGTCAGCCCGGCCATCGGCGTCAACCGGCGCTACCAGTGGATGGAGAAGCAGTACGGCATCGCCACCCGGGAACAGCTCGTCATGGGCTGCCACGTCCACGTGTCCGTCGAGTCCGACGAGGAGGGCGTCGGGGTCGTGGACCGGCTGCGGCCCTGGCTGACGGTACTGGCGGCGCTGAGCGCGAACTCGCCGTTCTGGCAGGGCAAGGAGACGGGGTACAACAGCTACCGCAGCCGGGTCTGGCAGCGCTGGCCGTCCGCCGGTCCGACCGAGACGTTCGGCTCGGCCGAGCGCTACCACCGGCGGGTCGCCGACATGGTGGCCACCGGCGTCATCCTCGACGAGAAGATGGTCTACTTCGACGCCCGGCTGTCCCAGCGGTACCCGACGGTGGAGATCCGCGTCTCCGACGTCTGTCTGCACGCGGAGACGGCGGCGCTGATCGCCACCCTCGCCCGCGCGCTGGTGGAGACCGCGGCACGCGAGTGGCGGGCCGGCCGGGAGCCGCTGGACCCCGGTGTCAGCCTGCTCCGGCTGGCCGCCTGGCAGGCGGCCCGGTCGGGGCTGACGGGCGAGCTGCTCCACCCGGAGACCATGCGCCGCACGCCGGCCGAGACGGTCGTGCACGCCCTCCTCGACCACACCGCCGAGGCCCTGGAGGCCACCGGCGACCTGGAACGCGCCCGCGAGGGCTGCGCACGGCTGCTGCGCGACGGCAACGGGGCGCAGGTGCAGCGCGCCCTGCTGGAACGCACGGGGAGCCTGCGGGAGGTCGTCACGGAGTGCGTACGGCACACCCAGGGGGCGGGGCGTACGCGGTCCGCTTCTCGCGGGTAGGGGTGTCAGAGGATGAGGATGATGGCGTAGACCAGGAAGAAGGCCGCGAACAGCGCCACGAGGACGAGGATCGCGGTCATCGGGCCCTTGGACCAGCCCTTGGCGGGGTTGTGCGTCTCCCGGGGGCCCGCCTCGGGCATGCTGCTCTCCGCGGGCGGGGTCTCGCCCGGGGGGACGCCGCCGCCCGGTTCGAGGCCGGTGCTGCGTTCCGGATCGGGATCTGGGTTGACGTAACTCATGCCGTCCGGGTCCCCCGAAAGCGCCGAGATCATCAGTGCGGACACACTTGTCGCGATCCCGGCGCGCGGGCGCTCCGGCTCGGCTACATTCAGGCACCGCCGATGACGGTGCCCATCGGCCGAGTCACCGTCCGTACACGTCAGGAGCAGTGCATGCGCGACCTCGCTCTCGCTCCCCCGTCCGCCTCGCCCCTGGCCGGCGGCCTCGCCGACAGCCTCTTCGAGACGGCGGCCGAGAGCCCCGCCCTGCCGATGCTCGCCCACCGTGCCGGCCCGGCCTCCGCCACCTGGGAGCGGATCACCGCCCTCGAGTTCCGCGACCGGGTGGTCGCCCTGGCCAAGGGCCTGGTGGCGTCCGGGATCTCGCCCGGCATGCGGGTGGCGATCATGGCGCGCACCCGCTACGAGTGGACCCTCCTCGGCCATGCCCTGTGGACGGTGGGCGCCGAGGTCGTCCCCGTCTATCCGACCTCCTCGCGCGAGCAGGTGGAGTGGATCCTGCGGGACTCCGGCTGTGTGGCCGTGCTGGTGGAGGACGAGCAGGGCGTGATGACCGTCGGGTCCGTGTGCGCCGCGCTGCCGGCGCTGCGGCACGTGTGGCAGCTGGACGCGGGCGCGCTGGACCAGTTGGCGGCGCGCGGCGAGTTCATCCCGGCGGCCACGGTCGACTCGATGCGCCGCATCGTCCTGCCGGACTCCACGGCGGTCGTCGCCTACACCTCCGGCACGTCCGGCCACGCCATGGGCTGCGCGCTGAGCCACCGCGGCCTGGCCTTCATGAGCGACACCCTGCTGGCGGGCTGGGGCCACGTCGCGGCGCCCCCCGGCGAGCAGGCCGCCGTCCTCGCCTTCCTGCCCTTCTCCCACGTCTACGGTCTGATGATCCAGGTGCTGTGCGTGCGCGGCGGGCTGTTGATGGGGCACGAACCCGACATCGGCGGGGAGTCCCTGTCCTCGGCCCTGCGCACCTTCCGGCCCACCTATCTGTACGCCGTCCCGTCGCTGCTGGAGAAGATCTACAAGAACTTCCTGCGCTCGGCACAGCTCTCGGGCCGCGGCGCCCTGTTCGAGCGGGCGGCCGGCACGGCACAGGACTTCGCCGCCGCGCTGGAGCGGCAGCGGCTGGGCCTGGGCTCCGGGCCGGGCCTCGACCTGCGGCTGCAGCACGCCCTGTACGAGCGCACGGTCTACCGCAGACTGCGGGCCACGCTGGGCGGCCGGGTGCTGCGGGGCACCTCCGGGGGGTCGACGCTCCACCGCGACCTCTGCCTCTTCTACGAGGGGATCGGCGTCTACGTCCACGACGGCTACGGGCTCACCGAGACCAGCGGCGGGGTGACGATGCAGCCGTTCGGGCGGGAGAAGTCCGGCACCGTGGGGCAGGCGCTGCCGGGCACCGAAATACGGGTGGCCGACGACGGGGAGATCCTGGTGCGCGGGCCGTCGGTGTTCCAGGGGTACGTGGGTGACGAGGCCGCCACCCGGGCCGTGCTGCGCGGCGGCTGGCTGGCCACGGGCGATCTGGGCCGGCTGGACCCCGAGGGCTATCTCACGATCACCGGCCGCAAGAAGGACATCATCATCACGAGCAGCGGCAAGAGCGTGGCGCCGGCGGCCCTGGAGCAGCGGCTGCGGATGCACCCGCTGGTCCACCAGGCCGTCGTCGTGGGCGACAACCGGCCGTGTGTGGGTGCCCTGATCACGCTGGACCCGGAGTTCGTCAACGACTGGCGGGCCGCGCTGTCCCTGCCGGGCGACGCACCGGCCCGGGAGGCGCGGGAGGAGAACGCGCTGCGGGAGGAGATCGCGCGGGCGGTCGCCGCGGCCAACAGCAGCGTGTCGCGCTCGGAGTCGATCCGGGTGTTCCGGGTGCTGCCCGAGCCGTTCGACGTGACCAACGGGTTGCTGACGCCGTCGATGAAACTGCGCCGGGACGAGATCGTGCGGCACTACGCGCTGGAGATCGACGCGATGTACCACTCCCGGACGCGTCCGGGACGGACACCGACCGTGGACGAGTCGTACGGCTGGGACGACTCGGACGACGTCTTCCGCTGAACGCCCGGGGGCCGGGGCCTGTCCGGTCCTCCCCACCGTCCGCCCCCGCGCGAGTCCGACCCGAGCGTGGACGAAGCGTGCGGCCGCAAGGCGCCGGGGCGTCCTCGACGGGGGGAGCCGTGCGGGCGGTTCGGCGTACACGGCCGGGAATCCCCCTCCGGGGAGTACGTGCCGGGCGTCGCGGGGCGGGCGGGACGGACGTCGTCGGGCAGGTTCCTGAACCGTTTCCGGTCGGTGACGGGTTTGTCACCGGCCGGGCACGGGCATGCGGGCGCGTAGGCTCCGCCCGCACGGGAACCCGCAGTTCGAGGGGGCGCACACACGAGGACGACCGCCCCGCGACGACGGGGCCTGGAAGGCGAGATGGCACGCGAGCCGCGTAGGGACAGGACACTGGCTGCCGAGGACATCACGAGCCGCATCGCCAGCTTCCCGGGGGAGCTGCACGATGTGACGGACGCACGCCTGGTCGCGGAGGAGTTCCTCTTGGACCTGGCCCGTGCGTCCGCACCGTCGGCTCCGGAGCACTGGGACGACATACTCCTGGTGGTCACGGAGCTGGCCGCCAACGCGGTGCAGTACGCGCCGGGCCCGTTCCAGCTCCGTCTGCGCAGAACGTTCGACGGGGTGCACGTGGTGATGCATGACACCAGCACCACCGAGCCCTCCCCACGGCCCTTCCACCCCCACCGCGGCGGCGGCGGGATCGGCTGGCACCTGATCCACACGCTGTGCGACCAGGTCAGCGTCGTCAGCGACGACCACGGCAAGGACATCCACGTCTTCCTGCCCTGGTGACCCCGGGCCGGCGCGTCGCGCGGGAGGACCGGCACGCTGACGGTCCTGCCGTCGCCGGGCGCCCGCGGACGCCGATGTCCCGTGCCGGCCGGATCACCAGGGGCCGGCCGTGACCGCTGCCGCGGTGCACGGCCGGCGGGTCGCCGGTCCCGCCGGCGGCCTCGGGGACGACGTCGCCGTGGTCGTGGACGGTGACCCGTACGCCCTCCCCCTCGTCCGCACGTCGAAGCCGGCCGGTCCCACGCCGTGCGGGGTGGCGTCGGTGACCGGCTCCGGCACGACGAGCGAGCGGTCGGCCATGTCCCGGTGGTGCGGGGTGCGGCCCCCGGCGCGCCCGCACGGTCCCCTCGGGTGGACCCGTCCGGTGCGCGGTGTTCACCCGGTGGGGCTCTCGCGCGCCGGCAGCCGGTGATAGTAGTCACCGACCGCGGTGAGATAGGCGGGGTCCATGGTCTCGCTGTCGGTGCGGAACCGGGGCGCCGCCTTCACCTCGGCCCTGGTGCAGGCCAACGTCACCTGGCGTTCCCCCGCGTGGACGGCCGCGACCACGCCGACCGGCACCAGAAGGCTGCGGCCGAACACCCACACCCCGGTGTCGACGACGAGGTGCCGCATGCCGTGGTGGTCGGCCTGCCGGTCCACATGGCCGATGGTGCCGTCGCTCGCGACGACGGTGTAGTCCGTGAGGTCCTGTCCCTGGACCTGGCCCAGGTCCGGCGCGTACGACCAGATGCTGTCGATGGGCACTGCTCCTTGCCTCCCCGATGACGACGGATCCCCTGGGCGTCGCCCAGCTCCACAGCAGCAAATACCCGTCAGACGCGCGCGCATTCGAAAGGCGTGGACCAGAACCGCGCGCCGACGCTCCACGCCCGGTGAAACTTGGTCGAGTACCCCTCAACAACCGGAGTATGCAAGCGATCCGAGATCTTCTCGGATCGATTCCTTTCGTGGTGCCGCGCTTTGTTCCGCACCCGCCACCTGGGTTAGCCTTCGGCGTATTTTCTCATCGCGCACATCCGTGAACTGCGGAAACGCGCACTGACTCTGGCCGGAACGAGGGTGCGCATGACCAGCAAGAGCCCCGAGGGGACCGAGGTGACACCGGGGGACCAGGAGCTGAGGCGGCTCCTGGCGGGGCTGACGGCCGTACGGGACGGGGACTTCGGCACCCGGCTGCCGGACGACGCGGACGGCCTCATGGGGGACATCGCCAAGGTCTTCAACGGGATGGTGGACCAGCTGTCGGTGTTCACCTCCGAGGTGACCCGGGTGGCCCGCGAGGTCGGCACCGAGGGGGCGCTGGGCGGCCAGGCGCAGGTGCCGGGGGTCTCGGGCACCTGGGCCGATCTGACGGACTCGGTGAACGCCATGGCGGGCAACCTCACCGCGCAGGTCCGCAACGTCGCCCAGGTGACGACGGCGGTCGCCAAGGGCGACCTGTCGCAGAAGATCACCGTGGACGCCCGCGGCGAGATCCTCGAACTCAAGAACACCATCAACACGATGGTCGACCAGCTCTCCGCCTTCGCCGACGAGGTCACCCGCGTCGCCCGCGAGGTCGGCACCGAGGGCCGCCTCGGCGGACAGGCCGACGTGCAGGGCGTGAAGGGCACCTGGCGCGATCTCACCCACTCGGTGAACTTCATGGCCGGCAACCTCACCGGCCAGGTCCGCAACATCGCGCTGGTGGCGACGGCGGTCGCCAAGGGCGACCTGTCGCAGAAGATCACCGTGGACGCCCGCGGCGAGATCCTCGAACTCAAGAACACCATCAACACGATGGTCGACCAGCTCTCCGCCTTCGCCGACGAGGTCACCCGCGTCGCCCGCGAGGTCGGCACCGAGGGCCGCCTCGGCGGACAGGCGCAGGTGCGCGGTGTGTCGGGCACCTGGAAGGACCTCACCGACAACGTCAACGTGATGGCGTCCAACCTGACCGGTCAGGTCCGTTCCATCGCCCAGGTCGCCTCCGCGGTGGGCCGGGGCGACCTGTCGCAGCGGATCAGGGTCGAGGCGGCCGGGGAGGTCGGGGCGCTGGCCGACGTCATCAACACCATGGTCGACACGCTGTCGGCCTTCGCCGACGAGGTCACCCGCGTCGCCCGCGAGGTCGGCACCGAGGGCCGCCTCGGCGGACAGGCGCACGTGCCGCATGTCGCGGGCACCTGGAAGGACCTCACCGACAACGTCAACTCCATGGCCAACAACCTCACCGGCCAGGTGCGCAACATCGCGCTGGTGACGACCGCCGTGGCCCGCGGCGACCTGTCCAAGAAGATCGACGTCGACGCGCGCGGCGAGATCCTGGAGCTGAAGACGACCATCAACACGATGGTCGACCAGCTCTCCGCCTTCGCCGACGAGGTCACCCGCGTCGCCCGCGAGGTCGGCACCGAGGGCCGCCTCGGCGGACAGGCGGAGGTCGAGGGCGTCTCCGGCATGTGGAAGCGGCTCACGGAGAACGTCAACGAGCTGGCGGGCAACCTCACCCGGCAGGTCCGGGCGATCGCCGAGGTCACGAGCGCGGTCGCCGAGGGCGACCTGACCCGCTCCGTCAACGTGGAGGCCTCCGGTGAGGTCGCCGAGCTCAAGGACAACATCAACGCGATGGTGGAGTCCCTGCGCGAGACCACCCGGGCCAACCAGGAACAGGACTGGCTCAAGACCAACCTCGCCCGGGTCTCCGGCCTGATGCAGGGCCACCGCGACCTGTCCGTGGTCGCCGAGCTGATCATGGACGAGCTGGTGCCGCTGGTGTCGGCCCAGTACGGCGCCTTCTATCTCGCGGAGGACGCCGACGGTGGCCCCGAGCTGCGGCTCGTCGGCTCCTACGGCTACCCCGACGACGACGGCCGGCCCACCCGGATCGCCTTCGGCCGCACCCTGGTCGGCCAGGCCGCGCGCAGCCGCCGCACCATCACGGTGGACGAGCTGCCGCCGGACTACATCACCATCTCCTCCGGGCTGGGGCGGGTGGTGCCGACCGCGCTGGTGCTGCTGCCCATCGTGGTCGAGGGCCAGGTCCTCGGCGTGATCGAGCTGGCGTCGGTGACCCCGTTCACCCAGATCCACCAGGACTTCCTGACCCAGTTGATGGAGACCATCGGCGTCAACGTCAACACCATCGTGGCCAACGCCCGTACCGACGAGCTGCTCGTCGAGTCGCAGCGGCTCACCGCCGAACTGCAGGAGCGCTCGGCGGAGTTGCAGAGCCAGCAGGAGGAACTCCAGCACTCCAACGCGGAACTGGAGGACAAGGCCGCGCTGCTCGCGGAGCAGAACCGGGACATCGAGGCGAAGAACCTCCAGATCGAGCAGGCCCGGCAGGAGCTGGAGGCGCGGGCCCAGCAGCTGTCGCTGGCGTCGAAGTACAAGTCGGAGTTCCTGGCGAACATGAGCCACGAGCTGCGCACCCCGCTCAACAGCCTGCTGATCCTGGCCCAGTTGCTCGCGCAGAACCCCTCGCGCAACCTCAGTCCGAAGCAGGTCGAGTACGCGCAGATCATCCACTCGGCCGGCTCGGACCTGCTGCAGCTGATCAACGACATCCTCGACCTGTCCAAGGTCGAGGCGGGGAAGATGGACGTCAGCCCCGAGCGGGTGGAGCTGCGGCGGCTCATCGAGTACGTCGAGGCCACCTTCCGGCCGATGACGATGCAGAAGAGCCTGGACTTCACCGTGACGACGGCGCCCGGCGCGCCGGCCGACCTGCTCACCGACGACTCGCGGCTGCGGCAGGTGCTGCGCAACCTGCTGTCCAACGCGGTCAAGTTCACCGAGCGGGGCGGCGTGGAGCTGCGGATCGAGCCCGCGCCGGACGACGAGGTCCCCAGCGGTGTGCTGCGGGGCGGGCCCGTGGTGGCCTTCCGGGTGCGGGACACCGGTGTGGGCATTCCCGAGCAGCACCTGGAGGCGATCTTCGGCGCCTTCCAGCAGGCGGACGGCACGACGAGCCGCAAGTACGGCGGCACCGGGCTCGGTCTGTCCATCACCCGGGAGATCGCGCATCTGCTGGGCGGTGCGGTGACGGTGGACAGCGTCGCGGGCCAGGGCAGCACGTTCACCCTGTTCCTGCCCGTGGCCCGGCCGGACTTCGAGGAACTGCTGCGGCCCGTCGTGGTCCCGGACGGGGAGCGGGGCGAGGCCCTGCCGGAGGTGCCGGCCCGGCAGCCGGCGGCGATCGAGACGGGGGCGTCGTCCGGCCGGCGTCCGCGGCGGCTGCTCGTCGTGGAGGAGCGGCCCCGGGGTCTGCTGACCCTGGTTGCGGAGAGCGTGGTCCAGGACGTCGCGCACGGCGACGGCGCCTCCCGGCCGTCGGTCGACATCCTCACCGCCGTGGGCGCCCAGGAGGCGGCCGGCGCGCTGGCCGCCGATCCGTGCCACTGCGTGGTGCTGGAGCTCGGCACGGCCCAGGAGGAGGTCACCCGGTTCCTGGAGGCGCTGCGGGGCGACTCCGCCCTGGCGAGCGTGCCGGTGCTGGTGCACAGCGGCCACCGGGTGGACGCGGCGGTCGAGGAGGAGCTGCGCTCCCGTGCCGAGGGCACCGCGCTGGAGTTCCTGTCCAGCCTCGACGAGCTGCGCGAACGCATCGCCCTGCACCTCTCCGCGGAGGAGCCCGGTGACGTGCTGTCGCTGGTGCGGCCCGACGAGCCGCAGCGGTCGGCACCGCAGACCGTGGTGGACGACGCGTTCTCCGGCCGTACGATCCTCGTCGTCGACGACGACGCGCGCAATCTCTTCGCGCTCAGCGGGATCCTGGAGCTGCACGGCTTCCGGGTGCTGCACGCGGAGAACGGCCGCAAGGGCATCGAGAGACTGGTGGACAACCCGGACGTGGCGCTCGTGCTGATGGACGTGATGATGCCGGAACTGGACGGCTACGCCGCCACGGCCGAGATCCGCACCATGCCGCAGTACGCCGAGCTGCCCATCATCGCCGTCACCGCGAAGGCGATGCCCGGGGACCGGGAGAAGAGCCTCGCCTCGGGAGCCAGCGACTACGTCACCAAACCGGTCGACACCCAGGACCTGATCGCCTGCGTCCGCCGCTGGCTGCCGGCATGAGCGCCGTCGCGGGCGCCCGCCTCCGAGGAGTGTGCGCACAGTGAGCATCAGGGAACACCGGGGCGAGCCGCACAGCGGTGAGGTGCGGTTCGAGCGGCCGTCGGCCGGGCCCGCCGGGGTGTCCGCGGACTCGCCCGTGGGCCGGCTGGCGGCCACCGTGGAGCGGCTCAGCCGGGAGGTGCGGGCCGCGCAGGCCGAGGCCGAGGGCCGGGCGCTGATCGAACTCGCCAAGGGCATCCTCGTCGAACGCCTGGGGTGCGGTCCCTCGCAGGCCGCCCGCCAGCTCGCCGAGCTGACCGAACAGGCCGGGACGACCCAGCTGGAGTTCGCGGTCGAGGTCATCAACCAGGCCGCCCGGGACCGGATGTCCGAGGTGACGAGCGCCTTCCTGGCCGCCACCCGGGCCGCCGAGGAGGCGGGGCGGGACCCCGCCGCCGTACGGCTGCGCGCGGCCGAGAGCGGGGTGCTGGCGGCGGACGACACCCAGGCCGTGGCCGAGTCCCTGCTGGCGCAGGCGCTGCGTCCGCTGGGCGCGGTGGCGGTGGCGATCTGGGCGGTCGGCGCCGACGGATCGCTCACCCTGGCGGGCAGCGCCGGGTTCTCCCCCGCGGAGGCGGCGCGCTGGTACTACGTGCCGCCGGACGTGGCGACGGTCGCCCGGTGCGGCCTCGCGGAGCGCGACGGCCTGTGGATCACGTCGCTGGCCGAGCGGGGTCTGCCCAGTGTCGGCCGGCACCACCACCCGGACGGCGGCAGGGCGGCCCTGCCCGCCGGCACGGGGGGCCGTGTGTACGGCGTGCTGGAGATCGTCTGGCCGGCTCCGCTGCCCGAGCAGCCGCCGCAGATCGTGCGCCAGGTGGAGGCCCTGGCGGAGCTGTGCGCGCACACCCTGGAGACGTACACGGCGCCGGACGGCCCAGACCGGCGGCCCCGGATGCTGCCGGACGCCGCGGAGCTGATGGACCTGGCCGACGGGCTGTACGACCCGGCTCTCGTCCTGGTGCCGCACCTGGACGCCCAGGGGAACCTGCTGGACTTCCGCATCCAGCACGTCAACAGCCGTTTCCTGGACCCGGCGGGCCGGCCGCGCGCCACGGTCAGCGGCGCGCTGCTCCTGGAGGCCTACCCGATGGCCGCCGGGAACAGCGAACTGTTCCAGCGGATCGAACGGGTGTACGCCACGGGGGAGCCGTTCCGTGCCCGGCGCATGAACCTGACCGCCCTCGTCGACCAGGTGCCGCTGTCGTCGGTCGCCGACATCAGTGTCAGCCGGCACGGCTCCGGCATCCTGTTCATCTGGCGGATCGAGGACGAGACGGCCCGCCTGGCGAGCCTGCTCCAGCACGCCCAGCGGCTCGGCCGGATCGGCGGTTTCGAGGAGAACCTGCTGACCGGGGAGATCACCTGGAACGGGCAGCTCTTCGACCTGTACGGGCGTCCCGAGTCCAGTCCGCCGGTGCCGCTGGAGGAGCTGCCGGCGCACGCCCACCCGGACGACGCCGTCACCATCGGCCGCTTCCTGCGCACGCTGCTGCACCACCGGCGCCCGGCGTCGGCCGCCTTCCGGCTGCAACGCCCCGACGGGGTGACCCGGCACATCCGGGTCGTCGCCGAGCCGGTCCTGGACACCGACGGCCGGCTGCTCACCACCCGCGGCGCCTACCAGGACATCTCCGCCCAGCACTGGACGGAGGTGGCGCTGGCGGCCACCCGCGACCAGCTCGCGCACACCGAGCAGCAGGCCAGCGAGCGCGACCGGCTGGCGCTGCAACTGCAGCGCGCCATCATGCCGCCCACCCAGGCGCCGCTGCAGCTGCCCGACCTCGACGTGGCCGTCCGCTACCGGCCCGCGGAGGCCGAGCAGCTGGTGGGCGGCGACTGGTACGACGCCGTGGTGCTGCCGTCCCGGCTGGTGCTGCTGTGCGTGGGCGACGTCGCCGGCCACGGCATAGAGGCGGCGACCAGCATGGTCGTCCTGCGCAACGCGCTGCGCGGCCTCGCGGTCACCGGGGCGGGCCCCGGTCAGTTGCTGTCCTGGCTGAACATCGTGACGCACCACCTGACGGGCGGCGTCACCGCCACCGCGGTGTGCGGCCTGTACGACCCGGAGTCCCGCACGCTGCGGTGGGCCCGGGCGGGCCATCTGCCGCCGGTGCTGGTGCGGGGCTCCGAGGCCGCTCCGCTGCCGCTGGTGCGCGGGATGCTGCTCGGCGCCGTACCGGAGGCGGCGTACGAGGAGTCGGAGGTACGGCTGGCCGCCGAGGACAACCTGCTGATGTACACGGACGGCCTGATCGAGCGCCGGGACCGCAGTGTGGAGGAGTCCCTGACCCATCTGCTCACCACCGCCGCCTCGGCCCCGGACACGCTCGACCAGCGGCTGGACCGGCTGCTCACGTACAGCAGGTCGGACACGGACGACGACACCTGCATCGTGGGCATCCGGGTCGGCTGAGGAGGGTGCCCCGGCCGGCCGTACGGGCCGAGGCATGACCCGGCGATTCGGGGGTACGCGCGGCTGCGCGACCAAGAGCTTGATCACCTTGTTGGAGGTACTCGTGCCCATTGCCCAGGAACCGTTGTCCGTCGAGGTGACCCTGCCGCGGGAGGACGTGGCGCTGCTCACGGTGGAGGGATACCTGGACGTCGACACGGCGACCGAGTTCCAGCACCACCTGGCGAACCAGCTCCATCACGGCCGCCGGCACTTCCTGCTCGACCTGTCGGCGGTCCCCTTCATGGACTCGTCCGGCATGAACATCATCCTCCGGGTCTACCAGGAGGCCCGTGAGCTGCCGGGGAGCGTGCACATCATCTCCCCCACCTCCGCGGTGCGCCGCATCCTGGACCTGACGGGGGTGAGCATCACCGTGCCCGTCTCGGAGAGCGTCGACGAGGCGCTGGAGCGCGTGGACGGGCTGCCGGCGGCCCCGGTCGAACCGGAGGCCTGAGCACGGTCCGCGGGTCCGGCGCGGACGGCGCCTGAGCCCGGTCACAGGGGTCATCCGAACAAGGCTGCATCGCGGTCCCGGCGCCGGGACGCGGTGCGGCACGACGACGAGGAGAACAAGCAGGTGCCGGAGCACGAAGCGGGCGGATCACTCGGAACACCGGCGCACGAGGTCAGGGACTTCCTGCGGCGCCGGCGCGAGCAGATCGCCCAGCGCTGGGCGGACGAGCCCCTGTTCCGTACGGTGTTCACGGTCTCGCGCGACGAGGCGGTGGAGGCGGGGAAGGCGGTCGTCGACGCGCTGGCCCAGGTC
Source organism: Streptomyces sp. NPDC014676 (assembly GCF_043084105.1). Taxonomy (NCBI): domain Bacteria; kingdom Bacillati; phylum Actinomycetota; class Actinomycetes; order Kitasatosporales; family Streptomycetaceae; genus Streptomyces; species Streptomyces sp. NPDC014676. The sequence goes on along the minus strand of NZ_JBIBZI010000015.1, from coordinate 181,332 downwards.
GCCGACGCGCGACGGGTCGAGGACCCGGACGCCGCGGGTTTCACGGCGGTGCGCGAGCAACTGGCGCGGATGGGGGCGGCCCGCTCCCGCGCGGGGCTGTCGGCCACGCAGGTGGCGAGCGAGCTGGCGGCGCTGCGGCCACCGGTGGAGAACCTCCTGGTCGCCGATCTGGAGCAGGCCCCGCCCGAGGAACTGCGGGAGTGCTCGACCACGCTGAGCGTACTCATGGGGACGCTGCGTCTGGTGGCCATGCAGACGGCGCTGAGCGAGGTGCAGGCGCTCACCGACCGGCAGCGGCTGCAGCTCCTCGAGGTGGCGACGCCGGTGATCAAGCTGTGGGACGGCATCGTGGCGGTGCCGCTGATCGGGACGCTGGACAGCGCCCGCAGCCAGGTGGTGATGGAGACGCTGCTGAACGCGGTCGTCGAGCAGCACGCCCGGTTCGCGATCCTCGACATCACCGGTGTGCCGACGGTCGACTCCCTGGTGGCGCAGCACCTGATGAAGACGGTCGCCGCGGCCCGGCTGATGGGCGCGGAGTGCGTGGTGTCCGGCATCCGTCCGGCGATCGCGCAGACCATCGTGCACCTCGGTCTGGACCTCGGCACGGTGAAGACGCGGGCGAGCCTCGCCGACGCGCTCGGGTACTGCCTGCACGAGCTGGGGACGAACATCGTGCACACGGCCCCCGGCGGAGCGGACCGGCGGTGAACGAGGGGTTCTCCCGCCCGGTCGCGGGACATGTGCCGGTCCTCAGGCTCGGTGACGTTCTGCTGGTCACCCTTCAGGGGGACCTGTACGACAGCACGGCGCACCAGCTTCAGCAGGACCTCTCCGAGACGATCACCCGCAGCGGGGCCACGGGGGTGGTCATCGACATCTCCGGGGTGGAGATCGTCGACTCCTTCCTCGGGCGGGTGCTGGCCGAGACCGCGGCGCAGACCGAGCTGCTGGCCGCGCGCACCGTGGTGGCCGGCATGCGGCCCGCGGTCGCCATCACCCTGGTGGAGCTGGGTCTGACACTGCCGGGGCTGCGGACCGCGCTCACCACCGAGGCGGCGATGGAGCTTCTCGCGCAGCCCGTCGTGCCGCCGCGTTCCGGTGGCGTGCGCGAGGAGAGTCCGTGATGTCCACCGCCGCGGGCGTCGAGGCCCGCCTGCCCATCCGGTCGGACATGGACCTGGTGTGGGTGCGTCAGCATGTGCGGCAGGCCGCCGCCCGGCTCGGCTTCGGTCTGGTGGACCAGACGAAACTGGTGACCGCCGCCAGCGAGCTGGCCCGCAACACCCTGGTGCACGGCGGGGGCGGACTGATGGAGGCGTCGCACGTCACCACCGGCGGGGCCGACGGGCTGCGGCTGGCCTTCAGCGACTCGGGCCCCGGCATCCCCGACCTCGACCGGGCGCTCAGCGACGGCTACACCTCCGGCGGCGGGCTGGGGATGGGGCTGGGCGGCGCCCGGCGCCTGGTGCACGACTTCGAGATCGAGAGCGTCCCGGGGTCGGGGACCACGGTGCGGGTGACCTCGTGGGTGACCCGGCCGCCGCGCCGGCGTGAGGACGTCTGATGCCCCGCGTCCGGTACGTGCCGGTGCAGGACCCGACCCGGGTGCGCGACGTCCGGGTCGCGGCGGAGGAGGCCGCGTCGGCGGCCGGGCTCGACGAGCGGCGCACCGCCGCCGCGGCGCTGGTGGCGACCGAGCTCGCCACCAACCTCCTCAAGCACGCGCAGGCGGGAGAGGTGCTCGTCGACGTCGTGGATCCGCCGGTACCGGTCGAGGGCCGGCCGGAAAGGGTCGTGCAGATCACCGCGCTCGACCACGGGCCGGGCATCCCCGATGTGGCCGGCGCGCTGCGGGACGGGTTCTCCACCGCCGGCTCGCTCGGCGCGGGCCTCGGCACCTGCCGACGCCTGGCCGACGGCTTCGCCCTGCACAGCGCCCTCGGCCGGGGCACCGTGGCGGTGGCCCGCATCGGCTCCGCCGCCGGTGAGGGCTCCGCCGGGGCCCCCGGTGTGCGCGTCGGCGGGGTGAACGTCCCGTTCGCCGGGGCGGACTTTTCGGGGGACGCCTGGGCCTGGGTCAGATCCGGTGACCGGCTGACCCTGATGCTGGCCGACGGTCTCGGTCACGGGAGCGAGGCGGCGCGTGCCTCGACCGCCGCCGTCGAGGAGCTGCGCCACCGGGCCGGGCTCCCGCCCGCCGAGTGCCTGCCGAGGCTCCACACGGCACTGGCCGGCACCCGGGGCGCGGCCGTCGCCGTGGCGCAGCTCGACACCTGGGCCGGGCGGCTGCGCTTCGCGGGGATCGGCAATGTGACGGCCCGGCTGCGGGAGGGCGACCGCTGGCGGACCCTGCTGTCCCGGCCCGGCATCGTCGGGGTGCACCGGCCGGGCACCGTGCGCGAGGAGGAGGTCGCCTGGACCCCGGAGAGCCTGCTGATCCTGCACACCGACGGTCTGCCCGGCCGCTGGACGCCGCCCCCGGACACGGGGCTGCCGCCGGCCGATCCGGCCGTGACCGCCGCCGTGGCCGTCCGGGACGCCGGAAGCCCGGCGCGCCCGGTGCGGGACGACACCGCCGTGGCCGTGCTGGCCCCCACCCCGCCGGACCGCCCATGACGCACACCTGGCGGATCCGGACCGTCACGGACGCGGCCCGCGCCCGGATCGCCGTGGCCCGGCTGGCGGCGGCGCACGGGGTGCCCACCGTCGAACGCGCCCGGCTGGCCGCGGAGCTCAGCGGCCAGTTGCGGCAGTGCCTCACCAAGGGCGGCGTCTGGGTGCTCACCCTGGACGGCCCCGGCCCGTCCGCCGGGGCGGGGACGCTGCACGCCGCGGTGGTGCCGGCCCCCGGCGCGGGTGCCGCCGGCCGCGCCCCGTGGACGGTGACCGTCCCGTGCCCCGAGCCGGGCCTGACCTCCGACACCGGCCCGGTGCCGGAGGACCCGGCCGGTCTGTCCGAGGCGCTGCTGGGCGCCGACGAGGACACGGCCGTGGTGCTGGACAAGCTCGCCGAGCAGGAGGAACTGGTCGCCTTCCACCGGGAGGAACTGCACCAGACCAACCAGGGCGTCCTGGCGCTGCACGCCGAGCTGGACGCGGCGGGGCGCGCGCAGCGGGAGGCGTTCGCCGCCGAGCGCCGGGCGCGCGAGGAGGCGGAGAACGCGCGCCGCAGGCTGACGTTCCTGGCGGACGCGAGCGCCGTGCTGAACGCCTCGCTCAATCACGACGAGATCGTGCGGCGGCTGCCGGAGCTGCTGGTGCCGCGGTACGCCCGCAGCGTCGACATATGGCTGTTCGACCACGAGGACGACCAGTACCGGCCCACGTCCCACCCGCGCGCGGCGGTCCACGCGGCCCGCACCGGGCGTCCCCAGTACGCGGCCGGTCACCCCGGCGGCCTGCCCGGGGTGGACGACCGGCCCCCGTCCGCCCTGGATCCCGGCCGGCCGCTGCTGTGCGTCCCGCTGCTGACCCGCCGGGCGCCGCTGGGGGTGCTGACGCTGTCGCCGCCCGGTGAGCGCTGGGACCCGGACGACGCCGTGATGCTGATCGAGCTCGCCCGGCGGGCCGGCACCGCCATCGGCAACGCCCGCCGCTTCGAGCACAGCCGTGACATCGCCGAGACGCTGCAGCGCGCCCTGCTCACCGACCTGCCGACGACGCCGGGTCTGAGCCTGGCCGCGCGCTATCTCCCCGCCACGCACGGGCTGAACATCGGCGGCGACTGGTACGACGCCTTCCGGCAGCGCGACGGCGGTCTGATCACCGTCATCGGCGATGTGACCGGGCACGGGCTGCACGCGGCGGTGATGATGAGCCAGCTGCGCACCGCGCTGCGCGCCTACGCCGTCGACGGCGACAGCCCCGGCCGGCTGCTGACCCGGCTGCACGGGTATCTGCGCCATCTCCAGCCCGATCTGTTCGCCACGGCGGTCATCGCCCGGTTCCATCCGGACGGGCACACGCTGACGTGGGCCGCCGCCGGCCATCCGCCGCCGGTGCTGCGGCTGCCCGACGGGCGGGTGCGCACCCTGGACGCCAAGCCCGGCGCGATGCTCGGCATCCCGCTGGAGCAGGACATCGCCGACCACACCGAGCGCCTGCCGCCCGGTTCGACGCTCGCGCTCTACACGGACGGGCTGGTGGAGCGGCGCGCCCGGGGCATCGACCCGGGCATCGAGCGGCTCGCGGCGGCCCTGGGTTCGTTCGGTTCGGCGGAGCTGGACGCGGATCTGGAGGAGTCGGCGGACCGGATCCTCCGTCCCCTGCTGAGCGACTCCGAGCGCGACGACGACGTCTGCCTGCTCCTGTGCCACCTGCGCGGCTGAACCGGCCGCCGGTTCCCTTCCCGGTGCGTTCCGGCGAAGGTGCGGGCATCGTGGTGCCGAACAGGGGCACGCGTCAGTTGTCGATGTTCGAGGCAGACCGCCTGGAGCCGCAGGAAGGGATGGAGACCGTGACACGACCCAGGATCCTGGTGGTGGGCGCAGGCTTCGCCGGCGTGGAGTGCGTGCGCCGGCTGGAGCGCAGGCTCGCCCCGAACGAGGCCGACCTCACGCTGGTGACGCCGTTCTCCTACCAGCTCTACCTGCCGCTGCTCCCCCAGGTGGCCTCCGGCGTGCTGACCCCGCAGTCGGTCGCGCTCTCCCTGCGCCGCAGCGAGAGGTACCGCACCCGGATCATCCCGGGCGGGGCCATCGGCGTGGACCTGAAGTCCAAGGTCTGTGTCGTACGGCTCGTCAACGGCGAGATCGCCGACGAGCCGTACGACTACATCGTGCTGGCCCCCGGCAGCGTCACCCGCACCTTCGACATCCCGGGGCTGACGGACCACGCCTTCGGGCTCAAGTCGCTCGCCGAGGCCGCCTACCTGCGCGACCACGTCATCTCCCAGCTCGACCTGGCCGACGCGAGCCACGATCCGGCCGAGCGGGCCTCGCGGCTGCAGTTCGTGGTCGTCGGCGGCGGCTACGCGGGCACCGAGACCGCGGCCTGCCTGCAGCGACTGACACACGCCGCCGTCAAGCGCTACCCGCGCCTCGACCCGGGCCTGATCAAGTGGCATCTCATCGACATCGCGCCGAAGCTGATGCCCGAACTGGGCGAGAAGCTCGGGCGCAGCGCGCAGGAGATCCTGACCCGGCGCGGCATCGAGATCTCGCTGGGCGTCTCCATCGCGAAGGCGGGCGCCGAGGAGGTCACCTTCACCGACGGCCGGGTGGTGCCCACCCGCACCCTGATCTGGACCGCCGGCGTGGTCGCCAGTCCGCTCATCGCCACGCTCGACGCGGAGACCGTCCGGGGGCGGCTCGCGGTCAACGCGGACATGTGCCTGCCGGGTCACGACGGGGTGTTCGCGCTCGGCGACTCGGCCGCGGTGCCGGACGTGGCCAAGGGCGACGACGCCGTGTGCCCGCCGACCGCGCAGCACGCCCTGCGGCAGGGCCGGCACGTCGCCGAGAACGTCATCGCGACGCTGCGGGGCCTGCCGAGGCGGCCGTACGTCCACAAGGACCTCGGACTCGTGGTGGACCTCGGCGGCACCGACGCGGTGTCCAAGCCGCTCGGCGTCGAACTGCACGGCCTGCCCGCCCAGGCGGTGGCCCGCGGCTACCACTGGTCGGCGCTGCGCACCGGTGTCGCCAAGACGCGGGTGATGACCAACTGGCTGCTGAACGCGGTCGCCGGCGACGATTTCGTGCGCACCGGATTCCAGGCGCACAAGCCGGGGAACCTGCGGGACTTCGAGTACCTGGACGCCTATCTGACGCCGGAGCAGGTGCGGGAGCACGTCGCGGAGGCGGGCCGGGCGGCACGGTGACCCCGGGGGCGGGGGACGGTTCGCGCCCGGCGGCGGAGGGATCCGGGCGTGGGCGCACGACGGGAGAGAGTGCGGAGGAGTGAAGGCGGCGGGACGCTCGGCGCGGACATGGCTGCGGGACCACCTGGCGGCGTCCGATCCCGGTCTGCTGCGGCTGACGGCCGGGCTGCGGACGGTGGGCGCGATCGCGCTGACGCTGGCCGTGCTCGCCTCGGCGGGGTTCGACGTCACCCGTCTGGTGGCGGGGGCGATGGCGGCGATGGTCGCCACCTTCGCCATCCGGGAGAGGCGGCGCGGCGCCCAGGCCCTCACGCTGGCCGCCGGCCTGCCCGTCGCGCTGGTGTCCGTGTCGCTGGGCGCGGTGCTCAGCGAGCGCGTCGTCGTCGGGGACGCCTTCTTCGTCGTGCTCATCTTCGCCGCGGTGTACGGCCGCCGGTTCGGGGACCGCGGGACCGCGCTCGGCCTGATCGGCTTCCAGGTCTACTTCGTGTCGCTGTTCGTCGGTGCCTCGGCCGCGCAGCTGCCGGGGCTGTGGGCGGCCCTGGCCGTCGCGTTCGCGTGCAGCGCCCTGGTGCGGTTCGCGGTCGTCCCCGTGACGCCCGCCGGTCTGCTGCTGCGGCTGCGGACGGCCTTCCGGGCCCGGCTGGGCCGGCTGGTCTCCGCGCAGCTGGCGCTGCTGGACGCCGGCCCCGACGAGGCGGACAAGGCTCTGGAGGACATGCGGGAGGGCACCGCGCGGCTGCACGAGACGGCTCTGATGATCCAGAGCCGGCTGGAGGAGGGGACGCCGGACGAGCCGACGGCGCGGCTGGTGCAGCGCCGGATCGCGGACGCGGAGATCGCCGCCGAGCGGCTCGGTCTGCTGCTGCTGTCGGCGCGCAGCGCCCAGCGGGCGGACACCCTCACCCTGCACCTGCCCGGTGCGCCCGCCCCCGAGGTGGGCCGGCTGCCCGGCCCGGACGAGGCCACGGCCGTACTGCGGCGGGACCTGCTGGCGCTGCGGGCGCTGGTGGTGCGCACCGGGGCCGGGGGGACGGGCGTGGCCCAGGTGCGCAACCGGCTGCTCGGTTACCGGGACGAGGAGAACCTGCCGGTCGCCACCCCGGCGGTGCGGGACGTATTCCGGGCGGTCGGCGAGACCGCGCGCGCGGTCATGGGGCTGCGTGTCGCGCTGGAGGGGCCGCAGGACGAGTCGGACGACAGTCCGGCGACGGCCCGTTCGCGGGAGGAGCTGGACGCCGAGGACGCCGCCATCGACGCCGGCGAGGAGACGGAGGCGGCCGAGCCGCCGAAGGGGCTGCGGCGGCCCACCACGCGCGCCGCCGTGCAGGTCTCCGTGGGGTCGACGCTGGCCATCGTCGGGGGCGAGCTGCTGTCCGCGCACCGCTGGTACTGGGCGGTCCTGACCTGCTGGATCGTCTTCATCAACACGGCCTCGACCGGCGAGATCCTGGTCAAGGGCTACCGGCGGCTCCTGGGCACGGTGTTCGGGGTCGTCGCCGGCATCCTGCTGGCGGCCCTGGTGGGCCGGCACACCTGGACGGCGTTCCTCCTGGTGCTGGTGCTGATCTTCGCCATGTTCTACACGGCGCCGCTGTCCTACACGCTGATGTCGTTCTTCGTGACGGCGATGCTCGGGCTGCTCTACACCCTGCTGCACACCTACAGCTGGGAGGTGCTGGTGCTGCGGGTGGAGGAGACGGCGCTGGGGGCGGCCTGCGGGGTGGTCGCGGCGGCGCTGGTGCTGCCGGTGAACACCGACCGGCGCACCAACGAGCTGCTGGTCACCGTGCTGGAGCGGCTCGCCGAGGTGACCGAGGCCGCCGTCGGCCAGCTCAGCGGCGGTCCCGCCGGCGACCTGCTGGACAAGGCGCGGGAGCTGGACCAGGCGCTGGGCGACCTGCGCGCCGCCACCCAGCCGCTGACGCATCCGGTGACCCCGCTGCGGGCCCGGCGCACCACCGCGCGCTACGTGGTGGCGCTCCTCGAGACGTGCGCGTACCACGCGCGCTCGCTGGCGGCCACGGCGGAGCTGCTGCCGACCCATCCGTCGATCGCGGCGGACCCCCGGCTGCGCGGGGCGGCGGGGCGCACGGTGCGCAACATCGTGACGATCGCGGACCGTGTCGCCGACGAGGACGTCACCGTGCCGGTCGAGACCGGCCCGAGCATCGCGTCCCTCCTGGGCGGTGACGGCACCGCCCGCTACGGCCGCATCACCGACCGCGTCCTGCGCCACCTGGAACGCCTGGACGAGGCCGTGGTGGGCCTCGCCCGCCCCCTGGCCGTCCCGGTGAAGACCCCCGGCCGCTGAGCCGCGGTCCCCGGCACGTCCGGACACCCCCTTGACGACCGGGTGGCTGCCCACGCCGGCCCGCGCGTCCGCCCTCACCCGGACCCCGGACGCCGCCAGCGGCACCGCCACCGACCGCCCGGCAGGCCGCCGCTCCGGTCCCCGCGCCCGTACGTACGTACGCCCGACCAGGACAGCACTCCCCTGTTCCTCCCCCGCCCGGCACCCGCACACCGCCACCAGGACCGTCACCGACCGCCCGGCAGGCCGCCGCCCCCGGCTCACCGGACCCGGCCCACGCGCCCCTGCCGTACGCCCGGCCGGGACAGCGCGCCCGTGGCGCCACGCTTTCGCCCTCGCCCGGTGCCCGGGCGCCGTCGCGGGCCGGCCGGGCCCCGCCCATGCGTACGGCCCCGGTCGGTGCCGGGGCCGTACGCGCGGGCGGGGGTCAGAAGTCGGTCGGGAGGCCGCTGGCCTCGGCTATGCCTCGTAGCTCCTCGTTCTGGCGGTGGCGGTCCCTGATGTAGTCGGCGATCTCGTCCAGGCGGGAGGGGTCGGCGGCGGTCGCCGCGTCGGTGACCACCCGGACCGGTCCGGTCTCGTCGACCTCCAGCTCGACCACCTCGTTGTCCAGGCGGCCGGTGACGGCGGTGGCGATGACGAGGGCGGCCTCGTCGCGCACCTCCTGGGGGAGTTCCTCGTCCCCGCCGTCCAGCGCGAGGTCCATGCCGGACAGCCGGTGTTCCTCGATCGCCTGGAGGACCGGCTCCACCACGTGGAGCAGAAGCCGGTAGTCCTCGGTGTCCATCCTGACCCGCAGGAGGTCGAGATAGACGTCCACGGGCCTGCCTTCCGGGGGAATCTCGGATTCGCTCATCCGCTTCGGGTTCCCCGCACGCCGCGGGTCATACGGCGGCCGGGGTGCCGACCCTGGGCGCGTCCTGCCCGGCCGTCGCCAGCCAGCCGCGCGCGGTGGCGAGCGCGTGGCGTACGTCGCGGGTGCCGGTCGTCACGCACAGGGTGTACGCCAGGTCGCCGGTCCGCGGGTCCGGGCCGGCCGGTCCGCCTCCGGCCGCCGTCAGGGTCTCGTACTCCTCGACGAGCCGGCGCAGCACGGTGGGGTGGGGCTTCAGCATGTGTCTCTTTTCCTGGTGGGGGCGGGCGTCGCTCACGCCGTCGCCGAGTGTCCGCCGGTGCCGCGGCGGCCGGTGCGCTGTCCCATCACGTCGGCGCGCACCCGGGCGCAGCTGCGGCTGATGAGGCGGGAGACGTGCATCTGGGAGATGCCCAGCCGGTCGGCGATCCGGCTCTGGGTCATGTCCTCGAAGAACCGCATGTAGAGGATGGCGCGTTCGCGCTCCGGCAGCCTGCGCAGGCCCTCCTTGGCGGACTCGCGGTCGACGACGATGTCGTAGGAGGCGTCCGCGGCGCCGAGGGTGTCGGCGAGGCTGTAGCCGTCGTCGTCGGAGGACAGTTCCGCATCCAGGGAGAGGGTGCTGAAGCTCTCCAGGGCCTCCATGCCGGCGCTGACCTCGTCCTCGGTCAGCCCGGTGTGGGCGGCGATCGCCGCCACGGACGGCTCGGGGCTGCCGGGGTTCTGGGTGAGTTCGCGCCGGGCCACCCGCACCTTGTTGCGCAGTTCCTGCACCCGGCGGGGCACGCGCAGGGCCCACATCCGGTCGCGGAAGTGCCGCTTGACCTCGCCGGTGATGGTGGGGACGGCGTAGCTCTCGAAGGCCCCGCGGCTCGGGTCGAAGCGGTCGATGGCCTTCACCAGGCCCAGGGCGGCCACCTGGCGCAGGTCCTCGACGGCCTCGCCGCGGTCGCGGAAGCGGCCGGCGATGCGGTGGGCCATGGGCAGCCACGCGGTGACGAGCTCGTCCCGGACGGCGTCCCGCTCGGGGCCGTCCTCCAGGGAGGCCAGCCGGGCGAAGAGGGCGGCGGTGTCGGGGGCGTCGTCGTGCCGCCGGCGGGGGGCGGCGGTCGTCGTGTCGGAGGGGCCGGAACGATGGGCGGTCGTGTCAATGAGCATGCGGTTCGCTCCCGAACGGTGGTTTCAGGGATCTACCGCGGGAGGGCGGTCACCGGGACGCCCGGAGGGTCCACAGCAGCCGTACCACTCCCGCTGGCGCGCCTCCGGTCCGAAGCACGAACCTCCGATTGCCCCCTCGCCGGTGGAACAAACTCCGCTTCTTCACGCGATCTGCCGGTGTCCGTTCCGGCTGGTCAGGGCAGGGGGACCACGGCGGTGATGCACTTGCCTCCGGCGGGCAGGTCGGACACCCGGATGTCACGGGACAGCCGGCACACGATGGGCCAGCCGTGGCCGCCCGGACGGCGGCGTCCCTGCCGGTCGGCCGACGGCACGACGACGGGCAGCTCGTCGCTGCGGTCGCTCACCGACAGACGCACTCCGGGACCGCTCACGTCGACCTGGAAGTCGGTGATCCCGCCGCCGTGCAGCATGGCGTTGGTGGTGAGTTCGGAGGCGACGAGCAGGACGTCCGCCAGTGCCTCGGAGTCGCAGGGGGTCCGGGTGGCCCGGCAGCGTTCGGACACCGCCCGGGTGACGGCCTCGCGGACCTCGGCCGGACGGCAGGGGGGAGGGGATCCGACCCGGTGCTCGCCGGGCGGGTCGAGGGGCTGGGTCGTGTACTCCTCACACATCATGCGGCTCCCTGATCGGTGACGAAGGAGGCGGAGAATGCCTCGGACCTCCCTTTTCGGCTCACCTGTCCCGGTAGCGGCAAACCTCCCGGACGTTCGTCGAACACCCGGCGTCATACCTGTCGTCCGATCGGCGTACGGGGGTACGCGGACGGTATGACCGATGTGGTGGACTCGGACGAACTGATGCGGCGCATCCAGCGGGCACGGGCCTGCGCGGCCCAGGAGGAGCGGGCCTGGCGGGCTCGGGGCGACGAGCTCGGGCGGGCGGGCACCGGTGATCCCGGCGCGGCGCGCGACGCCGAGGTGCGCCAGGTGGCCTACGGGGTCGTCCTGCGGGTGCTGGACGAGATCCTGACGCCGGGCAAGCGCGGGGCACAGGGCTGACCGTCGGGGCCGTACACGTTTCCGTGCGGATTTCCGTGCGGATTGGGGCGGGCCGCTGCCGGGCACCCGGGAGCCCATGACGGTCGATCACAGCCGGGCACCGGTTCTGGAAGCGCTGGAGGAGTACCACCGCAAGGGGAGGCTGGGCTTCACACCACCGGGGCACAAGCAGGCCCGCGGGGCGGATCCCGCGGTGCGCGAGGTGCTCGGGGACGCGGTGTTCCTGAGCGATGTCCTGGCGTCGGGCGGCCTGGACGACCGGCTCGTCCGGGGCCGGGTGCTGCAGCGGGCCCAGGAGCTGATGGCCGACGCGGTCCACGCCGACCACACCTTCCTCAGCACGTGCGGCAGCTCCCTGTCGGTCAAGGCGGCGATGCTGTCGGTCGCGGGACCGCACGAGAAGCTGCTGATCGGGCGGGACGCCCACAAGTCGGTGGTGTCCGGGCTGATCCTGTCCGGGATCGAGCCGGTGTGGGTGGAGCCGCGGTGGGACGCCGAGCGGCACCTCGCGCACCCGCCGTCGGCCGACGACTTCGAGCGGGCCTTCGACGCCCACCCGGACGCGCGCGGCGCGCTGGTGACCAGCCCGACGCCGTACGGCGCCAGTGCGTCGCTGCGGGACATCGCCGAGGTGTGCCACCGGCGTTCGCGCCCCCTGATCGTGGACGAGGCATGGGGCGCGCACCTGCCCTTCCACCCCGATCTGCCGTCCTGGGCGATGGACGCGGGCGCCGACATCTGCGTGACCAGCATCCACAAGATGGGCAGCGGTCTGGAGCAGGGCTCGGTGTTCCACCTGCGGGGCGACCTGGTGCCTCCGGCGCTGCTGGGCATGCGCGCCGATCTGCTGGGGACCACCAGCCCGTCGGTGCTGATCCTCGCGGGTCTCGACGGCTGGCGGCGGCAGATGGCGCTGCGCGGCAAGGAGCTGATGGGGTCGGCGCTGGCGCTCGCCGACGGGGTCCGGGCCGCGATCGAGGAGATCGACGGCATGCACGTCGAAGGCCGGGACGACTTCTGCGGCCCGGGGCTGGCGGACGACTTCGACCCGCTGCCCGGGGTGATCGATCTCGACGGTCTCGGCATCACGGGATACCGGGCGGCGGACTGGCTGCGCGAGCACCGCGGTATCGACGCGCACCTGGTGGACCACCGCCGCATCGGGATGCAGATCACCCACGGCGACGACCGGGAGACGACCGGGGAGCTGCTGTCGGCGCTGCGGGACCTGGGCCGGGCGGCGCGGAACCTGCCCCGGGCGCCGGGGGTGGACGTGCCGTCGCCGGGCGACCTGCGGATGGAGCAGGCGCTGCTGCCGCGGGACGCGTTCTTCGGCCCGGCCGAGGACGTGCCGGTGGCCCGGGCCGCCGGACGGATCGCGGCCGAGATGGTCACGCCGTATCCGCCCGGTATCCCGGCCGTCCTGCCGGGCGAACGGCTCACCGAGCCCGTGCTCCGCTATCTGCGGACGGGGCTGGACGCGGGCATGCACCTGCCGGACCCGTCGGACCCCGGTCTGGACACGGTCCGGGTGGTGGACGAGCGCGCCGCCCGGGACCAGTGAAACAGGTCACGTGACCCGATCACCCGGACGCCACCGAGATGGTTTATCGTTCATTCATACGTGGTGGCGGAGTCGACCCCCCGTCCTCCGGACACCACTGCTTACGGCCCTGGCTGGCTTCCCCCGTCCAGCCAGGGCTTTTTCATGCCCGGACCAGGGCCGGCGGCGGGAACCGGACTTCTCGTGTCCGCACGAGGTGCCCCGAACGGCCGCAGCGGCTGAAATGAACGTAGGGAAAGCACCGGAACCGATTGCCCGGCGAGGAGCCCCGCGCCATGACCAAAGCGATCAAACTCCTGACCGCCCTTCCCCCGCCGCAGCGCGAGCGCCTGATGGCACTGGCGCGGGAGGTGTCCTTCCCCGAGGACACCCGCATCTTCGAGGCGGGCGGCACCGCCGACCGGTTCTGGGTGATCCGCTCCGGCGCGGTCTCGCTGGACCAGCGGGTGAACGACCTGCACCGGGTGACCGTCGCCGGTCTCGGCGCGGGTGACCTGCTGGGCTGGTCCTGGCTGTTCCCGCCCCACCAGTGGGATTTCGGCGCCGTGGCCTTCAGCCAGGTGCGCGCCTACGAGTTCGACGCGGCGGCCGTGCTCCGGCTCTGCGAGGAGGACCCGCCGCTGGGGATGGCCCTGGTGCGCAGCGTCGCCGAGGTGCTCGCCCACCGGCTGGAGACGACACGCGGCAAGCTGATGGAGCAGTACACGATGCACCGGCGCGGCGGGGCGCTGTAGGCCGGACCCTCGCCCGTCGGCGGCGTGGGCCCCGGTGTCAGGCTCCCGCGATGAGCGTCAGGCCGAGGACGATCATGGTGGCGGCGACCAGCCCGTCCAGGACCCGCCAGGCGGTGGGGCGGGCCAGGAAGCGGCTCAGCAGGCGGGCGCCGAAGCCGAGCGCCGCGAACCAGCAGACGCTGGCCAGTACGGCGCCCAGGCCGAAGGTCCAGCGCAGCGGGCCGTGGTCGGCGGCGACCGAGCCCAGCAGGAACACCGTGTCGAGGTAGACGTGCGGGTTGAGCCAGGTCATGGCGAGGCAGGTGAGCACGGCCCGGCGCCGCGAGCCCGCCGCCTCGCCCGCCGTCTCCAGTCCGGTGGCGGCCGGACGGAACACCCGGCGGGCGGCCAGGGCGCCGTAGCAGAGCAGGAACGCGCCGCCGATCCAGCCGACCGCCGTCAGCGCGCCGGGCCAGGCCACGACCACCGCGCCGACCCCGCCGACGCCGAGGGCGATGAGCGCCGCGTCGGACAGGGCGCAGATGCCGACGACGGCGAGGACGGCGTCGCGGCGGACGCCCTGGCGCAGGACGAAGGCGTTCTGGGCACCGATGGCGACGATGAGGGAGAGGCCGGTGCCGAATCCGGCGGCGGCGGTGGTGAGGGCGCTGGTCATGCCGAGGACGCTACGGGCGTGCCGGTTCCGCAGTACAGCTAATGATTCTTACGTAGCATTAGCTGTCGTGATGACGGATCTTCCGCTGGACCAGGTGAGGACCCTGCTCGCCGTGGTGGACGAGGGGACGTTCGACGCGGCGGCCGCCGCGCTGCACGTCACGCCCTCGGCGGTGAGCCAGCGGGTGAAGGCGCTGGAGCAGCGCACGGGGCGGGTGCTGCTGCTGCGTACCAAGCCGGTGCGGCCGACCGAGTCGGGCGAGGTGCTGGTCAGACTCGCCCGCCAGACGGTCCGGCTGGAGCGGGACGCGTACGCCGAGCTGGGGCTGAGCGGGGCCGGGGAGCCGACCCGGGTGCCGGTGGCGGTGAACGCGGACTCGCTGGCGACCTGGTTCCTCGGGGCCCTCACCCGCCTGCCGGCCGACTCGCGGCTCCGCTTCGAACTGCGCCGGGAGGACGAGGCCCACACGGCGGCGCTGCTGCGGGAGGGGACGGTGATGGCCGCGGTGACCTCGTCGCCGGACGCGGTGCCGGGCTGTTCCGTGCGGCATCTGGGGCGGATGCGCTATCTCCCGGTGGCGCACCCGGAGTTCGCCGTGCGGCATCTCGCGGGACCGCTGCGGGAGGTGCTGCCCGTGGCGCCGGTGGTGGTGTTCGACCGGAAGGACGACTTCCAGGACGGTTTCGTGCGCCGGCTCACCCGCGGACGCGCCGAGGCGAGCGCGTTGCGCCACTACGTACCGGCCTCGGAGGGGTTCGCCGAGGCGGTCGCCGCGGGCCTGGGCTGGGGTATGGTGCCCGAGGCGCAGGCGGACCCCCTGCTCCGGGCCGGCCGCCTCACGGTGTTCGCCCCGGGCCGGGAGGCCGACGTCTCCCTGTACTGGCAGCAGTGGAAGCTGGACTCCCCCGCCCTGGCGGCGGTGGCGGCCGCGGTGACGGAGGCGGCGGCGGAAGCGCTGCGCCGCTGAGGGCCTGTCCGGCGCGTCGGCCCCCCGTGCCTCCGTTTCCCTCGGCCGGACGCATGGGGGCACCCCCTGGTCAGGCCCCCGCCAGACTGTTCCCGGCGCTCTCCAAGAGCATGTCCAGCGCCGTCGGGTAGGCGCTGGTGACCATGCGGGTGGCCAGCAGCGGCGCGGCCTCGGCGATGCGGGGGTGGGTGGCGGCGGGGAGGCGGGCGTAGGTGGAGCGCCACATCTCCTCGTCGGCGTGGAGTGCGGCGTCGGGCAGGGCCAGGGACGCGGCGTCGAGGGCGGCGAAGGCCAGCGTGGTGTCGATGAAGGCGTGGTAGACGCGGACCGTCTCCGGCAGCGGGAAGCCCGCGGTGCGCAGCACGTCGAGGACCGCCTCGTCGGCCGCCAGTTCGTTCGCCCGGCCGGAGACCCGGCTCGCCGTGAGGACGGCGGCCTGCGGGTGCGACACGTAGGCGGCGTGGATGCGCAGCCCGACGGCCCGCAGGTCGGCCCGCCACTGTCCCGTGGGCCGCCAGCCGTGCAGCGCCTGGCCGATCAGCGCGTCCCCGATGGCGAGGGTCAGCTCGTCCATGCCGCGGAAGTAGCGGTAGAGGGTGCTCGGGTCGCAGTCCAGGGCGAGGCCGAGGCGGCGGGCGGTCAGGCCCGTGCTGCCGTGCTCGCGCAGCAGGCGCAGCGCCGTCTCGACGATCAGCGTCTCGGACAGGACCCGGCCGCTCCGCGTCGGCCTGCGGCGCCGCCGGTGCTCCTCGGGAACCACGCGTTTGGGCATCGCCGTCTCCTCGCGCTCTTATGCCAACGCCATTGACCTTATGCCGTCGCGGGGCGTTGTATCTCCGGCCAGGGGCCCCGCACACATCCCGGATCCATGGGGATCCACGAGGCAGAGAGGGAGTGCTCCGTCATGCGCGTACTGCTGGTGGGAGCCGGCGGCGTGGGTACCGCCGTCACCCGGATCGCGGCCCGGCGGCCGTTCTTCGACCGGATGGTGGTGGCCGACTACGACCCGTCCCGGGCCGAGGCGGCGGTCGCCGCGCTCGGCGCGGAGGGGGCCCGGTTCCGTGCCGAGCGCGTGGACGCCGGTGACGAGGACGGGGTGGTGGCGCTGCTCGGACGGCACGACTGCGACGTCCTGCTCAACGCCACCGACCCCCGGTTCGTGATGCCGCTGTTCCGGGCCGCGCGCCGCGCCGGTGCCACCTATGTCGACATGGCGATGTCGTTGTCCCGGCCGCACGCCGAACGGCCTTATGAGGAGTGCGGGGTGAAGCTCGGCGACGAGCAGTTCGCGCGGTCCGGGGAGTGGGAGGAGGCCGGTGCGCTCGCCCTGGTCGGGATGGGCGTCGAACCGGGGCTTTCGGACGTCTTCGCCCGGTACGCCGCCGACGAACTCTTCGACGGGATCGAGGAGATCGGCGTCCGCGACGGCGCGAACCTCACGGTGGACGGCTACGACTTCGCGCCGTCCTTCAGCATCTGGACCACCATCGAGGAGTGCCTCAACCCGCCCGTGGTCTACGAGGAGGGCCGCGGCTGGTTCACCACCGAGCCGTTCAGCGAGCCGGAGGTGTTCGACTTCCCCGAGGGCATCGGCCCGGTGGAATGCGTGAACGTCGAGCACGAGGAGGTGCTGCTCGTCCCGCGCTGGGTGGACGCGCGACGGGTGACGTTCAAGTACGGCCTGGGCCGCGAGTTCATCGACACGCTCAGGACGCTGCGCCTGCTGGGCCTGGACCGCACCGAACCGGTGACCGTGCCCGGCCCGGACGGTCCGGTGCGGGTCTCCCCCAGGGACGTGGTGGTCGCCTGTCTGCCCGACCCGGCGACGCTCGGAGGGCGGATGCACGGCAAGACCTGCGCCGGCACCTGGGTGCGGGGCGTGAAGGACGGGGCGCCGCGCGAGGTGTACCTGTACCACGTGGTCGACAACCAGTGGTCCATGGCCGAGTACGGCTGCCAGGCCGTGGTGTGGCAGACCGCCGTCAATCCCGTCGTCGCCCTCGAACTGCTCGCCGGCGGCACCTGGTCGGGCACCGGTGTGCTCGGTCCGGAGGCGTTCCCGGCAAGGCCGTTCCTGGACCTGCTGACCGCGTACGGATCGCCCTGGGGGCTGCGCGAACAGTGACCGCTCGCACGGCGTCACGTTGTTTCACCGCCCGTCGACAGGTCACCCGAAAGGAGCAAGACACCCAAAAGGGTGGCTGTCCGCTTCCTACCGATCGCAGGTGACTCTCGATGGACAACTGGCGCAGCCGTGCGGCCTGCAGGACCGAGGACCCCGACCTCTTCTTCCCGATCGGCACCACCGGCCCCGCCCTGATGCAGACGGAACAGGCCAAGGCCGTGTGCCGGCGCTGCCCCGTGCGGGAGCCGTGCCTGGAATGGGCGCTGGACACGGGGCAGTCCATCGGGGTGTGGGGCGGTACGAGCGAGACGGAACGCCGCGCCCTGAAGCGCCGCATCTCCGCACGGCGGGCCGCCGGGGGTTCCTGAGGCGCCCGCCGTGCCCGTCCCCGCGAGCCGCAGTACGCTCGCGGGGACACCGCGGGAAGGGGCCGCCATGAGTGTGCGCGTGCGCCGTGTCCACGAACCGCCCGAGCCGGACGACGGGGTCCGGATCCTGGTCGACCGGCTGTGGCCGCGCGGTCTGGCGAAGGACGCGGCGCGGGTGGACGAGTGGCCCAAGGGCCTGACCCCGTCCACGGAGCTGCGCCGCTGGTACCACGCGGCCGACCGGCCGTACGAGGAGTTCCGTCGGCGCTACGAGGCGGAACTCGCCGCTCCGGAGGCCGCCGGACTCCTGGACCACGTCCGTGAGCTCGCCGGGAAGGGCCCGGTGACCCTGCTGACCGCGTCCAGGAGCCCGGAAACGGGTCACGCGGAGGTACTGGCCCGGCTGCTGCAGGACTAGGCGGTCTGCGCCGCCGCCGCGCGCCCCGCCGCCCGGCCCGAGAAGAGGCAGCCGCCGAGGAAGGTGCCCTCCAGGGCGTTGTAGCCGTGGACACCGCCGCCGCCGAAGCCCGCCACCTCGCCGGCCGCGTACAGGCCCTCGACCGGCCGGCCGTCGGCGCCCAGCGCGCGGGAGTCGAGGTCGGTCTGGATGCCGCCGAGGGTCTTGCGGGTGAGGATGCTCAGCTTGACGCCGATCAGCGGGCCGGCCGCGGGGTCGAGGATGCGGTGCGGGGCGGCGACGCGGCCGAGGCGGTCGCCGATGTAGCGGCGGGCGTTGCGGATGCCCTGCACCTGGGCGTCCTTGCTGTAGGCGTTGGCCATCTGCAGGTCGCGGGCCTCGATCTGGCGGCGCAGGAGGGCCGCGTCGAGCAGCGGTTCACCGGTGAGGGCGTTCATCCTCTCGACGAGCTGTTCGACGGTGGGGGCGGTCACGAAGTCGGCGCCCTTGCGCAGGAACGCGTCCACCGGGCCGGGGGCGCCCTTGCCCAGTACGCGGGTGCGCAGGAAGCCGGCCCGGTCCTTGGCGGTGATGTCGGGGTTCTGCTCGGAGCCCGACAGGGCGAACTCCTTCTCGATGATCCTCTGGGTGAGGACGAACCAGGAGTGGTCGTGCCGGGCGATGTCCTCGGTGGTGCGCAGGTGCCTCAGCGTGCCGAGGGTGTCGTAGCCGGGCAGACAGGGGTCGGGCAGCCGGCGGCCGAGGGCGTCGAACCACATCGAGGACGGTCCGGGCAGGATGCGGATGCCGTGTCCGGGCCAGATGGGGTCCCAGTTGCGCAGGCCCTCGGTGTAGTGCCACATGCGGTCCCGGTTGACCAGGCGCACGCCCGCGCGGGCGCTGATGTCGAGCATCCGGCCGTCGACGTAGGCCGGGACCCCGGTGACCATCTCCCGGGGCGGGGTGCCCAGCCGCTCGGGCCAGTACCGGCGGACGAGGTCGTGGTCGGCGCCGATGCCGCCGCTGGTGACGATCACGGCCTGGGCGGTGAGTTCGAACTCGCCGGCCGTCTCGCGGCTGGAGGCGACACCGCGCGGGGCGTTGTCCTCCGCGAGCAGGGTGCCGCGCACCCCGCGCACGGTGCCGCCCTCGACGACGAGTTCGTCGACCCGGTGGCGGTGGTGGAAGGTGAGCAGTCCGTCGCGCGAGGCCTCGCGGGCGTACCGCACGAAGGGCGCGACGACGCCGGTCCCGGTGCCCCAGGCGATGTGGAAGCGGGGCACGGTGTTGCCGTGGCCGTCCGCGCGGAGGTCGCCGCGCTCGGCCCAGCCGACGGTGGGCAGGAAGGTGATGCCGTGGCCGTCCAGCCAGGACCGCTTCTCCCCCGCCGCCCACTCGACGTAGGCCCTCGCCCAGCGCACCGCCCAGGAGTCCTCGTCGTCGAGCCGGTCGAAGCCCGCGCTGCCCCGCCAGTCGTTCCAGGCGAGGTCGAAGGAGTCCTTGACGCCCAGGCGCCGCTGCTCGGGCGATCCGACGAGGAACAGCCCGCCGAAGGACCAGAAGGCCTGCCCGCCGAGGTTGGCGGCGTTCTCCTGGTCGACCAGGGCGACCCTGCGGCCCCTGCCGGTCAGCTCGTGGGCCGCGACGAGGCCCGCGAGTCCCGCTCCGACGACGATGACGTCGGCATCCATGGCGACCGTCCCTTCCTGTGGCGACTGTTATCCGGTGAGCAGCGCGGTCAGCAGTTGTCTCAGCCAGGCCCGGGCGCCCTCGACGTCCCGGTCCAGCAGCAGTTGAGTGGTGACGCCGTCGTAGGCGGCGACCACGGCGTGCGCGGCGCCCTCGGCGTCACCGAGCACGGCGGGCGGTCCGGTGCGGCCGCGGGCCCGGGCGAGCCGGTCCGCGATCGCCCGCCGCAGCCGCGCCCGGTGCTCCAGCAGGGCGCGCGCCACCTCCGGGTCGCGGGCGGCGTGCACCAGGAAGTCGGTCTTCACCAGCAGCCAGTCGCGGTCGAGGAGCAGGACCTCGGTGACGCGGTCCACGGCGGCGGGCACGTCGAGGCCGGGTCCGTCCTGGGCGAGGGCCCCGGCCACCTGCTCGGCGATCAGTTCGGCGCGCTCCGTGTAGAGGGCGAAGAACAGTTCGTCCAGGCCGGTGAAGTTGGAGTAGAAGGCGCCCCTGGTGTAGCCGGCGGCCTCGCAGACCTCCTCGATCGAGACGCGCCCGAAGCCCTTGGCGGCGAAGACGGAGAACGCTGCTTCGAGCAGGTTCGCGCGCGTGCGCAGCCGGCGCCTGGTGACGCGCCTCCGCGTACCGCCCACCGTCATGGCCACCCCTTCGTCCGATACGGGAACGTATCCGATACACCGGTGTATCGAAAGACCCGGGAGCGGCGGGATCACACCGGAGTCCCGACGGCCGGCGCCATCATGGCCGCGCCCGCCCCCCGCGCCCGTACCGTGATCTGCTTTCCTTCTCCCGTCCGGCGGGAAGGACGGGAACAACCACAACGACTGGGACTCGGGACGAACATGCGAGCAACCGTGCGGCACGTCGCGGACGGCACCTTCCTGGTGCACGGCACGAACACCAACTGGGTGATCCTGACCGAGGGGGACGCTGTCACCCTGATCGACACCGGATACCCCGGCGACCGCGAGGGGCTGCTCGCCTCCCTCGGGGAGGTGGGGAGCTCACCGGAGGCGGTGACGGCCGTACTGATCACGCACGCCCACAGCGACCACCTGGGCTCCGCCGAGTACCTGAGCGCCGCGTACGGCACTCCCGTCTACACCCACAAGGCCGAAGTCCCCCACGCCCGGCGGGACTTCCTGCACCAGGTGACCGTCGGGCAGGTACTGCGCAACGGCTGGCGGCCGGGTGTGCTGCCGTGGGCGGCGCACGCCCTGCGCTCCGGCGGGACGGCGGACGTGGCGGTCACCGCGCCCGAGCCGTTCCCGGGGGCCGGTCCGGGCCCGCTCGACCTGCCCGGCCGGCCCGTGCCCGTGCACACGCCCGGCCACACCGCCGGGCACTGCGCGTTCCACTTCCCGCACACCGGGGTGGTGGTGTCGGGCGACGCCCTGGTGAGCGGCCACCCCACCTCACGGACCCGGGGACCGCAGATGCTGACGGACATGTTCCACCACGAGCGCGCCACCGCCGTGACCTCGCTGGACGTCCTGGCCGGGCTGGACGGCGACCTGCTGCTGCCCGGACACGGCCCGCTGCACGAGGGGCCCGTACGGGACGCCGCCCGGCTGGCCCGGGAGCGCGCGCAATAGGGTGAGACGACGATCGCCCACGAGACGAGGACACCCCCGCCATGGCACTGCAGATCAACGCCACCAACCCGGAGCACCCCGCGCTCCTGTTGGAACTGCCGTGGCACCTGCCGCTGGAGGAGTGGCCCGAGGAGTACCTGGTGCCGCTGCCGCGCGGCATCTCCCGGCACGTGGTGCGCTACGCGCGCGCCGGCGACGAGGTGATCGCGGTCAAGGAGCTCGCCCGGCGGCCGGCGCTGCGCGAGTACGAGCTGCTGCGCGACCTGGACCGGATCGGCATCCCGGCGGTGGACCCGCTGGCCGTGGTCACCGGCCGCACCGACACCGCCGGCGAGCCGCTGGAGAGCGTCCTGATCACCCGTCACCTCGGCGGCTCGATGCCGTACCGGTCGATGTTCGAGACGACGCTGCGCCCGGCGACCATGCACCGGCTGATGGACGCGCTCGCCGTGCTCCTGGTGCGGCTGCACCTCGCCGGGTTCGCGTGGGGCGACTGCTCGCTGTCCAACACGCTGTTCCGGCGCGACGCGGGCGCCTACGCCGCCTACCTCGTGGACGCCGAGACCGGGGACCTGCACCCGGAACTGAGCGTCGGGCAGCGGGAGTACGACCTCGATCTCGCGCGGGTCAACATCAGCGGCGAGCTGCTCGACCTGGAGGCCTCCGGGGCGCTGCACCCCTCCGTCGACCCGATCGAGTTCGGCACCGAGATCTGCGCCCGCTACCAGAGCCTGTGGCGGGAACTGACCCGTACCTCCGTCTACCCGGCGGGCAAGCACCACTACATCGAGCGCCGCATCCGCCGGCTGAACGACCTCGGTTTCGACGTGGCCGAGATGCAGATCGAGCACGCCTCCAACGGCGACACCGTCACCTTCGTGCCCAAGGTCGTCGACGCCGGGCACCACCAGCGGCAGTTGCTGCGCCTGACCGGTCTGGACGCCGAGGAGAACCAGGCCAGGCGGCTGCTGAACGACCTGGAGAGCTGGATGGCCACCCAGGACGACTACGCGCCGGGCGACCCCCTCGGCGCCCGCCCGGAGGTCCTCGCCCACCGCTGGGTGCGCGAGGTCTTCCGGCCCACCGTGCGGTCCGTGCCGCCGGAGCTGCGCGGCCCGGTGGACGCCGCGGAGATCTACCACGAACTCCTTGAGCACCGCTGGTACCTGTCCGAGCGGGCGCAGCACGACATCGGGCTCGACACGGCCGTCGAGGACTACATCAGGAACATCCTGCCGAAGGCGCGGGAGACGCTCCGGCCGACGGACGACTGATCCCTAATCCGCCCGGGCCGGCGGCACCACCGCCACCGGGCAGTCCGCGTGGTGCAGGACGCCGTGGGCCACCGAGCCGATCCTGGCGCCCACGGCCGTGCGGCGGGCGCGGCGGCCGACCACCATCAGCTGGGCGGTGCCCGCCACCGACAGCAGCACCTGCCCGGCGCTGCCCATCTCCACGTGCTCGATCACGTGCACGTCCGGGTAGCGCTCCCGCCACGGCGCGAGGGCCGCCGCCAGCGCCTTCCGCTCGTACGGCTCCAGGCCGCCGGCCTCGTCGAGGAGCCGGAGCGAGGCGGGGCTGTAGGCGTACACCGGCGGCAGGGTCCAGGCCCGTACGGCGCGCACCGTGGCCCCGCGCCGGGCGGCGGTCTCGAAGGCGAGGCCGAGCGCGGCGGCGCTGTCCTCCGGGTCGCCCTGCTGGCCGACGACGATCTCGTGCCCGGCGACCTCGTCCGACGCCTGGTCCCCGGCCCGCACGAAGACCACGGGACGCCCGGCGTCGACGATCACCTGCTGGCCGACCGAGCCGACCAGGAAGCCCATGATCCGCCCGTGCCCGCGCGAGCCGAGCACCAGCAGCTCCGCGTCCGCGGCGGCACCGGTCAGGGTCTCCACGGCATCGCCCTCCAGGACGTCCGTCGTCACGGCGAGACCGGGGTGGCGTTCGCCGACGGCGCGGACCGCCTCCTCCACCGACGTCCGGACCCACTGCTCCTGTGTCGCCCGGTCCCCCGTGTCCACCGCGTCGTGCGCCTCGAACCGCCAGGCGTGCACCACCCTCAGCGGCAGATCCCGGCGGACCGCCTCCCGTGCCGCCCAGGCCAGTGCGGCAAGGCTCTCCCCGGTTCCGTCGATCCCTGCCGTGATCGGGCGCGTCATGCGGTTCCTCCCGGTGTCGTGTCCGCTTCTCATGATCCAGTCTTCCCCACGCCCCGCGGCTCGCGCATACCCGAGCGCGGGAACGCCGTCGAACATACGATGGGCAGGGCCGGTGCGGTGGCCGCGGCCCGGCCGGGGCCCGTCGCGCCGGGGAGTCAGACCGCACGACGTGGGGGACGTATGGCACAGGCCGACGAAGCGGCGCGGACCGTGATCATGACCGTGGACGACGACCCGGGCGTCTCCCGCGCCGTGGCCCGGGACCTCAGACGGCGCTACGGGGCGTCGTACCGGATCGTGCGCGCGGAGTCCGGTGAGTCCGCGCTGGACGCGCTGCGCGAACTGAAGCTGCGCGGCGACCTCGTCGCCGTGATCCTCGCCGACTACCGGATGCCCCGGATGAACGGCATCGAGTTCCTGGAACAGGCCCTCGACATCCACCCCGGCGCGCGGCGGGTGCTGCTCACCGCGTACGCGGACACCGGCGCGGCGATCGACGCGATCAACGTCGTCGACCTCGACCACTACCTCCTCAAGCCGTGGGACCCGCCGGAGGAGAAGCTCTACCCGGTCCTGGACGACCTCCTGGAGGCCTGGCGGCGCAGCGACCACCGGCCGGTGCCCAGCACCAAGGTGGTCGGGCACCGCTGGTCGGCGCGCTCCTCGGACGTACGGGAGTTCCTGGCCCGCAACCAGGTGTCCTACCGCTGGTACTCCGCCGACGAGCCGGAGGGCAGGCGGCTGCTGGCCGCCGCGGGCGAGGACGGGACGCGGCTGCCGGTGGTGATCACCCCGGACGGGACGCCGCTGGTGGAGCCGGAGTCCGTGGACCTCGCCGCCCGGGTGGGCCTGGCGACGACCCCGGAGGCCGACTTCTACGACCTGGTGGTGATCGGCGGCGGCCCGGCGGGGCTCGGCGCGGCGGTCTACGGGGCCTCCGAGGGGCTGCGGACCGTGCTGGTGGAGCGGTCGGCGACCGGCGGGCAGGCGGGGCAGTCCTCGCGGATCGAGAACTACCTGGGCTTCCCCGACGGCGTGTCGGGGGCGCAGCTCACCGAGCGGGCGCGGCGGCAGGCCACGAAGTTCGGCGCCGAGATCCTCACCGCGCGGGAGGTGACGGGTCTCGAGGTCAACGGCGGCGCCCGGGTCGTACGCTTCTCCGACGGGTCGTCGGTCGCCGCGCACAGCGTGATCCTGGCGACCGGGGTGTCGTACCGGCGGCTGGCGGCGCCCGGCTGCGACGACCTGGGCGGCTGCGGGGTCTTCTACGGGTCGGCGCTGACGGAGGCCGCCGCCTGCCAGGGCCACGACGTGTACATCGTCGGCGGCGCCAACTCGGCCGGGCAGGCCGCGATGTACCTGTCCCGGTTCGCCAAGTCGGTGACGCTGCTGGTGCGCGGTCCGGATCTGGCGGCGTCGATGTCGTACTACCTGATCCAGCAGATCGACCGGGCGCCGAACATCTCGGTGCGGTGCGGCGCGGTCGTCGAGAGCGCGCACGGCGACGGCCGCCTGGAGCGGCTGACGCTGCGCGACACGGACAGCGGGCGGACCGAACTCGTCGACGCGCAGTGGCTGTTCGTGTTCATCGGCGCCGCCCCGCTGACCGACTGGCTGGACGGCACGGTGCTGCGGGACGACCGCGGGTTCATCCTCGCCGGGCCCGACCTCACCGCCGACGGGCGTCCGCCGGCCGGCTGGGAGCTGGACCGGCCGCCGTACCACCTGGAGACCAGCGTGCCCGGCGTGTTCGTGGCGGGCGACGCCCGCGCGGAGTCCGCCAAGCGGGTCGCGTCCGCCGTCGGAGAGGGAGCCATGGCCGTGATGCTCGTCCACCGGTACCTGGAGCAGTCGTGAGCGGGCGTCCGATGCCGTGCAGCCCGCGGGAGATCGGCTCCCTGTTCCTGTTCGAGAAGCTCACCGACGAGCAGCTCGGGCGGCTCTGCGCCGAGGGACGGGTGGAACGGTTCGAACCCGGCCCTGTCTACACCGAGGGCTCCCCCGCCACCTGCTTCTACGTGATGCTGGAGGGCACCGTCGTGCTGTCCCGCCGGGTCGGCGGGGACGACGTGGAGCTCAGCCGCACCTCCCAGCGCGGGGTGTACGCGGGGGCCATGCAGGCGTACCTCGGGGACCGGGTGCGGCAGGTCTACAACAACTCGATGCGCGTGACGGAGCCGACCCGGTTCTTCGTGGTGCCCGCGGACACGTTCGCGAGCGTCATGCGGGAGTGGTTCCCGATGGCGGTCCACCTCCTGGAGGGGCTGTTCTTCGGTTCGAAGAACACCCAGCGCGCCATCGGCCAGCGCGAACGGCTGCTGGCGCTGGGCTCGTTGTCGGCCGGGCTGACGCACGAACTGAACAACCCGGCCGCGGCGGCCGTACGGGCGACGGCGACGCTGCGCGAACGCGTCGGCAAGATGCGGCACAAGCTGCGCGTCATCTCCGCGGGCACCTACGACCGCGAGACGCTGGCCGGCCTCATCGAGATCCAGGAGCGGACGGCCGAGCGGGTCGCGAAGGCACCCGTGCTCAGCCCGCTGGAGGCGTCGGACCGGGAGGACGAGCTCGCCGACTGGCTGGACGACCACGGCATCCCCGACGGCTGGCGGATCGCCCCGACGTTCGTCCAGGCCGGACTGGACCTGGACTGGCTGGAGCAGGTCGCCGCCGCCGTCGACGAGGCGACGCTGCCGTCGGCGGTCGGCTGGCTCAGCTACACGGTCGAGACGGAACTCCTCATGGACGAGATCGCGGACTCCACGAACCGCATCTCGCACCTCGTCGACGCCGCCAAGCAGTACTCGCAGCTCGACCGCGCCCCCTTCCAGGTCGCCGACGTGCACGAACTCCTCGACAGCACCCTGCTGATGCTGTCGGGGAAGTTCGGACCGCGGATCAAGGTGGTCAAGGAGTACGATCGGACGCTGCCGCGGATCCCGGCCTACCCGGCGGAGCTCAACCAGGTGTGGACCAACCTGATCGACAACGCGGTCGCCGCCATGAACGGCGCGGGCGCGGACGACGGGCAGGGCACGCTGACCGTGCGCACCGCGCGGGAGAACGACCGGCTGCTGGTGGAGTTCGGCGACACCGGCACGGGCGTCCCGCCGGAGATCCGCGACCGGGTCTTCGACCCGTTCTTCACCACCAAACCGGTGGGTGAGGGCACCGGACTGGGCCTGGACATCTCCTGGCGGATCGTGGTCGACCGGCACCACGGGACCCTGCGGTTCGAGTCCGAGCCGGGCGACACCCGCTTCCAGGTGCTGCTGCCGCTCACCGCCCCGGCCCCCGACGACACCCCCGAGGAGTCCGCATGACCGGCGACCACGCCATCGACCCCGATGTTCCGCCGACCGGCCCGGGCTGCGCCGACTGCGACGCCGCGGGCGGCTGGTGGTTCCACCTGCGGCGCTGCGCGAGTTGCGGCCACATCGGCTGCTGCGACAGCTCGCCGGGACAGCACGCCACGGCGCACTTCGAGGCCACCGGGCACCCCGTGGTCCGCAGTTACGAACCGGGCGAGGACTGGTTCTGGGACTACGCCACGAACGAGCTGTACGAGTCCGGCCCCGACCTGGCCCCGCCCGTGAGCCACCCGGCCGACCAGCCGTCGCCGGGCCCGGCGGGACGGGTGCCGTCGGACTGGGCCCGGGCGCTGCGCCGCTGAGGGACCGCGGCCGGGAACCCGCGGCCGCCGCCCGTCGTTGTCCGGACACCCCCACCGGTCCGTGTACGACGACAGCAGGGCGGCGCGATGCAGGAGTTGGTCCCCGGCGGGAATCTGGCCCTCCCGGGCGGTGCCGTGACCGTCCGGGTGCCCGGCCCCTTCGACGTGTCCGCGCTGATCACGGACGACGGCGGAAAGGTGCGGGGCGACGGCGACTTCGTGTTCTACAACCAGCCGTCCGCGCCGGGCGCCCGGCTCGTCGGGGACACCCTGACCGTCGACCCGGCGGCGCTGCGTCCCGGCGCCGTGCGCGTCACGGTGGCCGTCAGCCCCGCCGACCCCGGCACCCCGCTGAGCGGGCTGCCCGCCCCCGTGCTCCGGGTCACCGGTGCCGGCGGCCGCCCGCTCGCCCGGTTCTCCCCGTCCCGGGTGCGGCAGGAGGCCGTGCTGCTCCTCGCGGAGATCTACCGGCGCGGCGGGGAGTGGAGACTGCGCGCCCTGGGGCAGGGGTACGCCGACGGACTGGCCGGCCTCGCACGGGACTTCGGGGTCGACGTGGCGGACGACGACGGGGCGGTCGCCGCACACACGGCGCCCGCCGCCCCGGCCCGCCCGGCCGCCCAGGACGGCTTCCTCGGCCTGGTGAACTCCGTCCGGGCCGCCGCCGGTTCACCGCCGGTCGCCCATGACGCGCGGCTGGCCGACGCGGCGCGGGAGCACGCCGGCATGATGGCGCGCGGCGGGCGCCTCGCCGTCGAGGGCGTGGACGGCGTCTCCGTCCACCAGCGGGTCGTCGCCGCCGGATACCCGTACCTCACCGTCGGCGAGCACCTGGTCTCCGGGCCGCTCACGGTCGACCGGTTCGTCGACCACTGCCTGCGCCACGACGCGGCCCGCCGCACCGTGTGCGACCCCTCCTTCACCCACGCCGCCGTGGGGTCCCGCGAGGGGTCCGGCGACCTCTACTGGACGGCGTTGTGGGCCAGTCCGCTCACCCCGGACGGGCTGAACCGTACGACCGGCGAGGTCATCGAGCTCACCAACCGGGAGCGCGTCCGTGCCGGACTGCCACCCCTGTCCCACGACCCCCTGCTGACCGCGGCCGCGCAGGCGCACAGCGCCGACATGGTGGCCCGCGACTTCTACTCCCACACCGCGCCCGGCGGCGGCGAACCCTGGGACCGGGCCGCCGCCGCGGGTTCGGCGCGGCGGACGATCGGCGAGAACATCGCGTGCGGCCAGCGCTCGGCCGCCGAGGTCGTCCGGGGCTGGATGAACAGCCCCGGTCACCGCGCCAACATCCTCAAGGCCGGCTTCACCCACATCGGCGTCGGATTCGCGGGCGGCGGCCGGGCGGGCACGTACTGGACCCAGCTCTTCGGCGGCTGACGGCGCCGGGCCCGGTGCCGTCCGTACATGATCCTGGCGGAGGGAGGGAGTCCGGGCGAGGATGCCTTCATGAAGGGTGACCTGTTTTCCAGTCAGCACATGGTGCGGCCTGCCACGGCCGCGGGCATGACCGTCGAGAACGCCAAATGCATCCGCTACACGGTCGACGGCGAGATGCACGCCCGGCAGGGCGCGATGGTCGCCTACCGCGGCGACCTCCAGTTCGAGCGCAAGGGCCAGGGCGTGGGCGGCATGCTCAAGCGGGCGGTGACCGGCGAGGGGCTGCCGCTGATGGCGGTGCGCGGCCGGGGCGAGGCCTGGTTCGCGCACGAGGCGCAGAACTGCTTCGTCGTCGAGGTGGACCCCGGCGACGAGTTCACCGTCAACGGCCGCAACGTCCTGTGCTTCGACTCCACGCTGTCGTACCGCATCGCGACCGTGAAGGGCGCCGGCGTCACCGGCGGCGGGCTGTTCAACAGCGTGTTCACCGGACACGGCCGGCTGGGGCTGGTGTGCGAGGGGAACCCGCTGGTGATCCCGGTGTCGTCGCAGTACCCGGTGTACGTGGACACGGACGCGGTCGTCGGCTGGACCGCGGGCCTGTCCACCTCGCTGCACCGTTCCCAGTCGCTGGGCTCGATGCTGCGCGGCGGGTCGGGCGAGGCCGTGCAGCTGATGCTGCGGGGCGAGGGGTACGTCGTCGTCCGGCCCAGTGAGGCGCCGCCGCAGAAGACCCAGCAGCACTGAACGATGTTGACCTTGGCCGTCGGGCGGGCCAGGGTGGAGGACGGCACGGATCACACCCCGCGCCGGAGAGGTGACAGTCGTGATCGGGATCGCCGACATCGAGACCGCGGCCGAGCGGATCGCCGGGCACGTGGTGCGGACCCCGACCGTGCCGAGCCCCGGCCTGTCGGCACTGCTCGGCGCCCCGGTCACCACGAAGCTGGAGCTGTTGCAGCGCACCGGTTCGTTCAAGGTGCGGGGCGCGGCGGCGAAGCTGCTGTCGCTGAGCGGGGCCGAGCGGGCCGCCGGGGTCGTGGCGGTGAGCGGCGGCAACCACGGGATCGCCCTCGCGGTGATGGCCGCCGCCCTCGATGTGAAGGCCACGGTGGTGATGCCGCGTTCGGCGCCCCTGCGGGCCGTGGAGATCGCGGAGTCCGCGGGCGCCTCGGTGCGGCTGACCGACGACATGGACGGCGCGTTCGCGCTCATGACCCGGCTCCAGCAGGAGGGGCTGACCCTGGTCCACCCCTTCGACGACCCGGTGGTGATCGCCGGTCAGGGCACGGTGGGGCTGGAGTTCGCCGCGGACGCCGGTGACCTCACGGACGTCCTGGTGAGCATCGGGGGCGGCGGGCTGATCGCCGGGGTCGCGGCGGCGCTGCGGGCGCTGCGGCCCGGGGTGCGGGTCTGGGGCGTGGAGACCGAGGGCGCGCAGGCGATGTCCGAGGCGCTGGCGGCGGGCGGTCCGGTGCCGGTGAGACTGACGTCGATCGTCTCCACGCTCAGCGCCCCGGCCGTGTCCCCGCTGACGTACGAGCATGTCTCGGAGCTGGTCACCGAGGTGCTGGTGGTACCGGACCGGGAGGCGGTGCGGGGCTCGCTGGAGCTCGCGGACCACGCCAAGGTGTGGGCGGAACCGGCCGCCGGCTGTCTGCTGCCGGCCGCGCGGCGGGTGCTGGAGCGGGTCGGCGAGGGAGCCCGGCTCGGTCTCGTGGTGTGCGGCGGCAACGCCACCACCGGCGACATGATCGCCTGGACGGAACACTTCGAGCTTCGCTGAGCCTCCCGTTGAACGGACCCCGCCCGCTCCCCGTACCCCTGGGGGAAGCGGGAGCCGGCGGTTCGACGAGGGATGGCCATGGGCAGGGCGCACGTCTCCACCGACCGGACGGTCGCCGGACGGTACCGGCTGGTCGAGATCGTCCATCGCGAGGCCAACCGCGTCCGCTGGTACGCCGACGATCTGCGGACCGGCCGCCCCTGTCTGCTCACCCGGGTCGGGCTCCCGCGGGACGCGGCCGGCACGCACCGCGCGCCCTCCCGGGTGCTGCGGGCGGCACAGAGCGCGGCGCGCCTGTGCCCCGGCCGGATCGCCGGCGTCGTCGACACCGTCGAGGAGTCCGGTTTCCTGTGGACCGTCACCGCGTGGATCGACGGGACACCGCTCGACGAGGTCCTCGCCGAAGAGGGCACGTTCCCCCCGGCGCGGGCCGCCCGCGTCGCGCTGGAGCTGCTCGACGTGCTGGAGGCCGCGCACGCCGGGGGCGTCACGCACGGTGAGCTCAGCCCCGGCCAGGTGTTCCTGCGCGAGGACGGGCCGGCCGTCGTCACCGGCTACGGCCTGGCCGGCGCGGCGTCGGCGCCCCGGCTCACGGCACCGTCGTACGCCTCCCCGGAGCAGGCCCGTGGCGAGCGGACCGGGCCCGCCGCGGACCTGTGGGCGCTGGGCGCGCTCCTCCACACGATGCTGGAGGGGCGTCCGCCGTTCCGGGACCGCGGGCGGCCCGAGGCCACGCTGAAGGGCGTGGACCGGCTGCCGCCGCGCGCACCGGTACGGGCGGGCCCGCTCACCCAGGTCGTCCAGGGGCTGCTGCGCAAGGACCCGCGGGAGCGGCTGACCCGCCAGGCGGTCCGCGGGGCGCTCACCCGGGTGCTGCGGGAGGACCCGGGGGCGGCGCCGGGCCCCCGGCCGCACGGCTCGCACACCGGCACCGTGCGGTACGCGGGCCGGGAGCGGGGCAGGCGGACGACGCTCCTCGGCACCGCGCTCGCCGTCGTCACGGTGACGGTCGCGGTGCTCGCCGCGGCCCGGGGGCTGCCGGGCGCCGGCACCGGCTCCGCCGCCGACGCGCCGCCGCCCCCGGTGTCCGCGCCGGCCGGCCCACCGGACGTGCCCGGAGACCCGTCCACGCCCGCTCCCTCCCCCTCCCCGCCGGACGGCGCCGGCGGCCTCCCGCCCGGCTACCGCGCCCACCACGCCCCGGAGGGCTTCTCCGTCGCGCTGCCGGAGGGCTGGGAGCGGCTGGACACCTCCCGCGGCGCCGACCGGGGCTACCGGGTCACCTTCGGCGCCGACGGGGACCCGCGCACGCTCGCCGTCACCTACAGCGAGCGGGTGGGGTCGGACGCGGTGGCCGTGTGGCGGGACGACGTGGAACCGCGCCTGGAGCGGTCCGCCGCCGGCTACGAGCGGATCGGCGGGATCCGGGCGACGACGT
Organism: Streptomyces sp. NPDC014676; assembly: GCF_043084105.1. Taxonomy (NCBI): domain Bacteria; kingdom Bacillati; phylum Actinomycetota; class Actinomycetes; order Kitasatosporales; family Streptomycetaceae; genus Streptomyces; species Streptomyces sp. NPDC014676. The sequence goes on along the minus strand of NZ_JBIBZI010000015.1, from coordinate 149,622 downwards.
ACCAGGGGCGCGAGGCCGCCGACCTGGAGTGGTACGCCGCGGCCGGCGGCGCCCGGGTGCGCACCTTCGGCCGCGGGTTCCTGCTGGGCGGCGGGCGCGGCTTCTCGCTGCGCTGGACGACCCCGGCCGCCGCCTGGGAGGAACCCGCGAGCCGGGAGGCCCTGCGGACCTTCCTACGGACGTTCCGGCCCGCCGCGGACTGAGCCGCGCGGGGCGCGCAGCTTGCGCAGGGGCCACTCGTGCAGCGGCCGGGTGAGCCAGCGGGCGGTGAAGGTCCGGCCGGTGAGGGAGCAGGTGACCCGGAGACGGTGCGGAGTCTCCAGGAACACCAGGTCCACGGTGAGGGTGCCGCCGTCGGTCCAGCCGCCGCTCGCGGCGGCCGGGACGGGCTCCTCGGCGGTCGTCCACCCCTGCCCGGCGAGGAACCGCGCGCCGAACCGTTCGCCGTCCTCGGTGAGGGTCAGCGTCCAGCCGCCGCCGGCGTCCGCCGTGACCTCGGCCGCGGTCAGCTTCGGCTGGTCGTCGCAGCCCCCGCCCTCCGGGGTGAACCCGGCGCCGGACCAGTCCCCGGCCCGCTCGGGCGGTACGGGGCCGCCGTCGGCCGGGGGCAGGGCGAGCCGTCCGAGGCGCTCGCGCAGGGCGGTGTCCGCGGCCTCGCGGCCGGTCAGCGGCGCCGGGCGGAAGGCGGGCAGGAGGTGCCGCCAGACCAGGTCGAGGTACTCCTGCGTCCGCTCGGTCGCCGTCGTCACGGCGACCACCGCGTCGTGCTCGGGCAGGACGAGGCAGAACTGCCCGTAGGCCCCGTCGCCCCGGAACCCGTGCCGGGACACCCAGAACTGGTAGCCGTAGCCGCGGATCGAGTCCTGCCGGTCCCCCACCAGCGTGGTTCCGGCGGTCGGTATGTGCGGGTGCGCGGCGCGGGCGACCCACCCCTCGGGCAGCAGCCGTTCGCCCCGCCACACCCCGTCGTCCAGGTACAGCTGGCCGAGCCGGGCCACGGCGTCGGTGGCGGCGTGCAGTCCGCTGAAGCCGATCTCGCGGCCGGTGCGGTCCCGCTGCCACAACGTCTCGCCGATCCCCAGCGGGTCGAACAGCCGGGGCCGCAGATACTCGGTGAGCGTCTGCCCGGTGACCCGCTGCACGATCGCGCCGAGGGTGTACGTGCAGGGCTGGTTGTAGGCGAAGACGGTGCCCGGGTCGCGCCGCGGCGGCTGGAGCAGGAAGCCGCGCACGGGTTCGGCGGGATCGGTGCCGTACGCCGCGTCGACGGTCTCGTCCTCGTGGCCGCTGGCCATGGACGCCACGTGCCGGACCAGCATCGCCCGGCTGCGCGGGTCGGTGATGTCGGCCTCGAACTCCGGGAAGTACGACAGCACCGGGGCGTCGAAGTCGAGCAGTCCCTCGGCCTCGGCGAGGGCGGCGGCGGTCGCCGTGAAGCTCTTGCTGAGCGAGTACAGCAGGTGCGGGCGCCGCGCGGTGTACGGCGCCCACCAGCCGGCGGCCACGAGCCGGCCGTGGCGCAGGACCATCAGGCTGTGCGGCTCGATGTCCGGGTCGGCTTCGAGGGCGTCGAGGAAGGCGTGGACGCCGGACGCGTCGACGCCCTGGGCGGCGGGCTCCGCGGCGGGGAGCGGGTGAGCGGTCATGGGAGGCATCCTGCCCGGGCCGCCGCGGGTGATCCATCGTTTTCCCCGTCCGGGGCCGGGGACCCGTGCGGCATGGTGCGAATCGGATACACGATGATGACCGAGCAGGCCGGGCCCCGTGAGCTGGTCGACCATGTGGTGCGGGCCGAGGGGGCCGGCTTCGACTTCTCGGTGACCTCGGACCACTACTTCCCCTGGCTGGCGTCGCAGGGTCACGCGCCGTACGCCTGGAGCGTGCTGGGCGCCGCCGCGCAGGCCACCTCGCGCATCCCGTTGATGACGTACGTGACGTGTCCGACGCTGCGCTACCACCCGGCGGTGGTGGCGCAGAAGGCGGCGACGGTGCAGTTGCTGTCCGAGGGCCGGTTCCGGCTGGGGCTCGGCTCCGGCGAGAACCTCAACGAGCACGTGGTGGGCGGTGGCTGGCCGTCCGTGGACGTGCGGCACGAGATGCTCGAGGAGGCGGTGGAGATCATCCGCGCGCTGTTCGAGGGCGGTCACGTGAACCACCGGGGCACCCACTTCGACGTCGAGTCGGCCAAGCTGTGGGACCTGCCGGACGAGCCGCCGCCGATCGGTGTCGCGGTGTCCGGGAAGCGGTCCTGCGCCCTCGCGGGCCGGCTCGCCGACCTGGTGATCGCCACCGAGCCGAGGGCGGAACTGCTCGACGACTTCGACCGGCACGGCGGGCGGGGCAAGCCGCGGGTGGGGCAGCTCCCGGTGTGCTACGACCCCGACCGGGACGCGGCCGTCGCACGCGCCCACGACCAGTTCCGCTGGTTCGGCAACGGCTGGAAGGTCAACTCGGAGCTGCCGCACCCGGACTCCTTCGCGTCGGCGACGCGGTTCGTCCGGCCCGACGACGTCGCCGGGTCGATCCCGTGCGGCAGCGACCCGGCGGACTTCGTCGAGGCCGTCCGCCCCTACGCCGAGGCGGGTTTCACCGAGATCGCCCTGGTGCAGATCGGCGGCGAGTCGCAGCCGGCGTACCTGGACTGGTCGGAGAAGACGCTGCTGCCGGCGCTGCGGGACGCCCTCGGCTGACGCCCCCGGCGGCCCTCGCGGCCGGTGATTCACCCGGAGAGCCGAGCATCTTGCGCAGATGCGGGGTACTAGAGGGCTCTACGTCGGTACTTCCCGGAGGCCCCCTCGTGAACTCGTTCGTGCACAAGACTGTGGTGGTGGAGCTCCAGGCCGGCGACACGGACCGCTTTCCCGTGCTCGCCCACCTGGGCTACGACCCGTCCGACCCGTTCGCCGTCACCATCGTCTTCAGCCACGACGGCCGGGTCCTCGCCCGCTGGCAGCTCGACCGGGAGATGGTCACCGAGGGGCTCACCCGCCCGGTCGGCATCGGGGACGTACGGCTGCGGCCGGAGTCCCGGGGTGTGGGGCGGGAGCTGCGGATGGAGTTCCTCGGCGAGGCCCACGCGGACGGCGGCCGGCACCACGCGGTGGTGTTCGCCTGGGCCGAGACCGTCGGCGCGTTCCTGCACGAGACCCGGCTGCTGGTGCCGCCGGGGCGCGAGGAGGTCCGCGTGGACGACTTCCTCGCGGACGTCCTCACCGGGAACTGAGCTCCTGGCCCCCGGTGTGGCGGTACCGGGCCCACATCGGCAGGCCGAACCAGCACAGCAGGTACCAGGCCACCACTCCGGCCACCAGGTACGGGACGAAGTCGTCGTGGGTGGCCACGCGCAGGATGAGCAGCAGGGAGCAGCTGGTGGTGGCCAGCAGCAGCAGGAGGCCGAGCAGGGTGAGCCGGGAGGCCCACCGCACGGCCTGCGCCTTGATGCGCCGTCCGGAGACGAGCCGGTGCAGGGAGACCGGGCCGATGAGGGCGCCGGTGGCGCAGGCGCCGAGCACCACCGTGATGAGGTAGATCGTCTGGTCCGTGTCGGACAGTCTGGCGTAGGTCGGGGTGAACACGACGGTCAGCAGGAACCCGAAGAGGATCTGCACCCCCATCTGGGCGACGCGGACCTCCTGGATGAGCTCCGTCCACATCCGGTCCGCTCTCTCGTCCTGCGTCTCGTTCCGTCCCCGGCGCCTGTTCTCGCCCTGATCCATGTCCGGCACGGTGCCTCCCCTTTCCGTGGGTCTCCCTCTCCCCATGCCCCGAAAGCCGCCGTTCTCCCGGGCCGGTCGCCGGTTTGGGGGTGCGGGGCACGGTTACACGGACGGCGATGACACCGAGGCCAGGAGGTCGTGGGACGCATGCCGGACACCCAGCTCACCGTGACGTTCAGCGGCGGGGACGCCGACGACGCCCGGACGGTCGTCCGGGTCCTGGAGGGCACGTTCGGGGACGCGGACCAGCGTCCCTCCGCGGGAGACGCGACGGTCCGCGTGGCGACGTTCACCGGCGAGGGGCCGGGAGCGGCGGCCGGGGCCGCGGACGCGGGGCCGCTGTCGGCGCCGGTGACCGTCACCGTGCAGGGCACTCCGGAGGCGGTGCGGCGGGCGAGCGACACCCTCACGCGGTCCTTCACCGCGCGCGACGAGGGCACCGCCTCCGGCGACCAGGAGCAGGAACGGCAGCTGCTCCTGGAGCCGTGACGTCCGTCGCCGCTACCAGCGGCCCTCCACCTGGTCCTTGATCCGCCGGTCGTAGAGGTCCCGGATCGCCGTGAGCGTCGCCTCGGGCAGCTCCGGGAGCCGGGCGGCGGCCGCGTTGGCGCGGGCCTGCTCGGGCGAACGGGCGCCGGGGATGACGGTGGTGACGCCGGGCTGCTGGATGATCCAGCGCAGGGCGAGCTGGGCCGGCGTGTACCCCTCGGGGGTGAGCGCGGCGAACTCGGCGGCGGCCTCGACGCCGGTGGCGTAGTCGACGCCGGAGAAGGTCTCGCCCTGGTCGAAGGCCTCGCCGTGCCGGTTGTAGGCGCGGTGGTCGTTCGCGGCGAAGACGGTGTCCTTGGTGTACTTGCCGGACAGCAGTCCGGAGGCGAGCGGGACGCGGGCGATGATGCCGACGCCCGCCTCGCGGGCGGCCGGAAGGACCTCGCGCAGCGGCTTCATGCGGAACGGGTTGAGGATGATCTGCACGCTCGCCACGTTCGGCCGGGCGATCGCGGTGAGCGCCTCCGCGCAGGTCTCCACACTGACGCCGTAGGCGGCGATCCGCTCCTCCGCCACCAGGGTGTCGAGGGCGTCGAAGACCTCGTCGGTGGAGTAGACGGGGGTGGGCGGGCAGTGCAGCTGTACCAGGTCGATCCGGTCGACGCCGAGGTTGCGCCGCGAGCGGTCGTTCCAGGCGCGGAAGTTGTCCAGGACGTAGTTCTCCGGGATCTGGTCGACCCGGCGTCCCATCTTGGTGGCGACCAGGACGTGCAGGTCGGGCCGTCCGCTGAGGAACGACGCGATGGTCTGCTCACTGCGTCCGTCGCCGTACACGTCGGCGGTGTCGAAGAAGGTGACGCCCGACTCGGCGGCGGTCTCCAGCACCGCGAGGGCTTCCTTGTCGTCGACGTCGCCCCAGTCCGCCCCGAGTTGCCATGTGCCGAGACCGATCACGGAGGCGTGCTGTCCCGACCTGTTGAATGTGCGCTCGTCCATGGACCTCAGTCTGTCATCCGTCCCGGCCGGGCGCCGGGGCGGCTCCGCTCCCGCGCGGGCCCGGTCAGACGCTCTGGGCCGTCCGGCACTCGGGGTGGCCCCAGCCCTTGTCGTTCTTGGCGATCGGCTCCCCGGCCGCGTAGGAGCGCCCGCACGGGCAGCGTCCGGGGAACTTGGCCTTGAGCGTGCGGGACGAGGAGCCGCCGCGCTGCCGGGGCGTCTTCGCCCCGCCGGACCCGCGCCTGGCCGTGCCGCCCGTCGGGCGGTCCGGGGCGGCCGGCGGTTCGGGCGAGCCCAGCTCGCTGCCGGCGTCCTGCTGGGCGGTGGCCGCCTGGCTGGCCGCGCGGTCGGCGAAGTCGTTGAGCCGGTCGCCGTCGACCTGGTGGGCGGGGACGTAGCGGAACTCGACCGAGCGGCCCTGGAGGAGTTCGTCGATGCGGACGACGAGTTCCTGGTTGGCGACCGGTTTGCCGGCCGCGGTGCGCCAGCCGTTGCGCTTCCAGCCGGGGAGCCAGGTGGTGACGGCCTTCATGGCGTACTGCGAGTCCATCCGGACCTCGAGCGGCACGGCGGGGTCGGTCGCCGCCAGCAGCCGCTCCAGCGCCGTGAGTTCGGCGATGTTGTTGGTGGCCCTGCCGAGCGCGCCCGCCTCCCAGCGGACCGGCTTCTCGGATTGGTCGGCGACCACCCAGGCCCAGCCGGCGGGCCCCGGGTTCCCCTTCGAAGCCCCGTCGCACGCGGCCACAACTCGTTCACGCATGCGCCCGATCATGCCATGTCCGGCCGGGCCGGCCGGGCCCGCCCGGGGCGGTGACGCCGGTCACCGCGAAGGCGGCGCCCCGCGTGCCGCCGGCCCGGCGCGGGGTGCCTCCGGGCGGTACGGCCGTGGCTCCGGTCCCTTCCGGACCGGGGCCGGGCCGTCTCCTCGTGCCGGGCGGAAGCCGCCGTATGCGCACGCCGTGGACCGTGCCCGTGGCGCCGGCCGCCGCGCCGCCCGGCGCGTGCACGGGCGCGCCGGGCGAACGCGCCGCACGAGGAACGGGCCGCCGCCTTCGGCGGGCCCGGCGCGTGCACGGGTCCGTCGTCCGGGTGCGCCGGGTGAAACCGCCGTCTTCGGCGGGCCCGGCGGGGCGCGGCACCCGCCGGGCGACGCCCGCCGGCGCGCCCGCCCGGACTGTCGCGCGGAGCCCGGCCGGGACGGCGGGGCCCTGTGGCGGTTCCGCCGGCGGTCCGGGCCGCCTCACTCGCCCGCGTACGCCTTCTCCAGGGCGGCGATGTCGAGCTTGCCCATCGTCATCATGGCCTTCAGGGCGCGGTCCGCCTTCCGCCGGTCCGGGTCGCTGATCATCTCGGTCAGCCGCACCGCGTTGACCTGCCAGGAGACGCCGAACCGGTCCTTGAGCCAGCCGCAGGGGCCGTGTTCGCCGCCGCCCTCGACGAGCTTCTCCCAGTAGTGGTCGATCTCCGCCTGGTCCGCGCAGTCGAGCTGGAAGGAGATCGCCTCGTTGAACGTGAACTCGGGCCCGCCGTTGAGCGCGACGAACTTCTGGCCGTTGGCCGTGAACTCGACGGTGAGCACGGAGTCCTCGTCGCCGGGGTTGCGGACGATGTCGCCGAGGCTCGAGTCCTTGAAGACCGAGACGTAGAAGTCCGCGGCCTCCTCGGCCTGGCCGTCGTACCAGAGGCAGGTGGTGAATCCGTCGGTGGTCATGAGTACCTCCCGGGCGTGGAACACGGTCGTGAGTGCTGACCCGGCCCCGCCCCGGAACTCATCGGTGCGGCCCCGGACCGGTCCGGACGGCGGTACGGACGATCACTCTGCCCACGGCGAATCTGCCACGGGCAGAGATGTCCCCGCCGGCCCGGCGGGCCGGCCGAGAGTGGAGGCACGCGGTCGTCCCGGCCGCGTTCCAGCGACCTTCAGGAGCGCCGATGTCTCCGTTCACCGCCGGCCCGTGGCCGGTCCCGCTGCCCCGGGCCGAGGAGGGCGACACCCCGCCGACCCGGTTCGACGACCATCTCGCCGCCCAGCTCCTCGCGCAGCGCATCGTGCTGCTCGGCACGCAGGTCGACGAGGTGTCCGCCAACCGCGTGTGCGCGCAGCTGCTGATCCTGTCCGCCGAGGACCCGCGCACCGACATCAGCCTGTACATCAACAGCCCCGGCGGCTCGGTCCACGCGGGCCTGGCCATCTACGACACGATGCGGCTGATCCCCAACGACGTCTCGACCCTGGCCATGGGTTTCGCGGCCAGCATGGGCCAGTTCCTGCTCTGCGTCGGCACGCCGGGCAAGCGCTACGCCCTGCCGAACGCGCGCGTCATGATGCACCAGCCGTCGGGCGGCATCGGGGGCACCACCGCCGACATCGAGATCCAGGCGGAGAGCCTGGAGTTCACCAAGCGGACCATCGAGCGGATCACCGCCGAGCACACCGGCCAGACCCCGGAGACCATCTCCCGGGACGGCGACCGGGACCGCTGGTTCACGGCCGGGCAGGCGAGGGAGTACGGGATGGTCGACCGGGTGGTGGAGTCGCTCGACGACGTCCGTCCGGCCGCCGCCCGGCCCAGGATGGGGCTGCGGTGATGGGGTCGTACACGATTCCGAACGTCGTCGAGCGCACCCCCCAGGGCGAGCGGTCCTACGACGTGTTCAGCCGGCTGCTGGCCGAGCGGATCATCTTCCTGGGGACGGAGATCGACGACGGGGTCGCCAACGTCGTCATCGCGCAGCTCCTCCATCTGGAGTCGTCGGCCCCGGAGAGCGAGATCGCGGTCTACATCAACTCCCCCGGCGGCTCGTTCACCTCGCTGATGGCGATCTACGACACGATGACGTTCGTCCAGGCGCCGATCTCGACGTTCTGCGTCGGGCAGGCGGCGTCCACGGCGGCCGTGCTGCTGGCCGGCGGGGACCCGGGGCGGCGGTTCGTGCTGGAGCACGCGCGGGTGCTGCTCGGGCAGCCGGCCTCGGGCGGGACGCGCGGCACGGCGTCCGACCTGGCGCTGCGGGCCAAGGAGATGGTGCGGATCCGCTCCCAGGTGGAGGAGGTGCTGTCCCGGCACACGCACCACGACGTGGCGACCCTGCGGGCCGACATGGACCGCGACAAGGTGTTCACCGCCGAGGAGGCCGTGGCGTACGGCCTGGCCGACGAGGTGCTGGCCCGGCGCCTCGTGAGGGTGTGAGGCGCCGGGCGCGGGTCAGGCGGCCAGGCAGAGTCCGTTGTGCGCGGAGCCGGACGTCGCCCGCGTCGTCGTGGTGGCGGCCCGCCGGCCGGTGACGCGGACCAGTTCCCCGTGGGCCCGGGTCAGCAGGTCGCCGAGGCCGAGGCCGAGTGCCTGGGCGGCGGCCGCGAGGACCTCCGAGGAGGCCTCCTTGCGGCCCCGCTCCACCTCCGAGAGATAGGGCATGGAGATCCGGGCCGCGTCGGCGACGTCCTTCAGCGTCCGTTCCTGGGCGAGCCGCTCGCTGCGGAGCACGTCCCCGACGAGGTCGCGCAGCAGCGGTTCCCTGGGCGCGGGGGCCGCCGGACCCGGCGGCGGGCCGGGGCGCAGGGGAATGACGCGGGCACGGTCCGGCGCTGGGCCGGTCATCTCTTGACTGGTCACCTCCTCAGCCTAGGAATTCCGGCCCCGAGGGGAAGGGAGCGGCGTTCCGCCCTGAGTGAAGGCGCTCGGGGGGCGGCCCGGGGCGCCGTACGGGCCGCGCCCCCGTACCATCGGACGTACGAGTGGCGACCGGTGCGCACCGCGGTTCCGATTCTCCCGGAACCCGGTGGGCATGGGTTCGCGCGGCCTGGGTACCCGCAGGTCTCAGGCACATGTCAGCCGTGACGTCCGTGGGGAGAGGTAATGAGGACCGCCGTGATCCGGTCGCAGGCGCGGGTAGCCGAGCAGCGCACCGAAGCCGTGACGGGTGACGGGGATCCGCGGGACGTGGTGGATCCGCGGGATGTCGCCCCCCGCGACGCCAGGGAGCTGTCCCGCCAGTTCTTCCGTCGCCTGGCGGAGCTGGAGGAGGGCACGCACGAGTACCAGTACGCGCGCAACACCCTCATCGAGATGAACATGTCCCTCGTCCGGTTCGCGGCCGGACGGTTCCGCGGTCGCGGCGACGACATGGACGACATCGTGCAGACCGGCATGATCGGTCTGATCAAGGCCATCGACCGGTTCGAGCTGTCCCGCGAGGTCGAGTTCACGTCCTTCGCGCTGCCGTACATCGTCGGTGAGATCAAGCGTTTCTTCCGTGACACCACGTGGGCCGTGCACGTGCCGCGCCGGCTCCAGGAGCTGCGGGTCGAGCTGGCGAAGGCCCGCGAGGAGCTCGCCAGCCGGCTGGACCGGGAGCCCACGGCCGGTGAGCTGGCCACGCTGATGAACATCACCGAGCAGCAGGTCGTCGAGGGGCAGATCGCCGCGAACGGGTACAACTCGTCGTCGCTGGACGCCGCCCTCACCGGTGACGGTCCCGAGCACGGCGAGGCCGTGCTGGCCGACTTCATCGGCGTCGAGGAGGAGGGGCTGCGCCTCGTCGAGGACTTCCACTCGCTCGCTCCGCTGATGGCCGAGCTCAGCGAACGCGACCGGGAGATCCTCCACATGCGGTTCGTGGAGGAGGCCACCCAGGCGGAGATCGGTGAGCGTCTCGGCTGCTCGCAGATGCACGTGTCCCGCCTGATCAAGCGGATCATCACCCGGCTGCGCGAGGGCATGCTGGGCGAGCTCGGCTGCGCCTGACCGGGCGGACGGCGGCGTCGCCGGTCAGGCGGCGCCGAGGTCCAGTACCGCGCGTACCCGTTTGCCGACCGGCACGCGTTCGACGGTGACGTCCCGCGCCAGCGCGCGGACGATCTCCAGACCGTGCCGGCCGACGCGCTCGGGGTTGCGCGGGAAGACCCGGGGCAGGCTGGCGCTGCTGTCGTAGACGGCCACCGTGAGCACGGTGTCGGTGCCCTCCAGCTCCAGGATGTACGGGCCGTTGCTGTGCCGGTCCGCGTTGGTGACCAGTTCGCTCACCACCAGCAGCACCGCGCCGTCGGTCCGCTCGCCGATCGTGGCGCACCATTCGGTCCGCAACTCCTGGAGGAAGTACGCGGCGAACCTCCGCGCCTCGGCGATGCACCCCGGCTCGCCGGTGAAGTGCGCCGTCCGCCGCAGCGGTTCCACGGGCACGTCGAAACCAGTCGGTATCACTGCCCCGTCCAGGTGGTAGGTCATGCTCGTTTCTCTCCGCGAAGCCGGTCCGGCCGGACGAATCTGCACCAGTCCTGGTACCCCGGCTCCCGCGGCGCAGTCCACCTGATCGGTGTTCGCCTCCGCGGGGCGGGGAACCCGGGTTCCGCCGGGTTCGGCGGAAGGGGCGCCATGAACGGACTGAGGGCGGTACGGAGCCTGACGACGCTGCCCGTGGTGACGCTGGGCGGCGATGCCGTGGCGCATGTCAAGGACACGGTCTTCGACCCGGCGGCGGGGCGGATCGCGAGTTTCACCCTCACCGGCCGGACCCTGATGTCGGGCCCGCTGTCGCGGGACCTGCCCTGGCCGGCGGTGCACTGCCTGGGCCGTCACGCGGTGATGGTCCGCGACGAGGGGGCGCTGTGCGACCTGCCCCTGTCGGTGGCGCGCCGTGACGCCCTGCGCGGGCGGCTGCTCGGGGCGCAGGTGCTGACCGACGACGGCGACCTGGTGGGCACGGTGCTCGACGTGCTGGTCGAGGGCGGCACCAGCGGCCGGCTCGTCGCGTTCCGGCTCGCCGCGCACCGGGAGCTGGTGCACGGCTCCCGGCACCGCCGGCACCAGGTGTACGTGCCGCGGGGCGAGGCCCTGAGCGTCTCCGGCCGGACGCTGGTGATCCCGGCGCACGCGACGGCGTACGTCACCGACGGCCTGCCGGCCTTCGCCGACCGGGCCGGCGCCCCTCACGGCCGCGGGAGGGGCGTGGTCCGATGATGCTGTTCTCGCGGGTGCGCGGGCTGCCCGTCCTGACGCCGGGCGACGCGGACCGGGTCGGGGTGGTCCGCGCGCTGACGGTCGACGCGGCGTCCGGGGAGGTCACCCATGTCCGGATACGGCGCGGGCGGCTGCGCAGGGAGGCCGTGGTGGCCTGGGCCGCCCTGGGCGCGGCCGGCCCGGACATGCTGATCGCGCGCCCGTCCGGCGACCCGGCCGAGGTCCCGCCCCACCGTGACCTGGTGGGGAGCAGGGTGCTCACCGAGTGCGGGGAGGAACGCGGCACCGTGCTCGACGCGGCGTTCGATCCGGCCACCGCCCGTATCGAGGCGGTCCTGACGACCCTCGGCGAGCTGCCGGCCGACCGTCTGCTGGGTCTCGGCGACCACGCCCTGGTGATCCGGACGGGCCACGGGCATCCCGGTTAGGGTCTCCCGGCGGGCGGCGCGGGCCGGGTCTGCTTAGCGTGCAGAGGTGAGCTCACGCACCCCTTCCGGCCGTCCGGTCGCCCGCCCCGGCTGGGCGCAGGCCCTCGTCACGGTGCTCGGGGCGATGGCCGCCATGGGCGCGGTGGCCGCGCCGGGACTGTGGGCGGCCGGTGCCACGGACCTGCCGGGCGGTTCCTTCCCCCAGGTGGTCGCGGCGACCGTGGTCACGGCCGTCGGCGGGGCGGTGGAGCTCTCCGGGGACGCCGGCGAGATGGCCGGCGCGCAGGGCGGTCTGACGGTCGTCCCGCTGTCCGTGACCCTCACCGGGGCGCTGGTCGTCGGCCGGTGCTTCCTGCGCCCGCTGCGGCACCGGGCGGTCGCCGGGGCGCCCGGGCTGGCCGGGTGGGCGGCGCGGATCGCCGTGCTGTGGCTGCTCGCGGTCCTCGGTCTCGCGCTCGCCGCGCGGCACACGTACGAGCTCTCCCTCGGGGACGGTCCGCTCGGTGACCTGGGTGAGCTGTTCGGGATCAGACCGGTGGTGGGGTTCTCCACCGACGTGCCGCCGACCGTCCTCATCGGCCTGCTCTGGCTGGCGGGGGTGCTGCTGGTGGCGCTGATGGTGTCCCGCGGCGCCCCGCTGCCGGCCGGGCTGCTGCGCCTGCAGACGTCGGTGCGTCCGGCGGCGTACGCGATGGTGCTGCTGTTGCTGGCCGCCGTCGTCATCGGCCTCGTCGTCGCGCTGGTCGTCGCCGCCACCCGGGGCCATCCGGCCGAGACGTTCGCCGTGATCCTGCTGGGGCTGCCCAACGTGGTCTGGCCGGCGCTGACGATCGGGTTCGGTGCCACCTGGGACGGCAGGGTGGAGGGGCCCTTCGGGCTGCCCATGCCGCACGTGCTCGACGAGGTGCTGCGCACACCGGACGTCTCCACCCTGAACCTGGGCACGCTCACCGAGCACGACGGCGGGAAGTGGTGGTGGCTGCTGGTGGTGACGGCGGTACTGCTGCCGGCTGCCGGGTTCTTGATGGCGGTCCGCTCCCCGGCCGGAGTGCGGGCCTGGCGGCACGCCGTGCGCATGGCGGTGGCGCTGGCGTCGACCGTGCTGATGATCTGCCTCATGGCCCGGGTCTCCGCACGGTTCGGCCTGTCCGTGCTCGGCATCGGCGACCTGAGCGAGGGCTTCTCCGGTCAGGTGCTGCTGAGACCACGGCTGTGGAGCACCCTGGGCCTGGCCCTGCTGTGGGGCCTGGTCGCGGGTTTCGCGGGGGCGCTGCCGGCACGAGGGATGCACCGGAGGGGCGGGACCGGCCGCTGACCGGGCGCGCACCCGTCGCCCGTGGCCGGGGGCGTGGAACCGTACGGCCTCCCCGTCGACGCTCCCGGCGCACGGGCCCCGGGTACGCGCGGCGGGCCTCCCGCCGCCGACGCGGGCCGCCGACGCGGGCCGCCGACGCGGGCCGCCGACGCGGGCCGGCGGTGCGGGCCGGCGGTGCGGGCCGGCGGTGCGGGCCGTGGGAGCGCCGGCGATGGGGGCCCCGGGACACGAAGACCGGGCGGCGGCCGTCGGTCCACGCCGGCCGGCCGTCGGAGCACGGCACGTGCCCCCGGTCGCCGCGCCGCTCCAGCAGCCGCACCGGCGGCAGTGGGTCGGGGCACACGGCGGGCCGGCCGGGGCCGGTGGTCTCACAGGCGGACAGGTCGTGCGCGGGACGGGGCCCGGAGCCGTCGTCGCGGGCGCCTACCCCCGCATCACGACCGGTTCGTGACGCCGCAGCAGACGGGACACCAGCAGGCCGAGGGCGAGCGACAGGGCGAGCAGCATGCCGACGGCGAGCAGCCACCCGTCCGCCGTGTGCGCGAAGAGCGGATCGCGGCTCAGGTCGCCGGGCGAGAGCGAGGGGAGTCCGATGGTGCCGGCCATCGCGGCGAACCCCCAGCGGGCGGGTATCAGCCAGGCCAGCTGCTCCAGCACGAGCACGCCGTCGAGCGGCAGCAGGGCGCCGCAGAAGACGACCTGGACGATGGCGAGCAGCACCAGCAGCGGCATCGTCACCTCCTCCTTGCGGACCACCGCGGAGATCAGCAGGCCGAGCATCATCGCGGTGAAGGCGAGCAGCGCGACGGCGACGGTGATCTCGGCAAGGGGCGGCATCAGCACGCCTTCACCGCCGGGTGCGTTCAGGTCCACGCCGAGCAGTGCGACGAGGGTCAGCACCACGGCCTGGAGCACGGTGACCGTGCCGAGCACGACCACCTTGGACATCAGGTACGCCGATCTGGACAGGCCCACGGCCCGCTCCCGCTGGTAGATCACCCGCTCCTTGACGAGTTCGCGCACCGCGTTGGCCGCGCCGGTGAGGACCGCGCCGACGCACAGGATGAGCAGGGCGTTCATGGCGGACCTGCGCGTCAGCTCACTGCCCGCGAGGGCCCGCGCCATGGCACCCATCACGAACGGCAGCGCGATCATGACGGCGAGGAAGGTGCGGTCCGCGGCGAGCGCGGCGGTGTAGCGGCGGACCAGGGTGCGGAGCTGGGCGCCCCAGCCGCGCGGCCGGGGCGGGGGCCCCATGGCGACCGGCTCCTCACGGGGCCGCTCGGGCTGGGCGGCGGCCTCGACGACGTACCGCCGGTGGAAGGGCGAGTCGCGGTACTGTCCCGCCCAGTCCCGGTCCCGCTGCTGCTCGAACGCCTCGAAGGCCTCCGGCCAGTGCTCGAAGCCGAAGAAGGCGAGGGCGTCACCGGGGGGACCGTAGTAGGCGGCCCTGCCGCCGGGGGCGAGGACGAGGAGGCGGTCGCAGACGTCCAGGCTGAGCACGCTGTGGGTGACGACGACGACGGTCCGGCCGTCGTCGGCGAGGCCGCGCAGCATGCGCATCACCGAGCGGTCCATGCCGGGGTCGAGGCCGGAGGTCGGCTCGTCGAGGAAGAGCAGCGACGGCTTGGTCAGCAGTTCCAGCGCGACGCTGACCCGTTTGCGCTGTCCGCCGGACAGGCTGTGCACATGCTGGCGGGCCCGCTCCCCGAGGCCGAGTTCACGGATCACCTCGTCGACCCGGGCCCGTCGTTCGGCCCGGGCGGTGTCCTGCGGGAAGCGCAGCTCGGCGGCGTAGGACAGGGCGGCGTGGACGGTCAGCTGGGTGTGCAGGATGTCGTCCTGCGGGACGAGGCCGATGCGCTGGCGCAGCTCGGCGTAGTCGTGGTAGAGGTCGCGGCCGTCGTAGAGGACGGTGCCGTGGTCGGCGGGGCGCTGGCCGGTGAGCGCGTTCATCAGGGTGGACTTGCCGGCGCCGCTCGGGCCGACGACCGCGAGCAGGCACTTCTCCCCCACCGGGAAGGAGACGTGGTCGAGGAGGCGCTTGGCGCCCCGGTCGACGGCGACGGTGAGGTCCTGGACGTCGAGGGAGACCTCGCCGGTGTCGACGTACTCCTGGAGTTCGTCGCCGATCAGGCAGAAGTCGGAGTGGCCGACGCCGACGATGTCGCCGGGGCGGATGTCGGCCCGGCCGACCGGCACGCCGTTGAGGTAGGTGCCGGTGTGGCTGCCGAGGTCGACGATCTCGTACGGGCCGTCGGCGTGGACGTGCAGTTCGGCGTGGTGCCGGGAGACGAGCAGGTCGTCGACGACCAGGTCGTTGCCGGGGTCCCGGCCGATGCGGACGGTGCGGGTGGGCAGCGGCCGTACGGAGGCCGGCTGCCGGAAGGTGTGGGTGAGGGCGGGATGGGAGACCGCCTGCGGCCGGTCACGCGCGGGGGCGGCGAGGACGGCGCGGGGGCCGTCGTCGGGACTGCCGAAGTGGATGACGTGGCCGGGGCCGACCTCCCGGGCGCGGATGCGCTGACCGTTGGCGTAGGTGCCGTGGGTGCTGTGCTCGTCCTCGACGGTCCAGTGGCCGCCCTCGGGGTGGAGCACCGCATGGTGCCAGGAGACCCGGGCGTCGTCGAGGACGATGTCGCTCGACGGGTCGCGTCCCACGTGGTAGTCGCGGACCGGACTCATCACGGTGGAGCCCGTCTCGGTCTCCAGGACGAGCTCCGGGGCGACCAGTCGCTCCGCCATGTCTGGATTCTATCCATTGGCCCGTTCGAGTGCCCGGCGTCACCGGCCGGGGTGCGGCCGCACGCCTCAGGCGACGGGAACGCCGATCACCCGGGCGGCGCGTTGCATGCGCAGGGCGTCCACGGACTCGGCCAGCAGTTCGTACTCGGTGGTGTCGTCGCCGGTGGCGAGGCGCACCATCCGCCCGGCGGCGAGCGTCTCGGCCACCTCCTCCTGCCGGGCGACGTCGCCGCACCAGGCGCGCAGGACGGCGGGGACGTCGGGCACGCCGTCGGCGACGGGGACGAGCGCCCCCTGCGGTAAGTGCCCGGCGTCGGGCCGCGGGTCGAGGCGCTCGGCGATCCAGAGGGCACGGTCGCGCAGCCACCACAGGGCGAGGGCGAGGGTGGGCGCCCGGTAGGTGCCGAGCGGTACGCCGATGCGCCGGCCGTCGCAGACCCCGTACGCGGTGACATGGCACAGGAATTCGTCGTGCACGTTCCCTCCCCCGCTGCGTTGCTCGCCCGCCGGGCCGGGCCGGCTGCCCGCCTCGTGGCTCGCATGCTGTGCGTGAGGGCGCCGTCGCGCGGTGTGAAGCGCTCTCGCTAGTCGAGTATGTTCACCGCTGAAACACTGTCACCATGTGTTTCCGGCCAGTCTCCTGGCATATTCACCGCCACCGTTGGCCGAAACAGTGCGGGTGCGGCCGACGGGCCGCATATGACCTCGGAGGTAATCGACCGCGGACCCGGGGCGCGGGCAAGGTGGGGCACCGGGTCGCCACGACCGGGACCCACCGTCCGACCAGCAGACACGACCTCCCTGGGGAGATTCACCATGACCACAGCCGCCCACCGCTACGACGCCGTCGTCGCCCGCTACTTCGAGGCCTGGAACGCCGACGGCGCCGAGGCACGCGCCAAGGCGGTGGCCGACGTGTGGACCGCGGACGGCCGTTACACCGACCCGCTGTCCGACGCCGCCGGCCACGAGGCGATCACCGCGGTGATCGCGGCGGCGCACGAGCAGTTCCCCGGCTTCGACTTCCGGCTCACGGGGAACGTCGACGGCCACCACGACACCGCGCGCTTCTCCTGGGAGCTGGTGAACCGGGCGGACGGCTCGGCCCCCGTCGCCGGCTCGGACGTGATCGCGCTCGACGCCGAGGACCGCGTCCGCGCCGTGTACGGCTTCCTGGACCGGGTGCCCGAAGGGGCGTGACCCCGCCGACGACGGGTGGCCGGTACCCCCCTCCGCCCGCCTCCGGGCCGGCGCCCGTGCCTCCCGCGGGCCACCGAAGGCCGAACGGGCGTACGCGTCACGCGCGTACGCCCGACAGGCGGTCCGGCACGGTCCGGTGAGCTACCGCTTCACGACCGCGTCGATGCGGGCCAGCTCCTCCTCGCCGAAGTCGAGGTTCCGGGTGGCCGCGACGCTGTCCTCGAGCTGTCGCGGGCTGCTCGCGCCGACCAGGGCGGAGGTGAGGCGGCCGCCGCGCAGCACCCAGGACAGCGCCATCTGCGCCAGGGTCTGGCCGCGCGAGGCGGCGATCTCATTGAGCGTGCGCAGCCGGTCCACCAGTTCCCCGGTGACGGCGTCGGTGTTCAGGAAGGGGCTGTCGCTCGCGGCCCGGGAGTCCTCGGGGATGCCGTCGAGGTAGCGGGCGGTCAGCAGGCCCTGCTCCAGCGGGGAGTAGGCGATGGAGCCGACCTGGAGCTCGTCCAGCGTGTCCATCAGCCCCTCGTCCTCCGGACGGCGGTCGAGCATCGAGTAACGGGGCTGGTTGATCAGCAGCGGCGTGCCCAGCTCACCGAGGATGCGGGCGGCTTCACGGGTCTGCTCGGCCGAGTAGTTGGACACACCGACGTACAGCGCCTTGCCCTGCTGGACCGCCGAGTGCAGCGCGCCCATCGTCTCCTCGAGCGGAGTCCCGGGGTCGAAGCGGTGCGAGTAGAAGATGTCGACGTAGTCCAGGCCCATCCGGTTCAGGCTCTGGTCCAGCGAGGACAGCAGATACTTGCGCGAGCCCCATTCGCCGTACGGGCCGGGCCACATCAGGTAGCCGGCCTTGGTGGAGATCACCAGTTCGTCGCGGTGGGCCGCGAAGTCCGACCTCAGCGCCTCGCCGAGGGCGGACTCGGCCGCGCCGGGCGGGGGCCCGTAGTTGTTGGCGAGGTCGAAGTGGGTGATGCCCAGGTCGAAGGCGCGGCGCAGGATGGCGCGCTGGGTCTCGGCCGGACGGTCGGGGCCGAAGTTGTGCCACAGGCCGAGCGAGAGCGCGGGGAGCTTCAGGCCGCTGCGTCCGGTGCGCCGGTAGGGCATGTCCGCGTAGCGGTCGGGGTGTGCGGTGTACAACGCGACTCCAGAGGGGTTGGCACGCATGACGGGCGGTTCCGTCGAACCGCCCGTCCACTCTGCCGTGACCTGCGGGCAGTGGTCCAACAGGAGAATCCGATGGGATTCAGCGGATACGCTTCTCAATCATGGAACTGCGTCACCTCCAGCATTTCGTCGCCGTGGCCGAGGACCAGCACTTCACCCGCGCGGCGGAGCGGCTGATGGTCTCCCAGTCGGGCCTGTCCGCGTCCATCCGCGCGCTGGAGCGCGAGCTGCAGACACCGCTGTTCGTACGGACGACCCGCAGGGTGACGCTCACCGAGGCGGGGCGGGCGCTGCTGGCGGAGGCCGAGCGGATCCTGGCGCAGGTGCGGGCGGCGCACGAGGCGGTGGCCGCGGTGCAGGGCGTACTGCGCGGCACCCTCGCGCTGGGCACCGAGCAGTGCATCGCCGGGGTGAACGTGGCGGAGCTGCTCGCCACGTTCCGGCGGCTCCACCCGGACGTGGAGATCCGGCTGCGCCAGTGGGGCTCGGCCGCGCTGGCGGAGGAGGTCGCGGCGGGGCGGCTGGACCTGGCCTTCGCCTACCGGACGGAGGCGGACCCGGAGCAGCTGCGGTCGGTTCCGCTGACGAGTGAGCCGATGACCGTGCTGTGCCACCCGGACCACCGGCTCGCACGGACGGGGGCGCCGCTGACCCCGCACGACCTGGCCGACGAGGTCTTCGTCGACTTCCATCCGGACTGGGGTCCGCGCCGCGCCACCGACACCGCCTTCGCCGCCGCGGGCGTACGGCGCACGGTGGCGCTGGAGGTGAACGACGTGCACAGCCTGCTCGACCTGGTCGACGAGAACCTGGGCGTCGCCGTCGTGCCGCGGCACTTCCGGCACAAGCGGGAGGCCCTCACCGCGCTCCCGCTGAAGGACACCGGGGAGGCGGTGTACGAGACGGTCGCCCTGGTGCCGTCACCGCGGGCGACGAGCCCGGCGGCGCGGGCGCTGATGGCCCTGCTGGACGACGGGGGCGCGTGAGGGGCGCGGATGCGCGAGGGTGGAGGCATGCATGCCAAGGACATCCTCATCGACGGCTTCGGCCGCGTCCGGGAAGAGGTCCATGCCGCCGTCGGGGGCCTCGGCCCCGACGCGCTCAACGCCCGGCCCGGCCCCGGCGCGAACTCCGTCGCCTGGCTGGTCTGGCACCTCACCCGGGTCCAGGACGACCATGTCGCCGACGCCTTCGGACTCGACCAGGTGTGGCTCTCCCAGGACTGGGCGAAACGCCTGGACCTCGGCCTGCCCCGCCGCGACACGGGGTACGGCCACACCTCGGCGGAGGTCGCCGAGGTACGGGTCGACGACGGCGGTCTGCTGACCGGCTACCACGACGCGGTGCACGAGCAGACCCTCGGCGCGCTGCGCGCGCTGGCCGCCAAGGACCTGGAGCGGGTGATCGACGAGGGCTGGGACCCCCCGGTGACCCTGGGCGTACGGCTGGTCAGCGTCCTGTCCGACGATCTGCAGCACGTCGGACAGGCCGCGTATGTACGGGGGCTGGTTCAGAGCACCGCGTCGTAGCCGGGCAGGACGACGTCCCGGATGAGCGCGTTCCGCTCGTCGAACGGGAGGAACGCGCTCTTCACGGCGTTCACCGTGACCGTGCGCAGG
This sequence comes from Streptomyces sp. NPDC014676, assembly GCF_043084105.1. Lineage (NCBI taxonomy): Bacteria > Bacillati > Actinomycetota > Actinomycetes > Kitasatosporales > Streptomycetaceae > Streptomyces > Streptomyces sp. NPDC014676. The sequence goes on along the minus strand of NZ_JBIBZI010000015.1, from coordinate 129,996 downwards.
TCCTCGGCCGTCCAGCCGGCCTGCTCGACCAGCAGGGACATCTCCCGCGTCATGGTGGTGCCCGAGACCAGACGGTTGTCGGTGTTGAGGGTGACGCGGAAGCCGAGGTCCTTCAGCGCGGTGACCGGGTGCTCGGCGATCGAGGTCGCGGCGCCGGTCTGGAGGTTGGAGGTGGGGCACATCTCCAGCGCGATCCGGCGGTCGCGGACCCAGCCGGCGAGACGGCCGAGCTTGCCGTCCACGATGTCGTCCGTGATCCGCACGCCGTGCCCGATGCGCTGGGCGCCGCACACCTGGAGCGCCTGGTGGATGCTGGGCAGGCCGTGGGCCTCACCGGCGTGGATGGTGAAGGGGACGTTCTCGCGGCGCAGGTGCGCGAAGGCGTCGAGGTGGTCGGCGGGCGGGAACCCGTCCTCGGCACCGGCGATGTCGAAGCCGACGACACCCGCGTCCCGAAAGGCGACGGCCAGGTCGGCGGCCTCGCGGACCCGGTCGAACATCCGCATGCCGCAGAGCAGGGTGCCGACCCGGACGGGCGTCCCGGCGGCGGCCGCCTTGGCCATACCGGCGGCGAGGCCCTCCTGGACGGTCTCCACGACCTCGCTCATCGTCAGCCCGCCCCGGGTGTTCAGCTCGGGGGCGTAGCGCACCTCGCCGTAGACGACACCGTCGGCGGCCAGGTCGAGCACGTACTCCTCGGCGGTGCGCAGCAGGCCCTCGCGGGTCTGCATCACGGCGAGGGTGTGCTCGAAGGTGGCGATGTAGCGGACCAGGTCGCCGGAGTTCGCGGCCTCGACGTACCAGGCGGCGAGCTCGCCGGGGTCGGTGGTGGGCAGGGTGTGGCCGACGGCCTCCGCCAGCTCCACGACGGTCGCGGGGCGCAGACCGCCGTCGAGGTGGTCGTGCAGCACCACCTTGGGGAGGCGGCGGAGAGTCTCGGCGTCTATGCGCGTAGATGACATGTGTGGTCGTTCCTCGGCGGGTCGTTCGGCGGAAAGCGGAGCGGATCAGGGGGCGGCGGGCTGGAGCAGGTCCCAGCGGTTGCCGTACAGGTCCTGGAAGACGGCGACCGAGCCGTACGGCTCGTGGCGCGGCTCCTGCAGGAAGGTCACGCCGGCGGCGGTCATGCGGGCGTGGTCGCGGGCGAAGTCGTCGGTGTGCAGGAAGAAACCCACCCGCCCGCCGGTCTGGTCACCGACCCTGGCCCGCTGGGCCTCCCCGTCGGCACGGGCGAGCAGCAGTCCGGCGCCGGTGTGCCCGGCGTCCGGTTCGACGACGACCCAGCGGCCGCCGTTCGGCCGGGGCGCGTCCTCGGCGAGCCGGAAACCGAGCGCCCCGGTGTAGAAGCGGATCGCCTCGTCGTAGTCGTCGACGACGAGGGTGACCAGGGGAATGCGTCTCATCGTGACCTCTCGAAGGGGGATTGACCGGAGAGGTTATACGTAAAACTGCCGAACGCGCCAGTCCCGCTCCGGGACCGGCGGCCCGGAGCGGGAGCGGCGGGGCGGCTACGGGTACGCGTAGGTGTTGAGGGCGGTGACGGCGGCCGCCGGGTCGCCGAGGTCGTAGCGGTCCACGGCGAGGTAGTTGGGCTTCTTGCGGGCGGCCGGCTGACAGAACCTGCGGGCGCGGTCGGCGAGCTTGGAGTTGTCCGTGCCGGCCGTGGAGGTGATCGTGGTGTCCCGGAAGTGGTTCATGACGAACAGGGGGCGGAAGCCGGGTTCGGTGCGGGTCAGCGGGAGGGTGGTGCCCGCGTCGTACCACCGGCTGTAGCAGGACCAGTCGGAGGCGCCGACGCCCGGGCCCATGGACCAGTGGTTCTCGACGGTCCACTCGCGCTGGTACATCACGCCGAAGGTGTCGCGGGTCAGCCCGGCGGCCCGGTCGGCGTCGCGGCTGTGGTCGGTGAGGATCAGCAGCCGGTGCCCCGCGGCGGTCAGCTCCCCCATGGTCGGCCAGCCGTTCTCCCGGACACCGGTGCGGTCGGGCCGGTAGAGCACGTCCGGCAGCCCCTGGACGCGGGCGAGTTCGGCGCGCAGGACGTCCGGGGCGACGTAGTCCTCCAGGAAGACGGTGACGACCTGGTCGGGGTGGGCGCGCAGGAAGTCGACGATCCGCTGGAGGTCCACCCACAGGGCGACGGGCCTGCTGACCAGGGTGCAGCTGTTGTGGCAGAGGATCGCGCCGTCCGGGGTCTGGTGGATGTCCAGCATGAATCCGCGGACACCGTCGGCGAGTTGGCGCTCGATGCCCCGGTTCTGGTTGGGGAAGAGGTCGATGAAGGGCGGGGCGAAGCCGCCGTCGACGCCGTTGGCATAGGCGTTGTGGGCGGTGAGGAAGGTGACCTCGTCCAGGGTGCGCCGGTCCCACGGCGGCAGGGGACGGGTCACCGGGTCGACCGGGGTCAGGTACCAGGTGGCGAGGTCGCCGGTGCCGGTGCCGACGGCGAGCGGGGCGGGATGGACCGCGCCGGAGGGCTTCGGGGCGACGGTGAGGCGGCGGTCGGTGCCGGGGACGGTGAGCGTGAACCGGTCCGCGCCCACGGAGGCGATCTCCCAGTGCGCCTCCGGGCTCGCGCAGGCGACGGTCCGGGCCCGGTCGCCGGTGTGGCCGAGGCAGGTGCCGGGGCTGTCGGTGTTCTCCAGGGTGCCGTCGGCTCTCAGGTTCCACCGCTGACGGTCCTCGTCGCCGCGCGGTCCGTGCTGTTCGACCGCCCCGGAGGCGTCGGCGGCGTTCAGTCCGGTCGTCGCGCTCTGGACGTAGTAGGTGCCGGGCGGCACAGTCGCCGCGGCGGCGGGTGCGGGTGCCACGACCGTCGCGGCCAGCGCGGCGGCCGTGACGGTCGTGGCGAGCAGGGCGTGGGGGGTGCGCATGCGGGCTGCCCTTCGTCCGGGGGCGGCCCGCGCACGTGCGGTGCGCGGGCCGTGATCCGAGCGTCTTAGGTCAGGTGCATGACACCACGCCGAGCGGTCGGACGTCAGCAGTACAGGTTGCCGCCGGGTGACGTTCCGAGGATCTGGGTGAACTGCTGGTACTTGGTCACCCGGCTCTGCACCTGCGCGGGGTTGCGGCCGTCGCACTCCAGGGAGCCGTTGATGCTGCGGATCGTCTGGCCGAAACCGGCCTGGTTGACCATGGCGTTGTGCGGGGTCATGGTGCCCGGCCCCGACTGGGTGTTCCAGTACCACAGGGCCGTCTTCCAGGCCACGGCCGCGTCGTTCTGCACCAGCCAGGGGTTGCCCAGGAGGTCGATGCCGAGCGCGTCGCCCGCCGCCTTGTAGTTGAAGTTCCAGCTCAGCTGGATCGGTCCGCGCCCGTAGTACGCGGCCTGCCCGGCCGGACAGCCGTACGGCTGCCCCCAGTCGCAGTAGTGCGGGTAGTTGGCGGTGTTCTGCTCCACCACGTGCACCAGACCTCCGGTCTCGTGGCTGACGTTGGCCAGGAAGGCGGCGGCCTCCTGCTTCTTCACCGTGTCGCTGCCGGTGTTGGCGAAACCGGGGTAGGCGCTCAGCGCGGCCTTGAGCCCGCTGTAGGTGTAGAAGGGGTTCCGGTTCGGGAACATCTGGTTGAACTGCGCCTCGGACACGACGAAGCTGCCGACGGGCGTTCCGGGGCCGTTGTCACAGGCGTACGGCTCCCAGTACCAGGTGCTGATGACCGGGTCGTACCCCGGATTGGCGTGCTCGGCGATGTACGCCCGGCCGTCGGTGTACCGCACGATGTCACCGGCGTTGTACGACCTCCCGGCCACCCAGTTCGGGTAACTGGAGCACGAGGCGGCGGAGGCGGAGGCGGCGGGGAGCAGCACCGGCGCGCTGCCCGCGAGGACGAGGGCGGCGGTCACGGCGGCGATGCGTCTTCTCGACAAGGGAACAACTCCTTCACGGAACGCGGCCGCTCCCGGACGAGGACATGCCGGAGCGGAGCCTCGCCCGCACATGCCGGCGGGGCCGGTCACGGCAGTGGGGGCGGCCGTGGTGGGGGGCGTGAAAGCACACTCAACCGCTTTGGTCTGTACCAGTCAAGGGTTTAGACCAGTAATCGTGACGCGAACATGACGGTCGGTCGGTACCGGGACGGGACGGCCCGCACGAGCCCTACACATAAAGGGGAAATAAGAGCAGAATGGACTTATGCGGCTTTTACCGCATACCGCACCAGGCGCGGTCAGGTCCGCTAGTCGAAGGAGACGACTCATGGCCAACGTCTCGCACCCGCGCGGTGACATCACGAGCCACCCCGATGCCCCGGAGATGCGGGCACGGTACGACCGTATGCTCGGGGGTCGTGATGTGGCCCTCGTGGACGGACCGGTGTTCCTGCTCGGTCTCTACTGTGCGGTGTCCCCGTGGATACTTCACTACACGACGAGCCAGCCCGCGCTCGTGGCCCACAACCTGATCGTGGGCATCGCGATCGGCCTGCTCGCCCTGGGGTTCACCGCGGCCCCGGCGCGCATGTACGGCCTCAGCGGGGCCATGTGCGCCCTGGGCCTGTGGATGATCATCTCGCCGTGGATCGTCGGCACCGACCCCGATGCCGGCGTCATCTGGAACAACATCATCATCGGCGCCCTCACCCTGATGCTGGGCACGGCCTGCGCCGCCACGGCCCTCAAGAGCGGCCGCCGGTCGTAGGAGGACCGCGAAAGGAGCCGAGCGCCGGCCCGCGTCGACCGCGGACCGGCGTTCTCCCGCCCGGGCGGGACCGCCCCGGCGGCCGGGGACGAAGCCGGCGGAGCGGCCGAGGAGCACCCGGGCGCGGCCCTCCCGGTAGGCGGCGAGACACCGCTCGTCGGGCATCGCGCGCATCCGGCCCGTGCGGCGGTCGTCCGCCAGGGGTCCTCGGTCATCACCGCAGGCACGGGGAGAGGCACGGCTGCCCGTAGCCGCGAGGGCGGGCGACGCCACTTGCCCGCGGCCGCGCACGGCAGAACGCGATCGCCCGAAGCCGCGCCGGTGAGTGCCGGGGCCGCTAACGGCCCGGGTGGACGTACGGTGTGGTCGTCGTCAGTGGGGTGAAGCCGAGGCGTTCCAGGACGGGGCGGCTCAGACCGGAGGCGTCGACCTGGAGACAGCGGTAGCCGAGGTCCGCCGCGATCCGGGCCCGGTGGGCGACCAGCGCCCGGTAGACGCCCCGCCCGCGCCAGTGCCGTACCGTGCCACCGCCCCACAGCCCGGCGAACGACGTACCCGGCACCAGCTCCATGCGCGCCGCGCTCACCGGCTCGTCCCCCGCCAGTGCCACGACGGCGACGACGCTGTCGGGGGCGGCGGTGAGCCGGTCGAGCAGGTACCGGTGGAACCGGGAGGCATCGGTGCCGAACGCCTTCGCGTGCACGTCGGCCATCAGGCCGACACCCGCCCGGTCGGTGACCCGCACGATGCGGACACCCTCGGGCGGCTCGGTGCCGAGGGCGAGACCGGCGGCCTCGGCCACCATGAGCGTCTCGGCCGGCCCGGGGGTGAATCCGGCCGCCACGAGCCGCTGTCCGAGGTCCACCGGCAGGTCGTGCCCGTACAGCTTCCACTCGAACTCGCGGCCGATCCCGGTGAAGTACGCGATCTGCTCCGCGATCGCCGCGTCCGCGTCCGCGTCCCCCAGCGCGGACCGGACGACGCCGTTCCAGCCGTGCGCGGGGCCCACGTGGCGCACCACGGCGCCGACGCGCTCGACCTCCGAACCGGGGCCGTCGGGCCGCGCCCCTTCGCGCATCTCACGGTCGAACAGGGCGAGTACGGCGGCTTCATCCATACGGCAGACCCCACCACGGGGCGGCGCCCGGGGCAACGGGATTACCGTGGCTGTCGTCCGAGCACGGCGAGGAGGCCGGACCATGGTCGTGCGGGACGAGGAACTGCCCTACCTGCGGCGCTGTGGGGAACTGGCGGCCGAGGCGCTGGAGTCCGGGGACGAGCCGTTCGGTTCGGTGCTCGTGCCGGGGGACGGCACCGTGCTCGCCGAGGACCACAACCGCGTGGCCTGCGGCGACCGCACCCGGCACCCCGAGTTCGAGCCGGCGCGCTGGCCGGCGGCGCGCATGAGCCCCGCCGGACGGGCCGCGGCCACGGTCTGCACCTCCGGTGAGCACTGCCCGATGTGCGCCGCCGCCCACGCCTGGGTGGGCCTCGGCCGCATCGTGTACGTCGCCTCCTCCGAGCAGCCGGCGTCCTGGCTCACCGAGCCGGGGGTTCCCGCCCCGCCGGTGCGGACACTGCCCGTCGCCGAGATCGCCCCGGGCGTGACCGTGGCCGGGCCCGTCCCCGGACTGGCGGACGGGGTCAAGGAGTTGCACCGGCGGTTCCACCGCGGACACGGCTGACCCGCGAGGGCCGGTCGTTCCTCCGGACGGTTCAGCCGTACGTCCGCAGGCGGGCGCGGCGGTACAGGGCGACTCCGCCCAGGAAGAGCGCGGCGCCGGTGCCGAGGACCGGGAGCGTCCGGCCGGCGCCCGTGTCGGCGAGGGCGGCGGTGTGCGGCGGGGCCGCGTGCGGCGCCGGGTCGGGGAGGGGGCGCGGCGGCGCGGCAGGCCCGGGTTCGGGTTCGGCCGGGCGGCCGGGCCGTTCGCCGGAGGTGTTCGTGGAGGTGTTTCCGGCCGACGCGTTGCCCGCACCCACCACGTTCACGCTGTTCCCGCCGGCGTTGACCGGAAGATCCACCGGCACCCGCACCCCGTTGCCGGACAGCACGCCCGGCGAGTCCTGCGTCCCGGTCACGGCGGAGGCCCCCGTCGCCGTGCCGCCCCGCCCGCCCGTGTCCTCGTTGACGCAGGTGCTGCCCGCGGCGGGGTTGAGCAGACCCACCACGTTCACCGTGTTCCCGCACACGTTCACCGGGACGTGCACCGGGAGCTGGATGGTGTTCCCGGAGCCCACGCCGGGCGAACCGGCCGCGACGCCCTCCGCCCCGGCATCGGCGTACGCCGGTACCGCACCGGCCATCGCGCCCGACGCCGCGGCGACGGCGATCACGCCGTTTCGGGTGATCCGTCTCATCGGTTCCCTGCCTTCCGGAGATGGTGGCGGACGTTCGCCCGCACCGGACAGAACGCGACTGTGGCATCCGGGTTATGGCTCATCCGTATGCCGCAGCCGGTTCACCCCATCGGGCGTCCCGCCGCTCGAACTCCGGGCAAAGGCCGTCGAACTCCTGGCGGCCGGACACCGGAGCGGGGTACCCGGCGGGCCGCCGCGGGACCGACGGGCGGGAGCCCAGGGGCCCGCTTATGGTGGGCGAGGGCGCCGGTCGGGGCGTCCCTGGAGGCATCGATGCTGGCCAAGCTGTCCAAGCGACCCTCGGTCCGGCGCTGTGCGGTGCGGCCCTCGGTCCGGCGCTGCGCGGCCGCCGGGGCGGTCGGCCTGGCCCTGCTGGGTACGGGGCTGACGGCCACCGGCCGGGCGGATCCCGACCTCGACCGGTTCTACGACCAGAAGATCACGTGGGCGGCCTGCGAGGGCATGGACCTGCCGAAGGACCTGCAGTGCGGGACGGTCACCGTGCCGCTCGACTACGCGAAGCCCGACGAGGGCACCCTCGAACTGGCCCTCGCCCGCTACCGCGCCTCCGGCGACCCGCGGGGCTCGGTGCTGCTGAACTTCGGCGGCCCGGGCGGTTCGGGGGTGATGGGGCTGGCCGGTGGCCGCGAGGACTTCCTGGGCCTGACCGAGGACTACGACGTGGTCTCCTTCGACCCCCGGGGCGTCGGCCGTTCCGCACCGGTCAGCTGCGGTGCCGACGCCACCGGTCAGGCGCTGGAGGCCACCGGCGGCGAGGAGACGGCGGATCCACGCGACACGCTGCGCAAGCTGCGCGAGGTGGCCGCCGAGTGCGCCGAGCACTCGGGCCCGGTCCTCGACCACATCGGCACCGTGGACGTCGCACGCGACCTGGACGTGATGCGTCAGGCGCTCGGCGACGGGAAGCTCAACTACCTGGGGTTCTCGTACGGGACCCGGCTCGGCGCGGTGTACGCCGCCGAGTTCCCCGACAGGGTCGGCCGCATGGCGCTGGACGGCGTGGACACGCTGACCGAGCCGCTGGCCGAGCAGGGGCTGGCCGGTGCCAGGGGGCAGCAGACCGCGCTGGACAACTTCCTCACCTGGTGCACCGAGGAGCTCGCCTGTCCGTTCGGGCAGGACGCGCGCACGGCCCGCACCCAGGTCGTGGAGCTGGTCGACTCGCTCGACGAGAACCCGGTGCCGACCGACTTCGGTGACGAGTTCACCGGTCAGGACCTGGTCGGCGCCATCGGACAGGGCCTCTACACCAAGGAGACGTGGCCGCTGCTGCAGCGGGCGCTCGCCCAGCTCGTGGAGGACGGGGACACCCGCGGGGTGGAGGCCCTCGCGACCGGGGGGCTGGCGCCGCCCGTGCCCCCGCGGGCCGACCACCCCCTCGTCGACGAGGAGGACGTGCCCCTGGACAACCTGCCGGCGGCGCTGATGGCGGTGAACTGCGCGGACGACCCCGACCGTCCGGACGCCGAACGGCTGACCCGGGACCTGGCCCGGCTGCGTGACGCCTACGAGGAGGCCTCGCCGGTCTTCGGGCGGTACCGGCTCGCCCAGGTGGTGCTGTGCTACGGCCGCCCCAAGGGGACCGACTACATCCGTGAGCGGGTCAAGGACCTCGACACGCCGAAGATGCTGCTGGTCGGCACCCGGGGCGACCCGGCCACGCCGTACCGCTGGACGGTGGAGACGGCCGAGCGGCTCGGTCCCTCCGCCGTGGTGCTGGACAACCGGGCCGAGGGGCACACCGGCTACGGGTCGTCCGAGTGCGTCCACCGCAAGATCGACGACTTCCTGCTCTACGGCTCCCTGCCGCGCAGCGGCAGTTCCTGCGGATCCGAGGACGACGGCCGCCTCTGAGCGGCTGCCCGGCCCCTGAGACGCACAGGCCGCTTTGCTCCGAATGCCCCGTCGGTGAATTCGCCCTATGGTGCTGTCGTGACTCCGCTCCCCCCGTCCGAGGGGGGCTTCCAACCCGAGGGTTGCGGTCCAGCCCGAACCGATCCCTTATCGGGACGAAAGGAAATCACCACAGCCCAGGGAAGCAATTCCCCCACCGGCCGAAGCCGGTGGGCCCCGCGCTAGGAGACTGATGGAGCACGATCTGAGTCCCGCGACCCTTGCCGAGCTTCGTCGCCCGCGCCCCTACCCCGCGGTGTCCGTGCTGACGCCGACGCACCGGCGCGAGCCCCTCAACACCCAGGACGCCGTCCGGCTGCGCAACGCGGTGGCCGAGGCCAAGAAGAAGCTGGAGGCCGATCCCGCGGTCACCCGGGACCGGCGCGCCGATGTGGCCCTGCAGCTCGACCGGGCCCTGAGCGAGGTCGATCTGTCGCACTCGGAGGACGGCCTGGCCATCTTCGCCGCCCCGGGCGAGCACCAGGTGTGGTCGCTCGCCCGCGCCGTGCCCGAGCGCATCGTCCTCTCGGACACCTTCCTGACCCGCAACCTCGTCTCCGCCCACACGGCGCAGCGGCCGTTCTGGGTGCTGTCCGTCTCCGCCGACCGGTGCACCCTGTGGAGCGGCGGCGTGGACCGGGTCGTCGAGGAACGCGCCGGCGGCTTCCCGCTGATCCGGGAGCAGCGGAACTTCGACCCCGAGCGGCAGGAGTGGATCGGCGACCAGCCGAGCGCCTTCCGGAGCGAGGACACCCGCCGGTTCCTGCGCGACGCGGACACCGCGCTGGGGAAGCTGCTGCGCCACCACCCGCGGCCGCTGTACGTCACCGGCGAACCCGCCGCCCTGTCCCTGCTGGGCGAGGCCGGCAGCGTGGCCGGGGACGCCGTGCACGTTCCGCACGGCGGGCTGGCGCACGGCACGCCCGAGGCGGTGTGGCAGGCCGTACGGCCGGTGCTGGAGGCCGAGGCCCGCAGGAGCACCGAGGACGTGGCCCGGTCGCTGGAGTCGGCCCGGGGGCGCAAGGAGTTCGCGGCCGGCGTCGACGAGCTGTGGCAGAGCGCCCGGGAGGGCCGGATCCGGCTGCTGGCCGTGGAGGAGAACTACCGGATCACGGTGCGCGACGCCGGCGAGCATCTGATCGTCGCCGAGGACGGTGACCTGGACGCCCGCGCGGACATCGTGGACGAGATCGTGGAGCAGTGCCTGGAGACCGGCGCCGAGGTCCGCTTCGTCCCGGACGGCACGCTCGGGGACGCGGACGGGATGGCGGCGGTGCTGCGCTACTGAGGACGGGGCGACCCACCGGTCACCCGCACGCGAACACATGTCCGTCGAACGTGCGAATGAGTGGTGACGGTTGACCGACGGGTCGTCATATCACTTGCGTATCATGGGAGTTGAGACGCCCACAGCACCTCTGACGTATTCCTGCGGGTAACCCGGCGAAGACGGTGGCATATGCCTTGGGCACCGCCTTATCGTGTGTTGCCGAATCCCTTACGGGCCGTCGCGGGCTGTGCCACAGTCGTAACGGTCCCTCCCTCCGCCCGAAGGCCGTACCGTTCCCGCATCGGAGTGCGTCATGCCGTCCCACCTCTCCGCGGACCGTCCAGCCGCCCCGCCGCCAGGACGCGGTCCGGTCGACGCGCTCATCTCGCAGACCCGGCGGCTCAAGGGCGAGGTGGACGCGGTGCGCCGTGACACCCCGACCGACACGGCGGACCCGCGGGAGCGCTGGCGGCGCGCGCTGTACGACCTGGCGCTGCACCAGCTCGACGACCTGGACGGGCACCTGGCGCAACTGCGGGACGACCCGCTCCCCGTGCCGGGTCCGGCCCCGGCACCGGACGACGCCCTGCTCAGCCGGGTCGGCAGCGCGGAGTGGGACCTGCTCACGGACGAGGTGCGCTGGTCCGGTGAGCTGTACCGGATCCTGGGCCGCGACCCGGCCACCGGGCCGCTCACCCTCGACGAACTGCCCTCGCTGGTGTTCGAGGAAGACCGACCCGCACTGACCGCGATGGTCACGGACTGTCTGGTCGACGCCCGGCCCATCGACGGGGAGTTCCGCGTCGTACGCCCGGACGACGGCGTACGGACCGTGCACATGATGGGCGAACCGGTACTCGGTGCCGACGGCAGCACCGCCTCGATGTGGGCGGTGCTGCGCGACGTCAGCGAACTGCGCCGCTGCCGAAGGGCGGTGAGCGAGACCCGTGACTCGCTGCGCCACCAGCGGCACGCCGCCGCGCGGACCGAGCACCGGCTCGCGGTCGAGCTGCAGGAGGCCGTGCTGCCGACGTGGCACGGTCCCCTGCGGCTCCCGCAGGCCGGCCCGGGGACCCTCGACCTCGCCGCGGCCCACCTGCCGCCGTCGGCGCACGCGCGGATCGGCGGCGACTGGTACGACGCCCTGGAGCTGCCCGACGGCACGACGGTGCTCGGTGCCGGCGAGCTGACCGGGCACGGCATCGGCGCCGCATCGGGCATGGCGATGCTGCTCGGCGCCGTGCGCGGCATGGCGATGACCGGCACCGCGCCGGGACCGCTGCTGGCCTGCCTGAACCGGTTACTGGACACCACCGCGCAGCCGGCCCTGGGCAGCGCCGTCTGTCTGCGCTACCGGCCCGAGACCCGCTCACTGCTGTGGGCGCAGGCCGGGCACCCCGCCCCGCTGCTGTTCCGCGGCGGGACGGGGCGGGCGCTGGACGCCCCGGACGGCGTGCTGCTCGGCGCCACCCCGGGCGCCTCCTACGGACAGGCCGAGGTGACCCTCGAAGCCGGCGACGTCCTGCTGCTGCACACCGACGGACCGGTGCCCGGGCACACCGGAGCCACCGCCGTGCACCGTCTGCTCGCACTGGCCCCGCGCTTCGCCGCCGCCCGCACCGCACAGGACTGCGTCCGGGCGGTCGTGGAGGAGTGCGGCGAGCGGGAGCGCGACGACACCGCCTGTGTGCTCGTCGCCCGGGTCGCCCCGTAGCCGATCCGCGCCGGGCCGCCCCCGTCACACCTGGGCGCTGCCGCCCTTGCCCCTGGGCCTGGGCAGCACCTGTTCGATCTCCTCCCTGAGTTCCTGGATCCTCGGGTACGAGGCGTACTCGGCGGTGAGCCGGTACATCTGGCGCAGCCGGTCCCAGGTGCGGCGCGAGGAGTTCTGCCCCATCGACACCAGGGCGAGGCGCGCGAACCGGTCCGCCTGTTCGGGGTCGTCGGCGATGAAGCACGCGGAGGCCATGGACAGGAAGTCGAAGATCTTCGACCGCTGCTGCGCGTCGACCCGCAGCGCCAGTGCCTTGTCCGCGTAGTGCTGGGCGTGCGCGGCGGCGTCCGGCTCGAACTCCGCGAGCGTCCGGTACGCCAGGGCCTGCATGCCGTACAGGTCCGCCTCGTTGAACAGTTGCATCCAGTTCGGCGGGGGCACGTCCCCCTTGTCGGAGACGAACAGGTCCTCCGCCTGTCCCAGGGTGCGGCGCATCGCCTGGCCCTTGCCCATGGACGCCTGCGCCCACGCCTCGATGGTGTGGAACATGGCGCGGGTGCGCGGCAGGACCTCCTGGCCCGAGCCGGACTGGGCGAGCTTCATCAGGTCCATCGCCTCGTCGGGCCGGCCCAGGTGCACCATCTGCCGGGCCGCCCGGGACAGGGCCTCGCCGGCGCGCGGCCGGTCACCGCCCTCCCGGGCCGCGTGGGCGGCGATCACGAAGTACTTCTGGGCCGTGGGTTCCATGCCGACGTCGTGCGACATCCAGCCCGCGAGGACGGCGAGGTTGGCGGCGACGCCCCACAGGCGCCGCTGGAGATGGGGTGGGTGGTGGTAGGCGAGCATCCCGCCCACCTCGTTGAGCTGGCCGACCACCGCCTTGCGCTGGAGACCGCCGCCGCGGGCGGCGTCCCAGGCGCGGAACACCTCCACGGAGCGCTCCAGTTCCTCGATCTCCTGCGAGCCGATCGGGGCGGCCTCGTACCGGTCGAACCCGGCGGGGTCGGCGCGCAGGGGGTCGTCGAGTCGGGGAGCGTCGGCGGTCAGGGCCGGATCGGTGTGCAGCCAGTCGTGCATGGCGCTGCTGAGTGCGGAGCCCGCGGTGAGCGCGGCACCCGCGCCCACCAAGCCGCGTCGGTTGAGCATGAGGTCCATTCCCGTGAATTCGGTGAGGACCTCGGCTGTCCGCTCGGGCGCCCACGGCACTCCGTCGGGATGTTCCGCACTCCCGGGGCGTGGCCGTTTCCCCGTACGCCCGTGCCGGACCAGACCGAGATCCTCGATGGTCACGACACGGCCGAGACGCTCGGTGAACAGGGCCGCCAGCACCCGCGGTACGGGATCGCGCGGGATCTCTCCCATGTCGATCCACCGCCGCACCCGGGAGGTGTCGGTCGCCAGCTGGGGGTGGCCCATGGCCGCCGCCTGCCGGTTGACCAGCCTCGCGAGTTCGCCCTTGGACCAGCCGGCCAGGCCGAACAGGTCCGAGAGCCGGGTGTTGGGTTGTCCGCTCACGTCAAGCCCCCAGGTTCTCGGCTGAGTTGACAGTAGCCCGGTGCGGGTTGCCGGGCGACTATTCGCCAGGGTTCGCCAGGGTGCGCCAGATGGTGTGCCAGGGGCCATCGGGTGTCGAGTAGGAACGCGCCACCACGACCCCGTCGCACAGGGGCATTCCCCCAGGGTGCGCCCGGGCGGCCGGGCCGGGTGGTGCACTGACGTCGCAGGCACACGAAGGGATCTGTATCACCCATGTACGCAGCATCGTCCTCCGTGTCCGCCCCGCCCCGGCCGCTGCGCCCCCGTCCGTCGGACAGCGGCCCCTACCTCGCCCCCGCGCGCCCGGCGAACCCCGTCCTCGGCGCCGGCAACGTACGGCGCACCGCGGGACCGGGCACCCAGCCGCTCAGCGGGAGGCTCGACCTGTCCGGCCCGCAGGGCGCCCAGTTGCGCACGGCGATCGCGTCGGTGCACCGCATCTGCCCGGAGTTCGCGCCGGTCCAGGTGCTGCGCCGCACCGGCCGGTCCGTGCTGCTGGTCGGCACCACCGGCCGGAGCACCGCGGTCGCCAAGTGCTTAGTGGACCACTCCCCCGCGTGGAGTGAGCGGATCCGCCACGAAATAGCGGCATACCGCTCGTTCGTCCGGCACCGTCCGCCTGTGCGGGCGCCCCGGCTGATCGCGGCGGATCCGGACAACGGCACGCTGGTGATCGAGCGGCTGCCCGGCAGGGTCGCGGCGCTCCAGCGGCACCCGGCCGAGGCACCCCCGCGGGCGGACATCAGGGCGGCACTCGGCGCGGTCTGCCGGCTGAACTCCTGGCGGCCGCCGGCCGGGACGTTCGACGCGCCGCTGGACTACGCGGCCCGTATCTCCCGGTACCACGAACTGGGGCTGCTCACCGACCGGGACCTGGGCGACCTGCAGAAGCTGCTGCACGGCATCGCGCTGGCCACCGGACGGCAGGGCATGGGCCAGTTCTGCCACGGCGACGCCCTGCTCTCCAACATCCTGATCTCACCGGCCGGTCCGGTGCTGGTGGACTGGGAGCACGCGGGCTGGTACCTGCCGGGGTACGACCTGGCGACGCTGTGGTCGGTCCTCGGGGACGCTCCGGCCGCCCGGCGTCAGATCAGCCAGATCGCCCAGTCGGCGGGGCCGGCCTCACGGGACGCCTTCCTGGTGAACCTGATGCTCGTACTGACCCGGGAGATCCGCACGTACGAGACGGCCGTCCAGCGCTCGATGCAGGACACGTCGCCCACGGCCCCGTCCGGCGAGGAACACCGCCTCCTCCTCCGCCGCCTCCACGACGACTGCCAGATGGCCCGCCGAGCGGTACGAGCGGCAGTGGGCACCCGCTGATCCGTGCCCGCCCCGGCCGCGGGCAGTCGTGCCGCAGCCGCGGAGGTGGTGGCGGGCCGGTCCCCGCCCCGCCACCACTGGCGTACACCACTGACGCCCCGCAGGCCCGGCACCCGCCGCCACGAAAACCCCGCGCACCCCGATTGACAAGGGATTTCACGACCTCCTGGGCATGATTGACGGATTATCAGTCGACCGGTACGACTGTCGCACCGCTCGGCTCACGTCGCACGCCCCACCGCCCCAGGAGGCCGCATGAGACAACCCGTCCGCATCCTCGCCGCAGCCGCCCTCACCCTCCCCCTGCTCGGCGCCGCCCCCTCCACCACCCCACCGGGCACCGCCCGCCTCCAGCAGGCATTCGCCACCGCGGCCGCCGAGTACGACGTACCGCAGAGCGTGCTGCTGGGCGTCTCCTACCTCCAGTCCCGCTGGGACGCCCACGCCGGCGCCCCGAGCGTGACCGGCGGCTACGGCCCCATGCACCTCACGGACGCCCGCACCGCGCTCGCCGCCTCCGACCACCACGCCTCGGGCGCGGAGGACCCGCGCGGCGACGAGGCCCGCCCGGCGAAGCGTCCCGAGACGCGAGCGGTACGCACCGAAGAGCTGCCCGCCCGGCTCACCACCCTGCCGAGAGCCGCCCGCCTGACCGGCCTCAGCCCCGAACGCCTGCGCGAGGACCCGGCCGCGAACGTGGCGGGCGGCGCCGCCCTGCTGGCCGAGGCCCAGCGCCGGCTGGGCGAGCCCGGGAGCGACGACCCCGCCGACTGGTACGCGGCGGTCGCCCTCTTCTCCGGCGCCGACGACACCGCGTCGGCGGTGGCGTACGCGAACGACGTGTACGAGGTGATCCGCGCCGGCGAGGAACGCGTCACCGACGCCGGACAGCGGGTCGCCCTGACCGCCCGCCCGGACCTCGCACCCGACACCGCGGCGCTGGAGCGCGCCGGACTGCGCACCGCCTCCGCCGCCGGCACGGAGTGCCCGAGGACGGTGTCCTGCGAGTGGATCCCGGCACCGTACGAGGAGTTCGGCGACGGCGACTACGGCAACCACGACCTGGGGAACCGGCCCGCCTCGCAGCGCATCCGGTACATCGTCGTGCATGACACGGAGGGCGCCTGGGAGGGCGTCCTCGACATGGTGCAGGACCCCACCTATGTGTCCTGGCAATACAGTCTGCGCTCCACGGACGGTCACATCGCCCAGCATGTGAAGGCGAAGGACGTGGCCTGGCACGCGGGCAACTGGTACGTCAACGCGGGGTCGATCGGACTGGAGCACGAGGGTTTCCTGACGGATCCCGACACCTGGTACACCGAAGCGATGTACCGGTCCTCGGCCCGGCTGGTGAAGTACCTCGCCGAGAAGTACGACATCCCGCTGGACCGGCAGCACATCCTCGGCCACGACACGGTGCCGGGGACGACCCCCGCCACCATCCCCGGCATGCACACCGACCCCGGACCGTACTGGGACTGGCGGCACTACTTCGAACTGCTGGGCAAGCCCCTGAAGGCCACGGCCGGCCGGCACGCGGGCATCGTCACGATCCGGCCCGGCTACTCCGCCAACCGGCCGGTCTTCACGGGCTGCGCGACCGCGGGCGAGCCGTGCGCCGGCCACGGGTCGAGCGCGGTGCGGCTGTACTCCGACCACGACGAGGACTCCCCGCTGATCAGGGACATCGGCCTCGGCTCCGCCCCGACCACCGGGGTGAACGACCTGTCCTCGCGGGTCTCCACCGGCCAGCAGTACGCGGTCGCCGACCGCTGGGGCGACTGGACCGCCATCTGGTACCTCGGCCGGAAGGCCTGGTTCGAGAACCCGGCGAAGCAGCCGACCGCGGTGCCCGCGAAGGGCAAGGTCGTCACCCCGAGGAAGGGCCTCGACTCGGTGCCGGTGTACGGGAGGGCGTACCCGGAGAAGGAGGCCTATCCCGAGGGCGTGCCGGCCCAGGCGGTGTCGCCGCTGCCGTACACGGTGCTCAAGGGCCAGAAGTACGTCACCGGGGGCAAGGTGCCGAGCGAGTACTACTACGCGGTGACCTTCGACGAGGCGTCCCACCAGGTGGTGCGGGGCAAGGACCTGTACTACGAGATCCAGTTCGGCCACCGGGTCGGGTTCGTCCGGGCGGCGGACGTGACGGTGACGTCGTCGTAGCGGCGCGGAGGACGGAGCGGGAGGGCCGGGTTCCCGCGGAACCCGGCCCCTTGTGTCAGCCCTGCTGGAACAGTTCCGCGGGAAGCGGCTTGAGGAGGGCGTACAGGTCGTCGGTGATGGGGCGGTCCCAGGCGGCGATGGTCACCAGGACGTTGTCGCTGCGGTCGAACTGCACGCAGGAGATCCGGCTCTCGGAGAGCTTGACCCGGCGCACGATCAGCAGGTTGTCGCCCTGCATCACCGGCACGTCCTCGGTGCCGACGACGGTGATCTCCTCGTCGTTCTCCAGCGCCAGCAGCAGTTGCCCGACCTCGAAGGGGACCTCGCCCTCCGGGACGTCCCGGGCCGGGGAGCCCTCGGGCAGATTACCGATGATCATCGCGGGGCCGCGGCCGCCGAACAGGTCGTAACGCAGGAAGACGCCCTGGCAGCTTCCGTCGGGGGCGGGCAGCAGGCCGGCGCCCAGATTGCCGGGCCAGTCGCCCGGGTCCATGGCCAGGACGTCGAATTCGGGCCCGGCGGGCGTGGCGCTGCGGCGGCGGAGGAACGACATGCCGCCATGGTACGTGCCCGGACCCGCGTATGGACGGTCGGGCGACGCCCTCCTCCGCTGCCCGGACCGCCGGTGCCGCCCGTGCCGGCGGGCCCGGTCGAGGACCGGGTCCGCGTCGGGGCCGGGCGCCCCGGCCGCCAGGACCTCGGGCCGTGCTCTGTGCCCGGGGGGCATACGGGCGCACGTGCACGATCCGCGGCGGGGCCTCGCGCCGGCGTGCGGCGCCGAGGGCCCGCTCCAGGGCGCGCGGGCTGTCGTCCGAACCGCCGGCCGGCCGGGTGCTCCCGGTTCCTCGCCCCCGGGACACGGCCTTCGGTCCCGTCCCCGGTCGGCCCGACTCGGGCAAGGACCGGGAACGGCACTTCACACCGCGTGTCCGGAAAACGCGCGGAACACCCTCCGCGGCGGCGCCGCTCACGTCAGGTCGAACTCCCCCTCCCGCGCTCCCGACACGAACGCGCCCCACTCGGCGGGGGTGAAGATCAGGGAGGGGCTCTCCGGGCTGCCGCTGTTGCGCATGGCGATGAAGCCCTCCACGAAGGCGATCTGGACATCGCCCAGGCCACGGCTGCTGGACTGCCACTGCGCGTTGCTGAGGTCCAGCTCCGGCTTGTCCCAGCCTGTGAGCGGGCGCTGCTGGGTGGTGCTCTCGGCCACGTCCGTGCTCCTCCCGATTACCGTCGTCCGCGGGCCAGCCTAGCGACCGGCTCCTGCCCCCGACAGGCCGCGAGGAGCACCTTTCCGCGAGGACGCCGGGGCGGGCGGGGCAAGCCGGTCCGGCGCGCTTTGAACCCACGGCGACGTGCCGACGTACTGGTGGGGGCAGGCCCGTTCACCGGGTCCTGTCCGCCATGCCATCGCAGGACCGCACGGAAGGACCCTCCGGGTGTCGCTCTTCATTCGCCCCCGCCGGCTGCCGGACACCACCGAGGGCGAGGCGGACCGGGGAGGCGACCCGGCCGCGCCCGGGAAGGCGGCCGGGAGCACACCGCCGGTGGTCACGCCGCCGGGCTGGTTCGGCTGGCGGCACCGGTGGCCGCGCACGGCGCGCGGCGTCACCGTGGGGACGACCGTTCTCGCCGGGGCGCTGGTGCTCTTCGCGTTCCTCATGCCGAACCAGGTGGAACGCCTCGACGTCCGGGCGTTCGTCCGGCTGCCCGCCGAGGGCATCCTGCTCGTCGCGCTGCTGCTCGCGCTGCCGTCGAGGTGGCGGCGGACCGCGGCGGTGGTCTCGGGCGTCCTGCTCGGTCTGCTGACCGTCCTGAAGTTCGTGGACATGGGCTTCCACCAGGTGCTGGCCCGGCCCTTCGACCTGGTGCTCGACTGGATCCTGCTGGACGACGCGACGGACTTCGTCCGGGAGTCGTTCGGCCGGGGCGGGCAGGTACTCGCCGTGGCCGGGGTGATCGTGCTGTTCGTGGCCCTGCCGGCGCTGATGACGCTGGCGACGGTGCGGCTGACCGGTCTGACGGCCCGCCACCGTCCCGTCGCCGTCCGCACGACGCTGGTCCTGGGCGTCGTGTGGATCACCTGCGTCACACTGGGCGTGCGGGTCGCCGGTGTGCCGGTCGCCACCAAGGGCACCGCGGAGATGCTGGGCAACCGGGTGGAGCAGGTGCGGGCGGGGCTGCGCGACGCGCGGGTCTTCGAGAAGGAGGCCGCGGTCGACGCCTTCGCGAAGACGCCGCCCGACCGGTTGCTCACCGGGCTGCGCGGCAAGGACGTGCTGTTCACCTTCATCGAGAGCTACGGCCGGGTCGCGATCGACGACCCGGCGATGGCGGGACCGGTCGACGCGGCGCTGGAGGACGGCACCCGCAGGCTCGAGGACGCGGGTTTCGCCTCCCGGAGCGGCTGGCTGAAGTCCCCGGTGACCGGCGCCGGAAGCTGGCTCGCGCACTCCACCTTCCTGTCCGGCCTGTGGATCAAGAACCAGCAGCGCTACCGCAGCCTGACCACCAGCGACCGCATGACCCTCACCAAGTACTTCCGCAAGGCCGGCGGCTGGCGGACCGTCGGCATCGTGCCCGGGGTGCGGCGGGCCTGGCCGGAGGGCGAGTTCTTCGGCCTGGACCACATCTACGACTCCGAGCGCCTCGGCTACCACGGCCCGTACTTCAGCTGGACCCCCGTGCCCGACCAGTTCAGCCTGGAGGCCTTCGAGCGGCTGGAGCACGGCAGGAAGGACCGCGAGCCGATCATGGCGGAGATCATCCTCGCCTCCAGCCACAACCCCTGGTCCCCCATCGCACACATGATCGACTGGGACGATCTCGGCGACGGCTCGGTGTTCCACCGGATCAAGAAGGAGGGCACGGACCCGAAGGAGGTCTGGAAGGACCCGGAGAAGGTGCGCACCGAGTACCGGCGGGCCATCGAGTACTCGCTGAGCAGCATCACCGAGTGGGTCGAGCGGTACGGCGACGAGAACACGGTCCTGGTCTTCCTCGGCGACCACCAGCCGGTGCCCACCGTCACCGCCGGGAGCACCAGCAGGGACGTGCCGGTCACGATCGTCGCCAAGGATCCGAAGGTGCTGGACCGGGTGGACGGCTGGGGGTGGACCGACGGCCTGAAGCCCGCGCCGGACGCGCCGCGCTGGGGCATGGACCAGTTCCGCGACCGCTTCATGACGGCCTACGGACCGCGGGGCGAGGCGGTGCGCCCGTAGGAGGCTTCGCCCCCGCCGCCCCTTCCCTCCCCCACTCTCGGCTTCGCTCGAGCGGGAGGTACCCCCACCGGACCCGGGGTCCGCCCCGGACCCCGTTCCTCGGACACCGAAGGGGCCGGCTTCCGGCGGCAGGGGCGAGAAAAGCGCAGGCGGACTCTTGCCCCCGGGCCGGTGGCCTGACTTACTGATCCCGGAAGGATCGACCGAATGATCGGTCGCCTGAACGAGTACGACAGGTGGGAGGACGGTCCCGATGACGGAGGCGGCGGACCTGCTGGACCCGGCGGAACGGCTCGACCCCGAAGGGCTGCGCGCGCTCCAACTGGAACGGCTGCGGCGTTCCCTGCGGCACGCGTACGACAACGTGCCGTTCTACCGGGAGTCCTTCGACAAGGCGGGCGTCCACCCGGACGACTGCCGCTCGCTGTCCGACCTGTCCCGTTTCCCGTTCACCACCAAGGCGGACCTGCGGGAGAACTACCCGTACGGCATGTTCGCGGTCCCCCGCGACCGCATCCGCCGTCTGCACGCCTCCAGCGGCACCACCGGACGCCCCACGGTCGTCGGCTACACCGAAGGTGACCTTTCCCTGTGGGCCGACATGGTGGCCCGGTCCATCCGCGCGGCGGGCGGCCGGCCCGGGGAAACGGCACATGTGGCCTACGGCTATGGTCTGTTCACCGGTGGTCTGGGCGCCCACTACGGTGCCGAACGGCTCGGCTGCACGGTGATCCCCGCGTCCGGCGGGATGACGTCCCGTCAGGTGACGCTGATCCAGGATCTGAAGCCCGAGATCATCATGGTGACCCCGTCCTACGTGCTCACCCTGCTCGACGAGTTCGAGCGGCAGGGCGTCGATCCGCGCTCCACCTCGCTGCGGGTGGGGATCTTCGGCGCCGAGCCGTGGACGGAGCGGATGCGGCAGGAGATCGAGGAGCGGTTCGCGATCGACGCGGTCGACATATACGGGCTGTCGGAGGTGATCGGACCGGGCGTCGCGCAGGAGTGCGTGGAGACCAAGGACGGCCTGCACATCTGGGAGGACCACTTCTATCCGGAGGTCGTCGACCCCTTCACCGGTGAGGTCCTCCCGGAGGGCGAGCGGGGCGAGCTGGTCTTCACCTCGCTCACCAAGGAGGCGATGCCGGTCGTCCGGTACCGGACGCGGGACCTGACCCGTCTGCTGCCGGGGACCGCCCGGGTGTTCCGGCGGATGGAGAAGGTGACCGGCCGCAGTGACGACATGGTGATCCTGCGCGGGGTGAACCTCTTCCCCACGCAGATCGAGGAGATCGTGCTGCGCACTCCGGGCGTGGCACCGCACTTCCAGCTCCGTCTCACCACCGAGGGCCGGATGGACGCCCTCATCGTCCGCGCGGAGGCCCGTCCCGGCGCGGACGCCACGACGCGGGACGTGGCCGCCCGGGCGATCGCGGCGGCCGTGAAGGACGGGGTCGGTGTTTCGGTGGACGTGGAGATCGTCGACCCGGAGACGCTGGAGCGCTCGGTGGGCAAGATCCGGCGGATCGTGGACCTGCGCGAGAAGCGGGACTGACCGCCCGTTCCGGCTACCCGGCGGCCACGATCCGCTCGACCGCGGCCGTCACCAGCCGTTCGCGTTCGTCCGGGGCGAAGACGTCCGGCAGGGTGAGCTGTTCGACGATCAGCCAGTTCAGCGCCAGGTACAGCAGTTTGACGGCCATGGCGTCGCCGGGCAGGCCCGACTCCTCGTGGTAGCGGACGTTGGCCTCGACGTCGGCACGGACCCGTTCGGTGAGCACCTCGCGGAGTTCCGGGCGGCGGGTGGCCTCCAGCCGGAGTTCGAGCAGGGCGAGGTAGCCGGTGCGGAAGGCGGCGATACGGCCGACCAGTTCCCGCATCAGCCCCGCGTAGGTCTCCCGGTCACGCCCGGCGGCCCGCTGCCGGGCGATGAGCTCCTCGTCGGGCTGGAGCCGCTCGTAGACCCGGGCGCCGGCCTGGGTGAGCAGGTCGTCGCGCGAGGCGAAGTAGTTCGACGCGGTGCCGACGGGTACGGCGGCCTCGGTGTCCACCGCCCGGAACGTCAGCCCCCGGGCGCCCTCGCGGGCCAGCACCTCGATCGCGGCGTCCACCAGCGCGGCCCGCCGCTGCTCGTTCCTTCTGACCACTGCCCTCACTCCGCCCGCGGCATCCGCCATCACACCACTTCAGGCAGAGTACTACGCCCGGAGTTGTCCGTCGGCGTGTCATGCCTCCCCGGCCTCCAGCACCGCCATGGCCGCGTTGTGTCCCGGTACACCGCTCACCCCGCCGCCGCGCACCGCGCCCGCGCCGCACAGGAGGACGCCTGCGTGCCGGGTCTCCACACCCCAGCGGCCGGTGCCCTCCTGCGTGTGGGGCCAGGACAGCTCGCGGTGGAAGATGTTGCCGCCGGGCAGTCCGAGGTCGCGTTCCAGGTCCAGCGGGGACCGGGCCTCCAGGCACGGGCGGCCGTCGGCGTCGGTGGCCAGGCAGTCCGCGAGGGGCTCGGCGAGATGGGCGTCGAGCTGGGCGAGCGTCGATTTCAGCAGTTCCTCGCGCACGGCGTCGTTGTCCCGCTCGAACAGCCGGGCGGGGGTGTGCAGTCCGAACAGGGTGAGGGTCTGGTAGCCCCGGGCGGCCAGGTCCGGGCCGAGGATCGTGGGGTCGGTGAGCGAGTGGCAGTAGATCTCGGAGGGCGGGACGGCGGGCAGTTCGCCGGCGGCGGCCTGGGCGTGGGCGGCGGCCAGTTGCCCGTATCCCTCGGCGATGTGGAAGGTGCCGGCGAACGCCTCGCGCGGGTCGACGGAGGTGTCGCGCAGCCTCGGCAGTCGCTCGAGGAGCATGTTCACCTTGAGCTGGGCGCCCTCGGCGGGCGGCGGGGGCGTGTCGCCGGTGAGCCTCGCGAGTTCCCGCGGGGAGGCGTTCACCAGGACGTGCCGCGCGGCGGCGACGCCCTCGCCGTCGGCGGTGCGGTGGGTGACCTCGGCCGTGCGGCCGTCGGTGTCGACGCGTACCACCTCATGGCCGGTGGCGATGACCGCGCCGGCGGCACGGGCGGCGTCGGCCAGGGCGTCGGTGAGGGCGCCCATGCCGCCGACGGGGACGTCCCAGGCACCGGTGCCGCCGCCGATGACGTGGTAGAGGAAGCAGCGGTTCTGCTTCAGCGAGGGGTCGTGGGCGTCGGCGAAGGTGCCGATGAGAGCGTCGGTGAGGACGACGCCGCGCACCAGGTCGTCGGCGAAGCGCTCCTCGACGGCGACGCCGAGGGGTTCCTCGAAGAGGGTCCGCCAGGCCTCCTCGTCGCCGACGGCGCGGCGCAGTTCGTCGCGGGTGGGCAGCGGCTCGGTGAGGGTCGGGAAGACACCGCGGGCGACGCGGCCGGTCATCTCGTAGAAGCGCCGCCAGGCCCGGTACTCGCCCCCGGAGCCGGTGAGCCGGGCGAACGCCTCGCGGGTGCGCCGCTCGCCGCCGCCGACGAGCAGTCCGGTGGGCCGTCCGTCGCGTTCGACGGGGGTGTACGAGGAGATGGTGCGGGTGCTCAGCCGGAAGTCGAGCCCCAGGTCCCGGACGATCTTCCGGGGCAACAGGCTGACCAGGTACGAGTACCGGGACAGGCGTGCGTCGACGCCGGCGAACGGGCGGGTGGACACCGCCGCCCCGCCGGTGTGGTCCAGCCGCTCCAGCACCAGCACGGAGCGCCCGGCCCGGGCGAGGTAGGCGGCGGCGACGAGGCCGTTGTGGCCTCCGCCGACGATGACGGCGTCGTAGGTCCGGGTCGCCTCGGGTGCGGTCATGGTTCTTCGTAACACGCGCTGATCCGTACCGGCCAGACATGCGCCGATCCGTACCGGCCGGACACGGGCCCAGGTCTCACGCCCCGCCGGCCGCCCCCTGCTGCCGCAGTGCCGCCACCCGGCGGTACAGGCCGGCCGCCTCCGCGCCGCGGCCCAGCCGCTCCAGGCAGTGGGCCTCGTCGTCGCGGGCGGCGAGGGTGTCGGCGTGGTCCGCGCCGAGGACGCGCTCACGGGCCTCGGCGACCCGCCGGTACTCGGTCAGCGCCTCCGCCCAGTGCCCCAGCCAGCCCAGTCCCACGGCCACCTCGCGGCGGCTGACCAGGGTGTCCGGGTGGTCGGCGCCGAGGACCCGCTCGCGCAGCGCGCACACCTCGCGGGACTCGGCGAGGGCGTCCGCCCAGCGGCCGAGCCGGCCGAGGTTGACGCCGATGCCGTGCCGGGCGCGCAGGGTCTCGGGGTGGGTGGGTCCCTGGACGCGGGTGCGGTCCACGACCAGGGCGCGGTAGAGGTCGAGGGCCTCGGCGGTGCGGCCCAGCCGGCCCAGGCCGATGCCGGTCTCGTAGCGGGCGGCGAGGGTGTCGGCGTGGTCCGGGCCGAGGGCCCTGGCGCGGGCCTCGGCGACCTCGCGGTAGATCTCCAGGGCCTCCGTCCAACGGCCCAGCCGGCCGAGGGTGTAGGCGACGTCGTAGCGGGTGACGAGGGTGTCGGGGTGCTCGGGTCCGAGCACCCGGGCGCGGTCGGCGGCCACCTCGCACGCCATGCCGTACGAGTCCTCCAGGCGGCCGAGCCGGCCGAGGTTGAAGGCGAGGTTGTGGCGGCAGCGCAGGGTGTCGGGATGGCCGGGTCCCATGGTCCGCTCGCGGGCGGCGAGCACCGACAGATAGACCTGGTGGGCGTCGAAGGGGCGGCCCAGCTGGGCGAGGACGTACGCCATCTCCTGGCGGGCGGCGAGGGTGTCGGGATGGTCGGCGCCGAACGCGCGGATACGGGCCTCGGCGACCCGCTTGTAGACGCGCAGCGCGTCGGCGGCGCGGCCGGTGCGGCTGAGGGTGAACGCGACCTCGTAGCGGCTGGCGAGGGTGTCGGGGTGGTCGGGGCCCAGGAGGTGCTCGCGTTCGGCGGCGACCGCGCGGTGCACCTCCCCCGCCTCCGTCCAGCGGCCGAGGCGCCCCAGGCTCAGGCCCGCGTTGTGCCGTCCGGCGAGGGCGGTCAGCACCTCCGGTGAGGGCGCGGGCGGTTCGTCCGCCGCGGGCCGCGCGCGGGAGCCGGTGGCGGGGCGGGCGGTCCACTCGCCGGACAGGCCGGCCGCCGGGTCGGGGGGTGTGGTGCGCAGTCCGGCGCCCGCCGCCTTGTGTCCGGTGGTCATGCCGCGGGTCCAGGACGGCAGCCGGGCCGCGCGCCCCACCGGCTCGGGCTCCTCGAGGAGAAACCGGCGGACCGCGCCCGCGGGTGCGTCGGGCGGGCCCGCCGGGCCCGGTACCGCCGCCAGCGCGGCCGGCGCGGCCCGCAGCGCGCCGACCCGGCGGGCCAGTTCACGGGCGCTGTCCGGCCGCCCGCCGGGCTCCTTGGCCAGCAGGTCCAGGATGATGCGCTCCAGCCGCTCGGGCAGGTCGGCGCGGTGGCCGCGCGGCGGACGGGGCGGGGTGTCGCGATGGCCGACGAGGACCGCCCAGGCGTCGTCGAGGTCGAACGGCGGCACGCCGGTGGCGATCTCGTACAGCACGCAGCCGAAGGAGTACAGGTCGCTGCGCCGGTCCACCTCCGAGCCGCTGATCTGCTCCGGCGACATGTAGTGCGGGGTGCCCATGGCGACGCCGGTGCCGGTCAGCCGGGACGTGAAGCCGATGTCGTGGCCGAGGCGGGCTATGCCGAAGTCGCAGATCTTCACCGTGCCGTCGTCCAGCCGCACGATGTTGGCGGGCTTGAGGTCCCGGTGCACGACGCCCTGGTCGTGGGTGTAGGCGAGGGCCGCGGCGACCTGCTCGGCGATCTCCACCACCTCGTCGACCGGCAGCGGGTGCTGCTTGTTGTCCTCCAGGAGCCGGCTGAGATCGCGGCCCTGGAGCAGCTCCATCACCAGGTAGAGCACGCCCTCGGACTCCCCGAAGTCGTGGACGACGGTGATCCCCCGGTGCTGCAGTGCCGCGGCCACCCGGGCCTCCCGGCGGAACCGCTCGCGCAGCACCCGGCCGAACGACCGGTCCTGCTGCGGGCCGACGGGTTTGAGGCACTTCACGGCGACCTGCCGTCCCAGTGACTCGTCCCGTGCCCGCCACACCTCCCCCATGCCGCCGCGTCCGATCCGGTCGATCAGCCGGTACCGGCCGTGGATCAGCCTGCTGTCCCCCATCGCGCCTGCCCGCCCCCGTCGCAGTCCGCCCCGCCCTCCCCTGGCTCGTCCAGTATGGCGACAACTCGCCCGAGTTTGTACGGTGCCGCGACTCCTGGTCCGCTTCGCCCGCCGGCGGGTCAGTTCAGGGTGGCGAGGAACTCCGTGCAGGCCCGTGCGCAGGCGCGGCACGCCTGTGCCGCCTGCTCCGCCCCGGAGCAATCATCGAACACCTGCGCGCTCTCCAGGCACACCTGGCGGCACCACTCCACCTGGATGCGGATGGTCGCCTCGTCCACCTGGTTCTGCTCGGACAGCACCCGGCAGGTCGCGTCGCAGACCTCCGCGCACAGGATGCCCTTGCGTCGTACGAGTTCCTGGTTCTCGGTGCCGTCCGGGTCCACGAGGCTCGCCCGCGTCGCGCAGGAGCGCGCGCACTCGGTGCATGCCTGGGCGCACGCGAAACGGTCCTCCAGGAACCGGAACAGCTCTTCCTGGGATGTCGTCGTCACATCACGCGGGTAGCCGCCGCACCGGCGGTCAAACCCTGTGGCCGCAAGGGTTCCGCGCGGTTTCCGGGGCTCCGCGCCGGACACCCGTGCGGCGCCGTGAGGTGAGCGGGTTGGTGGACGGGACCGGGGGTACCCGCGGGTCATGATGAACACCGCGTGGATGGAGACGGCCGACCTCGCCGCGGGCCGCGGCGCCCTCGGTGCGGGGCTCGTGGTGGCGGGGGTGGTGGTCGTGGCGCTGCTGATCGGCATGTTCGTCCTCGGCAGCCGCCGGGTCAGGAAGGGCGAGGGGCGCCGGCCCGGCCCGGAGGAGCAGCCCCGGATGCCCGAGGGCGGCCCGGTCCGGGAGACACGGGAGCGGCGGGAACCGGACGAGGTGCCCAGGAGCGACGAGCGGCTGCTGCCGCACGAGCTGAAGGGCCACGGCAACGCCGGCAGCCGCACGAGCGCGTCGCAGGAGCGGCCCCGTTGGGACGAGGGCGGCAGCGGGGCGTTCGGCAGCGGCGGGCCGGGGGGCCGCTGACCGTCCCGCTCCCGTCGGCCCGCCGCCGACGGCCACGCGACGTCTTACACCAGGGAAGTGAGAACCATGGCAGATCCCGCCCGCAACGCCCTGCCGCTGCCCGATTACGACCATCTGCCCCTCGGCGGCCTGGAGAGCCGCATCCGCTCGCTGTCCGCGGGCGAGGTCGAGGAGCTGCTGGCGTACGAGCGTGCGCACGCCGACCGGGTCACGGCGACCGGGCTGCTGAAGGCCCGGCTGGAGCAGCTCGACGCGGGTGCCGAGCCGACGTCCGGCGACCCCGGCGCACTCCGTCCCGAGCAGGGTGCCGGGCGGGCCGGGTCCCCCGTCTCGCCCGCCACCTCGCCGCAGCCGTCCAGCCCGCCGCCGCACGGCACCCCGGACCAGCGGGGCAAGCCGAAGGGCGACCGTACGTAGGCAGGGCCGGCCACCGCCCCCGGGGCGGGCCGTACGTCCGTCGACCGCTGTGACGCGGTCGTGGACGTACGGCCCGCCCTTTCGCGTGTCCGAGGCGAGCGTGCCCGGGGTGAGGCGGATCACAGCATTCAGGTGCATCGTTTCGCCGGGTCATGAGTCTTTGTCTCAGGTGCAAGGGGTTGTTCGGACACGGGGCGGTGGGGATGGAGCGGTTTCGGGTGGACGGCTTCGACGAGTTCGTGGCTGCCCGCTGGTCGGCGCTGCTCCATGTCGCGCGGCTGCTCACCGGCGGTGACCGGCAGCGCGCCGAGGACCTCGTCCAGGAGGCCCTGGTGAAGCTGTGGTTCGTCTGGCCGAGGGTCGCCGAGCAGGCCCCGGAGGCGTATGTGCGCCAGGTGCTGGTGCGGATGGCGGCCCGTTCGGCCCGGCGCCGCTGGTGGGGGGAGCGCCCGGTGGGCGAGCTGCCCGACCGGGCCGGGCCGGGCGACGTGTCGTCGGCCGTCGCGGAGCGCTCGCGGCTGGAGGCCGCGCTGGCGCTGCTGCCGCCCCGGCAGCGGGCCGCCGTGGTGCTGCGCTACTGCGAGGACCTGCCCGAGGGCCAGGTGGCGCAGGCCCTCGGCTGCCCGGTGGGCACCGCTCGCTCCCACGCGTCGCGCGGTGTGGCACGGCTGCGGCAGATCCTGTCCGACACCGTCAGGCCCGTGGGGTGAGGGGAGAAGCGATGGACGACTTCGAGCGTGAGCTGACGCGCATGATGCGTGACGGCGGGCAGCCGGCTCCCTTCCGGTCCGAGCACCAGGAACGCCTGTACGAGGGCATCCGGGTCCGCCGCAGGGCCCGGCTGCTGTGGCGGGCCGGCGGCTCGGCCCTCGCGGTGGCCGGGCTGAGCGTCGGGCTGGCCCTGCTGCCCGGCGCCGGCTCCCGGTCCCTGCCGGCCGACCGCGGCCCCCTGCCGGCGACCGGTCCGACGCCGCCGGTGTCCCCGGCTCCGACGACGTCCGCCCCGGCCACGGACCCGAGCGTGTCGTGGCCGCCGACGCACACGCCCGGGACCACGGACACCAAAACCACGTCACCCGGGTACGGCGGCACGCCGACCTCTCTCCCGTCGTCCACCGCGCCGGGCACGACGGCACCGCCACCGGTCTCCACCGCACCGCCGACCGCCCCGACGTCCACGTCACCCGCGCGAGGCCCCTCCGTACCGGCCGGAGAGGAGTCGGCCGACGGCTAGCCCCTTTCGTCCCCGCCCGTGGGCGCCCCCGCCCACGGACCAGTTCCCCCGACCACCACTCGGGCGCGGCACGCCCCTGCCAGGGCCCCTCACGCCGTACGCCGGAAAGAGACCGTGAACCCGTCATGAGAACCGCGAGGCGGTCGGGAGCGACCGACCGCCGATCGTCCGCCACGTCCGCGGCGCAGGTGGCGCTGCCGCGCCGGGCGCCGCTGCCGGCGCACCATCCGGAACCCGTCCTGGACGTGGTCGTGCCCGTGCACAACGAGGAGAACGACCTGGAGCCCTGTGTCCGGCGGCTCCACGCGCACCTCGCGGAAACCTTCCCCTACGCCTTCCGGATCACCGTCGCCGACAACGCCAGCACGGACCGCACCCCGGCGATCGCCGCGCGGCTGGCCCGGGAACTGCCGGGGACGGAGTGGATACGGCTGGCCGAGAAGGGCCGCGGCCGGGCCCTGCACACCGCCTGGTCCCGGTCGTCCGCACCGGTGCTCGCCTATCTGGACGTGGACCTGTCCACCGATCTCGCGGCCCTGCTGCCGCTGGTGGCCCCGCTGATCTCCGGGCACTCGGACATCGCGATCGGCACCCGTCTGGCCCGCGGCTCCCGGGTGGTGCGCGGCCCGAAGCGGGAGATCATCTCCCGCTGCTACAACGGGCTGCTGCGCGGCACGCTCGCCGTGAGGTTCAGTGACGCGCAGTGCGGTTTCAAGGCGGTACGGCGGGACGTCGCCGAGCGGCTGCTGCCGCTGGTGGAGGACCGGGAGTGGTTCTTCGACACCGAGCTGCTAGTGATCGCCGAACGCGCCGGACTGCGCATCCACGAGGTGCCGGTGGACTGGGTGGACGACCCCGACAGCCGGGTCGACATCCTGGCCACGGCGCTGGCGGACCTGCGCGGCATGGCCCGCCTCGGCCGTGCGCTGGCCGGCGGCCGGCTGCCGCTGGCGGCGCTGCGCCGCCCCGGGGAACTCGACGAGGCCGCCGGGCTGCCGCCCGCGCTGGTTCCCCAGATGCTGCGCTTCGCCGCCGTCGGGGTCGCCAGCACCCTGTTCTACCTGCTGCTCTACAGCCTGCTGCGGCCCGCCGCGGGCGCCCAGGCGGCCAACGCGCTCGCCCTGCTGGCCAGCGCCGTCGCCAACACCGCCGCGAACCGGCGGCTCACCTTCGGGGTGCGCGGCCGGGCCGGGGTGCTGCGCCACCAGCTCAAGGGGCTGGCGGCGTTCCTGGTCGGCCTCGCCCTCACCAGCGGTTCGCTGGCCGTGCTGCACCGCGCGGCGCCCGGGGCCGGACCCCGGGTGGAGCTGCTGACGCTGGTCGCCGCCAACCTCGCCGCGACCCTGCTGCGCTTCCTCCTCCTGCGGGCCTGGGTGTTCCCCGGCCGGCGCTCCCGCCGTACGACAGGATCCCCGACCTCATGACCACCGCCCCGACGAGCCAGGCCGGCCCGGCCCCGTCCCCCGTGCCCCCGCCCGGCACCGTCCCGCCGGCCTCCCCGGACCCGCGCGAGCGGCTGCGCCGCGCCGCCGTGCGTTACGGGCCCGTCCTCGCGACGTACGGCGTGCTGAAGCTGGTGGGCTTCGCCGTCTTCATGTACCTGCTGGACTCGGCCGGCGACTTCCGCGAGAAGCATCCGCGCTTCGGCGGTGGCGCCCACACCTGGGACGTGCTGGGAAGCTGGGACGGCTGGTGGTACCAGCAGATCGCCCTGCACGGCTACGACCCGGCGCTGGAGCCGATACCCGGCGCCACCGGGCTGATCACCCTGGAGGGCAACTCGGCGGCGTTCTTCCCGCTCTATCCGGCGCTGATGCGGATGGTCTCGGAGGTCACCGGGCTCGGCCCGTACGGCGCCGGGATGACCGTGTCGGTCGTGTTCTCCTTCGTCGCGGCGCTCGGCATCCACGCCGTCACGGCCCGGCTGGGCGGGTACCGGGCCGGTCTGGTCGCCGTGGGGCTGTGGGCGGTGTGGCCCGGTTCCGGCGCGGAGTGGGCGGTGTACTCCGAGTCCGTGTACACGGCGCTGGCCGCCTGGGCCTGCTACGCCGTGATGACCCGCCGCTGGCTCACCGCCGGGGTGCTGACCTTCACCGCCGGGCTCGCCCGGCCCACCGCCGTCACCCTGGTCGCCGCCCTCGCCGTCGCCGGGCTGTTCGCGGTGTGGCGCCGCGAGGAGGGCATCCGCCGCCCGCTGGCCGCGGTGGCGATCGCCCCGCTGGGCGTGGCCGGCTATCTGGGCTGGGTGGGCTACCGGATGGGCGACTGGGGCGGCTACAACAAGCTCCAGGACGGCGCCTGGGCCCACAAGTTCGACTGGGGCCGGCACACCCTCGACGTGCTCACCTCCGTGCCGGTGGGCCACTCCGACTATCTCTTCGCGATGCCGTTCGAGGACATCATCGGGGTCGGGGTGGTACTGCTGGTGCCGGTGCTGACGGTGCTGCTGATACGGCTGCGCCCGCCCGCCGTCCTCGTCGTGTACACGGTGCTGTCGTACCTGATGGTGATGGCCACCCAGCAGTACTTCGGCAACGTCTCCCGCTATCTGCTCCCGCTGTTCCCGCTGTTCGTCCCGCTCGCCCTGGCCATGCGCCGGCTGAAGTGGCCCTCGCTGGCCGCGGTGCTGGGCACGGCGGCCCTGGCCTCCGGCTCGTACGCGGGATACGTCCTGTTCGAACTGGGCGTGCCGTAGGGGGTGGCGTGGCCGGCCGGGCAGGACGCCCCTACGGTGCGGCGCGCGGCGTCAGACCTTTCCGATGCCGAGCGTGGTCTCGCGAGGCAGCATGCCTGAGCCCAGGACCTCCAGCCAGAGCGGGCCGAGGAGTTCGGCGAGCCTCGCGGTGGCCTCGCCGCCGAGAGTCCGCCAGGGGGCGGCGGCCAGTGCGTCGGTGCGGTGTTCGACCTCGGCCCGCAGGGCGCGGCCCGCGTCGGTCGCGGTGTGGTCGGCGTTCAGCAGTCCTCGTACGAGGAGCCGTTCGCGGGCGTCCGCCCACTCGTGCTCGTTCCAGCCGCGGCTCGCGAAGACGCCGGCCGGCGCCGCGCCGACCGCGGCGAACGACACCAGCGCCTCCACCGAGTCGAGGCCCGCGGTCAGGAGAGTGGCGAGATGACCGTCGCCACGGTGCTCACGCAGGATCGTCGCGGCCTGCCACAGGACGAGGTGCGGCTCCTGGGGCCAGGGCAACTCGGCATTGGCGGCGGCGAGCGGGCGGCCCTCGACGGGTACGGCCTCCGCCGCCCGGCGGGCGAGTGCGGCGGCCTCGGCGACTTCGGGGCCGTCCGTCCGCGCACCGAGGAGAGCGCGGTAGGCCCGGTCGATGCCGCGCGTCCGGGCGTCGATCACCTTGCCCGGTGCGGCGACGTCCCAGGCGGCGGGAATGTGCTCGGCGACCATGCGCGGGCTGAAGCTGTAGAACGCGGAGGTCACCTGACGGGATCCGGGTGTCCCGAGCGGTGCCGCCCGCAGGGCGAAGTAGCTCGGCCAGCGCTCGCCGGTGTCGTAGCCGAGGGCCTCGGTCTCCTCGAAGACCTGTGGCGCGAAATAGAGGACAGCGTGCAGGGGCTCCAGGAGGTGCCACATCTGCCTCACGCGCCCGTCGTCGTTGCTCAAAACGGCTCCCCTTTTCCACGGCCCTCACATCTTGTCATTGCCCAGACTGTCTCCGGCGCAGCATCTTGTCAATGACTAGATTGCGCTAAACTGCTGTCATGCCCACCGAACGCTCCTACCACCACGGAGACTTGCGACGGGCCGTCCTCACCGCGGCCCTCGACGTCATCGCCGCCCAAGGGCCGGCAGCCCTGTCCCTGCGCGACCTGGCCCGCCGCGCGGGCGTTTCCCATGCCGCGCCCGCACATCACTTCAAGGACCGCGCGGGCCTTCTCACCGCCATCGCCACCGAGGGTCACGGCCTCCTGTCCACCGCGCTCGGCGAGGCGGAGGACCTGCGCGAGCTGGGCGTCCGGTACGTACGCTTCGCCGCCGCGCACCCGGCGCACTTCCAGGTCATGTTCCGCCCGGAGCTCCTGCGCCCGGACGACCCGGAACTCCTCGCGGCGCGGGACCGGACGCGGAGCACGCTCCGTACGGCCGTGGAGGCCCATGGCGACGATCCGGCCACCGGCTTCATGGCGGCCTGGTCGTTGGCCCATGGTTTCGCGACCCTGCTGCTCTCCCGCAACCTTGACGGTCTGCTGGACGGGCGCGATCCCGAGGAGACCTTCCGGGCGCTGGCGGGCGTGATGTCCGGACCGGCCGGATCCCCCTCGACGGGCTGACCCCGCCAGCCACCGCACCGGGATGATCTCCGGCCACGGGAATCCCGCCGGAGCCACGGTCCTCCTCGGCCGCGCACGGATCGGTGAGGCCGAGTCGTGCGGTGCGGGCCGGTCCTACCGTGGAGAGATGGACGCCAGGACGGTGACGCTGTTCCTGTGCGGGGACGTGATGCTCGGGCGGGGAGTCGACCAGATCCTCCCGCACCCGGGCGACCCCGCGCTGCGGGAGGACTTCGTCCGGGACGCGCGCGGCTATGTGGAGCTGGCGGAGGCGGTGAGCGGCCCGGTTCCCCGGCCGGTCCCGTTCTCGTGGCCGTGGGGCCGGGCGCTGGAGGTGCTCGGTGAGGCCGCCCCGGATGTACGGATCGTCAATCTGGAGACCTCGGTCACGCGGAGCGACGCGTTCGCGCCCGGGAAGGCCGTCCACTACCGGATGAGCCCGGCCAATGTGCCCGCCGTGGAGGTGGCGCGGCCCGACGTGTGCGTCCTGTCCAACAACCATGTGCTCGACTTCGGCCGCCCCGGGCTCCGGGAGACGCTGGACGTGCTGCACGGCGCGGGTCTGAGGACGGCGGGCGCGGGACGGGACGCCGACGAGGCGTACGCGCCGGCGGTGGTCCCCGTCGGGGGCGGCCGGGTGCTGGTGTTCGCCCTGGGGGCGATGTCCAGCGGCATCCCGCCGAGCTGGGCGGCGACGGCGGAGCAGTCGGGGGTGGCGTTCCTCGCGGAGCCCTCGGCCACCGCGGCGGAGGCGGTCGTCCGGCGGGTGCGGCAGGCCAAGCGTCCGGGGGACGTCGCGGTGGTGTCCGTGCACTGGGGTTCGAACTGGGGCCACCATGTGCCGCGGAGCCATGTCGGCTTCGCCCACGCGCTGGTCGACGGGGGTGTGAACGTCGTCCACGGCCACTCCTCGCACCACCCCCGCCGGATCGAGATGTACCGCGGTCGGGTGATCCTCCACGGCTGTGGTGACTTCGTCGACGACTACGAGGGCATCACCGGCTACGAGGAGTACCGCGACGACCTGCGGCTGGCCTGGCTGCTGTCGGTGTCCCCGGACGGCGGGCGCCCGTCCGGGCTGCGCATGGTGCCGCTGAGAACGCGGCGGATGCGGCTGGAGCCCGCCGCGGCGGACGAGCGGGCCTGGCTGCGGGAGACGCTCGACCGGGTCAGCGGCGTGGACATCGCCCTCGGCCCGGACGGCGCGCTCACCCTCGCCCCGCGGTGACCGTTTCGGCCGTGCCCGGCGGGGGCGCCCGGGCCCGGCCGAGGCAGGAGGTCCCGTATGACGGACGGCGTCGCGCACGCGGCCGGGCACACCGATCCGCCGCCGCGCACGGGCGTCTTCACGGACACCACGGTGCGCATCGGCCGCAGGGCGTGCGAGGCGGCCTGCGCGGGCCGCCGCGACCGGGCGCTCGCCGCCCTCGCCGGCACGGCCCTGCGGCTCGGCGTACGGGCCTTACGCCGCCTGCGGCTGCAGGAAGCGGGCCAGCAGGTCGTCCAGGCTCACCATGCCGGTGAGCTGCCCGGAGCCGTCGCGGACCACGGCCAGCGAGGCCCGGTGACGGCGCAGCAGGTCGATCGCGTCGGCGACCGTGGCGTCGTCCGTCAGCTCGGGCACCGGGCGGGCCAGGGCGCGGGCGCCGGCCGCCCGTCCCCGGGCGCGGGCCACCACGGCGTCCCGGGCGTGCACCGCGCCGAGGACTGTGCCGTGCTCGCGGACCAGGAGCCGGGTGCGGTCGCGCTCCGCGGCGACGCGCAGGATCTCGTCCACGTCGGCGCCGCCGTCCACCGAGACGATCCCGGACGCCGGTACCTGCAGCTCCCGTACCGGGGTCTGGGGTTCGGTCAGCGAGCGCGTCAGCAGCTCCGAGTCCGTCTCGCTGATCAGGCCGAGCCGCTCGGACTCCGCCACCAGACGGGTGAGCTGCTCCCGGTCGTGGACGGGGGCGAGCTCGTCGCGCGGGGTGACCCGGCACAGCCGTACGAGGGCGTTGCTCATCCTGTTCAGCACCGAGAGCAGCGGTCGTACGGCCTTCACCACGGCCCGGAAGGGCGGCGACAGCAGCATCGCGGACCGCTCGGGGTGGGCGATGGCCCACGACTTGGGGGCCATCTCGCCGACCACCATGTGCAGGAACACGACCACGGTCATGGCGACGGCGAAGGCGACGCCGTAGCTGAGCGCGCTCGGCAGGCCCAGACGGTGCAGCAGCGGGTCGAGCTCGTGGGAGATCGCGGGCTTGGACACCGATCCCAGGCCCAGGGTGCACACGGTGATGCCGAGCTGGGCCCCGGCCAGCATCAGGGACAGCTCGCGCATACCGGCCAGGGCGGCCCTGGCGCCCGGCCGGCCCTCGGCCGCGGCCTTCTCCATGCGGTGCCGCTTGGCGGCGACCAGCGCGAACTCGGCGGCCACGAAGAATCCGCTGCCGATCAGCAGCAGCACGGTGACGAAGAGCGCCATCGGGAAACTCATGCCTGCTCCTCCGTCGTCCTGTGGGCCTGCCGCCGGATCCGTACCCGGTCGGGTACGTGCCGGTCGAGGGTGCGTACGTCGATCACGGCGGCGGTGCCGTCGGGCAGTCCGACCGTGAGCCGGTCCCCGATGGCGGGGAAGCGGCCGAGCCGGTCGACGACCAGACCGGCCACGGTGTCGTAGTCCTCCTCCTCGGGCAGTGCGACGCCGGTGGCCTCGGCCACCTCGTCCAGCCGACGGCCCGCGTCCACCAGCCAGCCGTCGCCGTCCGCGACGGCGACCCGGGTGACGGTGTCGGTCTCGTCCGCGATGTCGCCGACGAGCTCCTCGGCGATGTCCTCGTAGGTGACGATGCCGGCCACGCCGCCGTGCTCGTCCAGGACGACCGCGAACTCGTCGTCCCGTTCCCTCATCTGGGTCACGGCGTCGGGCAGCGGAAGGGTGTCCGGCAGCAGCAGCGGGCGCCGGGCGAGGGCGCCGGCCGTGGTGGCGGTGAGGCGGTCCGCGGGCAGGCGCATCAGCTCGGCCACGCCGAGGACGCCGCCGACATCGTCGGGGTGGTCGCCGAGCACGGGGTAGTTGGAGTGGCCGTACTTGGCGATGAGGTCGACCGCCTCGGCGGCGGTGGCGTCCTCGCGGACGAAGACGGCGTCCACGCGGGGCACCATCACCTCGTCCAGCGTCCGGTCGGAGAACTCCAGGGCGTGGTCGAGCAGCGCGGCGGTGTCCTTGGGCAGCGCGCCCTGCTCGTGGGACTCGCCGATCAGGTGGCCCAGCTCCTCCAGGGTGGCGCCGTGGTGCAGCTCCTCCACCGGTTCGATGCCTACCCGGTGCAGCAGCCTGTTCGCCGCGCCGTCGAAGACACGCACGAGGGGGCCGACGACCTTCAGATAGGCCAGCGTGGAACCGGCCAGTGCCTTCGCCAGCCGTTCCGGCACGGCGATGGCCAGGTTCTTCGGGGCCAGCTCGCCCAGCACCATCTGGACGACCGTGGCCAGCACGAAGGCCCCCGCGACCGCGATGCCGCTCACGGCCGCGCCGGGAAGGCCCAGGCCCGACAGGGCGGGCCGGAGCAGGGCGGACACCGAGGGCTCGGCGATGAAGCCGACGACCAGTCCGGTCACGGTGATGCCGAGCTGTGCGCCCGACAGCATGAAGGACAGCCGCTCCAGCACCGTCAGGGCGCGGGCGGCCCTGCGGTCCCCGGACTCGGCCTCGCGCGCCAGGGCGAGGCGGTCGGCGGAGACGTAGGCGAACTCCTGGGCGACGAAGTATCCGGTGCCGGCGGTCAGGACGAAGACGGCCAGCAGGCCCAGGAGAGCGTTCGCGGCACTCATCGAACACCATCCCGCCGTGTGCCGTGCTCAGGGAATGCCTGGCGGGATGGTCCGGGACTGTGTCCCGGGGGGTCCGTCGGTCTGGCGGACACGTATGTGCTCCTTCTGTGAGTGTGCGAGTACATAACGGCTCTGGCCGTAACGGTGTTCCCGGACGCGCGGGACGAGACGACACGGGTGGGACGGGACACCCCGCCCACACCAACCGTAAAGGAAACGCAAAGTCCCCCTGGATCGACCCTCTATGCTTCTACTCGCTTGTAGAAGTTATATCGCGGGCCGCCCTTCGGGCGGCACCCCCTACACGGAACACACGCACCTTTAAGGAGTGGACGCCACCATGGTGTTCAAACGACTGCTCGGCTCGCTCGGCGTGGGCGGCCCCACCGTCGACACGGTGCTCGACCCCGGTCCGGTCCGGCCCGGCGGCACGCTCACCGGCCAGGTCCGCCTCAAGGGCGGACAGGCCGGTTTCGACATCGAGGCCATCACGCTGGAGCTGGTGGCGCGGGTCGAGGCCGAGCACGAGGAGGGCGAGAGCGAGGGCGCCGTCGCCTTCGACCGGTTCACGGTCGGCGGCGGCTTCCGGCTCGCCGAGGGCGAGGAGCGCGACCTGCCGTTCAGCGTGCCGCTGCCCTGGGAGACCCCGGTCACCGAGCTGTACGGACAGCCGCTGGGCATCGTGCTCGGCGTGCGCACCGAGCTGTCGGTGGCGGGGGCGAAGGACAAGGGGGACCTGGACCCGCTGACCGTCGGTCCGCTGCCCGTGCAGGAGGCGGTCCTGGAGGCGTTCGGCGCACTCGGCTTCGGTTTCAGGTCGGCCGACCTGGAGTACGGGCGCATCGGCGGCACGGGGCAGCGGCTGCCCTTCTACCAGGAGATCGAGATCGTCCCGTCCGCGCGGTACGCGGACCGGGTGAACGAGGTCGAGGTGACCTTCCTGGCCGGTCCGGGCGGCATGGAGGTCGTCCTGGAGGCCGACAGGCGCGGCGGCCTCCTCTCCGGCGGCCACGACGCGCTGACCAGGTTCACCGTCGGTCTTCACGACTCCCGCGACTGGACCGCCGAGGTCGACGGCTGGATGCGCGAGCTGGTCGAGCGGCGGGCGTCCCACGGCTCTCCCGTCCCCCACGGCTCCTACGACTCCCACGACGACCACCACCGCTCCGGTCCCGGCATGGGCACCGCCGTCGCCGCGGGCGCCGCCGGTCTGGCGGTCGGCGTGGTCGGCGGCATGGTCGCGGCGGAGGCCGTGGACGAGATCGGGGACTTCTTCGAGGGCGAGGAAGAGGAGGAGTAACTTCTACATTACTGTAGAAGTTATGGCGCCCGGCACACTTCGGTCCGGGCGCCTCCCGACCCGTACGGAGTGCTCATGGCCCTGTGGGACCGCCTCAAGGAGTCCGCGTCGACGATGCAGACCCAGCTGACGGCCAGGAAGAACGATCTGAGGAGCGGCGCCTTCCGCGACGCGAGCATGGCGATGTGCGCCCTGGTGGCGGCGGCGGACGGTACCGTCGACCCGTCCGAGCGGCAGCGCGTGGCCCAGCTCATCGCCGCCAACGAGGTGCTGCGGAACTTCCCCGCCGACGACCTGCGCCGCCGCTTCGAGGACAACATCGACAAGCTGACCGCCGACTTCGCCTTCGGCAAGGTGAGCGTCCTGCAGGAGATCGCCAAGGCGAAGAAGAAGCCCGCCGAGGCACGGGCGGTCGTCCAGATCGGCATCGTCATCGGCGGCGCCGACGGCGACTTCGACAAGAACGAGCGGGCCGTGGTCCGCGAGGCGTGCTACGCCCTCGGCCTGCCGCCGCACGAGTTCGACCTCTGAGCGGTCCCTGCCCCGCGACGGCCGGCCCGCCGCGGGGTCACAGGGGTGTGGCCGCGTACAGGATGAGGACCATCGTCACGGCGGAGTTCGCGGACGACATCGCGGAGACGGCGGTCCCCGCGGCGGCGCCCCACACCGCCAGGCCGACCAGGGTGAACAGCGACGGCAGGCGGCGCACCACCGGAGCGGGCCCGAGCAGGGCCGCCACCCGGCGCGGCACCGGGCCCGCCGCCGCGAGGCCCGCCAGCGTGGCGACCGGGGTGCCGCGCGACACCAGGGCCGCCTTGCCGATCGCCCGCGCCACCGTACGGCGGCTGCCGACCGCCCGCGCCGCGTCCTCGTCCGCCCACCGCTCCGCCGTGTACGCCACCGCCGTGCGCAGCGGCCGCAGGAAGGGGTTGGCGCGCGCGGCCAGTTGGACGGCGAGCAGGAAGCGGTGGTGGCGGGCGGCGAGGTGGGCGCGTTCGTGGGCGAACAGCGCCCGGCGCTCGGCCGGTTCCAGGCGCTCCAGCAGCGCCGTGGTCACCACGACACGGTCCCGCCGGCCGCCCGGCAGCGCGTAGGCGTAGGGCACGTCGTCCGGCAGGACCGCGGCCTCCGTCTCCCGCAGCCCGGCCAGCGCCCGGTGGGCACGGCGGCGTACCCGCCCGTGCCGCCACAGCGTCCGCCCGCACGCCGCCAGCACCGCGCACAGGGCGGGGATCGCCACCTTGCCGGCCACCTCGTCGTACGGCACCGCCGCGCGCACCTCGGGGTCCGACCAGCCGTCGGGAAGCGGGTTCCCGGGCAACTGGGCGGTG
Organism: Streptomyces sp. NPDC014676; assembly: GCF_043084105.1. NCBI lineage: Bacteria > Bacillati > Actinomycetota > Actinomycetes > Kitasatosporales > Streptomycetaceae > Streptomyces > Streptomyces sp. NPDC014676. Next base: position 90,311 of record NZ_JBIBZI010000015.1, on the reverse strand, counting down.
CCGACGACCATCAGCAGCCCCAGGCAGACCGTGCTGCACACCGCCATCACCGCGGCCACCCCGGTCAGCAGCCGGGTCGCCGTGCGCGGGTGCAGATGCTGCTCGGCGAGGCGCGCGATGGGCCACGCCGTCAGGGGCAGCACCAGCGGCAACAGGACGAACACCCCCATGGCGGCCTCAGTCTTCCCCTTCGTCCCCCGACTGGCCCAGCAGTTCCCGCAGGAGGCGTTCGTCGTCCGGTCCGAGGCCGGTGACGAAGCTGGCCAGCACCGCCTCCCGGTCGCTCTCGGCGTCCAGCACCCGGCGCATCCGGTGGGCGGCCAGGCCCGCCTGGTCGGAGGCGGGCGTCCAGGCGAAGGACCGGCCCGTACGCTCCCGGGTGACCACGCCCTTGGCCAGCAGCCTGGTCAGGATGGTGATGACGGTCGTATAGGCGAGGCCGCCGCCCAGGCGCTCCCGCACCCAGCCGGCCGTCGCCGGGCCGTCCGCCTCCCGCAGCGCCGCCAGGACCAGCCCCTCCAGCTCGCCCTGGCCCCGACGCCGGGAACCCTCCCGCTGTTCCGCCACGCCCCGCCTCCCTTCCGCCGCCTGTTCGCCGGGCAGACATCGTATAGACGCCCTCGGTGCCCGTACGCCACCCCCACGCCCCTCTACAGTGATGTAGATTCTGCCCGGGCCGCCCGTGCCACGGAGAAGGAGCAGTGCACCCATGTTCGGACTGAGCGAGCTGGCCGTCATCCTCATCGTCGTCATAGCCGTCCTCGCCGCCAGGAAGCTCCCGGAACTCGCCCGCTCGGCGGGCAAGTCGGCCCGCATCCTCAAGGCCGAGGCGCGCGCGATGAAGCAGCAGGACAAGGCTCAGGAGGCGCCCGCGGCCCCACGGATCATCCAGGGCGAGACGCTGCCGCCGTCCGCCCCCGGTACCGGGCGGACCGGCGACACGCCCCCGGGAGGCCGTCCGGCCGGGTGACGGGCCCGCCCGCTCGTAGGCCGGGCCGAAGGTCCCTCGGACGAGGCCGGGCGGCCCATGGCGTCTCCCCCCGGCCGGGCCCACGCTGGCATCGGGGGCACCGAAGCCGCCGTCCGGCTGTGGCGGCGGGCACGGAAGGAGACGGGCGATGACTTCCACCACCACGCTGAGCGCGGGTCTCCCGGCCGCGTACCGCGAAGAACTGATGCGGTACGCCCGCGAGGTCTCCTTCCCGGCCGGGGTGCGCCTGTTCGAGGAAGGACGGCGCGCCGACCGGTTCTGGATCGTCCGGACCGGAACCGTCGCCCTCGACCTCCAGGTCCCCGGTCACCGCGCGGCCGTGATCGAGTCGCTGGGCCACGGCGAGCTGATCGGCTGGTCCTGGCACCACCCGCCGCGCCTATGGCACCTGGGCGCCGGGACCACGACCCCGGTGCGGGCCTGGGAGTTCGACGCGGAGGCCGTACGGGCGCTGTGCGACGAGGACCCCGGGTTCGGCCGCGTGATCGCCGTGTGGGTCGGCCGGGTGGTCGCCCAGCGGCTGCACGCCACCCGGGTCCGGCTGCTCGACCTGTACGCCCCGTACGGCAGCGGAAGCAGTTGACGGCCGCGCGGGCGGCGACGACGCCGTCGCGGTCGACGGCTTCGATCCGGCCGTCGTCCCCTACGCCGCTCCCCGCCGCGTCCCGCGTGCTCGTCCGGACGGACGGGCCGCCGTGGTGACCGGTCCGGCCGGGCACGAACGGCTCGTACGGACCGGTCCGGCCTCGTGGATGCCGTCGCGGGAGACGGTGTTCGCGCGTACCGAGGCCGGGATGGTCACCGGACGCGGACTCAGGGGAGCGGCGGCCGTCAGCGGCCCTCCTGCCGCAGCCGGTCCTGGACCTGGGTGGCGATGACGGCGGCCTGGATGCGGCGCTCCACACCGAGCTTCGCCAGCAGCCGGGAGATGTGGTTCTTGACCGTCTTCTCGGCCAGGTACAGCCGCTGGCCGATCTGGCGGTTGGTCAGTCCCTCACCGATCAGGGCCAGGATCTCGCGCTCCCGGTCGGTCAGGCCGGGCAGCGCGTCCGGCTGCTCCTCCTCCTTCTGCCGGCCGCCGCGCAGCCGGGCCATCAGCCGGGTGGTGGCGCTCGGGTCGAGCAGCGACTGGCCGCGGGCCACCGTGCGGACGGCGGTCACCAGGTCGGAGCCGCGGATCTGCTTCAGCACGTATCCGGAGGCACCGGCCATGATCGAGTCGAGCAGGGCCTCCTCGTCGTCGAACGAGGTCAGCATCAGACAGGCCAGGCCGGGCATGGCCGAGCGCAGCTCGCGGCACACGCTCACCCCGTCCCCGTCCGGCAGCCGTACGTCCAGGACCGCGACCCGGGGGCGCAGGGCGGGGACGCGGACCAGGGCCTGCTCCGCGGTGGCGGCCTCGCCGACCACGGTGATGTCCGGTTCGTCGTCGAGCAGGTCGTGCACCCCTCGCCGGACCACCTCGTGGTCGTCCAGCAGGAAGACCCGGATCGGGCTGTCGGGTCCGGGCTGCTCGCCGTCCGCCATCGGTTGCTCCTCGTTCCACGCTGTGTGATCGTCCACGCCGTCCGGAATCCCCGGCCCTCACATCCTGCGCAATCCCGGGCCGGGAGGCCAGGGCCGATCGGCCCCACTCGCGCGGGTGGGAGCGAGGGGGCGTCTTTGCCGGTGGGCGGGGCGTCCAGGGCCTCGGTGCCGTGGACCGGCGGCTGTCGGAGCGGTCAGGACAGTGGCCGGGCAGCAGGGGCGAGGAGGGCCGGGCGGTGGCCGGTGGACGGGTTCACCGGCATGCCCGGCGCACGCGTGCGCGCGGGCGGCGGGCGTGGGAGCCGGCCCGGCGCGGAGGCGGGACCCGCCCACCCGGACGGCGGGGCCGGCCGTCCCGGGCGGCCGTCCCGGGCGGCGGGGCCGGCCGTCCCGGGCGCCGCGCTTCGGCCCGTACCGCGTTCTTCGGACGCCTTCGCCGGTGAGGTGCCGTCGGACGGCGCCTACGCCGCGCGGACGGCCGTGGCCAGGGCCTCTCCGACGGCCCGGGCCCCCGCGGCGTTGGGGTGCAGGGGCGCGGCCGGGCGGGCGGGGACCAGGCCCTCGATGTAGCGGTCGGCGGGGGCGGCGCAGATGTCGTGTCCGATCCCCAGGGTGTAGGTGTCGACGAAGGTCGCGCCGTGCTCTTCGGCCGTTCGCCTCAGTACGGCGCCGAGGTGGTCGACCACGCCCTGGATGTAGTTGGCGTCCTGCTTCCAGAAGGGCTGGGCGGGGTGGCAGCCGTCGGTGCGGAGGTAGTTGCCGTAACCGACGACGAAGACCTCGGCGTTCGGCGCACGCCGGGTGATCTCGTCCAGGGCGGTGCCGAAGACCGGTGCCCAGGCGTCGATGCGGGCCCTGATCCTGTCGGTACCGCCCGCGGTGTTCTCCTGCGCGCAGCTGGTGCCGTGGGGCGGGGGCAGGAAGTTGACGCAGTCCAGCGCTTCACTGAAGACGTCGGCGTCGTTGCCGCCGATGGTGATGCTGACGATGTCGGCGGCGGGGGTGAGCGCGTCGTACTGGGGGGCGGTGCCCGGGTACTGGGACGTGCTCAGGTGGTCGGTGGTGGCGGCGGAGCAGGTGACGTCGGTGAGGTGCGCGCCGAGGGCCTCGGCCGCGATGTGCGGGTAGCCGGCCAGGGAACGCAGGCACATCGGATCGTCCGGATCGGGCGGCGGCACCAGCGGTGCGGCCGCGTAGGAGTCGCCGAGCGCGACGTACCGCGGGGGTTCGGCCGCGGCCGGCGCGGCCGTGACCGGTGCCACGGCCGACAGGGCACCGGTGAGCAGCGCGGCGACCAGGACTACGCGCAGGGTCGTCTTCAAGGACGCCTCCGTCCGCGGGGCGGAATGTATGGGTATGCCTCGCGATGAGCATGCCCGAGCGGGCGTGCCGCCGCACGGCGGACCGCGGCTCGGTACTCCCTACGGATGACGGCGTGCGGCACGGCTTCCGGTGCCCGCCGCGGCCGGTACAGCCACCGGCGCCGTCCGGCGCGGCGGGCCCGGACCCTCCCGCCGGCCGGCACGGTGTGTGCGCCGGGGCCGGCTCCGCCCGGCGGGGACGTTCAGTCGCGGCGCAGCAGGACGAGCTCGCGGTTCATCTCGCCGAGGAACCGGACGATCACCGTGAGCTCGTCGGGCGTGAAACGGCCCCGCGCGGTGTCGGTGCTCCGCGCGAGCGGCCGGAAGTACTCCCTGACCAGCCCTCTGGCCTCCTCCGCGAAGTGCAGGTGGACCACGCGGCGGTCGTCGGCGGCCCTGACCCGGCGGATGTGCCCCGCCCGCTCCAGCCGGTCGACGCACGCGGTGACCGCGCCGGAGGTGAGGTTGAGCTGCCTGCGCAGCCGGCCGGGCGTCATGGGCTCGCCCGCGCCGTCCGCGCCGGCGTCCAGGATCGCGATCAGGGCCTGCACATCGGTGAGGTGCAGGCCGTGCGCGTGGGCGAACTCCTGAGCGACACGGTTGAACTCGCTGTTCATCCGACGCAACAGCACGGCGAACGACTGCAACCCCGTCGGGTCGTCCACGTGAAGGGGTGTCGAAGGGGTATCCGGGTCACTCATGACCCCAGTATAGGATCACTCAATCATTGAGATACTTATTCATCGACACACTTCTTCCCCCTGCTGAGGATGCTCATGAGAACCGCACCACGCCGGGCCCGGTGGGCCGTGCCCCTCGTCCTCCTGCTGGTCTGGCTGGGCGTGGGAGGAACGCTCGGGCCGTACGCGGGCAAGCTGGGCGAGGTGGCCACCAACGACCAGGCCTCCTTCCTGCCGCGGAGCGCCGAGTCCACCAAGGTCCTCGAGGAGCGTGAGGCGTTCGGCCAGTCCGAGACCCTGCCGGCCGTCGTGGTCTGGACGACGGACGGGGACCGGGTCACCGAGGCGCAGCGGGCAGCCGCCACCGACTCCGTCGGCGCGCTCACCGGGAGCGCCGGGATCGCCGGCCGGCCGTCACCGGCCCTGCCCTCCGACGACGGCCGGGCGCTCCAGGCCGTCGTCCCGCTCGAGCCCGAGCTGGGTGAGGAGCTGCCCGCGGTCCTCGACGAGGTGCGTGCGGCGGCGCGGAAGGTGCCGGGCACCGAGGCGCGGATCGCCGGCCCGGCCGCGAGCCAGGCCGACCTGTCGGACGCGTTCGCGGGCATCGACGGACTGCTGCTGGGCGTGGCGCTCGCCGCCGTGCTGGTGATCCTCCTGCTCGTCCACCGCAGTGTCCTGCTGCCCCTCCTGATCATCCTCGGCTCCGTCCTCGCCCTGGGACTGGCCTGTGCCGTGGTCTACACGCTGGCGGAACGGGACGTGGTCCGCGTCGACGGACAGGTGCAGGGCATCCTGTCCATCCTGGTGATCGGTGCCGCCACCGACTACGCCCTGCTGCTGGCCGCGCGCTTCCGCGAGGAACTCGCCGTGCGCGGGGACCGGGCCGCGGCCGCCCTGGCCGCGGTGCGGCGCTCGTTCGGCGCGATCACCGCGAGTGCCGCCACCGTGGCGCTCGGGCTGCTGGCCCTGCTCGCCAGTGACCTCACGAACAACCGCGCCCTCGGACCGGTCGGCGCCGTCGGCATCGTGTGCGCCGTGCTCACCACCCTCACCTTCCTGCCGGCCGTGCTGGCCCTGCTCGGCCGTACCGCCTACTGGCCGTCCCGCCCGAAGGCGTCGGACGCGTCCGCGGAGGGCCACGCGGTATGGCGCCGGGTCGCCGCGCGGGTGGACGCGCGGCCACGCCTCACCTGGATCGTGACCGGGCTCGTCCTCGCCGCCCTGGCGGCCTTCTCCCCCACGCTGTCCGCGAAGGGCGTGCCGCTCGACGAGATCTTCGTGAACGACGCTCCCTCCGTCGCCGCCCAGGAGACGGTCGGCGAGCACTTCCCCGGCGGCTCGGGCAACCCGGCCGTGATCATCGCCGACGCCGGCCACGCCGACGCGGTGACGGCCGCCGCGAAGGACACCGCGGGCGTGGCGGCGGCGGGCACGGTCTCCGCCTCGGGGCGGCCCGGTACCGGTGAGCCGCAGGTCGTGGACGGACGGGTCCGTATCGACGCCACGCTGGAGGCGGCGGCGGACAGTGACGCGGCCAAGGAGACCGTCGCGCGGCTGCGCGACAACGTGCACGCCGTCCCCGGAGCCGACGCCCTGGTCGGCGGGTACACGGCCCAGCAGTACGACACCCAGCGGACCGCCGCGCACGACCGCACGGTGATCGTCCCCGTCGTGCTCGGCGTCATCCTGCTGATCCTCGTCCTGCTGCTGCGCTCGCTGCTCGTACCGGTGCTGCTGGTGGCGACCGTCGCGCTCAACTTCCTGGCGACACTGGGAGTCTCCTCCCTCGTCTTCGAGCACCTCCTCGGGTTCAGCGGGACGGACGCGTCCGTCCCGCTCTACGGGTTCGTGTTCCTGGTGGCCCTCGGCGTCGACTACAACATCTTCCTGATGTCCCGGGTGCGCGAGGAGGCGCTCGCGCACGGCTCGCGCCAGGGTGTGCTGCGCGGACTGACCACGACCGGCGGCGTGATCACCTCGGCGGGTGTGGTGCTGGCCGCCACGTTCGCGGCCCTGACGGTCATCCCGCTGGCGTTCCTCGTGCAGATCGCCTTCATCGTGGCCTTCGGCGTCCTGCTCGACACGCTCGTGGTCCGCTCGCTGCTGGTGCCCGCGCTCGTGATCGACATCGGCCCCCGCGCATGGTGGCCCAGCGCCCTGGCACGCGGGAACACCGCGCCCGGCGGGGAGCCGAAGCCGTCGGCGTACGGACCGCGGCGGTGACCTGAGCGGCGCGCGGCCCGGCAGCGGCGCCGACACGGGCCAAAACCCGCTGCCGGGCGCGTTCGGCAGCGGACGCCCATGCGCGCCGTGACCGCCGCACTCATGATCGGACACAAGGGGGAAGTCGTACCGCATCCCTGAGAGGAGCACTCGTGGCGGACACATACGGACAGCAAAACGGCGAGCGGCTGCGCTGCCTGGTCACCGGGGCCTCCGGATACGTCGGCGGACGTCTGGTGCCCGAACTGCTGCGGGCCGGTCACCGGGTCCGGTGCCTGGCCCGCTCCCCCGGCAAGCTCCGCGACCACCCCTGGGCCCAGGAGGTCGAGACCGTCCGCGGCGACGTCACGGACGACGGCTCGGTTGCCGGGGCCATGCGCGGGGTCGACGTCGCCTACTACCTGGTGCACGCCCTGGGAACCGGCTCCGGTTTCGAGGACACCGACCGCCGCGCCGCCCGGATCTTCGCCGAGCGGGCGCACGCCGCCGGGGTACGGCGGATCGTCTACCTCGGCGGACTCACCCCGGCCGGCGTACCCGAGCGTTCCCTCTCCCCGCACCTGCGCTCCAGGGCCGAGGTCGGACGCGTCTTCCTGGACGCTCCGGTGCCCGCCACGGTGCTCCGGGCGGCGGTCGTCATCGGCTCGGGGTCGGCCTCGTTCGAGATGCTGCGCTACCTGACCGAGCGCCTGCCCGTGATGGTGACCCCGAGCTGGGTGCACACCCGCGTTCAGCCGATCGGGATCCGCGACGTGCTGCGCTACCTCGCCGGCTCGGCCACCATGCCCGCCGACGTCGACCGGGCCTTCGACATCGGCGGCCCTGACGTGCTGACCTACCGGGAGATGATGGGCCGTTACGCCGCGGTCGCCGGGCTGCGGCGACGGATCGTCGTGCCGGTGCCGGTCCTCACCCCCGGGCTCTCGAGCCACTGGGTGGGGCTGGTCACCCCGGTGCCCGCCGCCATCGCCCGGCCGCTGACCGAGTCGCTGCGCCACGAGGTCGTCTGCCAGGAGCACGACATCGCCCGGTACGTGCCCGACCCCCCGGGCCTGCCGCTGCCCTTCGACGAGGCGCTGGCCCTGGCGCTGCGCAAGGTCCGGGACGCCCAGGTGGCCACCCGCTGGTCGTCCGCGGCCGTGCCCGGCGCCCCCAGCGACCCGCTGCCCACCGACCCCGACTGGGCCGGCGGCAGCCTCTACCGGGACGAACGGGAACTGCCGGTCGACGCGTCCCGCACGTCGCTGTGGAAGGTCGTCGAGGGCATCGGCGGCGACAACGGCTGGTACTCCTTCCCGCTCGCCTGGGCGGTCCGGGGCCGGCTGGACCGGTTCGTCGGCGGGGTCGGCCTGCGCCGCGGACGGCGGGACGCCGAGCGTCTGCGGGTCGGTGACTCGCTGGACTTCTGGCGCGTCGAGGAGATCGAGCCGGGCCGTCTGCTGCGGCTGCGTGCCGAGATGCGGCTGCCCGGACTCGCCTGGCTGGAGATGTACGCCGAAACGGACGCCGACGGCCGCACCCTGTACCGCCAGCGTGCCCTGTTCCATCCCCGCGGGCTGCTGGGCCACGCCTACTGGTGGGGGGTCTCGCCGTTCCACGCCGTCGTCTTCGGCGGCATGGCCCGCAACATCGCGCGGGCCGCCGCCAAGGACATGCGCGCGTACGGCGGACGGGCAGCGCGGGCCGACCCCGCCGGACGCGCCGGCTCCGCCGAAGGCTTCCGCAAGTAGGTGGTGCCGTACGGGGGTTGTACGGGCGTCGCGTCCTGGTCCGGCCCACCGGCCCTGGTTCGCGCCCGCGGTCGCGGCTGAGGAGGAACACGCCGTTCACCGGCTCCCTGGCGACCGGCCCGCCCGGCGTTGTGCCGTGTGCCGTCGGGCGGCCGGCCGGGGCGGAGCCCGGGCGGCCCCGGTGCCCGGGCCGGCGTCCCGCGGACGGCGACAGGGCCGGACGGAGGACACCGACGCGAGTCGAGTGCCGCGGAGGGGGAACCTGCTCCTGGAAGTGTTCCCGGCGCACCCAGGTGCGGGGCGGAGACGAGGGATGGCCACCACAGCGGGTGAGACCCGGTCCGACGTGTCACGGCCGGCGAGTGTCCGGCTGCCGGGCATCCTGCTCGGTGTGGGGATGGGCGGGTTCGTCGACGGCATCCTGCTGCATCAGCTGCTGCGGTGGCACCACATGCTCAGCGGCACCGACCAGGACCGCGTCGGCGTGAGGTACTACGACCCCGGCACCGTCTCCGGTCTGGAGATGAACACCGTGTGGGACGGCGTCTTCCACACCGTGTGCTGGCTGTCGGTGCTGCTCGGGCTGGCCGTCCTGTACGCGCGGGTCACCCACGACCGGCGGCGGGTGTGGGCCTCCCGCGTGCTGTGGGGCTGGATGTTCGTCGGCTGGGGCCTGTTCAACCTCGTCGAGGGCGTCCTGGACCACCATGTCCTCGGCATCCACCACGTCCGCGCCGGGGACGGCCAGGTCTGGTGGGACATCGGCTTCCTCCTCCTGGGCGCGCTGTTCCTGGCCGGCGGCCACCTGCTCCAGCGCGGCGGCCGGCCCTTCGGCCCCGGCGCCCCCGCCGGCCGTTCCGAAGGCCGGCGGGCCTGATGGTTCACGGCATGCCCGCGCACGAGCACACCGCGGGTGGTGACGTCCTGGGGTGGCCGCTGCCCGTGCTCGTCCTGTCGGCCGCCGCCGGCGCCTACCTGTGGCTCGCCCGCCGGGCCCGGCACCGCAACCCCGTCCTGGGCTGGAGCCGGTGGCGGACGGCATGGTTCCTGACCGGCGCCGCCCTGCTCGGCGTGGCGCTGACACCGCCCGTGGCCCCCTTCGCGCACGGAGACTTCCGCGGCCACATGACCCAGCACCTGCTCATCGGCATGTACGCGCCTCTCGCGCTCGTCCTGGCCGCCCCCGCCACCCTCCTGCTGCGCACCCTGCCCGCGGCCCGGGCACGACGGCTGACCGGCGTCCTGCACAGCCCGCCCGTCCGCGTCCTCACCCACCCCGTGGTCGCGACGGCACTGGCCACGGGCAGCCTCGCCGTGCTCTACTTCACCCCCCTCTACAACGCGACCACGGGGGACCCCGCGGCCCACTGGCTGCTGCACGCGCACTTCCTGCTCTCCGGCTGCCTGTTCGCCCACGTCATCGCCGGCCCCGACCCCGCCCCGTCGCGACCGGGCGTACGCGCGCGGCTGGTCTGCCTCGGTGTCGCCGTCACGGCGCACGCGGTGATCTCACAGCTGATGTACGGCGGCTTCCGGGTGCACATTCACGCCCCCGTGGAGCAGGTCCGGGCAGGCGCCGAGATCATGTACTACGGCGGCGACATCGCCGAACTGCTCCTGGCCGCCGCCCTGATCACCACCTGGCGTCCGCAGGGCCGTACACGCCGGGTGGCCGCTCCCGGTCCCGCGCCGGCACCGCCGTCGGCGCCGCGCCGGGCGACGGCACCCGGGTGAGCGAGCGGGGAGCCCCGGGCCGCCTGGGCGTCAGCGTGTGCCGGCAAGACGTCGGCGGGCCTCATGCGGGCAGTCGCCAGGGAGCCGACGATCAGGCCGCGTTGTCAGTCTCCCGCCGAAGGGGGTGCCGAAGGCCGTCCCTCACCCGGGACCCTGGCGAGCTCCAGAGTCACCGGTCCGTCCACGTCCGGGTGCAGGAACACCTTCTCGGGGCTTGCGGTCCAGAGCTGGATGTCGCCCAGGGCCTGGAGGCCTCCGGTCTTGTCGGGCTGCAGGTACACGAAATTCGAGGGGGTGGGACTCCAGGCGCCGTCGAAGTCGACGCGGGTGGCACTTCCGTGCCCATAGGCGTCGTTCTTCGCGATGCCCGCGGCGGAGAACCGTCCACCGGGGTGCAGGCGGATCTCCGCGCCGGTCTCCTCGTCGCGGTACACCCCCGGCAGGCGGTCCGGATCGACGTGGACCGCGCCCGCCCCCGCACAGCCCGAAGCGAGCACCGTCACGGCCGTGAGGAGCACGGTGACGAACCCGCCTTTGACCCCGCCCCCCGCCCTCACGGTTCCGCCCCCCATGTCCACACACCCCGTCCCTGTGATCGGACGGCAGGTCCGCCGTCGGGCCCTTATTTGAACATGCTCAAAAACCGGGGTGCTCCTCGAGGCCCTGTCGGGGCCTCCGGTCCGCACGAGCGGGAAAGGCGGGGCTGATGCGATGACGCCGGCCCGGGGCGCCGTCGTGCCAGGGCGGACGCCGAACGCCGACGAGGGCGGGCCGATACCGTGCCGCGGAGCATCAACCCGGCAGGTACGGCACAGGCCCGGCCTCGCTCGGCGAAGCCGTCGCCCGCCCCGCCCGACGCTCCGGTGCGGCCTCACGTGACCTTCGCGGCCGTAAGGTCGATACTTCTCCCATGAGGCTCCCGTCGGCACGCGGTCGACCCACCCGAGGAGATCCGACACCGCGTCACCGAAGCCGGCGTCAGTACCGCGGGAGCCCGCTCGCGGCCGCCGTGGACCGCCAGGAACGATAACTTCCCGTACCTATTCCGACCAGCGACCATGCAGGTCGATGACTCACTTGCCGGCCTTCCCAGGAGGTACCCGTGAAGATGCTGATCAATGTCCCGGAGACCGTGGTCGCGGACGCGTTGCGGGGGATGGCGGCGGCCCATCCCGAGCTGGCGGTGGACGTGGAGAACCGGGTGATCGTACGCAAGGACGCGCCCGTGGCCGGGAAGGTGGGCCTGGTCTCCGGCGGGGGGTCGGGACACGAGCCGCTGCACGGCGGGTTCGTGGGGCCGGGGATGCTGTCGGCGGCCTGTCCCGGCGAGGTGTTCACCTCCCCGGTGCCCGACCAGATGGTGCGGGCCGCGGCGGCCGTGGACAGCGGGGCCGGGGTGCTGTTCATCGTGAAGAACTACACCGGTGACGTGCTCAACTTCGACATGGCCGCCGAACTGGCCGAGGACGAGGGCATCCAGGTCGCGAAGGTGCTGGTCGACGACGACGTGGCGGTGACCGACAGCCTGTACACGGCCGGCCGGCGGGGCACGGGCGCGACCCTGTTCGTCGAGAAGATCGCGGGCGCGGCGGCGGACGAGGGGCAGCCGCTGGAGCGGGTGGAGGCGATCGCCCGGCAGGTGAACGAGAACTCCCGCAGCTTCGGGGTGGCGCTGAGCGCCTGCACCACGCCGGCCAAGGGCAGCCCCACCTTCGAGCTTCCCTCCGGTGAGCTGGAGCTGGGCATCGGCATCCACGGCGAGCCGGGCCGGGAGCGGCGGCCGATGATGACGTCCGGTGAGATCGCCGAGGTCGCCCTCGACGCGATCCTGGAGGACCTCACGCCGCGCAGCCCCGTCCTGGTCCTGATCAACGGCATGGGCGCCACCCCGCTGCTGGAGCTGTACGGCTTCAACGCCGAGGTGCAGCGGGTGCTCGGCGAGCGCGGGGTCCCCGTGGCCCGTGTCCTGGTCGGCAACTACGTCACCTCCCTCGACATGGCGGGCGCCTCGGTCACCCTGTGCCAGATCGACGAGGAGCTGCTGCGGCTGTGGGACGCGCCGGTGCGGACTCCGGGACTGCGCTGGGGCATGTGAGGGACGCTGGGGACATGACCACACGAGGAGTTCCCGTGCTCGACGCCGACTTCTTCCGCCGTTGGATGACGGCCACCGCCGCGTCCGTGGACCGCGAGGCGGAGCGGCTCACCGCGCTCGACTCGCCGATCGGGGACGCCGATCACGGCAGCAACCTGCAGCGCGGGTTCCGGGCGGTGAGGGACGCGCTGGACAAGGAGCCGCCCGCCACGCCGGGAGCGGTGCTGACCCGGGCCGGGCGGCTGCTCATCTCGACGGTGGGCGGTGCGTCCGGTCCGCTGTACGGGACGCTGCTGCGCCGCACCGGCAAGGCGCTCGGGGACGCCGCCGAGGTGGACGGGCGACAACTGGCCGAGGCGCTGCGCGCCGGCGTCGACGCGGTGCGGCAGCTCGGCGGTGCGGCACCGGGCGACAAGACGATGATCGACGCGCTGGTACCCGCGGTGGACGCCCTCGGTGACTCCTTCGCCGCCGCGCGCGACGCCGCCGAGGAGGGTGCCGTGGCGACGACTCCGTTGCGGGCGCGCAAGGGCAGGGCCAGTTATCTGGGTGAGCGCAGCATCGGGCACCAGGATCCGGGGGCCACGTCGGCGGCGCTGCTGATCGCCGGGCTCGTGGAGGCCGGCGGTGAGTGACGGGAGGCCGGTGGGGATCGTGCTGGTGTCGCACAGCGCGGCGGTGGCCGCGGCGGTGGCGGAGCTGGCGCAGGGTCTGGCGGGCGCCGGCGGGGCGGTTCCCGTGGCGCCGGCGGGCGGCACCGAGGGCGGCGGGCTGGGCACGAGCGCCGAGCTGATCGCCGCGGCGGCCGCGTCCGTGGACCGCGGGGCGGGGGTGGCCGTGCTCGCCGATCTGGGCAGCGCGGTGCTCACCGTGAAGGCGCTGCTCGCCGAGGGTGACGAACTCCCCGAGCACACCAGGCTGGTGGACGCGCCGTTCGTGGAGGGCGCGGTGGCCGCGGTGGTCACGGCCGCCACGGGGGCGGACCTGGCGGCGGTGGAGGCGGCGGCCGTGGAGGCGTACACGTACCGGAAGGTGTGAGGAGGGCGGCGGCGCCCGGCCGGTTCAGCCGTCCGCGTCCACGAACCGCCGGGCCAGCCGTTCCCCTGCCGTCACCGCGGCCCGGTGATCCTCGATGGGGGTCACCCGGCTGTTCTTGAACACGATGTAGGTGACGCCGGAGGGCGTGCCGCCGCTGCGCGGGTCGGGGTCGATGCCGAGCGACTCGGCCATGGCGTAGGACGCCTCGCCGATGACGTCGGCGGGGCCGGTGTCGCCGACGACCGCGTACCGCACGCGGTCGCGGTACACCACCGCCATGACCGATCCGCCGCGCACGCCGTGGGACCGGTGGTTCCACACGGTGCTGGGCGCGGGCACCACCACGTAGGGGGTCTCCTCGGAGCTCAGCGGGCGTCCGTCGGACTGGGCGAAGGCCGTGGAGGAGGAGAAGTAGGGGTCGGTGCGGGCGTTGCAGCGGGGACCGGGACGGCCGTCGCAGTCGATGTCCATGTCGGCCTTCCAGAACACGGTGTCGCGGGTGCCGCACACCGGGACGGTGGCCTTGGCGCCGTGGTCCTCGCGGTAGCGGCCGCGGGAGACGGGGACGCAGGTGCGCACCTTGGCCAGCAGGTCGGCGGCGGAGACGGGGGCCGTGCGCCGCGCGGCCGGTCCGTCGGCGGGCGCCTCGTCCGGCGTGGTGGCGGTGGGGGCCGGATCCGTGTGCCGTGCGGCCGGTTCGGTGCGTGTCCCGGCCCGCGCGGTGGCGGCGGGGGCCGGGGTCGCGCGCCGCTGGGCCGGATCCGTGCGTACCCCGGCCGGCGCGGCGGGGGCCGGGGCCGTGCGTACCCCGGCCGGCGCGGCGGGGGCCGGGGCCGTGCGTCGTGCGGCCGGTTCGGTGCGGGGCTGGGGTGCGGTGGTGGGGGGTGCCGAGGGGGCCAGCAGGGCGACACCGGCCATGGCCAGGGTGAGCGACTGGACACGGGACACGATCAAGGGGGCCTCTCGTCGGGGTCACGGGCGCACACTCACGGGCACTTTGCACCATTTCGCCCCGATATAGGGGCATGAAGGCCTCGACAGGGCCGGACGGGGCACGATCGCACCAGCGACCGCGACAAGGGGCCGGGGCCCGGGTCCGGGTCGACCCGGGCCGTCCGGCCACCTGCGCCGGCGCGGGATCTGCGACGACAGCGGTCCGCGCCACGGACCCGAACTCCCTTTCCTCAAGGGGCGGTTCAGTCCGTTCGGACTTCAGCATACGTAATGCGTGCGAGCACTCCCCACCCCGCCCCCTTGATGTGATCGCGTCACCCCGGCCATATTGGTACGGACCATTGTTCGAGCGGTTTCGTGTACCGCCCCGGGAGGCAGAGTCGTGCGTGGCGTTCCCCCAGCCGTGTCCCCGCGTCGCCTTCTCGCGCTCGGCGGGATTCTCCTGCTGCTCACCTCCTGCCGCTGGGGAGGCTCGGACGACCCCGGTGCCGGTGAACGGCCGCCCGGAGCGCCGACCGGTGTCACGGCCGAGGCGGGCAGCGCCACCAGCGTGCACGTCATGTGGAACGCGGTCGCCGCCGCCGCCGAGGTGAGCCGGTACGAGGTATATCGGGGCACCACAAAGGTGAAAGAAGTGCCCGGTGCCGAGCACATGGTGGACGTCACCAGGCTCCGCCCCGCGACCACCTATGTGTTCACGGTACGGGCCCGGGACGCGGACGGGCGGCTCGGACCGCGCAGCCGGGAGGTCCGGGCGACGACACCCGGGGCGACCACGGCCGACGGCACCGCCCCCACCCGCCCGGCGGGGCTCCGCGGCCGGGCCGCCGGGAACCGGGCGGTCCAGTTGTCGTGGTCCGCCTCGAAGGACGACCGGGGTGTGGTGTCGTACACCATCTACCAGGGCGGAACGAAGATCCACAGTGTGGGCGGGAACCAGACGGCCGCCGTGGTGACGGGGCTGCGGCCGGGCACCCGCTACTCCTTCACGGTCCGGGCCCGGGACGCGGCCGACAACCTCTCCCCGGCCGGTGCCGCCGTCCGCCTCACCACCGCGGGCGGCGCGGACGGCCTGACCGGCGCTCCCACCGGTTTCCGGGCCACGAGCGAACGGTCCGACGGCGCGTACCACATCGTCCTGCACTGGGTGCCGCCGCGCGTCGGCGGGGTGGTCACCGAGTACGAGGTGCGCCTGGACGGCCGCACCGCCACCTCGCTCGTCTACGGCGGTGACGCGCCGCGCGACCGGGCGACATACCGCTTCTACGCCGGCCGGGAGGCCGGGGTCACCCACCGGGTGCGGATCCGGGCGATGCTGCCGGACGGCACCTGGGGCGGCTTCTCGGCCGAGCGCACGGTGACGACGGGCGCCGGGCGCTGACCCGGCCCCGGAGTCGGCCGCCCGGAGGAAGCCGTCACCTGCCCGGATGCCGCCGGAGTGCGCGCCGGTCCGGGTGCCCGTTGGCTTGCCTCGTGGCAGCACGGGCGCTCCCCGACCTCGGCGGCGCAAGGGATGTACCGCCGGCCGTGCCGCCGGAAAGCAGTCCACATGCGCACCTCGAAGCCACTGCTCCGCTCCGGTCCGACCGCGGCCGCCACCGCCGCGCTCGCGCTGACCCTGGCCGGGCCGGCCGCCGCGGTCGGGATCTCCGTCAGCACCACCGGGTCGACGGTCTCGGTGAGCACCAGTTCGTGCACCCAGGTCAACGGCCACTGGGGCACCGCCTCGCTGCTCAGCAGCGGCCAGACGAGCTTCTCGCAGGGCCGTCAGGTGGCGCTTTCGGGGAGCGGTTCGGGACAGTCCGCCGCCTGGTCGAATGTCGCTCCGGGCACGTACACGGTGGTCGTGGTGTGCTCGAACGGCAGCACGGCGGGCACGCAGTCCGTCGTCGTCTCCACGGCTCCCGGTCCGTCGGTGTCGCCCACGGCCTCGCCGTCCCTCGGGGTGATGGGCGGCATCGGCGGCGGTTCGACGGACTACGGCACGGTCACGCTGGTGGCGGGCGGCGCACTGGTCGGCACGGGGATCGTCGCCACGGCCTGGTACCTGCGCCGCCGCGGCACCCCGCGCCACTTCTAGACCCGGCGCCGGCCGCCGTCACGTCCGACGCGCTCCGGGCGGGCGGCCGGCGTCGACCCCGCGCGGTGTCACGCCTCCCGCGCGACCGGGTCCCCGGAGCCGCCGGCGTCCGGCAGCCGGGCGAACTCCGCCAGCGCGTGATCGAGCCACTGGGTCCAGAAGGTCTCCAGGTCGATACCGGCCCGCAGCACCAGATGGCGCAGCCGGTCCTCCGGTCCGTCCTTGCCGGGCGGGAAGTCGCGCCGCTCGATCTCCCGGTACTCCGCCAACTGGCGCTCGTGCAGCTCCCGGTGGCGCCGCAGGTCGGCCGCCAGGCCCGCGGTGCCGACCACGGCCGCCGCCCTCAGCCGCAGCAGCATCGCGTCGCGGTGCGGCTTGGGGTCCTGGGACGCAGAGGTCCAGCGGGCCAGTTCCGCGCGTCCCGCCGGCAGGACCTCGTACGCCTTCTTCTGTCCCCGGGCCGGCTGCTCGGAGGGGAGGGCCCGGATCAGGCCCTCGGCCTCCAGTTTCCCCAGCTCGCGATAGATCTGCTGGTGCGTCGCGGACCAGAAGTAGCCGATCGACCGGTCGAACCGGCGGGTCAGCTCCAGCCCCGACGACGGCTTCTCGAGCAGGGCGGTGAGGATCGCGTGCGGGAGTGACATGGGCTCATCCTAGGGACGGGCCGCGCCCTGCCCGGACGCCGCCGGGCAGGCGGGACACCGCCGGGCGGGACACCGCCGGGTGGGCGGGACGCCGACGGCAGGGCCTACAGCGCCGCCGCCAGCTCCGTGCCCTGCTTGATGGCGCGCTTGGCGTCCAGCTCGGCGGCCACGTCGGCGCCGCCGATCAGGTGGACGGACCGTCCGGCGGCGACCAGTTCCTCGTACAGGTCGCGGCGCGGCTCCTGGCCGGTGCACAGGACGACGGTGTCGACCTCCAGGACGGTGCTCTCGCCGTCGACGGTGACGTGCAGTCCGGCGTCGTCGATCCGGTCGTAGCGCACGCCCGGGACCATGGTGACGCCGCGGTGCTTGAGTTCGGTGCGGTGGATCCAGCCGGTGGTCCTGCCGAGGCCGGCGCCGACCTTGGACGTCTTGCGCTGCAGCAGGTGGACGGTGCGCGGCGGGGCGGGCCGTTCGGGTGCGGCGAGGCCGCCGGGGGCGCGGTAGTCGGGGTCGACGCCCCACTGGCGGAAGTACGTCTCGGGGTCCTCGTGCGCCTTGTCGCCGCCGTCGGTGAGGAACTCGGCGACGTCGAAGCCGATGCCGCCCGCGCCGAGGACCGCGACCCGGTCGCCGACGGGAGCGCCGTCGCGGAGGACGTCGAGGTAGCCGAGGACGCTTCTGTGGTCGACGCCGGGGATGTCGGGGACGCGCGGGGTGACGCCGGTGGCGACGACGGTCTCGTCGTACCCGGCCACGTCGTCGGCGGTGACGCGCGTGTCGAGGCGTACGTCGACGGCCAGTTCGGCGAGGCGGGTGCGGAAGTAGCGCAGGGTCTCGTCGAACTCCTGCTTGCCGGGGACCTTGCGGGCCACGTTGAGCTGGCCGCCGATCTCGCCGGCGGCGTCGAACAGGGTGACGTGGTGGCCGCGTTCGGCGGCGCTCACCGCACAGGCGAGGCCGGCCGGTCCCGCGCCGACGACGGCGACGCGCTTGCGGCGGCGGGTCGGGGAGAGGACCAGCTCGGTCTCGTGGCAGGCGCGCGGGTTGACCAGGCAGGAGGTGATCTGCCCGCTGAAGGTGTGGTCGAGGCAGGCCTGGTTGCAGCCGATGCAGGTGTTGATCGCCTCGGGGCGGCCGGCCGCGGCCTTGGCGACGAAGTCGGGGTCGGCGAGCATCGGGCGGGCCATCGACACCATGTCCGCGCAGCCCTCGGCGAGCAGTCGCTCGGCGAGTTCGGGGGTGTTGATGCGGTTGGTGGTGACGAGCGGGACGGACACCTCGCCCATGAGGCGCTTGGTGACCCAGGTGTAGGCGCCGCGCGGGACGGAGGTGGCGATGGTGGGGATGCGGGCCTCGTGCCAGCCGATGCCGGTGTTGATGATCGTGGCGCCGGCCTCCTCGACCGCCCTGGCCAGGGTGATCACCTCGTCCAGGGTGGAGCCGCCGGGCACGAGGTCGAGCATGGAGAGCCGGTAGATGACGATGAAGTCCTCGCCGACCGCCTCGCGCACCCGGCGGACGATCTCGACGGGGAAGCGCATGCGGTTCTCGTAGGAGCCGCCCCAGCGGTCGGTACGGTGGTTGGTCCGCGTGGCGATGAACTCGTTGATCAGGTAGCCCTCGGAGCCCATGATCTCGACGCCGTCGTAGCCGGCCCGCCGGGCGAGGCGCGCGGCACGTGCGTAGTCGTCGACGGTGCGCTCGACCTCGGCGTCGGTCAGCTCGCGGGGCAGGGAGGGACTGATCGGTGCCTGGACGGGGCTGGGGGCGACCAGGTCCCGGTGGTAGGCGTACCGGCCGAAGTGCAGGATCTGCATCGCGATGCGCCCGCCCTCGCGGTGCACGGCGTCGGTGACGGTCCGGTGCTGATCCGCCTCGGCCTCGGTGGTGAGCTTCGCGCCGCCCTCGTAGGGCCGTCCCTCGTCGTTGGGGGCGATGCCGCCGGTGACGATGAGGCCGACCCCGCCGCGGGCGCGGGCGGCGTAGAACTCGGCCATGCGGGAGAAGCCGCCCTCGGCCTCCTCCAGGCCCACGTGCATGGAGCCCATGAGGACCCGGTTGGGCAGGGTGGTGAAGCCCAGGTCGAGGGGGGTCAGCAGGTGGGGGTAACAGCTCATCGGGCCCTCCGTGCGCGGTGTCGTGCCTATAGTTGTAAGGCACGCGCACCGTCTTATGCAACTAGTTGCATAAGAGACGGAGGGCACACGGCGCCGGGAACGTCACCGGCTTTCGAGGCGTACGTGCAGCTCCTTCTCCTGGTCGCCGGGGACCGTGCTCAGGTCGTGCACCGTGAACAGGGAGCCCAGGGTCGTACGGAACCGGTCGATCGCCCAGTAGCCGCCGTGCGCGTCGGCGTCGACCGACGAGGCCAGCCGGACCTCGGGCCGGGCGCCCTCGTGCGCGTCGGCGACGTCGAAGGTGCCGAGCCAGACCGTCGGGCGGGTCTCGGAGAACTCCTCCGGTACGTCGTCGGAGCACCGGTCGGACGTGAAGCACGCGCACAGCGTGTCGAACACGATCCGGGCGTCGTCCTTGCTGCATCCGCTGATCTCGACCGAGACGGACTCCGGGTGCGGTCGCTCACTGCCCATCGTGATCGCTCCTCTCGTGGCCCACGCGTCCCCCGCCCCTCACTCAGCAAAGCACCACCCGGCGAAGAGCACTACCCGCGCCGCTGCCACGGCGGGACGGCTTCACGGGCGCCCGTCCCGATGGTGGGAGAAGCTGGAACCGGACGGCAGGAGCGGCGGAGAATCAACCCCGCGCGCGGCAGAACAAGGGGTGGCGGCACGGTGACGACGTGCCGCGGGAATCGGTGAAGGCGGGGCGTGCGATGAGTGCAGCGGGGTCACCCCCGGCCGACGGCGACGGGCCGGTGCGCGGGCCGGTGCGTCCCAGCGGGCTGCTCGACGTACTGCGGGTGGCCTCGGTGGTCCTGGACGCCGAGGGGCGGATCGTGCTGTGGAGCCCCCAGGCCGAGGAGCTGTTCGGGTACGGCGCACGGGAGGCGCTGGGCCAGTACGCCGCCCGGATCATGGTGCACGAGGAGCACCTGGACCTCGTGGTGAAGCTCTTCGCCGACGTCATGCGCACCGGACGGAGCTG
Organism: Streptomyces sp. NPDC014676; assembly: GCF_043084105.1. Classification (NCBI taxonomy): domain Bacteria; kingdom Bacillati; phylum Actinomycetota; class Actinomycetes; order Kitasatosporales; family Streptomycetaceae; genus Streptomyces; species Streptomyces sp. NPDC014676. Next base: position 70,146 of record NZ_JBIBZI010000015.1, on the reverse strand, counting down.
GGCCGGGGCCTTCCCGATCCGCCGCAAGGACGGCGACACCCGATTGGTGGAGTTCCGCAACATGCGGCTGCTGGACGCCCGGGGGAACGTGTACGCCCTCGGTCTGGCGGTGGACCGGTCGACCGTGCGCCGGCTGGAACAGGACGTGGCCCTGTCGACCCGGATCGTCGCCCAGTCCCCCATCGGGCTGGCCGTGCTGGACACCGGTCTGCGCTACGTGTCGGTGAATCCGGCGCTGGAGCAGATCAACGGCATCCCGGCCGAGGAGCATCTGGGCCGCACGGTCCGCGAGGTGCTGCCACTGGTGGACACCGGGGAGCTGGAGGCCGGTGCGCGCCGGGTCCTGGACACCGGCCGGCCCGTGGTCGACCGGCCCATGACCGGCCGTACCCCGGCCGATCCGGACGAGGACCACGCCTGGTCGGTCTCGCTGTACCGCCTGGAGAACGCGCTCGGCACGGTGCTGGGCGTGGCCGTGTCGGTGGTGGACGTCACCGAGCAGCACCGGGCGAACGCCGAGGCCGAGACCGCGCGGCGGCGGCTCGCCGTGATCGCCGACGCCACCGCCCGGATCGGCACCACCCTGGACCTGGACCGTACGGCCGGTGAACTGGCCGACGTGGCCGTGCCGGAGCTGGCCGACGCGGCGGCGGTGGATCTGCTGGACGCGGTGGTGCGGGGCCGTCGCAGCACCCTCGGCCCCGCCGAGCCGGCGGTGATCCGGGCGCTGGCGGTGCGCGCGGTGGACGAGGCGGCCGAGGTGCCGGCGGCGGCCGACCCGCCGGGCCGGGTGGCCCGGTACGCGCCGGACCGGCTGATCACCGAGTGCGTGCGCACCGGGCTGCCGGTGATGGTGCCGCGGACCAAGGACGAGGACCTGGCGCGGATCGCCCGTTCCCCGGAGGCGGCCGCGCTGCTGGCGCGGGCGGGGGTCCACTCGTATCTGGCCGTACCGCTGATCGCGCGCGGGGAGGTGCTGGGCGCCCTCGACCTCATCCGCACGCGCAACCCCCTCCCGTTCGACGAGGACGATCTGCTGCTCGCGCGGGAGCTGGCCTCCCGCGCGGCCGTGCAGATCGACAACGCCCGCTGGTACCAGAACGCCCGCGACACCGCCCTCACCCTGCAGCGCAGTCTGCTGCCGAGCCACCCGCCCGTGACGGGCGGCCTCGAGGTCGCCTCCCGCTACCAGCCGGCGGGCGCCACCAGCGAGGTCGGCGGCGACTGGTTCGACGTGATCCCGCTGGAGGACGACAGGACGGCCCTCGTCGTGGGGGACGTGATGGGCAGCGGCATCCCCGCGGCGGCCACCATGGGGCGGCTGCGCACGGCCACCCACACCCTCGCCTCCCTCGGCCTCGATCCGGCCGTCCTCCTGGAGCACCTGGACCGGATCACCAGCGGCCTGGACCAGGCGATCGCCACCTGTGTCTACGTCGTCCACGATCCCCGTGAGCGGCGGTGCGCGATCGCCAACGCCGGGCACCTGCCCCCGGCCCGGGTGCGGGCCGGCCACGCGCCCGAACTGCTCGACCTGCCCACCGGCGTGCCGCTGGGGGTGGGCGGGGTGCCCTTCTCCACCACCGTCGTGGAGCTGGAACCGGGCGACCTGCTGGCGCTCTACACCGACGGTCTCGTCGAGACGCGCCGGCATCCGCTGGACGAACGCCTGGACCGGCTGCTGGCCCTGCTGGACCGCCCCGGCCACTCCCTGGAGGAGGTCTGCGACCTCCTCCTGCGCACCCTGCACGAACCCGACAACTTCGACGACGTGGCCCTCCTCATCGCCCGCGCGACGACACCGGGTCCCTGAGCGGTCCCGGGTGTCGTTCGGACCAGGCCGGCTCCGGTGGCCGGGGTCCCTTCCGCGCCCTTCAGTCAGTGGGGAGCAGCGCGGGGCGCCGGGGCCGGGCCCCGGCGCCCGACGGCGACACGGCGAGGTGCGGTGCCGGGACCCGCGCCCCGGCAGGATCCGGACGGCACCCCCTGCTAAGACCTCACACCGATCACGACATGGGCGTACCGCTCGTCGGAGACGGCCAGGCGGGTCCGCAGGCCGGCGGCGGTGAAGACGCCGACGGCTGCGGGGGCCTGCCGGCTGCTGGTCTCCACCAGGAGGCAGCCGCCCGGCGCGAGCCAGCCGGGCGCCCCGGCGGCGACCCTGCGCAGTACGTCGAGGCCGTCCGCGCCGCCGTCGAGCGCGACCAGCGGCTCGTGGTCGCGGGCCTCCGGGGGCAGCAGGCCGATCTCGTCGCTGGGCACGTACGGCACGTTGGCCGCGAGGATGCCGACGCGGCCCCGCAGCTCGCCGGGGAGCGCCGCGAACAGGTCGCCGGTGTGGACCTGTCCGCCGAGTCCGGCGACGTTGCGGCGGGCACAGCGCACGGCGGCCGGGTCGATGTCGGCGGCGTGCAGCTCGACCGCGCCGAGTCCGGCGGCCAGGGCCGCGCCGACGGCGCCGGAGCCGCAGCACAGGTCCACGACGACGGACGCGTCCGGCGCCTGGGCGAGTGCCTGTTCGACGAGGAACTCGGTGCGGCGGCGGGGCACGAAGACACCGGGTTCCACGGTGATGCGCCGGCCGTGGAACTCGGCCCAGCCGACGACGAGTTCGAGGGGCAGTCCGGCCGCCCGGCGCTCGGTCATCGGGGCGATGTCCTGGGGGGTGGGCGCGGCGGCGAGGATCAGCTCGGCCTCGTCCTCGGCGAAGACGCAACCGGCGGCGCGGAGCGCGGCCACGACGGCGTCCCGGGACGGGGGCGGCGGGACGGCGGAGGAGGAGGACGACGGAGACGGCATGTGCGGCAAGAGCGTTGAGCCTTTCGGGAACCGAAGGGTGCTCTCGCGGTCACCTACTGCCGGTGGTCCGCGTCGCTTCGAGGGGAGAGCACCCGACCTGACACAGCGGTAATGGGTCTCACCTCCTCGGTATCCCCCGGCTGGGGCAGTCCGCAGCCGGACGGCCACACTACCCGACGATCACCGCCGCCGTACGGCGTATCCGGGACCCGGGACCGCGGAGGGAGGTGTGCGCGGGCGGACGGCGGCCGAGGCCGCGGGGACCGGCCGGACCGGGAAGACGGCCGGCGCCCGCCGTGCCCGCAGGCCGGCCGGGCGTGCGTGTCCCGGGCGGCCGCCGGTGTCGTACGCGTCACCCGGACGGCCGGGGACGGGCGGCGGCCGGCCGGGACGCCGACCCGGCCCTTGCGCGCCGGGCGGGCCGGCGGTGGACCGCCGGGTGACCGTGCCGGAGCGGCCCGGCCCGGCCGGGCGGCGCCCGGGTCCGGAGGGCCGCCGGGTGCGGGCGGTGCGGCCGACGGAGGACGGCCGGCGCGGCCCCGGGCGGCCGGGAACCACCGCAGCCTCCGGGCGCCCCGCGACCCGGCCCTTGCGCGCCGGGCGGGCCGGCGGTGGACCGCCGGGTGACCGTGCCGGAGCGGCCCGGCCCGGGTGGCCGGGAACCACCGCACGGCCTTCGCAGGCGCCCGGCGGACCGGCCCGCGGGACCGGGACCGGCCTGGCACCGCACCGGTCGCGGACACCGCGTACGGTTGAACACGGAAAACACTTGAGCACCAGTCGCAACGGAATCGCCGATCACGTGAACATCACCCGAGGCTTCACCGGCCGCCCTCGCGTGCACCATCCCGGACTGCCGCCGGGTCAGTACGACGCGGGCGACGAATGGCCCGTCCTGTCCGCCGAGGTCACGCCCGACCTGGCGCCCGCCGACTGGACCTTCCGGATCGACGGGCTGGTGGCGGAGCCCCGCACCTGGGACTGGGAGCAGGCGCACGCGCTGCCGGCCTCGGCGTACGAGGGGGCCATCCACTGTGTGACGAGCTGGTCGAAGTTCGGGGTGCGGTTCGGCGGCGTCTCCCTGGACGCGTTTCTCGACGTGGTCCGGCCCCATGGGTCGGCGACCCATGTGGTCGCGTACGCGCACACCGGCTACACCACCAGCCTGCCGCTCGCGGACGTGACCGGCGGCCGGGCCTGGATCGCCTGGGAGTACGACGGCCGTCCGCTGCCTCCCGAGCACGGCGGCCCGGCGCGGCTGATCGTGCCGCACCTGTACTTCTGGAAGAGCGCCAAGTGGATCGCGGGGCTGCGGCTCCTCGACCACGACGAGCCGGGCTTCTGGGAGGGCAACGGTTACCACGCGCGCGGCAACCCCTGGGAGGAGCAGCGGTACTCCGGTGACTGAGCGGACGACATCGATGACACCCATGACGCCGGCGTCACCGGCCGCACCGGGGCGCTTCACCCCGCCGACGCGGTTCGCGGTGCCCGGGCGGATCGGCGTGAACGAGCAGACCGCGTCCGTGTGGCGGACGGCGACCCTGACGGAGATCCGCCGCGAGACCCCGCGGGCGTCGACCTTCCGGTTCGCCGTGCCCGGCTGGCCGGGGCACGTGCCCGGCCAGCACCTGCTGCTGCGGCTGACCGCCGAGGACGGCTATGCGGCCCAGCGCCACTACTCGATCGCGTCGGCGCCGGACGACTCCGGACACCTCGAGCTGACCCTGGACCGGGTCGAGGGCGGCGAGGTCTCGGGCTGGTTCCACACGGTGGCCCGCCCCGGTGACCGGGTCGAGGTGCGCGGCCCGCTCAGCGGCTTCTTCGCCTGGCCGGGCGACCGGCCCGCGCTGCTGGTGGGCGCCGGCTCCGGAGTGGTCCCGCTGATGTCGATGGTGCGGTATCACCGGACCCGGGACATGAGGCTGCCGCTGCGCCTGCTGGTGTCGGCCCGCAGCCCCGAGGAACTGATCTACGCGCGGGAGTTCGGCTCGGAGACGACCCGGGTGTTCACGCGCAGCGCCCCGGAAGGTGTGCCCGTGGGACGTATGACGGCCGCACATGTGGCGCCGCTCCTGGCCAAGCAGCCTCCCAGTGGGTGGGAGGCCTATGTGTGCGGCTCCAACTCCTTCGCCGAGCACGCCTCCAGGCTGCTCGTGGCGGCCGGTCAGCCCGTGGAGCGCATCCGTATCGAGCGCTTCGGCTGACCGGGGCGTCCCCGTCGGGGCGCCCGCCGTTTCGCACAGCCCCGGCCGGGTGCCCGGCCGGGGCTGTTCCGCGGGTGCCGCGCGCCGCGGCGTCCGAGCCGGCGGCCACCCCTTCCCACCCCCTCTGGGGGCAATCGCTTTCCATGCCCACCACCTGGGACTTTCCCCAGAGCCTCTGGCGATGGCGCCGGTGATCCACGTACGGTGTCATCGCTTCGCACTGTCTCTTCACGAAGGCGGTCCCTGATGGCCCTGTTCGACCTCCCCCTCGACGAACTGCGCGGGTACCGCAGCGCGTCCACCGCGCCCGAGGATTTCGACGCGTTCTGGTCCAAGACGCTCGACGAGGCGCGCGAGCACGATCTGGACGCCCGCTTCGAGCCGGTCGACACGGGGCTGTCGACGGTGCGCGTCTTCGACGTGACGTTCGCCGGGTTCGGCGGTCACCCCGTCAAGGGCTGGCTGGTGCTGCCCGCCGGAGCCGACGCCCCGCTGCCGCTGGTGGTGGAGTTCATCGGCTACGGCGGTGGCCGCGGGCTGCCGCACGAGCACCTGCTGTGGGCGTCCACGGGCCGGGCCCACTTCGTGATGGACACCCGGGGCCAGGGCAGCGCCTGGGGCGCCGGCGGCGGTACGGCGGACCCGGTGGGCGGCGCTCCGGCGTACCCCGGTTTCATGACGCGCGGCATCGACGCCCCCGAGAACTACTACTACCGCCGGGTGTTCACGGACGCCGTACGGGCGGTGGAGGCGGCGCGGTCGCACCCGCTGACCGACGCGAGCCGTACGGTCGCCGTGGGCGCCAGCCAGGGCGGGGGCATCACCATCGCGGTGGGCGGGCTGGTCCCGGACCTGGCCGGCGTCGCGCCGGACGTGCCGTTCCTCTGCGACTTCCCGCGCGCGACGACGCTCACCGACCGGCAGCCGTACCGGGAGATCGGCTCCTACCTCAAGACGCACCGCGGCCGCTTCGAGGACGTCCTGCGCACGCTGTCCTACTTCGACGGCGTGCACTTCGCCGCCCGCGGCAGCGCGCCCGCCCTGTTCTCGGCGGCCCTGGAGGACCAGACCTGCCCGCCCTCGACGGTGTTCGGGGCCTTCAACGCCTGGGCGCACGACGACAAGGCGATCGAGGTGTACGACTTCAACGACCACGAGGGCGGCGGCCCCTTCCAGGAGGCGGCCAAGCTGCGCTGGATGCGCTCGTACGCCTGAGGGGACCGTACGGTTCCGGCCGAACTGCCGGACCGTTCTTCCCTGCTGGTGTAGACCAATGATAGGTGTGGTGGCCCAACGAGCCCGCACGGCTACGGACCGTCACCCACAGGAGGCGCGGCATGGCCCGCACCACCCCGCACGACCACTCGCCCACCGAAGGGGAGCCCCTCTACCGGAGGATCGCCACGGAGTTGCTCGGCGAACTGCGGGACGGAACGATTCCGCCGGGCGAACGCCTCCCCGGCGAGCGGCGGCTGGCCGAGCACTTCGAGGTCAGCAGGGAGACCGTACGGCAGGCGCTGCAGGTGCTGCGCCGTGACGGACTGGTCGCCACCGACCGGCGGGGCAGCCACGCCACGCTGCCCGGCCTGCCGGTGGAGACGCCGGCGTCGTCCGGTTTCCCGCTCGGCGCGTGGTGCGCCGAGCGGGGCGCGACGACCAGGGCCACCGTGACCTGGGAGGCCCCGCCGCCCGGGCACGCCGAGGCCCTGGGAGTGGCCCCGGCCCGGCCGACGCTGGTGCACCGCTACCGGTCGGCGTCGGCCGACGGGCGGGAGCTGCGGACGGCGGTGACATCGTTCTCCGCCGTGGCGCTCGCGGAGGTCGAGGAGCTGGGCCGCTATCGCGCCCGGGCCGACGGCGCCGGCGCGGCGGAGCTGCGGCGGGCCTACGACTGGATGCGCCGGGCGGGCCTGACCCTGCATCACCGCGACACGATCGCGCCGGTCGCGGGGACGCCGTCGGTCCGGGTCACCCGGCGGGTGCACGACCAGTACGCCCGCCCGCTGGAGATCACCGAACTCGTCATGGACGCCCGGGAGGACGTCCTGGTCTACGAGTTCACGGTCCCGGCGGCGGTCTGACCGGGTCCGGGGCGTCCGGCGACGACCAGCCGGACCCGCGGGCTGCCGTCCCGGCGCCGTCCGAACCCGGGCAGTGCCCACGACTCCACCCGGAACCCGGCCCGGGTCAGCTCGCGCCGCACGGCACCGAAGCGGAAGGCGCGGTAGTACATGACGAACGGCGGGCGCCACACCGCGTTGCGCACCCGCATCGCGGCGTCGAACCCCAGCAGCATCCCGTACGTGAGCGAACCCGGCCGGGGCGGCGCGACCACGGGGAAGACGAAGCGTCCGCCCGGCCGGAGCACCGAGTGGACCTGCGCGAACAGCCCGGGCAGTTCACGCGGCAGGAAGTGGCCGAACGCGCCGAAGCTGACCACGAGGTCGAAGACCGGGCCGAACGGCAGTGCCCGCGCGTCCGCCCGCACCCAGCCGGTCACCGGCCCCGGCGGCCGGACGCGCTCCCGCGCGACGGTCAGCATGCCGGTGCTGAAGTCCACTCCGGTGACGCTCCCCCGGCACACCTGCCGCAGCACGTCGACGCCCGCGCCGGTGCCGCAGCACAGATCGAGCCCGGCCCCGAAGGGCCCTGCCCGCCGCAGCGCCTCCGTGGTGGCGTCGAGCACCGGGTCGGGCGTGCGGAAGGGGGTGTGGTCGAACTTCGGCGCGAGGAGGTCGTAGCCGCGTTCCACGGACGACAGCGCCTGGACGGCGAGCTCGCGCAGCCGGGGGCCTTCGGGACCGAACATCCGCTCAGCCTAGGGGAGCACGGCCGCGCACCACCGTCAGCACCCGCTCGCACCAGCGCAGATTCTCCTCCTCGAAGGCGACTCCGCCCAGCAGGGTGAGGTACGGTCCGACCCGGTCGGCCTCGCTCAGGTACTGCTCCTCGGAGCGGCCGTCCAGCAGGCGTTCGCGCACGCGCGCGTAGCGGGCGAGTTTGCCGCGCGCCCACGCCATCCGTTCCTCGATCAGCGCGGCCGTGGCCCCGGGGTCCGTACCGTCCATGGCCTGGATCTTGATCAGGAGTTCGTCGCGGATGGCGGTGGGCCGCCGGGGCGGCTCGGCGGCGAAGGCGCGCAGGTCGTCGCGGCCGGCCTCGGTGAGGGTGAACATCCGCTTGTCCGGGCGCCGTTCCTGCCGTACCACCCGGGCCTCGACGAGCCCGTCCCCCGCCAGCCGCTCGAGTTCCCGGTAGAGCTGCTGGGGCGTGCAGGCCCAGAAGTTGGCGAACGAGACGTCGAAGATCTTGGACAGCTCGTAGCCCGAGGCCTCTCCCTCCAGGAGGGCGGCCAGGACGGCGTACTTCAGGGACATGTGGACACGTTAGCAGCGGGTGATTATTGTCATCCGCACCTATTCAACAAGTTGACTATGGGAGTCGCGATGCGCGCATTCCGGGAGGCGGTGGAGGCCCATGACCTCGACGCCGTCGTGGCGCTGCTGGCGGAGGACGTCGTCTTCACCAGCCCGGTCGTGTTCAAGCCGTACAGCGGCAGAGCGGTCACCGGGGCGATCCTGCGCGCGGTGGCGGAGGTCTTCGAGGACTTCCGGTATGTGCGCGAGATCGTCGACGCCGACGGCCGTGACCACGCGCTCGTGTTCACCGCGCGGGTGGGTGACCGCCGGGTCGACGGCTGCGACTTCCTCCACGTCGACGACGACGGACGCATCGACGAGCTGACCGTGATGGTGCGTCCGCTGTCGGGTGCGCAGGCGCTCGCGGCGGCCATGGGGGCGCGGTTCGAGCGGATCGCCCAGGAGGCACGGGAGAACCCCGCCTGAACCCGCGCGGGAGCGAGACTCCGACACGGGCCCGCCGGTCGTCACCGGCGGGCCCGTCGTCCGTACGGACCGCGCTTCTCCTTACCCACCACCGCACCGGGTGGTACAGTTTCCCCAGCACTCGTGTTACGCCCCCTCTTGTCCGGGCGCCGGTGCCAGTTCCTCCTCGCACATCACTTCGGTTCGCCGCTTCCGCCCGTCGTGTCCGACCGGCGTACGGCTTTCCCGCACCACCTCGTCGGCAGGGTCTCCTCCCGCCGTGACCGGGGTGCTGCTCTCCGCCGCCCAAGGCGCGTGTCCGCCCTCCCCGCGCGGTTCCCCTCCTTCCCACCGCATTCCCGCCCGTCGTCCGCGAAAGGACCGACCCCCATGACCACCACCACACTCGATCACCCTCCCGTACGGCAGCGGCCCCAGCTCGTCACCGGTGTCCTGGACATCGACGCGGCCGGGAAGGGGTGGCTGCGCGCGGAGAGCTGCCTGCCCTCCCCCTCCGACCCGTCCGTCTCCCCCGCGCTGCTGCGCCGCCACGGCCTGCGCAAGGGCGACCTCCTGGAGGGCGTGCGCGGCGACCGGCGCGCCCTGACCGAGGTCACCCGCGTCGAGGGCCGCACACCCGGCGCGCCGCACGCCCGGCGGCACTTCCGCGACCTGACGCCGCTTCACCCGCACCGGCGGCTGCGCCTGGAGCACCCGGCGTCCGGCCTCGCCGGGCGGGTCGTCGATCTGCTCACACCGGTCGGCAAGGGGCAGCGCGGGCTGCTCGTGGCACCGCCCAGGACCGGCAAGACCGTCCTGCTCCAGCAGCTCGCGGCGGCCGTCGCCGGCAACCACCCCGAGTGCCGGCTGATGGTGGTGCTGCTCGACGAACGCCCCGAGGAGGTCACCGACATGCGGCGCTCGGTGCGCGGCGAGGTGTACGCCTCGACCTTCGACCGGCCCGCCAAGGAGCACATCGCGCTCGCCGAACTGGTCGTCGAACGGGCCAGGCGGCTGGTCGAGGCGGGCGAGGACGTCGTCGTGCTCCTCGACTCGCTGACCCGGCTGTGCCGGGCGTACAACAACGCGGCCGCCTCCGGTGGCCGCACCCTCAGCGGCGGTGTCGACGCCTCCGCGCTGCTCGGGCCCAAGCGGTTCTTCGGCTCCGCCCGGCAGGCCGAGGAGGGCGGCTCGCTCACGATCCTCGCCTCGGCCCTGGTGGAGACCGGCTCCCGGGCCGACGAGTTCTATTTCGAGGAGCTCAAGAGCACCGGCAACATGGAGTTCCGGCTGAGCCGCGAGGCCGCCGCGCGGCGGCTGTTCCCCGCCGTCGACATCACGGGATCGGGCACCCGCCGCGAGGAACTGCTGCTCACTCCGGCCGAGTCGACCGCCGCACGGGGACTGCGACGCGCGCTGCGGTCGCGGGACGGGCTGGCCGATCTGGAGACCCTGCTGGGCCGGATGCGCGAGACCCCCGACAACGCGGCGTTCCTGCGGCGCGTCCAGCCGACCCTGCCGGGCGGCTGAGGCGCCGTCGGCATGCGGCATCCGGGTGCTCGCGGGCGGCCCCCGGCCGGGGCAGCGCGGTGTCCGGGGGGTCCCTTCCTACGTTTGCGGTATGACTATCGGATTTACTTCGCGGGCTATCGTGTCGGCCTGCGTGCTCTGCGCGGCGGGCCTGCTGGTGACGGCGCCCGCCGCGGCGATCGCCGGCGTCGACCCCGGGCCGCGGGTGAGGGCCGGGGCGCTGCTGTACCGGCCCGGCACGCACGTCCGCCCGCTCCCGGGGGCACCCGAGGTCCCGGATCCGTCCGCCCTGTCGTGGCTGGTCGCCGACGCCCGCACCGGCGACGTACTGGCGGCGCACGACGCGCACCGCCGGCTGCCGCCGGCCAGCACGCTCAAGACGCTGTTCGCGCTCACCGTGCTGCCGATCCTCCCGGCCGGCATCCGGCACCGGGTCGACGAGGAGGAGCTGGCGGGCATCGGCCCCGGCAGCAGCCTCGTCGGGGTCGCGGAGAACCGTACGTACCGGGTGTCCGACCTGTGGAACGGGGTCTTCCTCAGTTCCGGCAACGACGCCGTGCGCGTGCTGGCCGCGCTCAGCGGGGGCTGGCGGGCCACCGCCGAGCGGATGCAGGCCAAGGCCCGCGCGCTGGGCGCCCGCGACACCCGGGTCACGTCACCCGACGGCTACGACGCACCCGGTCAGGTGTCGTCGGCGTACGACCTGGCGGTGTTCGGCCGGGCGGGGCTGCGCAACGACGAGTTCGTCCGGTACTGCGCCCGGCACGAGGCGCTGTTCCCGGCCCGCGACGGCGGCTCGTACGGCATCGTGAACACCAACCGGCTGCTCACCGGCGCGGACGGCGTCGAACCCTACGAAGGGCTGATCGGCATCAAGAACGGCTACACCAGCGACGCCGGCAACACCCTCGTGGCCGCGGCACGCCGGGACGGTCGCACCCTCGTGGTGACGGTCATGAACCCCCGGTCGGGCGGCGGCCACGCGGTGTACGAGGAGGCCCGCACGCTGCTGGACTGGGGCTTCGAGGCGACCGGGCACGTGGCCCCGGTGGGCTCCCTGGACGCCCTGCGCCCCGGCCCGCCGGCCGGCCCGGAGGCGGAGCCCGTCACGACCTCCGTGGCCCGGAGCCACGACACCCCGGGCCGCCCGGTCACCTGGACCATCGCCGGCGCCGCCCTCCTGGGCGCCGCGGGCGTGTCCCTGTACCTGCGCCTCAGATGGGGCCCGGTACCAACGAATCAAGGGTGACGAGAGCGCCCCGAGGGGGCGCGGGGCTGTATTCGACATGCGGCTTTGCCGCGTGGGCGCGACAAGCCCCCACCGGCCCGCGGTCAACAGGAATCCGCGACCACCCCGAAGGGGCGCGGGGAACTGCGCGGACAACTACACCCAGGCCGGTGAGGTCACGGACTCCAGCGCACGAACGACCCGCACTTCCCCGACCGGCCGCCCGCCCCCGAGCAACACCTCACCCCCGAACTCCTTGAGCAGGGAGGCATCCACCCCCGCCCGCACCAGCGCCGCCGCGGCGACCGGCACCCGCGCCCGCCCCGCCCCGTCCGCGATCTTCACGGCGACCGCCCGCCCGTCGGGCAACGCGGCCACCTGAACACCCTCGAATCCGTCCTTCGCGAGCAGCCCCGGCACCGCCCGCATCAACGCGGCCACGTCCCGGCCCGACCCGGAGGCCATCTCCGCGTGCTCCCGCATCGCGTCGGCGACGCGCGCCTCCGGAGTGCCGGACGCGGCGGTGGTGATCCGCGCGGCGGCGCGGGCGAGACCCCGCAGGGAGACCGCGAACAACGGCGCGCCGCAGCCGTCGACGGTGACCGTGGCGACGCGCTGCCCGGTGAGGTCCTCGACGATCTCGGCGATCGCCTGCTGGAGGGGGTGGGCGGGGTCGAGGTAGTCGTCGAGGGACCAGCCGTTCAGCCGGGCCGTGTACAGCATGGCGGCGTGCTTGCCGGAGCAGTTCTGGGCGAGCCGGGACGGCGGGCGGCCCTCGCGCACCCAGGTGTCCCGGACGACCGGGTCGAACGGCAGGTCGGGGACGTTGCGGAGGTCGTCCTCCGTCAGTCCGGCGAGTTCGAGGATGCGCCGGGTGCCGGCGAGGTGGCGTTCCTCGCCGGAGTGGCTGGCGGCGGCGAGCGACAGCAGTTCGCCGTCGAGCGGGAGCCCCGCGCGGACCATCGCCACCGCCTGGACGGGCTTGAGCGCGGAGCGCGGATAGCAGGCGGCCTCGATGTCGCCGAGCTGGAAGTCGGCCTCGCCGTCGGGGCCGAGGACGACGACGGAGCCGTAGTGGACGCCTTCGACGACCCCGCCGCGTATCAGGTGGGCGACGGGGGCGTGGAGGGGCTCGCGGATCAGGGGGGTGTCCACGGGGATGGTGCTGTACATCACACTGCCTGGGGGGAGTCGTGGGCCGGCGTGCGCACGGAGCGCACGATGTCGGTGAGGGTGGTCTCGACGCGGTCGAGGTGGTGGGTCATGGCCTCGACGGCGTCGTGCGCGGAGCCGTCGGCCAGTGCCTCGACGATCGCCCGGTGCTCGCGGTCGGACTGCTCACGGCGTCCGCCGAGTTCGTTGAGGAAGGCGGACTGGCGGGCCAGCGCGTCCCGGATCTCCTCGATGACCCGGCGGAAGACCGGGTTCTGGGCGGCCTCGGCCACGGCGAGGTGGAAGAGGGTGTCCATCGCGACCCACGCCGCGGTGTCGGTCTCGCGCTCCATCCGGTCCAGCAGACGGGTCAGCCGGTCCAGGTTCTCCGGGGTGCGGCGCTCGGCGGCGTACCCGGCGACCGGGATCTCGATGTGCCGGCGCACCTCGAGCAGGTCGCCGGCCGCGTAGTCGCCGAAGGTGGGGTCCTCGACGGCGTCGGCGACGACGAAGGTGCCCTTGCCGGTCCTGGACACGGTCAGGCCCATGGTCTGCAGGGCCCGCAGCGCCTCGCGCAGCACGGGCCGGGAGACCTCGAGGGCGCGGCACAGCTCCGCCTCGGAGGGCAGCTTGTCGCCGATCGCGTACTCGCCGCGCTCGATGGCGTCGCGGAGGTGGGAGAGGACCGCTTCCATCGCGCTGACGCGCCGCGGACCCGCACCACCTGTCTGGCTGTCTGACAGGTTCACGGGGCGATGGTGCGGGGGCGGCGCGGGCGCTGTCAAGCGGAGGGTCCGTGCGGGAGGGTGGGGCCAGCCATACCCCCCGCCGGGGGTCCCCGCCACTCCCCTCCGGGGGCCAACATCATTCCGCCCCGCGGAAATCGTTCACATACTCAAGAACATGGCCAATCCGACGGTACTCACCACTGTCCCGCCCGCGCCCGCACGCGAAAAGGGAAGCGACTTCTCCGAATTGTCACGGCGCATAGCCGAAGCGGGTCTGCTGCGACGCCGCCCCCTCTATTACACGGTGCGTTTCGGGGCCGTGGGAACGGCGCTCGCGGGCGGTGTCGCCGCTTTCCTCGTCCTGGGTGACAGCTGGAGTCAGCTGATCGTCGCCGCCGCTCTGGCCGTGGTGTTCGGGCAGCTCGGACTGGCGGCGCACGATCTGGCCCACCGCCAGGTGTTCTCCCGCCGGCGCCCCAGTGAGACCGGCGGGCTGCTGGTGGCCAATGTGCTGCTGGGCATGAGTTACGGCTGGTGGATGAACAAGCACACGCGCCACCACGCGAACCCCAATCACGAGAAGAAGGACCCGGATGTCGCTCCCGACATCATCGTGTGGTCGCGGCGTCAGGCGAAACAGGCGAAGGGGCCGGCGCGATTCATCGGAAAGCACCAGGCGGCGCTTTTCTTCCCACTGCTGACCCTGGAGGGCCTCAATCTGAGTTTCAGCAGTCTCAAGGCGCTGCGCAGCCCGTCGATGAAACGGCCGGCGCTGGAGGGAACGCTGCTCGTCGCCCATTTCGCCGTGTACTTCGGCGGTCTGTTCCTGATGCTCTCCCCCGGCAAAGCGCTCGCGTTCATCGCCGTCCACCAGGGACTGTTCGGGATCTACCTGGGTTCCGTGTTCGCCCCCAACCACAAGGGCATGCCGATGATCGAGGAGGGCACCGAGCTGGACTTCCTGCGCCGCCAGGTCCTCACCTCCCGCAACGTCGACGGCGGGGTGCTCATCGACGTGTTCATGGGCGGGCTGAACTACCAGATCGAGCATCACCTGTTCCCCAGCATGCCGACGCCGGCCCTCGGCCGGGCCCAGGTCATCACCGAGCGGTACTGCGCCGAGCTGGGCGTCCCGTACTGCCGGACGGGTCTGCTCGCCTCGCACCGTCAGGCCCTGCGTCACCTCAGGCAGGTCGGGGAGCCGCTGCGCGACAAGGCCTAACCCCACACCGCCTCGGCCAGGGCCGCGCCCGCGAAGGCCGCGCCCAGGCCGGCCGTCACGCTCGCCGCCACGTTCACGGCGGCGTAGCCGCGGGCGCCGGTCTCGGCCAGGCGGAGGGTCTCGTAGGAGAAGGTGGAGTAGGTGGTCAGGGCGCCGCACAGGCCCGTGCCGAGGAGCAGCTGGAGGCGGGAGCCGGCCGCGCCCGCGGCCACCGCGCCGGTGAGCAGGCCCAGGACCAGGCTGCCGGCCACGTTGACCGTGAAGGTCCCCCAGGGGAACACCGAGTCGTGCCGGGACTGCACCGCGCGGTCGGTGAGATAGCGCAGCGGGGCGCCGGCCATGGCGCCCAGCACCACGTACAGCCAGTTCACCGCGGCGCCCCGCCCGTCCGGTCCGTGGCACCGGTCCCGTCGTCGCGGCGCATGTGCCCGACGGCCTCGCAGCGGTCGAGGAGGACCAGTCCGTCGGTGACGAGCGTGTCGAGTTCCGGCAGGAAGGCCCGTACGCGCTCCTCGGTGTCGACCACGACGACCGCCACCGGCAGGTCCTCGCTCAGGGACAGCAGCCGGGAGGTGTGGACGACGGAGGAGGTGCCGAAGCCCTCGACGCCGCGGAAGACGCTGGCCCCCGCGAGCCCGGCCGCACGGGCCCGGTGGACGATCTCCGAGCAGAGGGGCCGGTGGTGCCACGTGTCGTTCTCGCCGACGTACACGGTCAGGCGGAGGACGGTGCCGGTCAGCCGGGTCATGGCTGCCTCCCGATCAGGACGCGGCGGGTCGCCGTGGCGGCCGTCCACACGGCGGCGAGCGCCGCGAGCGGGGTCACCGCGAGGTAGACGAGTCCGGTACCCGCCTTGCCGCCGTCGAGCAGGTTGTGGACGTCGACGGCGTACGTGGAGAAGGTGGTGAAGCCGCCGAGGACGCCGGTGCCGAAGAACGGGCGGAGCAGGGGGTGGGCGGTGCGGACCTCGGTGATGATCACCATGAACACGCCGATGACGGCGCAGCCGGTGACATTGACCCAGAGGATCGCCCAGGGGAACCCGTGCGCCGGTGCCGGCCACCACAGGGAGGCCGCGTACCGGGCCGCCGCCCCCGCTCCCCCGCCGAGCGCGACGGCGGTGACGACGGGGGCCTGGGCGCGGAAGGCGGGGCGGGCCCGAGGGCTCTCGGTCTCCGTGGCTGTCACCGTCGTACGCCTCCCACTCGCTCGGGATCAGCGTAACGTCCCGGAACACGGCGGGTCGCGCCACGGCCCCGCGCGCTACCAGCCCTTCTCGAACAGCCGCGCCACCTCGGCGATCCGCGCCTCGTCGCGCCGGTAGCGCGCGCGGACGCCGGAGCCGTCGGTGCGCAGCAGGCCGAGGGCCGTGAGCAGCCGCAGGTGGGTGAGGGCGGCCGGACGGGGCAGACCGAGCCGTGCGGCGACGGCCTCCGCGGTCAGGCCGCCGGCCGCCGCGTCCTGTTCCCTCAGCAGCGTCAGGACGCGCAGTCGTGTCCCGTCGACGGGGGTCCTCAGCATCTCGTACACCTCCGCGCCGGGCCTCGCGCTCCGGAGCCCTTCCACTCTGCCGTGAGCGGGGGCCTCGTGTCCCGGCCCGACGGCACCTTGTCCAAGACCCAACGGCCCTGCGGCCAAAGGCCGTTCGGCCCCGCCCCGGTCCGCGGGGCGGGGCCGGCGGGCTCAGCGGTGGCGGAACCAGGCCGTCGCGGGCAGCGCGCGGTCGTCGTAGCCGAACAGCGCCTGGTTCTCCCAGCCGTTGCCGGAGGACGGGTCGGCGGGGTCCCAGCCGTTGCCGGCACGGGCGGTCCAGGTGGCCTCCCAGTAGAAGACGCCGAGGCCACGGCCGTTCGGGACGGCCTCCACGATGCTCGCCACGTCGTTCATCCAGCGGGTCTGCCCGGTGGTGGACGCCGGGTAGCCGGGGACGAGTTCGGTGTCGAGGTCGATGATGTTCTCGAGGCCGTCCTCGCTGTCCAGACGGAACGGGTAGGCCGTCTCGGCGACGAAGACGGGCTTGCCGCAGCGGCCGGCCGTGTCGTCCAGGGTCGTCTGGAAGTCGTGCAGCGTGCCGTGCCAGTAGCCGTAGTACGACAGGCCGATGGCGTCGAACCTCACGCCGTGGGAGACCGCGTTGTCGAACCACCAGCGGGTGCCGTCGAGGTCACCGCCCTCGGCGAGGTGCAGCGCGGCGACCGTGGACGGGTTGACCGCCTTGACCGCGTCGTAGCCGGAGTTGAGCAGTCCGGCGAGCTGGGTCCAGTTGTCGGTGGAGCCCTCGTTCCACAGCATGCCGCCGTTGATCTCGTTGCCGACCTGGACCATGTCGGCGGTGGTGCCCTGCCTCTTGAGGGCGTCGAGGACGTCGTACGTGTGGTCGTGGACGTCCTTCTTCAGCTGCTCATAGCCGTGTCCGGCCCAGGCGGCGGGCTTGTTCTGCTTGCCCGGGTCGGCCCAGGCGTCCGAGTAGTGGAAGTCGACGAGCAGCTTCATGCCCTGCGCCTTGATCCGCTTGGCCAGGGCGAGGACGTGCGCCTTGTCGTTGTAGCCGTCGGCCGGGTTCACCCAGACCTTCAGGCGGGCGTAGTTCATGCCGGCGGACCTCAGGATCGCGACCGGGTCGCCGGCGGTGCCGGACGCGGTCCGGTAGACCCCGCCCCTGGCCTCGCTCTTGGGCAGGGAGGAGATGTCGGCGCCCTTGACCGGCAGGCCCGAGGTGCCCCGGGTGAGGGTCAGGTCGTCGACGTTGATCCAGTTGCCGGCGTTCGCGTCGCTGGTGACGCTGATCGTGCACCGGCCGTTGGTCACGCGGACCGGCACGACGATCCGTATCCATCCGGAGTCGGAAACCGGCAGGTCGGTGCGCTGCTCGGCGCCGCCGCAGTTCTTCAGGGCGAGGTACGCGGCGTTCTGGCCGCCGCCGGAGCGGACCCAGGCGGTGAGCCTGTAGTCGCCGCCCGCCAGGCCGGACAGGTGCTGGTACGTCTCCACCTCGTAGGCGGAGGACGACCAGTGGGACAGGCGGTGACCGCCGTCGCGGCCGCCGGACTCCGTGTACGAGGCGGCCGTGTCGCCGTACTCGGACCAGCCGGCCGGGGTGGCGGTGCCGGAACCGCCGGTCTCGAAGCCGCCGTTGGTGAGGGTGCTCGCGGCCGTCGCGGTCTGTGCGGGCAGGGCGGTGAGGGCCAGCCCGGCCACGAGCGGCGGCAGCAGGGCGCGGAGTGTGCGTCTGGGATGGAACATGGGCGTTCGTCGTCCCTTCGACGTGGGGAGGGGGACGCCCCGCGCCCGGAGGGCGGGGGCGGGGCCCCCTCCGCCCGCGGCTGTGCGCTCGCGCGGGCGGAGGGGAGTCGCGGCTCAGCCGTCGAGTCGTACGACCCGGACGGCTCCTGCCGGGACCGCGAGGCGGCCCGCGGCGCGTTCACCGGTCAGCAGCTCGGTGCCGGGGGTGTCCAGCGGCACCTTGGCGTCGGTGGCGGTGTGGTTGATCGCGAACAGGAAGGTGCCCGACTCACCGGCGCGGCGCACCACTTCGACGTCGCGGGGCAGGTCGGCACGCGGGGCGATCGAGGTGTCCTCGACGACCCTGCCGAGCAGGGCGGCGAGGCCCTCGGCGCCGAGCCGGGTGGAGACGTACCAGGCGGTGCCCTCGCCGAGGCGGTGCCGGGTGACGGCCGGGCGCCCCCCGGTCAGGCCGTCGGCGTACGTCCACACCGTCTCGGCGCCGCGCGGCACCACGAACTCCGTCCACACGTCGGCGCCGAGCTCGGAGCCGTCGGGGCCGGTCAGGCGGACCCGCTCGCCCTGGAGCAGGGGGGAGAACTCCTCGACGGTCAGACCGAGGACGTCGCGCAGGGCACCCGGGTAGGGGCCCTCGTGCACGGCGTCGTGTTCGTCGACGATGCCGGAGAAGTACGACACCACGAGGGTGCCGCCGTTCTCGACGTACTCCCTGAGGTTGTTCCCGGCCGCCTCCGTCATCAGGTACAGGGCCGGTACGACGACAAGGGGATACCTCGACAAGTCGGCCTCGGGGTGGGCGAAGTCGACGGTGAGGTGGTGGTCGTAGAGGGCCTCGTACCAGGCGTCGGCGCGTTCGCGGGCGTCGTGGTCCTCGCTGGGGCGCCAGTCGAGGTTCTGCGCCCACCAGGACTGCCAGTCCCACAGCACGGCGGCGTCGGCCTCGGTGCGGGTGCCCCGGATCGGGGCCAGCGAGTCGATCGCCGCGCCGAGTTCGGTCACCTCGCGGAAGACGCGGGTCTCCGTGCCGCCGTGCGGCAGCATCGCGGAGTGGAACTTCTCGGCTCCGCGCCGGGACTGGCGCCACTGGAAGAACATCGCGCCCTCGGAGCCGCGGGCCACGTGGGCGAGGGAGTTGCGGGCCATCTGGCCGGGGGCCTTGGCGGGGTTGCGGGGCTGCCAGTTGACGCCCGAGGTGGAGTGTTCGAGCAGCAGCCAGGGGGCGCCGCCGGCGACGGAGCGGGTGAGGTCGGCGGCCATGGCGAGGTTGACGTGGGTGCGGCGGCCGTCGGTGATCAGGTAGTGGTCGTTGGTGACGAGGTCCACCTCGCGGCCCCAGGCCCAGTAGTCGACGGAGTCGCACTGGCTGAGGGCGGTCATGAAGTTGGTGGTGACCGGGACGCCGGGTGAGAGGCGGTGCAGGATGTCCCGCTCGGCGGTGAAGTTCTCGCGCATGGTGGCGTCGGCGAACCGCCGGTAGTCCAGCGCCTGGGCCGGGTTGCCGACCGTCGGGGTCCGGCGCGGCGGGTTGATCTCGTCGAAGGCGGCGTAGCGCTGCCCCCAGAAGGCGGTCCCCCAGGCCTCGTTGACGGCGTCGACGGTGCCGTACTCCCGCTCCAGCCAGCGGCGGAAGTGGGCGGCGCAGGAGTCGCAGTAGCAGGCGGAGACGGGGACGCCGTACTCGTTGTGGACGTGCCACATCGCGAGCGCGGGGTGGTCGCCGTAGCGCTCGGCGAGCTTCGTGGTGATGTTCGCGGCGGCGGCCCGGTAGTCGGCGTTGCTGTGGCAGATGGCGCCGCGGGAGCCGAACTCCAGGCGTACGCCGTCCTCGGTGACGGGCAGCGCGTCGGGGTGGGCGCGGTAGAACCAGGCGGGCGGCGCCACGGTGGGCGTGCCGAGGTCGACGCGGATGCCGCCTGCGTGGAGCAGGTCGAGGTTGCGGTCGAGCCAGCCGAAGTCGTACACGCCGGGCGAGGGTTCCAGCAGGGCCCAGGAGAAGATCCCGGCGCTCACCATGGTGACGCCGGCCTCCCGCATCAGCCGGACGTCCTCGTCCCAGACGCTTTCCGGCCACTGCTCGGGGTTGTAGTCCCCACCGAAGGCGAGCCCGGTGAGGCCCCTGGGGGTGGTCTCCGGCATGGATTCTCTCCCGATGTGTCGATCTTTTGGGAACGTGCACACACATTTTCGGCGGTGCGGGGCCAACATAACCGCACAGCAACAACCATTGACAAGTGTCCGGGATGTTTCTCTACTGTGAACGCTCACAGAAGCATGGCTGGTCTTCGCATCAGGCGGAGGCCCCAGGTCAGGGGAGAGTTCCATGCCGTACACGAAGCGCCGTCGCCTCGTGAGTTCCGCCGTCGCCGTCGCGCTCGGCGCCACCGCACTCGCCGCCTGCGGCTCGTCGTCCGACGACGGCGGGGCGCGGTCGGGTCCGGTCTCACTGACGTACTGGACCTGGGCCCCCGGCATGGACAAGGTCGTCGACCTGTGGAACAAGGGGCCGGGCAAGAAGGAGCGGATCACCGTCACGGTGAAGAAGCAGGCGTCCGGCGACACGCTGGTCACCAAGATCCTCACGGCGCACAAGGCCGGCAAGGCGCCCGACCTGGTGCAGGCGGAGTACCAGGCGCTGCCCACGCTGGTCAGCAATGACGCGCTCGCCGACATAGCGGACAGCGTGGGCGACGCGAAGGGCGAGTTCGCCGAGGGCGTCTGGCAGCAGACCACACTCGGCACGGACGCCGTCTACGCGGTCCCGCAGGACATCGGGCCGATGATGTTCTACTACCGCGAGGACCTGTTCGAGGAGTACGGGCTCTCCGTCCCGGCCACCTGGGAGGAGTTCGCCGAGACCGCGCGCGAGCTGAAGAAGAAGGCCCCCGACAAGGATCTGACCACCTTCTCCGCCAACGACTCCGGCCTGTTCGCGGGCCTCGCCCAGCAGGCCGGCGCCCGGTGGTGGACCACCTCCGGCGACAAGTGGAAGGTCGGCATCGACGACGCGGCGACGAAGAGGGTCGCCGAGTTCTGGGGCGGCCTGGTGAAGGAGGGCGCCGTCGACAACCAGCCGATGTACACCCCGGCCTGGAACAAGGCGCTCAACACCGGCAAGCAGATCGCGTGGGTGAGCGCGGTGTGGGCACCGGGCACGCTGACCACGGCCGCGCCCGACACCAAGGGCAAGTGGGCGATGGCCCCGCTCCCCCAGTGGAACGACGGCGAGAGCAGCACCGGCAGCTGGGGCGGGTCCTCCACCGGTGTCACCACCGACTCGGAGAACAAGGAGGCCGCCGCGAAGTTCGCCACCTGGCTGAACACCGACGCCGACGCGCTCAACGCGCTGGCGAAGGAGAGCGGCATCTACCCGGCCTCCACCTCGGCCCAGCTCAGCGGCGCCTTCGCCGACCCGCCCGAGTACTTCGCCAACCAGCCCGACTTCTACGAGAAGGCCGCCGCGATCGCGAAGACCACCGCGCCGTCCGCCTGGGGACCGAACGTCAACGTCGCCTACACGACGTTCAAGGACGCCTTCGGCGCCGCCGCGAAGAACAAGTCGGACTTCACCGCCGCCCTGGACACCATGCAGCAGGACACGGTCGCCGACCTGAAGAAGCAGGGCTTCGGAGTCGCGGAGTGAAGTCCCCGGCCCGCCGGACGTCGTACGGGGTCAAGGGGGCCCCGTACGCGTTCCTCGTCCCCGCGACCCTCCTGTTCCTCCTGTTCTTCGCGCTGCCCATCGGGTACGCCGTCTGGCTCAGCTTCCGCAAGGTGCGGGTGTCCGGCCTCGGGCTGGGGGCCGGCGCCCGCGAGGAGGTCTGGGCCGGCCTGGACAACTACACCGGCGCCCTGTCCGACAGCGAGCTGCTGGACGGCGCGCTGCGCGTGCTCGGTTACGGCTGCATCGTGGTGCCGGTCATGCTGGGCCTCGCGCTGCTGTTCGCGCTGATGCTCGACTCCGAGAAGGTGCGGCTCGCTCCCTTCACCCGGCTCGCGATCTTCCTGCCGTACGCGGTCCCCGGTGTGGTGGCGGCCCTGCTGTGGGGCTTCCTGTACCTGCCGGACGTGAGCCCGTTCCACTTCGCGCTCGACCGGTTCGGTCTGCCGCAGCCGGACCTGCTGGACGGCGGGCCGCTGTATCTGGCGCTGTCGAACATCGCGGTCTGGGGCGGCACCGGCTTCAACATGATCGTCATCTACACCGCGCTGCGGGCCGTCCCCGCCGAGGTGTACGAGGCGGCCAAGCTGGACGGCGCCACGCCGCTGCAGATCGCGCTGCGGATCAAGATCCCGATGGTGGCGCCCTCGCTGGTGCTGACCTTCTTCTTCTCGATCATCGCGACGCTCCAGGTGTTCAGCGAACCGACCGTCCTCAAGCCGCTCACCAACTCCGTTTCCACCACCTGGAGTCCGCTGATGAAGGTGTACCAGGACGCCTTCGGCAACGGCGACATCCACGCGGCCGCCGCCCAGGCGACCCTCATCGCGCTCGCCACCCTGGTGCTGTCCTTCGGGTTCCTGCGGGCGACGAACCGACGCGACCAGCAGGAGGCCGCACGATGAGCTCCCTCGCCCTGTCCGGGGCCGAGCCCGCGGCCGGCACCGCCCGTGGCCCGGCGCGTCCCCGCCGGACCGCGCTGGTCCCGACCGTGACGCTGCTGCTCGGCGCGCTGTACTGCCTGCTGCCGGTCGCCTGGGTGGTCATCGCGTCCACCAAGTCCGGCTCGGAACTGTTCTCCACCTTCACGTTCTGGCCGGGCACCGGATTCGCCGACAACCTCTCCGACCTGAGCGCCTACCGCGAGGGCGTCTACTGGCAGTGGATGGGCAACTCCGCCCTGTACGCCGGAGCGGGCGCGCTGCTGTCGACGTGCGTGTCGGCGGTCAGCGGCTACGCGCTGGCGGTCTACCGCTTCCGGGGCCGCGAGACGCTGTTCAACGTGCTGCTCGCGGGCGTGCTGATGCCGCCGGTGATCCTCGCCGTCCCGCAGTACCTGCTGCTGGCGCAGGTGGACCTCACGGACTCCTACCTGTCGGTGCTGCTGCCGCAGATCCTCTCCCCGTACGGCGTCTACCTCGCGCGGATCTACGCCGCGGCCGCGGTGCCGGCGGACGTGGTGGAGGCCGGGCGGATGGACGGCGCGGGCGAGTGGCGGATCTTCACCCGGGTCGCGCTGCCGATGATGCTGCCCGGCCTGGTGACGGTCTTCCTGTTCCAGTTCGTGGCGGTCTGGAACAACTTCCTGCTGCCGTACATCATGCTCAGCGACGACGAGAAGTTCCCGATCACCCTCGGCCTGCACACCCTGCTCGAACAGGGCGCCAACAGCCCGGCGCTGTACACCCTGGTGATCACGGGCGCGTTCCTCGCCGTGTTCCCGCTGGTCGCCCTGTTCCTGGTCGTCCAGCGGTTCTGGAGCCTGGATCTGCTCTCCGGGGCCGTAAAGTCATGACCATGAGCAACACGGGGGGCAGGCGCAAGCCGCCGACGATCCACGACGTGGCGCGCGAGGCCGGTGTCTCGCGCGGCACCGTCTCGCGGGTGCTCAACGGCGGCCACTACGTCAGCCCCGCCGCGGCCCAGGCGGTCGACGCCGCCATCCGCAAGACGGGCTACGTCGTCAACCGGCACGCCCGCTCGCTGATCACCGGCCGGTCCGACTCGGTGGGCTTCCTGCTCACGGAGCCCCAGGAGCGGTTCTTCGAGGACCCCAACTTCAACGTCCTGCTGCGTGGTTGCACACAGGCGCTGGCCGCGCACGACGTGCCGCTGCTGCTGATGCTGGCCGGCACGGACGACGAGCGGCGGCGCATCACGCGGTACATCACCGCCGGGCACGTCGACGGGGTGCTGCTGGTGTCCAGCCACTCCGGTGACCCGGTGGCGGAGGAGCTGCGGGCGGCGGGGGTGCCGCTGGTCGCGTGCGGCAAGCCGATCGGGCTGGGCTCGAAGGTGAGTTACGTGGCCGCCGACGACCGGGACGGCGCCCGGGACATGGTGCGGCACCTGCTGGCGCTGGGCCGGCGCCGGATCGGCGTGGTGACCGGCCCGCTCGACACCCCCGGTGGTGTGGAGCGCCTGGCCGGTTACCGGGAGGTGCTCGCCGAGGCGGGCGTCGAAGCCGACGAACGGCTCGTCGTCTCCGGCGACTACAGCCGGGCCAGCGGTGAGGCCGGCGCCGAGCGGCTGCTGGCGCGGGCCCCGGACGTGGACGCGGTGTTCGTCGCCTCCGACCTGATGGCGCAGGGCGTGCTCACCGCGCTGCACCGGGCGGGGCGCCGGGTGCCCGAGGACGTCGCGGTCGGCGGCTTCGACGACTCCCCCGCGGCCGTCGCCGCGAGTCCGCGGCTCACCACGATCCGCCAGCCGTGGGACCGCATCAGCACGGAGATGGTGCGGGTGCTGCTGGCGCAGATCGGCGGCGAGGACCCGGCGGCGGTGATCCTGCCGACGGAGCTGGTGAAGCGGGACTCGACGTAGGCCCCGTACGGGGCCCGGCGGAAGCACGGTTCCGGGTCCCGCTCGGGGCGGGGCGCCGGCGGCCCGTGTACGGGGTCCGGACCGCGGCCTCGCCGGTCCGTTCCAGGACGTGCCCGCCCGGCCTGCCGAAAAGGGCTGCCGTCGCACGTTTGTTGCGCATTCATTGAATGTCGGACAAGTGTTACCGTTCGGGTATGGCAGCGGAGACGGCCGGGGCGCGGCTCGAGGAACGGTGGCGTGACATCCTCGCGGTGCACGCGCGCACCCTGGGCGAGATCGACCGCGCGCTGCATCCGTACGGTCTGGGCGCCTCCGACTTCGAGGTGCTCGATCTGCTCGCGACCGCGACGCCCCCGGACGGCGAGCAGTGCCGGGTGCAGAACCTGGTGGGCCGGGTCCACCTCAGCCAGAGCGCGCTGTCCCGCCTCATCGCCCGCCTGGAGAAGGACGGCCTGGTGGAGCGCAGCATGTGCCTGGAGGACCGGCGCGGGGTGTACGTCCGGCTCACACCGGAAGGGCGTGAGCTGCACGCCGAGGCGCTGCCGGTACAGCGCGCCGCACTCGCCCGCACCCTGGGCGCATAGGACCCGGGCCGGACCTACGGGCGGGCCAGCAGCGTACGCACCCCCTCCGAGGTGAGCGTCAGGCGGTGCTCGGAGCTGCCGTCGATGGTGAGGGACAGATCCTCGGCCGGCCACTGGGCGGCGAGCGCGCCGAGCGGGACGAGCCGGTAACGGGAGACGAACGGCAGCAGTCCGGCCATCTCCAGTTCGGACGTGAACACGGGCACCACCTGGGTGCCGCCCGGCTGCTCCAGCACCGGAAGGGCGACCGCGCCGGGGTCGGCGGCCTCCTCGTCGCCCGCGTCGTCCGGGACCGGGATCAGCACGTCGCTGTTGGCGAGGGCGTCCAGCGCCATCGTGTCCTCGGTGTTCTCCGACAGGGCGTCCAGGGCCCGCTGCGCGGGCGTGGGGGCGTTGTTCTCGTGCGCGGGTGTCTCCATGGCAGATTCCCTGGTAGCGGCGGTCGTACGGCCTTCCCGGGACAAGAGCCGGCCCGGGCACGGTGCTGCACGCGTACCCGTTCGCATGTCGCGCAACCCTGCGATTCCCGGTCCGCTCACCGCCCTTCCGGCACCCCCTCCGGTCCCGATGATCCGCATGGCTATCATATGAGCACCCTCTAGCTCGAAAGATGATCCTGTGACTGTCAACGAAGACTCGTTCACCAGCTGGAAGCACCGCGAGGAGATCGCGGAGTCGATGATCCCGATCATCGGGAAGCTGCACCGCGAGCGGGACGTCACCGTCCTGCTGCACAGCCGCTCCTTGGTGAACAAGTCGGTGGTCAGCATCCTCAAGACCCACCGCTTCGCCCGGCAGATCGCCGGCGAGGAGCTCTCGGTCACCGAGACGCTGCCCTTCCTCCAGGCGCTCACCACGCTCGACCTCGGCCCCTCGCAGATCGACATCGGCCTGCTCGCCGAGGCCCACCGCGCCGACGACCGGGGCCTGTCGGTGGCCGAGTTCACCGCGGAGGCCGTCGCCGGAGCGACCGGCGCCGACAAGATCGACCGCCGCGAGCCGCGCGACGTCGTCCTCTACGGCTTCGGCCGCATCGGCCGCCTCCTGGCCCGGCTGCTCATCGAGAAGTCGGGATCCGGCAACGGGCTGCGCCTGCGCGCGATCGTGGTCCGCCGGGGCGGCGAACAGGACATCGTCAAGCGGGCCTCGCTGCTGCGCCGCGACTCCGTGCACGGCCAGTTCCAGGGCACCATCACCGTCGACGAGGCGAACGGCACGATCACCGCCAACGGCAACACCGTCAAGGTGATCTACGCGGGCGACCCGACGGAGATCGACTACACGGCGTACGGCATCAAGAACGCCATCCTCATCGACAACACCGGCAAGTGGCGCGACCGCGAGGGGCTTTCGCTGCACCTGCGTCCCGGCATCGACAAGGTGGTGCTCACCGCGCCCGGCAAGGGCGACGTGCCCAACATCGTGCACGGCGTCAACCACGACACCCTCAAGCCGGACGAGCGGATCCTGTCCTGCGCGTCCTGCACCACCAACGCGATCGTGCCGCCGCTGAAGGCGATGGCGGACGAGTACGGCGTGCTGCGCGGGCACGTGGAGACGGTGCACTCGTTCACCAACGACCAGAACCTGCTGGACAATTACCACAAGTCGGAGCGCCGCGGCCGTTCGGCGCCGCTGAACATGGTGATCACCGAGACGGGTGCCGCCTCGGCCGTCGCCAAGGCGCTGCCCGACCTCGAGGCGACCATCACCGGCAGCTCGATCCGGGTGCCCGTGCCGGACGTCTCGATCGCGATCCTCAACCTCCAGCTCGGCCGCGCGACCGACCGCCAGGAGGTCCTGGAGCACCTGCGCAACGTGTCGCTGACCTCGCCGCTCAAGCGCCAGATCGACTTCATCAGCGCGCCCGACGCGGTCTCCAGCGACTTCATCGGCTCGCGCCACGCCTCGATCGTCGACGCCGGCGCGCTGAAGGTCGAGGGTGACAACGCGATCCTCTACCTCTGGTACGACAACGAGTTCGGCTACTCCTGCCAGGTCGTCCGGGTCGTCCAGTACGTTTCCGGGGTGGAGTACCCGACCTACCCGGCCCCGGCGGTCTGACCGGAGAGCCGGCAAGCGGAACGGACGCGACGACGGGACGGGGCGGGCGAGATGCCCGGCCCCGCCCCGGTCTGCCCGCTGCACCGGCGGTAAGGGGCAGATCGGTAACGATCACCCCGTTCGGGTTGCCTGGGCACGTGGAGTTCCTAGTCTTCCGGCATGGCCCTCTTCAGCAGTCGCACCGGTAAACGCCCCCGTATCGTGCCCGCCCTCGACGACACCGAGCTGGCGCGCGTACTGGGGCGGTTGAGCAAGCGGAACGGGGGCGGCAAGGCCTCGGACGTGACCCTCGTGTCCTCCTTGCTGGAGGAGACGGGGGACGACTGGGACCGTCGCGGTCACCGGATGTCCGTCCTGGCCGAGGCGACGGCCGACGCGGAGATCGCGGCGGCGTGGCTGGGCCGGGAGCCGCAGGGCGCGGACGCCCTGGTGTTCCACTCCTGGACCGGGCTGGTACGCGGTCTGCGGGACGGACACCTGGAGGACGCCGGGCAGTTGGTCTCCCAGTGCCACCAGGCCGCCGAGCGAAGACCGGAGGATCCGCTGCCGTGGGTGGTCCTGCTCGGGGTGTCCCGGATCGAGCGCTACGGCCAGAACGACGTCAACGCCGTCTGGCGGGAGGCCACCGGGCGCGACCGCTGGCACCGTGAGGCGTATCTGCAGATGCTCGCGTACCTGTCGCCGGAGGAAGGCGGGTCCAGCGCGGCCGTCCTCGACTTCGTCGACGTGGTGCGCACCCGTATCCCGGCCAACGCGGCCTGTGCGGCGGTCGAGTTGACCGCCGCCGTGCGGCAGTACCAGGGGCTGCTGGCGCAGGGCGGGGTGCGGGCCATGACGGCCGGCCAGCTGTGGGAGGGCGGACAGATCACGGCCGCGCTGGACCAGGCGGCCGCGCTGTGGGCGAAGCCGGGTTTCTTCCAGCACGCGGCGGCGCAGGCCGATCTGAACGTGCTGGCGTACGCACTGTGCGCGGCCGGCCGGGCCGTCGACGCGCACCATGTGTTCCAGACGCTGCAGGGCGTGGTCACGCCCTGGCCGTGGAACACCGACGGACCCGCGCTCCAGCGGTTCGAGCAGCACCAGGCCAAGGCGGAACGGGGACGGCAGGGCGGCGTCGGCGGAGGGTGACGTCCACCGGCCGCCGCTCCCGCGTCAGTTCCGTGCGAGGACGGTGGTGACGGCCTCCCGCAGCACCGCCGCCGGGTCCGGTACGGCTCCTTCGGAGCGCCAGGCGACGAAGCCGTCGGGGCGGACCAGTACCGCGCCGTCCTCGGTGATCCCGTGCGCCCGGGCCCAGTCGGCACCGTCCTCGGGGATCAGTTCCGCGTCGGGTCCTTCGCCCACCCGGTACGCGTCGAGCGGTACGGACAGGTCCTTCGCGGCCTTCGCCGCCGCGGTGTGCCAGTCGCAGGCGCCGTTCGCGGAACTCAGCAGCACGCACGACCGCTCGTACAGGTCGAGCGTGGAGATCCGGGTGCCGGAACGGTCCAGCCACACGTGCGGGGCGCGGCTGCCGGGCTCGCCGGTCAGCATCACCCCGTCGGGGATGACCGGTGTCGCCGGGTCGACGCCCAGGACCGCGCCGCGCGGGTAGCGGTAGCAGAGCGCCACGTTGAGGATGCCGCCCGGCTTCATCCCGGGACCGCCGGGGCCACCGGGACCACCGGCTCCGGGACCACCGGGACCACCGGCTCCGGGACCACCGGGACCACCGGCTCCGGGACCACCGGGACGACCGGCTCCGGGACCACCAGGTCCGCCGGGACCACCGGCTCCGGGGCCGCCGGGGCCGGGGGCTCCGAGGGCGGGGGCTCCGAGGGCGGGCGCGCCGGGGGCGGGGGTGTAGCCGGGGTGGCTGTGCTCGCTCGAACGGGAGGAGGCACGGGCGCTGGTCGCCTCCGCGACGGGCCGGCGTTCGGCGTCGTAGGACTCCAGCAGGCCGGGCGCGGCCCAGCCGCCGAGCACGGCGGCCAGCTTCCAGGCGAGGTTGTGGGCGTCCTGGATGCCGGTGTTGGAGCCGAACGCCCCGGTGGGCGACATCTCATGGGCCGAGTCGCCGGCCAGGAACACCCGGCCGTCCGCGTACCGTTCGGCGACCCGCTCGGCGGCGTGCCAGGCGGCCCGGCCGGTGATCTCCACGTCGAGGTCCGGCACGCCGACGGCCTTGCGGATGTGGGCGACGCACCGCTCGTCGGTGAACTCCTCGAGCGTCTCGCCGTGTTCGGGGTGCCAGGGGGCGTGGAACACCCAGTGCTCCCGGTTGTCGACCGGCAGCAGGGCCCCGTCGGCCTCCGGGTTGGTCAGGTAGCAGACGATGAACCGCCGGTCCCCGACGACGTCGGCGAGACCGCGGGAGGTGAACGTGAGGCTCACGTTGTGGAACAGGTCGCCCGGGCCGTTCTGCCCGATGCCCAGCGCCTCGCGGACGGGGCTGCGCGGGCCGTCGGCGGCGACGAGGTAGTCCGCCCGGATCCTGGTGTGCTCGCCGGTCTCCCGGCTCTTGACCAGCACCGTCACACCCTCGGCGTCCTGGTCGAAGGAGAGCATCTCCGTCCCGAAGCGCAGGTCCCCGCCGAGTTCGCGGGCCCCTTCGAGGAGCACCGGCTCCAGGTCGTTCTGGCTGCACAGGCACCACCCGCTGGGGCTGAAGCGGGCGAGCCCGCCACCGGGGTCGATCTCCTGGAGCAGCCACTCGCCCTCGTCGCCCGCCAAGCTCGGGGTCTGCCAGATGCCGTGGTTCTCCGCCAGGACCGACGCGGCCCGGCCGATGCTCCGCTCGAGCCCGGCCGTCCGGAACAGCTCCATGGTGCGTACGTTGTTCCCCCGCCCGCGTGGGTGGATCGACGTGCCCGCGTGGCGTTCGACGAGCGTGTGCGGCACGCCGAGGCGCCCCAGGAACAGGGACATCGACAGGCCCACCAGGGAACCGCCGACGATGAGGACCGGCGTGCGGTGATCCGCCCGGCCGGCCGTATCCGATCGATTCATTGAAACGCCTCCAGCGTCGCCCTCGACGGGCTGTGGGATGGGACGCACCTTTCATGCCCGGTACGGGCCCGTTCGCGTCCCGGCGGCACCCGGATGGCACGCGGTTCACCCACCTGCCCCGTGTCGCTCGCGCGCACCGGAAAGTCGCGTCAACGATCGACTCATGGCGACCCCGGCCCTTCGCCGGGCACGGCGGTCGTTCCCGACCTTCCGACGAAGAGGAGAGGTGCGCCGGATGACCATGTCGGCACGTATATCGCAGTCGGCGTTCGACGGCTCGAGGCTGCGGGTGATCCTGCTGCTCGACCTGTACGAGGGAGCCCAGGAACAGTTCCTCGACGCGTACGAGCACATGCGCAACAAGGTCGCCTCCGTCCCCGGGCACATCAGTGACCAACTGTGCCAGTCGATCGAGAACCCCTCGCAGTGGCTCATCACCAGCGAATGGGAGAGCGCCCTGCCGTTCCTCGCGTGGGTGAACAGCGAGGAGCACATTCAGATCGTCCGGCCGATGCACAGCTGCGTCCGGGACACCCGGTCGATGCGCTACAGCGTCCTGCGCGAGACCCATCCGGACCAGCCGCTCACCACCGAGGTCGCGCGGGCGGGCCTGCAGAAGGCGGCACGCGTGGGCGCCGGGATCACCCGTCACGCCCTCACCTTCACCGTGAAGCCGGGCTCCGAGTCCAAGGTCGTGGACATCCTGGCCAATTACGACGCGCCCGAGACGCGCATCAACGGCACCACGCGGCTGCACCGCACCTCCCTCTTCATGCACGGCAACCGCGTCGTGCGGGCGGTGGAGGTGGAGGGCGACCTGCTGGCCACCCTGTGCCACGTGGCCAGCCAGCCCGAGGTCCAGGCGGTGGAAGAAGCCATCAACCCCTATCTGGAGCAGGACCGGGATCTTTCCGATTCCGACTCCGCGCGGGTGTTCTTCACCCGGGCGGCGCTCCCGGCCATGCAGCACGTGACGGCCGGCCGTCCGGAACCCGGCGGCCTGCGACGGCACATGCTGTACTACCCGGCCGTGGCGGACCACGGCCTGGAGCTGGCCCGGTTCCTCGCCCACCAGGACGAGGCCGCGGCAAGCGACCCGGAGAGCCCGGTGTACGCGAGCACCGTCTTCCAGCGCGACGACGTCGTGGTCCGCATGATCGACGTCACCGGCGAGCTCGATCTCGACCCCGCCGCCGCCCTCGGCGTCAAGGGCCCGGGCAAGGCGGCCGAGCTGGAGCGTCTCCTGGACGGCGCCGCGATCGGCGTCGAGGGCTCCCTGGACTCGGAGCGCACCCTGCACCGGCTCCTGGCGCACGCCGACATGATGCCCGTCACCGACCGCAGCTCCGCGGATTCCTGACGGTCCACCGCGGTGACGTCCGCGGCCGCGGACGCCCGGACGTCACCGGCACACCCGGAGGTAACAACCATGTCCAAGCAGCATCCACGCATCGTGGACCTGAGCGAGACGGAACCCAACCGGCGGCGCGGAGGTGACCTCAGAACCCTGCTCACCCCGGCCACCGTGGGCTCCACCAGCGGCTTCATGGGCCTGGCGATCATCAAGCCCGGCGAGCGCATCGGCGAGCACTACCACCCGTACTCCGAGGAGTTCGTGTACGTGGTCAGCGGCGCGCTCGAAGTGGACCTGGACGGCGAGCCGTTCGCGCTCCGCGCCGAGCAGGGACTGATGATCCCCATCGACATGCGGCACCGCTTCCGCAACGTCGGCGACCAGGAGGCCCGCATGGTGTTCCACCTGGGCCCGCTCGCCCCGCACCCGAGTCTCGGTCACGTCGACACCGAGGAGACCGAAAGCGCCCCCGCCGGGCCGCAGTTGACGGTCGGTGGTCCTGGAGACGGCCGGACGGCCGAGCCGAGCGAGGCCATAAAATGACCCGCCGGGTGGCCGTCACCGGTATAGGTGTGGTCGCTCCCGGCGGCATCGGAGCGACGGCGTTCTGGGATCTTCTGGCAGCCGGCCGCACCGCGACCCGCGGCATCTCCCTGTTCGATCCGGCGGGCCTGCGCTCACGCATAGCCGCCGAGTGCGACTTCGACCCGTTCGAGCACGGCCTGGACGCGGATCTGTGCCAACACGCGGACCGGTACATCCAGTTCGCCGTGGTCGCCGCCGCCGAGGCCGTGCGCGAGTCCGGACTCGACACCGGGGCCATGGATCCGTGGCGCACCGCGGTCTCGCTGGGCAGCGCGGTCGGCGGCACCACCCGGCTGGAACACGACTACGTGCTGGTCAGCGAGGGCGGACGGCGCTGGGACGTGGACCACCGGCAGGCCGGGCCGAAGCTGCACCTGGCGTTCTCGCCGAGCACCCTCGCCTCGGTCGTCGCCGAACGGTTCGACGCCCGGGGCCCGGTGCAGACCGTCTCCACCGGCTGCACCTCCGGGCTCGACGCGGTCGGCTACGCCTTCCACACCGTCGCCGAGGGCCGGGCCGACGTCTGCATCGCCGGGGCGTCGGACTCGCCGATCTCACCGATCACGATGGCCTGCTTCGACGCCATCAAGGCGACGTCGCCCAACAACGACGACCCCGAGCACGCCTCCCGGCCCTTCGACGCCCACCGCGACGGCTTCGTGATGGGCGAGGGCGCGGCCGTACTCGTCCTGGAGGAGTACGAGCACGCGCGGGCCCGCGGCGCGGAGATCCTCTGCGAGATCAGCGGCTACGCCACCTACGGCAACGCCTACCACATGACCGGTCTGACCAGTGAGGGGCTGGAGATGGCCCGGGCGATCGGCACCACGCTCGACCAGGCCCGCATCGACCCCACGCTGATCGACTACGTCAACGCGCACGGCTCCGGCACCCGGCAGAACGACCGGCACGAGACGGCCGCCGTGAAGCGGTCCCTGGGCGCGCACGCCCACAGGACGCCCATGAGCTCCATCAAGTCGATGGTGGGGCACTCGCTGGGCGCGATCGGCGCGATCGAGGTGGTCGCCTGCGTCCTCGCGCTGAAGCACCAGGTGGTGCCGCCCACGGCGAACTACGAGACCCCCGACCCCGAGTGCGACCTGGACTACGTACCGCGCACCGCCCGCCCGCGGAAGCTGAACCACGTGCTCTCCGTCGGCAGCGGATTCGGCGGCTTCCAGTCCGCGGTGCTGCTGTCCGGGCCGGGTGGGAGGACACGATGAGCAATCGGCGCCCCGGGCGCGCGGCCGTCACCGGCATCGGTGTGATCGCGCCCAACGGACTGCGGACCGACGCCTACTGGAAGTCCGTCCGCGAGGGCCTCAGCGTGCTGGATCTGATCAGCCGCGAGGGCTGTGACCATCTGCCGCTGCGGGTGGCGGGCGAGGTCCGGGCCTTCGACCCGGCTGCCCTCGTCGAGGACCGGTTCCTGGTGCAGACCGACCGGTTCAGTCACTTCGCGATGGCCGCCGCCGCCCTCGCCCTCGACGACGCCGGACTCGGCGGCGAACCCGCCGATCCGTTCTCGGTCGGCGTGGTCACCGCCGCCGGCTCGGGCGGCGGCGAGTTCGGCCAGCGCGAGCTGCAGAAACTGTGGGGCAAGGGTCCCAAGTTCGTCGGCCCCTACCAGTCCATCGCCTGGTTCTACGCCGCGAGCACCGGCCAGATCTCCATCCGCGGCGGCCTCAAGGGGCCCTGCGGGGTGGTGGCGAGCGACGAGGCGGGCGGTCTGGACTGCCTCGCGCACGCGAGCCGGGCCGTGGGCCGCGGTACCGACGTCATGGTCGTGGGGGCCACGGAGGCGCCGCTGGCCCCGTACTCGATGGTGTGCCAGCTCGGCTACCCCGAGCTCAGCACCCTCGACGACCCCGACCGCGCCTACCGCCCGTTCACCGAGAAGGCGTGCGGTTTCGTGCCCGCCGAGGGCGGCGCGCTGCTCGTCGTCGAGGACGAGTTCCGTGCCCGTGACCGCGGGGTGCCCGTACGGGCCGTCGTGGCCGGCCACGCCGCCACGTTCACCGGGGCCTCCCGCTGGGCGGAGTCCCGGGAGGGTCTGGCCCGCGCGATCCGCGGCGCCCTCGACGAGGCGGGCTGCGCGCCGGAGGAGATCGACGTCGTGTTCGCCGACGCCATGGGCGTCCCCGCGGCGGACCGCGCCGAGGCGCTGGCGATCGCCGACGCGCTCGGCGCGCACGGCACCCGCGTCCCGGTCACGGCGCCCAAGACGGGCTTCGGCCGCGCCCACTGCGCGGCGCCCGTGCTGGACACGGTGGCCGCGGTGCTCGCCCTGGAAAACGGCCAGGTGCCCCCGACGCCCAACGTGTTCGACATCTGCCACGACCTCGACCTGGTGATGTCGCGCGCTCGCCCCGCCGAGCTGCGCACCGCCCTCGTCCTCAGCAGGGGACTGATGGGCTCCAACGCGGCGCTGGTCGTGCGCCGCGGTGACGATTCCGCCCGGTAGGAACGGGCGGGGAAGGAGCAGTCACCCATGATCACCACCGAAGTGACCTTCGACGAGCTGGCCACGCTGATGAAGCAGGCGGCCGGTATCACCGTCGGCCCCGAGGAGCTGAAGGACTCCGCGGAGTCCCCCTTCGACGTCTTCGGCCTCGACTCACTCGGCCTGCTCGGCATCGTCGGCGAACTGGAGAACCGGTACGGCGCGTCGCTCCCCCCCGACTCGGAGCGCTGCCGGACGCCGCGGGAGTTCCTGAACCTCATCAACAGCACCCTCACGGCTGGAGCCTGAAAGTGGCCGGACACACCGAGAACAGCATCACCATCGACGCTCCCTTCGACCTCGTGTGGGAGATGACCAACGACCTGGAGAACTGGCCGCGGCTGTTCAGCGAGTACGCGTCCGTGGAGATCCTCTCCCGTGAAGGCGCCACGACGAGGTTCCGGCTCACCATGCACCCGGACGAGAACGGCAAGGTGTGGAGCTGGGTGTCGGAACGCACCCCGGACCGCGAGAAGCGCACGGTCCGTGCCCGCCGGGTCGAGACGGGTCCGTTCGCCCACATGGACATCGTGTGGGAGTACGCGGAGCTGCCGGGCGGTGTGCAGATGCGCTGGATCCAGGACTTCGCGATGAAGCCCGACGCCCCGGTCGACGACGACTGGATGACGGACAACATCAACCGCAACTCCCGTACGCAGATGGCCCTGATCCGGGACCGGATCGAGCAGGTCGCCCGTGACAGCGAGAGCGCGTCCGTCGCGTCCTCGCGCTGAGCGCCGGCCCGCCGGCCGGAGGAAGGACAGTCCCATGCACCACGCCCTCATCGTCGCCCGGATGAAGCCCGGTTCGGCGCCGGACATCGCCGGCGTGTTCGCCGACTCCGACCGGGGGGAACTCCCCCGTCTGATCGGGGTCAGCCGGCGCAGCCTCTTCCAGTTCGGGGACGACCTGTACCTGCACCTCATCGAGTCCGAGCAGGACCCGGCGCCCGCGATCGCGAAGGTCGCCGGACACCCCGAGTTCCGCGGCATCAGCGAACGGCTGGAGGCGTACGTCAGCCCGTACGACCCGGCCACGTGGCGCAGTCCCAAGGACGCCATGGCGCGGTGCTTCTACCGCTGGGAGAGCGGCGCCCGCCCCTGAGCGCGAACCCCGAGGCCGCCGGTCCCGCGTCAGTCGCGGAGCCGGCGGCCTCGGGGTTGTCCGGGGCGGCCCGGGTCAGCCGGGGACGGTGCACTCGAAGGCGTGCAGATAGGCGTTGACCGGGCTGACGCCGTCAATGACGAGGCCCGCGTCGGTCAGCCGGTCGACCATGCTCTGCCGGGTGTGCTTGGCGCCGCCGACGTTGAGGAGCAGCAGCAGGTCCATGGCGGTGGTGAACCGCATCGACGGGGTGTCGTCGACGAGGTTCTCGATGACGACGACGCGGGCCCCGGGCCGTGCCGCCGCGCGGACGCCCGCGAGCACCCGGCGGGTGCTGTCGTCGTCCCACTCCAGGACGTTCTTGATGATGTACACGTCCGCCCGGACGGGGACGCCCTCGCGGCAGTCCCGGGCCACGATGTCGACGCGGCCGGCGAGCGAGCCGCCCCGGCGCAGCCGGGGGTCGGCGTTCTCGACGACGCCCGGCAGGTCGAGCAGGGTGCCGTGGAGGTGGGGGTGTTTCTCCAGGAGGCTGGCCAGGACGTGTCCCTGGCCGCCCCCGATGTCCACGACGGAGGAGGCGTCGTCCAGGTCGAGCAGCAGGGCCACGTCGCGCGCCGACTGCTCGCTGGAGGTCGTCATGGCCCGGTTGAACACATGGGCGGACTCGGGGGCGGACTCGTTGAGGTAGGTGAAGAACTCCTGGTGGTACACGTCCTCGAAGACGCCCCGTCCGGAGCGCACCGCCTCGTCGAGCCGCGGCCAGACGTTCCAGGTCCACGGTTCGGTGCACCACAGGGCGATGTAGCGCAGGCTGTGCGGGTCGTCCTCGCGCAGCAGCCGGGACATCTCGGTGTGCTCGAAGGTGCCGTCGGGGTTCTCGGCGAAGACGCCCTGGCAGGTCAGGGCGCGCAGCAGCCGCCGCAGGGTGTGCGGCTGGGTCTTCACCGCCGTCGCCAGGTCGTCGACGGTCATGGGGGTGTCGTCCAGCGCGTCCGCCACGCCCAGGCGGACGGCCGCGCGTACGGCGGCGGCGCACGCCGCCCCGAAAACGAGCTCCCGCAGCCGCATGGGCGGCGGGGGAGCCGGATCAACGGTGGTCATCCGTTGCCTCGCTTCTGCTGTCGTGCGGTGGGGGTGGGGCGAGCGGGTCAGCACATGCCCGCGGGCTCGGAGAGCGTGCAGGTGTTGCGGCTGAACGTGTTGTTCTCGGCGGTGTCCCGGTCGGCCAGGTCGGCCGGGCTGTTGCCGGTCACCAGGTTGTCGCGGATCTCGTTGCGCTCGCTGGGCGCGCCGACGAGGCTCTTGAAGAGCACGATGCCGCCGGAGAGCGGGGAGGTGCCCTTGTTGTCCTCGACCCGGTTGTAGGCGACCAGGGTCTCCTCGGCGCCGGTGAGGACGATGCCCGAGCCCTGCAGGAAGGGCAGCCGGGGCGTCTTGGGGCAGTACTTGTTGTTGGCGTGGAGGTAGTTGTGCGTCACGCTCAGGTCACCGGCGCGCGGCTTCGACTCGTCGCCGACCACGAAAACGGCGGCGCAGTTGCCGGTGGCCTCGTTGTGATGGACGGTCAGGTTCCGCAGTCGGCGCACGGTGACGCCGACGCGGTTGCCGGTCACCCGGTTGTGGCTGATCACGGTCCTCCCCGCGTCCCGGGCGCCTTCCTCGGTGTCGACGGTGTTGGCGACGAACAGTCCGGCGTCGCCGTTCTTCCGGACGAGGTTGTGGCTGAGCGCGCTGTGCGTGGAGCGTTCCTCGGCGATGCCCCACTGGCCGTTCTTCTCCGCCAGGACGTACTTGACCTCCAGCCCGTCGGTGCCGGTGGCCCACAGCCCGTTCTCGGCGTATCCCCGCAGCGTCAGGGACCGTACGGTGACGTTCTCGACGGGGCTCTTGTCGGTGCCGGTCACACAGATGCCGTTGCCCGCCTTGGCGCAGGCGCTCTCGCCGGCTTTCGCGGCGGGCGCCAGGACGGTGCGTCCGGCACCGTGGCCGCGCAGGGTGATGTCCGGCTTCCTGATGTCGACGCTCTGCCGGTAGGTGCCGGGCGCGAGGAGGACGGTGTCCCCCGGCTTCGCGGCGTCCACGGCCTTCTGGACCGACTGGCCGGGCTGTACGCGGTGCACGGTCGGATGGTGGGCCGACGGGGCGGCGCCCAGTCCCGCGGCCACGGCGGCGGCGGTACAGGCGAGAAGGGCGATGTGTCGTTTGTTCATGAGCCGAAGCTATGAGCGGGGTTGGGGCCCCGCCACCGGTGATCACCCGGGTGGGCCGATGCCCCCGCCCCACGGGTGATCACCCGGCCGGCTCATCTCCCGTGGACGACGGCGGCCTTCCGCGGCGGCGGGACGAGCCGTCCGCCGGCGTCGTGGCCGTGCGGCGGTTCGCGTCCGCGGGCCGGTACGCCGACGGGGCCGGCGGTGTGGTGGCGAGGAAGAGGAAACGGGAGCCGGCGTACGGCCCCGGCTCCCGCGGGGAGGCCGGGGACCTCCGCGGTGACGCCCGCCCCGGCCAGGAGCGCGTCGACGGTGCCGGCGGTGCCCGTCGCGTCCGGCCGGGTGGCGGCGTACCGGGCGGCGCCCTCGCCGGCGGTGTGCCGGGTGACGGGCGGGTGGTGCGCGGGAAACGGGGCGGGCCGCCCACCGTGCGGTGGGCGGCCCGCCCCGTCGTGTGTTCCGCCGGCTCAGGCGACCGGGGCCGTCCGGTCCTTGTCCGGCGTGGTGTCCGCGGTGGCGGACTCCTCGGCGAGGCGTTCCATGCCGCTGGTGGTCTTCAGCGGCTTCTCCTTCAGGAAGACGACGGCGACCAGGGCCAGCAGCGCGAACGGCGTGGCGATGAGGAACAGCTCGGCGGTGGCGACACCGTAGGCGTGCTCCACGATCTCCCGCATCGGGGCGGGCAGCGTGCTCATGTCGGGGACGCTGTGCCCGCCGTCACCCGAACCGCCCTCGGCCCCTCCGGCGACGCCCGCCTTCTCCAGCCCCTTGGTCATCTCGTCGGCGACCCGGTTGGCGAGGATCGCGCCGAGGACGCTGGTGCCGATGGTGCCGCCCATGCTGCGGAAGAAGGACAGCACGGAGGTCGCGGCGCCCAGTTCGGCCGCGGGGACGTCGTTCTGCGCGGCGAGCACCAGGTTCTGCATCAGCATGCCGACGCCGACACCGAGAACGGCCATGTACAGGCTGAGCAGCGCGAAGTGCGTGTCGGCGTCGATCAGGGAGAGCAGCGCGAGGCCGACGGTCATGATGACCGCGCCCGCCACCAGGTAGCCCTTCCACTTGCCGGTCCGGCTGATCAACTGCCCGGCGACGGTGGACGACACCAGCAGACCCAGGATCATCGGCAGGCTCATCAGACCGGCGACGGTCGGCGACTTGCCCAGGGACACCTGGAAGTACTGCGAGAGGAAGACGGTCCCGCCGAACATGGCGACACCGACCAGGAGGCTGGCCACCGTGGTCAGGGTGACCGTGCGGTTCCTGAAGATGTCGAGCGGGATCACCGGCTCGTCGGTACGGGCCTCGACGAGGACCGCCAGGGCCAGCAGCAGCACGCCGCCGATCACGAGCGCGGCGGTCTGCCACGACGCCCAGTCGAACTGGTTACCGGCCAGCGAGACCCAGATGAGCAGCGCGCAGACACCGGCGACGATCAGGAAGGCGCCGAGCCAGTCGATCTTCACCTGGCGCTTGACGGTGGGCAGCTTCAGCGTGCGCTGCAACAGGAAGATGGCCAGCAGGGCGAACGGCACGCCGATGAAGAAGCACCAGCGCCAGCCCAGCCAGTCGGTGTCCACCAGCACACCGCCGATCAGCGGTCCGGCCACGGTGCCGACGGCGAAGACGGCACCGAAGATGCCGGAGTACTTGCCCAGTTCCCGGGGCGGGATGACGGCGGCCATGACGACCTGCGCGAGCGCGGTCAGACCGCCCGCGCCGATGCCCTGCACGACCCGGCTGAAGATCAGCAGCGTCGTGTCGTGGGAGAAGCCCGCCAGCAGCGAACCGAGCACGAACATCAGCAGCGAGAACTGGAGCAGCAGCTTCTTGTTGAACAGGTCGGACAGCTTGCCCCACAGGGGCACCGTCGCGGTCATGGCCAGCAGTTCGGCGGTGACGACCCAGGTGTAGGAGGACTGGCTGGCCCCCAGGTCGGCGATGATCGTCGGCAGCGCGTTGGAGACGACGGTGCCCGCCAGGATGGCGACGAACATGCCGGCCATCAGGCCCGACATGGCCTGGAGTATCTGCCGTTGGGTCATGGAGGTGGAAGGCGCGTCGGCGGGCGCCGGGGGTGAGGTCACGGGATCTCTTTCGGACGATGGTCGAACGGTCACGCGCGGGGCGGGCACCGGCGGATGCCGGCACCCTCGTGGGCGCGGGACGGACAGCGGGGGGCTGCGGCCGCGGCGGGAAGCCGGACGGCCGGCGGTGAGGACTTACGCGGGAGGTGCCGGGAGACCGGCGGCGAGGAGGGCGAACACCTCCTGGAAGACGTCGAGGAAGGCGGCTTCCTCCGGCCGGGCGGACCAGTGCTCCACGCTGGTCCGCACCGCGGCGCCCGCCACCGCGGCCAGCAGCCGCGGGTAGAGGTCGAGCGCACCACGCCGTTCCTCGTCGGTCGCGCGGGCGGGTGGGGACACGGACGCCGTCGGCCCGCCGGCGCGGATGCGCGCGGCGATGGCCTCGGCCAGTCCGGTCTCGTCCGCCATGTGCGCGCCGAGCGTACGGACCAGCAGGTGCGGCGAGGCGTGCACCACCTGGGCGTGCAGCCGCCACAACTCGTGCTGCTGCTCCGCCTCGGTGAGTTCCGCGGCCAGGGCCTCACGCAGGGCCTGGAGCGGGGAGAGCTCGGCCGGCGCGTCGAGCACGGCCTGCCGCATCCGCGCGCCCGCGTCCGCGTCGATCACGACGAAGGCGTCGTCGCGGGTGTCGAAGTAGTTGAAGAAGGTCCGTACGGACACCCCGGCCGCCGCGCTGATCGCCTCGACGGTGACCTTCTCCGCACCGTGTTCGGCGGCCAGCCGTACGGCGGCCTCGACGAGAGCGGCACGTGTGGCCCGCTTCTTCCGCTCCCGCAGCCCGCCCTGCGCGGCACCCTTCTCCGACATACCTTGCATGCTATGCAAAGATGCACGTCATGCAAAATTCTCTCCGTCCGGCTCCTGCCCGGCCGGCGGCGGCCGGAAGGAGCCCGGTGGTGACGAAGACGTGCGGGCGGGCGAGGGGCGCACGACGGCGTGAAGTCCGTCGCCGGTGCCCCGCGTGAGGGAACACCGCCCCGATACTCGTCACGGAGGCATGCCGCGAACCAGCCCGGAAGGACGGACGATGGCGAACTCACGGTCCGGCGAGACGGTCACCGAGCGGATCGTCCGTGTCCTCGAGACGTTCGACACCGACCGGACCGTGCAGACGGCGTCGGAGATCGGACGGCGCGCGAGGCTGCCGTCGTCCACGGCGCACCGGATCGTGGCCGATCTCGTGGAATGCGGACTGCTGGAACGGGACGAGGAGCAGCGGGTGCGGCTGGGCATGCGGCTGTGGGAGCTGGCGCTGCGCGGCTCCCACGCCCTGCGCCTGCGGCAGGCGGCACTGCCGTTCATGGAGCGGGTGCAGGCCCGGGTCCGGGAGCACACCCAGCTCGCGGTGCTGGAGAACGGCGAGACCCTCTTCGTGGAGCGCCTGTCCCATCCGCACGCGGGCGCGAACATCACCCGGATCGCCGGGCGGCTGCCCCTGCACGCCTCGTCGTCGGGGCTGGTCCTGCTCGCCCACGGCCCGGAGGAACTGCGCGAGCGGGTCCTCGCCGGGCCGCTGGAGGCGGTCTCGCCGGAGACCCTGACCGACCCGGCGCTGCTGCGCCGGGTCCTGGCCGGCATCCGGCGTGACGGCGTCGTCGTGGCTCCGGGGACGGTCGAGGCCGTCTCCACGGGCGTCGCCGTGCCGGTGCGCGAGGGGCGCGGGCGGGTGATCGCCGCGCTGTCGGTCGTACTCCCCCGTGACACGCCGACCGCTCCCGTGGCCGAGGTGCTGCGCTCCGCCGCCGCGGGCATCTCGGCGGCGCTCGGCGCGCGCCGCCCGTAGCCACCGGCCGGGCCGTGCGTCGAGGAGATCCGATTCCCGTTCAACGGGAAGGGTCGTCGTCAACGGGGGCGGACCGGCGCCAGACTCCCTGCCACCCCGTCGGCCGTCGAAGGAGACGACATGCCCGTACGCACCCAGGTCGCCGTCATCGGAGCAGGCCCCGCCGGTCTGCTGCTGTCCCATCTGCTCGGCCGCCACGGCATCGAGTCGGTCGTCGTCGACTCCCGCAGCCGCGAGGAGATCGAGACCACCATCCGGGCCGGCATCCTGGAGCAGGGCACCGTCGAGATCCTCAGCGAGACGGGGGCCTCGGACCGGGTTCTCACGGTCGGGCAGAAGCACGAGGGCATAGAGCTGCGCTTCGACGGCGAGGGCCACCGGATCGACTTCGCCGCGACCGTCGGCCGGGCGGTGTGGCTCTACCCGCAGCACGAGGTGCTGAAGGACCTGGTCGCCGCGCGCCTCGCCGCCGGCCAGGACCTCCGTTTCGGGGTGACCGCCGAGCGCGTGGAGGACGCGGAGACGGACCGGCCGCGCGTCGTGGCCAAGGACGCCGGGGGCGACACCGTCGAGATCGAGGCCGATGTCGTCATCGGCGCGGACGGTTCCCGTGGTGTGGCCCGCGAGGCCGTCACGGGCACGTACGGCGGCTACTTCCGGGAGTACCCGTTCGCCTGGTTCGGCATCCTGTGCGAGGCGCCGCCCAGCGCCGAGGAGCTGATCTACAGCAACTCGCCGGACGGCTTCGCCCTCATCAGCCGGCGCAGCCCCGGTGTACAGCGCATGTACTTCCAGTGCGACCCGGCGACCGAGACCGGGGCGTACACCGAGGAGCAGCTGTGGGAGATCCTGCGGTCGCGCGTTCCCGGCACCACCCTCAGCGAGGGCCCGATCTTCCAGCGGGACGTGCTCCGTTTCCGCAGCTTCGTCGCGCACGAGATGCGCCGGGGCCGGGTGGCGCTCGTCGGCGACGCGGCCCACACGGTGCCGCCCACCGGCGCCAAGGGCATGAACCTCGCCGTCGCCGATGTCGTCGTCCTCACCGAGGCGCTGCGCGCGCTGCTGCTCGACGGGGACGAGTCCCTGTTCGACGCCTTCCCCGACACCGCCCGAAAGCGCATCTGGAAGGCGCAGCACTTCTCCTGGTGGATGACGAACATGCTGCACCCGCGGCCCGGGGCGAGCGACTTCGACCGCATGCGCCAGATCGGCGAGCTGCGCTCGGTCGTCGAGTCGGACGCCGGCCGCGCGTACCTCGCCGAGGGCTACACCGGCTGGCCGCTCGGGTGACCGCCGGGGCGGCCGGCGCGGGCGGGTGACGAGAACCCGCCGGTCACGGGCCGTGGACGACTCCCCCGGCAGGCCGTACGGCGATCAGCGCGTCGTACGCCACCGCGCGGCCGTGCGCGTCGACGGCCGGGGCGTCGAGGCCGCTGGAACCGGCCCGGACGCCTGATCCACCGGCCGCGCCCGTGCGTTCGTCAGGCGTCGGGCGAGCGCCTCGTCCA
Source organism: Streptomyces sp. NPDC014676 (assembly GCF_043084105.1). NCBI lineage: Bacteria > Bacillati > Actinomycetota > Actinomycetes > Kitasatosporales > Streptomycetaceae > Streptomyces > Streptomyces sp. NPDC014676. The sequence continues at coordinate 26,959 of NZ_JBIBZI010000015.1, read as the reverse complement.
TGGACTCCTCCCGCCGGCGGCGCAGGAGTTCGCGGAAGGCGTGGGCGCCGTGCGGACAGGCCGTCGGACCGCCGGGATCATGGACGGGACGACGGCTCCGGCGGACGACGGCCGGCCGGCGGTGTGGCCCCCGCGCCGGCCTACGTCTCCCCGGCCGCCGCCCGGAGGGCGTCCAGGACCGGGCGGATCAGCGGGTGTTCCTCGGCGCCGCGGCGGACGGCGGCGAAGACGCGGCGGGTCGGGGCCACCCCGTCGACCGGGCGGACGACCACGCCCGTGAGGTCCATGCCGCGCAGCGCCGAGCGGGGCACCAGGGCGACGCCGACGTCCGCCGAGGCGAGGGCGACCACCGCGCGGAAGTCGTCCGAGGAGTGCTCCAGGCGGGGCTGGAACCCGGCGCTCTCGCAGGCCAGCACGACCACGTCGTGGCAGGGATTGCCGGGGTACGGGCCGATCCACGGGTCCTTGGCCAGCTCGGCCAGCGGCACCTCGGCGCGGTCGGCCAGGCGGTGGGTGACGGGGACGACCGCGTCGAAGGGTTCGGCGTACAGCGGTACATGGGCCAGTCGCGGGTCGTCGGCGGGCGGCGCCCCGCGGTACTCGACCGCCACGGCGACGTCGACCTGCCGGTCCAGGACCATCAGCAGGCTGGCGTCGCCCTCGGCGTCCTGGACCCGGATGCGGATGCCGGGCGCCGACCCGGCGAGACGGGCCACGGCGGGCGCGACGACCTCGGCGATCCCGGTGGCGAACGCGGCGACCGTGACCGTGCCGGCCTCCCCCGACCCGTAGGCGGCCAGTTCGGCCTCGGCCCGCTCGAGCTGGGCGAGGACGGCGTTGGTGTGGCCGAGGAGGATCTCTCCGGCCGGGGTCAGCCGTACGCCCTTGGCGCCGCGCTCGACGAGACGGTGGCCGGTCTCCTGCTCAAGGGCGGCGAGCTGCTGGGAGACGGCCGAGGGGGTCAGATAGAGCGCGGCGGCTGCCGCCGTGACCGTGCGGTGGTCGGCCACCGCACGGAGGATGTGGAGCCGCCGTGCCTCGATCATGAAGGCGATTGTCTCAAATCGCTCGGTGCGTTCCGCTCAGGCGTCGAGCTCCGCCCGGGCCGCCACGAAGGCGTCCACCGCGCGGTCGACGTCCTCGGTGGAGTGCGCGGCGGAGAGCTGGACGCGGATGCGGGCCCGGCCCTGCGGCACCACGGGGTAGGAGAAGCCGATCACGTACACCCCGCGCTCCAGCAGCAGCTCCGCCATGCGGCCCGCGCGGGCCGCGTCGCCGATCATCACGGGGGCGATGGCGTGGTCGCCGGGGAGGATGTCGAAGCCCTCCTCGGTCATCCGGCGGCGGAACAGGGCGGTGTTCTCGGCCAGCCGGACGCGCAGGTCGTCGGCCGACTCCAGCAGGTCGAGGACCTTCAGGGAGGCGGCGGCGATCACCGGGGCGAGGGTGTTGGAGAACAGGTACGGACGGGAGCGCTGGCGCAGCAGGGCGACGATCTCCGCGCGGGCGGCGACATAGCCGCCGGAGGCGCCGCCGAGGGCCTTGCCGAGCGTGCCGGTGATGATGTCGACGCGGTCCATCACCCCGTGCAGCTCCGGGGTTCCGCGCCCGCCGGGGCCGACGAAGCCGACGGCGTGCGAGTCGTCGACCATGACCATGGCGCCGTGCCGGTCGGCGAGGTCGCAGATCTCGTCCAGCGGGGCCACGTAGCCGTCCATGGAGAAGACGCCGTCGGTGACGATCAGCGTGCGGCGGGCGCCGCCCTCCGCGGCCTCCTTGAGCTGCCGCTCCAGGTCGGCCATGTCGCGGTTGGCGTAGCGGAGGCGGCGGGCCTTGGACAGGCGGATGCCGTCGATGATCGACGCGTGGTTCAGGGCGTCGGAGATCACCGCGTCCTCGGGGCCGAGCAGCGTCTCGAAGACGCCGCCGTTGGCGTCGAAGCAGGAGGAGTAGAGGATCGTGTCCTCCTGGCCGAGGAACGCCGACAGCCGCGCCTCCAGCTCCTTGTGCACCTCCTGGGTGCCGCAGATGAAGCGCACGGAGGCCATGCCGTAGCCCCAGCGGTCCAGGGCCTCGTGGGCGGCGGCGATCACCTCGGGGTGGTCGGCGAGGCCGAGGTAGTTGTTGGCGCAGAAGTTGAGCACCTCGCCGGGGCGGCCGCCGGCGGTGACGTTCACGGTGGCGGACTGGGGGGTGCCGATGACGCGCTCGGGCTTGTGCAGCCCGGCGGCGCGGATCTCGTCGAGGGTGGTGCGCAGGTCGTCACGGACGGACTCGAACATCGAGGCTCCTGGAGTGCGTTGAGGGCGGGTGGGCCGAAGGGGCGCGTCCGTGCCGGGGCAGTGAGCGCGCGGAGGCCCGAAGGGGCGGGCACGGTCGCCGCCCCGGCACGGGCTTCCGCGTCCCGGCGGCGGACCGAACCATGATCAATCGGTCCAGTCGAGGATGACCTTGCCGCCCTTGCCGCCGGCCGCGTCCTCGAAGGCGGCCTCGAAGTCGCGGTAGGAGTAGCGGCCGGTGATCACGGGGGCGAGGTCCAGGCCGCCCTCCAGCAGCACCGACATGGCGTACCAGGTCTCGAACATCTCACGGCCGTAGATGCCCTTGATGGTGATCATCGAGGTGACGACGCGGGACCAGTCGACGGGGAACTCCTCGGCCGGCAGGCCGAGCATCGCGATCCGGCCGCCGTGCGTCATGTTGGCGATCATGTCGCGCATGGCCTCGGGGCGGCCGGACATCTCCAGGCCGATGTCGAAGCCCTCGCGCAGGCCGAGGGTGTGCTGCCCGTCGGCGATGGTGGACTCGGCGACGTTGAGCGCCAGGGTCGCGCCGATCTTGCGGGCGAGTTCCAGGCGCTCCTCGCTGACGTCGGTGATCACGACGTTGCGGGCGCCCGCGTGCCGGGCGACGGCGGCGGCCATCAGGCCGATCGGTCCCGCGCCGGTGATCAGGACGTCCTCGCCGACGAGCGGGAAGGACAGCGCGGTGTGCACGGCGTTGCCGAACGGGTCGAAGATCGCGGCGACGTCGAGGTCGACGGGGACCCGGTGCACCCACACGTTGGTGGCGGGGAGCACGACGTACTCGGCGAAGGCGCCGTCGCGTCCGACGCCGAGGCCGACCGTGGCCCGGCACAGGTGGCGGCGTCCGGCCAGGCAGTTGCGGCACTTGCCGCACACCAGGTGGCCCTCGCCGCTGACCCGGTCGCCGGTCTTGATGTCGGTGACGTCCCCGCCGGTCTCCACGACCTCGCCGACGAACTCGTGCCCGAGGACCAGCGGGGTGCTGATCGTCTGCCGGGCCCAGCCGTCCCAGGACCGGATGTGCAGGTCGGTGCCGCAGATACCGGTGCGCAGCACCTTGATCAGCACGTCGCCGGGTCCGACGGCGGGCTCCGGGACGTCCGCGAGCCACAGCCCGGGCTCCGCCTTCTGCTTGACCAGCGCCTTCAACGCTACGGCTCCTGAGGGTGAGTCCCGGCCCGCGGGCACGCCGAAGCGGTCCCGGCCCGGGAAGAGGAGTGGAATCGCACTGCAATCTGCCGTACGACACCCTCACCGGTCCATCGAGGTTTTCTTAAGCGCGGCCACAGCTTTCCTTCACACCGTCACCCGTCCGGCCCCGTGCCGGGCGGAGTCACAGCGGCAGCCCGTCGTCCTCCCGGCGCTCCAGCCGTACGACGAGATCCGCGGCCTGTGTCTTGATGGCGGCGAGTCCCGGCTGTCCCCAGGCACGGGGCTGGATGTCGGTGACCGACACGGTGCCGAGCACCATGCCGGTGCTGTCGATGAGCGGCGCGCCCAGGTAGGAGCGGATGCCGAACTCGTCCACCACCGGGTTGCCCGCGAACCGCGGGTAGTCGCTCACGTCCTCCAGGACCAGTGCCCTGCGGCGGGCCACCACATGGGGGCAGAAGCCGTGGTCGCGGGGCAGCACCCGGCCCAGCAGGGCGCCGGTGCCGTCGCTCCGCACGACGGGCGCGACGGGCGGGGTGTGCAGGCCCGCGAAGAACTGCCCGTCCTCACCGGGCAGGTTGACCATGGCGTACGGCGCGCCGGTGAGCTCGGCGAGGGCGTAGGCGAAGGCGTCGAGCGCGGGCTCGGGGCGGTCCCCCAGTCCCAGCCGGCGCAGTCTGCGGGCGCGCTCCGGCGCTTGGCCGTCCTCGGGGGTGAGCAGCAGACGACCTGCCGGGCGGGGCGGGTCGTAGCTCATCGGCGGGCTCCCGGGCTATGGGGGAAGGACATATATGGGCTCCGAGGGTGTGCGGGGATCACATGTGGGCGCCATACCCCGTCGTGGCGGCCGGGGTGTGGGCGATGAGGTGGCGGACCAGGGTCAGCAGGGTCTGGACGCCGGAGCTGGAGATCCGGGCGTCGCAGCGGACGACGGGGACCTCCGCGGGGAGGTCGAGGGCGGCGCGCACCTCCCCGGGGTCGTAGCGGAAGGCGCCGTCGAACTCGTTGACGGCGATGACGAAGGCGAGACCGCGCTGTTCGAAGAAGTCGACCGCCGCGAAGCACTCCGTCAGGCGCCGGGTGTCGGCGAGGATGACCGCGCCGAGCGCGCCCTCGCAGAGTTCGTCCCACATGAACCAGAACCGTTCCTGACCGGGGGTGCCGAACAGGTACAGCACGTGTTCCGCGTCGAGGGTGATGCGGCCGAAGTCCATGGCCACGGTCGTCTCGACCTTGTTCTCGATGCCGTCGAGGCTGTCGGTGGCGGCGCTGACCGTGGTGAGGAGTTCCTCCGTGCTGAGTGGCGCGATCTCACTGACCGCGCCGACGAAGGTCGTCTTGCCCACGCCGAACCCGCCCGCCACCAGGATCTTGAGTGCGGTGGGGAACGGGTCGTCGTGGTCCGCGCCGTCGACGTGGTCAGAGCTGTCGTCGTAGTCCATCGAGCACTGCCTCCAGAAGGGCCCGGTCCGTCGGGTTGTGGTGGAACGCGGGGGGCTTGTCGGTGAGCGCCCCGCAGTCGACGAGGTCCGCCAGCAGCACCTTGGTGACGGCCACCGGCAGTCTGAGGTGGGCGGCGACCTCGGCGACCGGGACGGGAGCGCGGCACAGGTCGAGGGCCTGCGCGTGCTCGGGGCCGAGGTAGCCGAAGGGGGTGGCGCCGGTGGCTCTGACCTGCGACATGAGGTCGAGGGCGACGGTGGGACGGGTACGGCCGTTGCTGACCGTGAAGGGGCGCACCAGCCGTCCGGCCGCGTCGTCGAGCCAGGGCCCGTCACCGGCTGCCGTCACGCTCAAGGCCTCATCGCCGACGGTTCGACGCCCTGCTGGCGGGGAGCGGTCATCAGGTACGGCCGTACGGACTTGACCAGCATCGCCATCTCGTAGCCGAGCACCGCCGCGTCGGCCTCGCGGCCGGCCATGACCGCGAGGCAGGTGCCGGAACCGGCGGTGGTGACGAACAGCAGGGTCGAGTCGAGCTCGACGACGACCTGCCGGACGTCGCCGCCGTCGCCGAAGCGGATGCCGGCGCTGCGGCCGAGGGAGTACAGGCCGGAGGCCAGGGCGGCCATGTGGTCGGCGGCGTCCGGGTCGAGTCCGTGCACGGACTTCACCAGTCCGTCGCAGGACAGCAGTACGGCGCTGTTGGTGTGCGGTACGCGTTGCACGAGGCCGCTCATCAGCCAGTCGAGGTCGGATACCTGGGCGGTCGGCGCATCGCTCGCCATGGTGGATCGACTCCTTGGGGTACGAAGGTCTGCGGGAGCGCTGGGGGTGGTGCCGGTCATCCGGCGGGTGTGCTCCCGCCGTGTCGGGCGGGGTGGTCGGTGGGGGGTGCGGGTGTGGCGGGCCGCGGTGCGGCGGGGGACTCCTGCCGGGACTCCGCGAGGCTGACGCCGCGTTGGAAGGCGGCCATCAGGTTGGGGTCGTGCCCGGCGACGTACTCGGTGTCCTGGCGGGGCGCGGGGCCGTCGCGGAGCTGCGGGACGATGTGCTCCTGGGCGCGGCGGCGGGGCAGCCGGGGTCTGTCCATGGTGCCGCGCACCGTGCCGCCGTGCGGGGCGGAGGGCGTGGTCCGGTGGTCCATGAGGGTGTCGTCCCGGTCGCCGTGGTGGACGCCGGGTACGGCCCCGGCGGGGCCGGGGCGCACCTCACGGGCGCCGCGCAGGGGCAGCGGCGGGGCGGGCGTGTCACCGGCGGGCGACGGGGGCCTGGTGGAGGGCCAGGGCTGTGGAACGGCGGGCGTGAGGGGTGCCCCGGGTGACTGCGCCTGCCCGCCGCCCGGCGGGGGAGCGTCCACGGGAGCCGGTACGGCGGACATGTGACGGGCCATCGGGACGGCGCCGGTGCCGCGGTCGTGCGGCCGCGGTGCCGCGCCCTGTCCGCCGCCGGCGGTCTCCGGCTCCGTGCCGAGCAGTGCCTGCGGCACCACGAGCACGGCCTGGACCCCGCCGTAGATGTTGCTCTGGAGCCGTACGTGGATGCCGTGCCGTTTGGCGAGCTGGGAGACCACGAACAGGCCGATCCGGCCGTCGGCGAGCAGGCTGGCGACCTGTACCTGGTCGGGATCGGTGAGCAGCGCGTTCATCCGGTCCTGCTCGCCGACGGGCATGCCGAGTCCGCGGTCCTCGACCTCGACGGCGAGCCCGGAGGTGACGAGATTGGCCCGCAGCAGCACCTGGGTGTGCGGGGCGGAGAACACCGTGGCGTTCTCGACGAGTTCGGCGAGCAGGTGGATGACGTCGGCGACGGCGTGTCCGCGCAGGGTGCCGTCGATGGGCGGCACGAGCTTGACCCGTGAGTACTGTTCGACCTCGGCGATCGCCGAGCGCAGCACCTCGGTCATGGAGACCGGGTTGCTCCACTGCCGCCGGGAGACGGCCCCGCCGAGCACGGCGAGGTTCTCCGCGTGGCGGCGGATGCGGGTGGCGAGGTGGTCGACGTGGAAAAGCCCCTTGAGCAGGTCGGGGTCCTCCATCTCGTTCTCCAGCTCGTCGAGGAGGGAGATCTCGCGGTGCACCAGGGACTGCAGGCGCCGGGCGAGGTTGACGAACACCTCGAGCTTCTGTTCGCTGCCGGTCTGGCTGGAGAGCCGGTACGCCTGTACGACGGCGTGGACGGCCCCGTCGTGCGCGCGGGCGAGGTCGGCGGCGAGCAGGTCGAAGTCGGCGTCGTCGTCGAGGGCATCGGTCTGTTCGCCCCGCCGGCCGCGTGGGGGCGGGTCGTCGCCGCGGCGCAGTGCCTCGACGAGGGTGCCCAGGTCGGCCTCGCGCCGGGCGGTGCTGCGGCGCAGCGTGCCGATGCGGTCGCGCACGGACCGGGCGGCGCGGTCGGCGGCCACGGCGGCGATGACGATGCCGGCGCACGTCACCGAGGTGGCGCCGCCGAGGACGGCCCACAGGGTGAGGCTCGGCCGGACCCCGGTGGAGCGGACGGTGAAGAGCACGGCCGCGCAGGCGCTGAGGGCCACCGCCACGGGCGGGAGCACGGCGAGGCGCAGCAGTTGGGGCCGTATCGGCGCCTCGGGCGGCGCGGGAGCGGTCCGCGCGGGCGGCCGTCCGTGCCGGCCGCCCTCACGGCGGTCCGCGCGGGCGGCCGGACCGGTCCGGCGGGCCCGGGTGCCGGCGGGGTTCTCATCGGCGCGGTCCGGCTCGCGGGCCATGACCGTGGTGCCGGCGATGCCCCGCGCTCCGGCCGGACCCGGGGCACCGGCCGGGCCCGGGCGTCGGGGCCCCTCGCCCCGTCCGCTCCCTCGTCCGCCTTGTGGCTGCACGTACCGGTCCCCGCTCCCTGATCCGACTGTTTGGACGCGGCCCCTCGACGCAGAAGCGTCCTACGGCATGAGGTGCCGCGGTGCCGCCCGACCGACACTCACCGTAGTCACCACCGCATCATGTGCGGTGGGCAGTTGACAAACTCATGCGGACAGCATCGCGCTCTGGTATGAGGCTTCGTACGACAGACCGATAACCCTCCCGAGGAAGGGATCGGGAGCGAGCAAGGGGCGATCAGGGCTGGTCACAAGCGGTCGCCGCAAGTCAGCGCCGAGAGAAGGCACCCGGCCGCCCGAGCCCCGTCGGCGCGCCCGCCGACCGTCCGGGGGTCAGCGGGTCAGGCGCTTTCAACCGTCATCGCCGCACCCCACCCCTCCGGCCATAACATCACTCACCGTCACCATCCAGCCAGGACGGAGAGGGTGTGCCACGCCGTACGGTGCCCGGACGGCCGACGCGGACGGCTCCTTCCCGTCCCGTCACCGACCGCCCGCCGGCACAGGGCCGTCGGACACGTGAGGAGGTGTGGTGCCGGCCGCGCACCGAGTCGCCCGGGTGATGCGGCCGATGAGGTCGGCGGCCTGTTCCGGCTGTCGGGTCAGCCATGTGCCGAGGTGCTCCCCGACGGCCTGCTCGACGCAGTCGTACACGGTGGCGCCGCCCAGCTTGCCCCGGGTGGCGCCCTGGTATTCGGGGCTTTCCAGTTTCACCGAGACGACCGCTGTCAGCCCCTTGCCGATGTGGTCGGTGGTGAGGTCGGGGTCCGCCGCCGTCAGCAGCCCTCGCCGACGCGCGTACGTGTTGACCGCGGCCGTCACCCCTGCGCGGAACCCGTCCGCGTGCGTGCCGCCCTCGGGGGTGGGCACGCAGTTGGCGAAGGTCCGGATCCGTTCCTCACCCAGGTCGCGCCAGCTCAGGGCCACCTCCACCGTCCCCGCCATCCGCGCGTCCTCCCGCTCGAAGGCGATGATGTCCGGGGTGACGTACCCTCCGGTCTGCGCATCGAGGAAGGCGACGAAGTCTTCCGGTCCGCCGGAGAACCGGAAGCGTACCGACCGGGGCCCGCCCTCGGGGCGTTCGTCGGTCAGGGAGATGCTCAGGCCTCGGTTCAACAGGGCCATTTCCCTGAAGCGTTCGGCCAGTACGGCGAACGAGTACTCCGTCGTCTCGAAGATGCCGGCGTCGGGCCAGAAGGCGATGGAGGTCCCTCCGCCGGTCGCCGGTCCGGCGGCGACCGGCGGAGCGACAGCGGCGCCGCGTACGTACTCCTGGACCCAGCGCACCTGCCCGCGCCGCACCTCGGCCGTGAGACGGCTCGACAGAGCGTTGGTGACACAGGGCCCCGTGCCGAAGGCGCTCCACCAGTTCACGGTGGGGCGGCAGCCGGGGCCGGTCCCGGCGTACGGGCGGGTCAGCAGGGCTTCGAGGCCGGTACCGCCGGTGTCCCCGGCCGCTTCGACGGGGACACCCTGCCCGTCGTCGGTGACACGGACGCCGCCGTCGGGCGTGAGGGTGACGTCGACGCAGCCGCCACCGCCGGCCAGCACCTCGTTCACCGACCAGCCGACGACCTCGAACAACAGGTGGTACAGGCCCCGTACCCCGGTCGAGCCGACGTACATCCCGGGCCGTTTCCGAATGGCCTCACGCCCCTCCAGCACTGCGATACGAGTGGCGTCGTATCCGCTGGCACCCTCACTCACGGAGTCCCCTTCCCCTGGTGCTCGGCAGGACTTCCCACCCTATGCGCAGATTCAAGAAGGGCCAGGTCAGGAGCGGTTAGCCAAGGGTTTGAGCAGGCGCGTGAGGGCCCGTCCGCAAGCAGTCGGCCAAGACGGTCACGGACAGCGGTCACAGCGCGCCCGGGACCCCGCCGAGGCCGCGGACACCCCTGTCCCAGACCGCGCCGAGGCCCTCAATTCCCGCCTTTTACGCGGGCACAGGCCTTCCCCGACGCCGCACACCGTCACCGCACGTCGCGGACCGCGAGCAGTTCGACCGCCGCCCCGGACGCTTCCAGCAGTGGTGCGGCGGCGGAACGCCGGGGGTCCGCCCGGTAGGCGGCGAGGTCCCCGCTGGTGGGAAAGGTGACGAGGTGGGCCTCGATCCGATCGTCCAGGGTGCGCAGTCGTCGCTCGAGACGCCCTCCGTACTCGGCGAGGAGCGGCAGAACGGCGCTTTCATAAGCGTCGAAGGCGTCCAGGCCTCCTTCGGGCAGCCGAGCGAGCATCACGTACGTGACGGCCATGTCTCCCCCGCGGTGGTCCGAAGGCAGTGATGTCCGAGCCAATTGGACCGCACGCCCTCAACCCCGCCCTGACGAACGCCTCTTCGCGCGGTCCCTGGATCGGTCGAGGGGACCGGAGGAACCGGGCCGAGGTGCGGCTGTCGCTCCGCGAGGCGTGTGCGGACGGCGGACCGCGGTGGCCCTTGGAGAGCGGGACGGCCCGAACTGCCGTACGGGGCACGGACTTGGGGTTCGGAGCAGCCGCTCGGGTGGCCGCTCCGAACCCTCGGGCCGGTCAGTCGACGGTCAGGACCGCCGTGTTGTTCGTGAGATCCGGGTCGAAGTCGAAGGGGTACTCGCCGAACTCGCCGTACGGAGGGTGAATGCTCACGGCACCGGTCGTGCCGGGCACCACGGCGTCGACGCGCACGGAGAACGCGAACGTGCGCCGGGTGTCCTCCAGCACCCAGTACGGCAGGCTGCAGTCGTAGCGCGGGGCGCCCGTCCGCTTCGGGTGGTAGCCGCCGTCGAGGGTGCGCGGGGAACAGCCGGACGGCACGCCGGTGACCGTGGTGCCCTCGGGCACGACCAGCCGGACCTCGGCGACCGGGTCGCCGGAGCCGAGGTTGCCGAACCAGGCCGGGCCGTTGTTCTCGAACGTGAGCTCGGCCGTGACCGTCTCGCCCGCCGCGCCGGAGACGGTGTCACCGGTCACGGAGAAGTCCGCGGTGTTCTCCGCGCCGATCTGGAGGGCCGTGTAGTCGTTCTCGGAGTCGATGTCCTGGGCGCCGCCGCCCGGCTCGACGTCGATGTCGAGCCGCTCGTTCAGCGCGTGCGGGGCGAGTCGCACCGTCAGCGGCTCGGGCAGCTCGAAGGAGTCGCCCGGCGCCAGCACCTGGTCGAACGTGCAGATCGCCTTGTTCGACGGTGCGTAGTCGCTGCCGTCCGTCGTGGTGTAGGCGCAGGCGTCGTACCGGGTCAGATCCGTCAGGCCGTACGAGGCGTACAGCTTGACGGTGAACCCGTCGGCGCTCTCGTTGCCGTTGTTGGTGATCCTGAACGGGATCGTCCGCTCGTCGCCGGGCAGACCGTCCTCGATGTCGGCGACGGGGTCGATGGCGAGGTCGGGTCCGGCGCCGACGGTGAGCGTGGTGTCGAAGCTGTCGTGCGGCGCGGTGAGCGTCCCGTCGGGGCCGCCGGTGGCCGTCGCCTCGTAGGTGATCCTGCCCTGCGCGCCGGCTTCGGCGCCGTCGGCCGCGCGCACCGTCAGGAACACCTGGTCCTCGTAGTCTTCCCCGATCACGGGGACCACGGGGATGTCGCACACCGCGCCGGCGCCGCCCGGAGTGCAGTTGTCGGACCAGGTCACCTCGGCGACCCCGGCGAGGCCGGAGACGTCGATGGTGAGCCTGCCGTCGGTCACCGTGAAGTTGTCGTTGTCGTGGTAGATGCCGACGCCGAGGGTGCGGGACTCCGGCTGACCGCCGTCGGTGCCGGTCGGCAGCGTCTGCTCGTACGGCGTGTTGATCCACAGCTGGTCGGTCTGCGGCGGGTCGTCGGCGGCGAACGCGGGCGCGGCGAGGCCGGCCGTCAGCAGGCCGGCCGCCACCGCCACGGCGGCACCGGATCTGAGGCGTACCGGACGTCCAGCGGATAACAGGCTCATTGCTGCCCCCAAGGGTGTGGTAAGGCGACTGACGTGCCAGGAACCCCGGCACACCGAAAGGATCATCACATGGCAGGGAAGCCCGGCGCGCCCCGGTTTCCGGCCCTGTCGGGGAACACTGAGGACCTTGCGGCCTGTCCCGTGGCCGGCGCCCGGGGATGCTCCGTACCACTGGGGCCCGTTTGAAATCTCGTCACCGACTCGGCCACCTGCCCGTTGACCGCGGCCTCAACCGCCGTGGCGGCGTCGTGGCGTCCCGAACGGGCTCGTCGATCCGGCTGCCGGTCGGTGACGACCGTCGTACGCGCGACGTGCGGCTGCGACGGCCGCCCTGCTCCGGTCCGCCCAGGAGCCGTCGAACGACACTGGCGTGGCTGCGGCCGGTAAGGCTGCGGGGCCGGAATCCTGAACGCATGCGAGAGCAGCAGCGGTACGACGTGTGGTCGGCCGGGGCCGCCTACGAGCGGTACATGGGCCGTTGGAGCCGCCGCGTCGCCGAGCGGTTCGGCGCCTGGCTCGGCGCCGCCGACGGTCTGCGGTGGCTGGACGTGGGCTGTGGTGCGGGCGGTCTGACGGCCACGGTGGCAGCTCGCTGCCGACCCCGCACGGTGGTGGGAGTCGACCGGTCGGAGGGGTTCGTCGCCCACGCACGGGCGTCCGTCTCCTCGCCCGCGCACTTCGTCGTGGCCGACGCGATGACGCTGCCCGTACGCGCCGAGGCGTGCGACGTGGTCGCCAGCGGCCTGGTCCTGAACTTCCTGCCCTCCCCCACCGCGGCGGTCGCCCGGATGGTGCGGGTGACCCGGCCGGGTGGCCTGGTCGCCGCGTACGTGTGGGACTACGCCGAGGGCATGGGCTTCCTGCGACGTTTCTGGGACGCCGCCGTCGAGGTGGACCCGGCCGCGGCCACGCTGGACGAGGGCCGCCGGTTCCCGGTCTGCCGCCCGGAGGCGTTGCGCGCGGTCTGGACCGGAGCGGGACTCGTGGACGTGTCCGTCGTCCCGATCGAGGTGCCCACGGTCTTCACCGACTTCGCCGACCTGTGGGACCCCTTCCGGGCGGGCCAGGGTCCCGCGCCGGGTTACCTCGCCGCCCTCGCCCCGGCCGACCGGGAGCGGGTACGGGACGCACTGAGCGCGAAAGTCCCCCGGGAGGCGGACGGCTCCGTCCCGCTCACGGCCCTGGCCTGGGCGGTACGGGGCCGCAGGAGCCACCGGGCTGCCCCGTAGTGCTTCGTCACGTCGGGTGATCCCGTCGGGTAGCGGGCAGGGGGGCGGGGAGGTGGAGCCGCTCCGGGGCCGGCCGCCGGAGTTCGTCGCGGAGGTGTCCGGCTCGTTGCCGCGGCGGGGCCGACGGGCCCGGGCCGGCATCCTGCTGCGAGACGCCGGCCGTTCCTACCCGGGTGGTTCACCGGCGCCGTTCTTCGCCGGCGCCAGGCCGGCCAGAGCGCGTAGCGTCGTCTCCGCCTCCGTGATCAGCCGGTGGACGAGTTCGGCGGCCGGGACGATGTCGCGGACGAGGCCGGCGGTCTGGCCCGTCAACGGGATCAGTTCGTGCGCCGTACCGTCACGCATCGACGTCATCATTTTGCTGCGCAACGCCTCGGCCTGAGCGGCGGCCGCTTCGGGGCCGGCGTTCCCCTCCTCGACGAACGGGGTGCGCAGTGACCGGGGGACGGTCATGTACCCACCCTCGGTCGGCGGGGGCAGGATGTGCTCGACGAACGCCACTTTGACGGCGTCCTGACTGGCGGCGGAGAGGATGGCTGCCTTCCAGTCGTCACTGACCCCGCATTCGGCCGAGGCCAGGAATCGGGTGCCGATGTTCACGCCCTGCGCCCCCAGGGCCAGTGCCGCGGCGATGCCCCGCCCGTCGGCGACGCCGCCGGAGGCGAGTACCGGCAGCGGCCGGACGGCGTCGACGACCTGCGGCACCAGCGCCATCGTGCTGACATCGCCGCAGAACCCGCCGGCTTCGGTGCCCTGCGCGCTGATCACGTCGACACCGGCCTCGGCCGCGCGCACCGCCTGCTCGACCGTCGTCACCTGCTGCAGGAAGACCGCGCCGGCATCGTGGACGCGGGTCACCAGGTCATCCGGCTCGCCGAGCGCGAAGGAGAACACCGGTGGGGACTCGGCGATCACCGCGTCGAAGACCTCGGGGTCGAACGGCCGCCGGGTCATGTTCAGCGCGAACGGCCGGTCGGTGAGCTCGCGCAGCCGACGCACGTCGTCACGGACCTGTGCCGGCGTGCGCAGCGTGGTGGGGACACTGCCCAGCGCCCCGGCGTCGCTGACCGCCGCGGCAAGCCGCATGCTCTGCTGCCAGGGCCCGCCGAGCGGCCCTTGCACGATCGGCACCTCGATGCCCAGTACTCCGCACACCCGTGTCCGCAGCATCGCGCCTCCATCCCGCAGGACCCGAGACAGGGATCTTCCGGACATCAAGCCTAGGCGCGACGGTTCCCGGCCACCTGTCGAACCGTACGGACGGAGACCGCACCGGCGTCGGAGGGGATGGCCTTCCGGATCATGCCGGGTCCTGGCCGGGGCACCTGGAACCCGGGCCGGGGGAGAGTGCGTGACAGACCACCGACGGGTGCCTCCGTGCACGGGTGCGCGTCCCGGACCGTCCTCCTATGATGCGGATATGCCGGACCTGGAACTGGCGTCGCGGCGACTCGGCAGCGGGCCGCCCCTGATGGTCGTCCTCCAACTCGACCGGGCCGGCTGGGCGCCCGTCCTGGAGCGCCTCGCCCGCGGGCACGAGGTGGTGGCCGTCGACCTCCCGGGCTTCGGTGACAGTCCCCCGCTCCCTGAAGGGACCACGCCCACCGTCGAGGCGCTGGCCGCCGCCGTCGCCGCGTGGCTCCCCGGTGCCGGCCTCACCCGCCCGCCCGTCGCGGGGAATTCCCTCGGTGGGGCCGTCGCCCTGGAACTGGCCCGCGGCGGCGCGGTCGGCAGCGTCGTCGCGCTGTCCCCCATCGGGCTGTGGAGCCGCCCCGAGGCCGCCTACGCCCTCGGTTCGCTCCGCGTCGCCCACGCGATGGCACGAGCCTGCGCCGAACGCCCCGGCCGGATCGCCGGACACCCGATCGGGCGCACCGTGGCCTTCTGGCAGCTCGCCGCCCGGCCCTGGCGGATCCCGGAGGCGGCGGCCGCCGACGCGCTGCGCGACCTGGCCCGCTCTCCCGGCTTCGAGGCGACGCGGCGCGCCGTACGCGCCTACCGGCTGCGGGCCTTCACCCCTGAGGTCCCGGTCACGGTCGGCTGGGGCACACGGGACCTGATGACCCCGCCCCACCAGGCACTCAGGGCGGCACGACTGCTTCCGGGCGCCCGGCACGTCTCCCTCGGGGGCTGTGGGCACTCACCGATGTCCGACGACCCCGAGCAGGTCACCCGGGTGGTGCTCGACACCGTCAGCGACTGACCTGATGACCTCACCGCTCACCGGCGAGGTCGAGATCGCCCTTGCTCGTCTCGGCCGCCCCCTCGGTGATCCGGGGACGGTGCCACGGACGGGCGATCGGGCCGGAGATCGCCCGCCACCACGCCTCCACCGGCACCTTCCCCGCCGGCTCGAACGGCTCACCCGGCCGCGGGAACGCCACCGGCTGGCCCACCTCCCCGGCCGCGTCCTTCATCCACTCCCCCGGCTCCGCCCATGCGTGCGGTGCCAGGTTGAAGGTGCCCCAGTGGATGGGCAGCAGCACGCCGGCCGCCTCGCCGCCCTGCAGGTCGAGATGGGCCCGGACGCCTTCCTCGGGCGTCATGTGGATGTCGGGCCAGAAGTCCGAGTACGCGCCGACCTGGATCATCGTGGCGTCGAACGGGCCGTGGTCGGTGCCGATGTCCTTGAAGCCGTCGAAGTAGCCGGTGTCACCGCTGTGGTAGATCCGGTGCTCCTCGCCCGCGGCCACCCAGGAGGCCCACAGGGTGTGCTGGGTGTTGCGCAGACCCCGGCCGCAGAAGTGGCGGGCCGGGGTGGCGGTGAGGGCGAGTCCGCCGATCTTCGTCGTCTCGTGCCAGTCCAGCTCGCGCAGCCGTCCGGCGGACACGCCCCAGCGCTCCAGGTGCGCGCCGACGCCGAGGGGCACGGCGAACAGGGTGTCCGTGCCGGCCAGCGCCTTGATCGTGGGCAGGTCCAGGTGGTCGTAGTGGTCGTGGGAGATCACGACGACGTCGACCGGGCCGAGCGCGGCCAGCGGCAGCGGGGCGGGGTGCAGCCGCTTGGGCCCGGCGAAGGGGAAGGGTGAGCAGCGCTCACCCCACACGGGGTCGAACAGGACCCGGTGCCCGTCGATCTCCGCGAGCACGCTGGAGTGGCCCATCCAGGTCAGGCGCAGCCCGCTCGCCGGCGGACGGGAGAGGTCGGCGAGGGTGGTGGGGTGCACCGGGATGGTGCCCTTCGGGGCGCGGCGGGACCGGGAGTCCTTGTCGAGGTAGATCTTCGCCAGGTCCCGCGTCGACCCCGACGGGCGGATCCGGGCGGTGCCCCCGGGGTTCTGGAACACACCGTCCTTGAAGTGCGGGGATCTGCGGATGCGTGCCATGCGTTCGCCACCCGGGTCCGCGCCGAAGGCCTCGGGCCGCAGGGCGCGCAGCCCGGAGCTGTGGGATGGGGAACCGGCCACGGTACCTCCAAGTGGAGTCGGTCAGACATTCCATTATGTGCGGCCGGACCGGCTCCGCGGTGCCGGGTACGGCCGGGGCTGATCGAAGGGCCGGGACGGCTGTCGCACCATGAACACGTCCACCGGGTCCTCCGTCTCCACGGTGAACCCGTGCCGTGCGTAGAGGCGGCGGGCCGGGCTGCCCCGCAGTACGTTCAGCCGTACGACGGCGGCGTCGCGGTCGGACCGCCGCAGCAGTTCGCGCAGCACGCCCGAGCCGATGCCGGCGCCCTGGAGGTGCGGGGCCAGATAGAAGTGCTCCAGCCAGTGGGAGTCCCCGGCAGGGCGCAGCGCCACGCAGCCGGCGAAGGTGCCGCCCGTCTCGATCACCCAGGTGTGGGCCGGGTCGAACCCGTCGCGCAGCCGCTGCCGCACCCGCTGTGCGTCGTAGCGCCCGAGCCGTTCCAGATCGGCCCGCAGCACCACGGCACGCAGTTCGGCCACCGCCTCGACGTCCGCCGCGGTCGCCTGCCGCAGATCCCGGTCCCCCATGATCACCACGCTATCGCGCGAACGCTCACGCCACCGCGGCGATCCGTACCTTGATGTCGTCCGGCGACAGCGTCCCCTTGGCGATCACGTGGTCGCCGGAGGACTCCCCGCGCAGCCGGCGGCCGATCCACGGCACCAGGTACTCGCGGGCCCAGTGGACGTCGTCCCGCCGGATGTCGAGGGTGCCGCGGGGCGGCAGGGGCGGCCAGGGCTGTTCCGGATCGGCGGGGACGTCCAGGCCGAGGGTCTGCCCGGCGCGGAGCGCGACGCGGGTGTGTCCCTCCGGCGACAGGTGCAGCCGGTCGGCGTCCCAGGCCCTGCGGTCCTGGACGCTCTTGAGGGACCACAGGTCGAGCACGGGGCAGCCGTAGCGGTCGGCGACGGCCCGTACGTGCATGTTGTACGTCGCGATCTTGCCGCGCAGATGTTTCAGCAGGGGGACGCCGCGCGTGTCGAACCCGGTGGTCACCATCACTGTTCCCGATACGGCCGTGAGCGCGGCGATCGCCCGCTCGAACCGCTCGGCCACCTCGTCCGGGTCGCTGCCCGGGCGGAGGATGTCGTTGCCGCCCGCGCAGAACGAGACCAGGTCGGGGGCGAGTTCGACCGCCCTCGGCAGTTGGTCCGCCACGATCTGGTCCAGCAGTTTTCCGCGTACGGCGAGGTTGGTGTACTCGAAGTCGCCCTCGGGCCGGAGGTCCGCGAGGAGCACGGCGAACCGGTCGGCCCAGCCGACGAACGCCCCGTCGGGGCCGGGGTCGCCGACGCCCTCGGTGAAGCTGTCCCCCACCGCCACGTACGACCCGATCACTGCTCTGCTGTCACTCTTCGAATCGTCTGCCACAGCCGCTCATGATTCACCTTCGAATGTGACCTACGCGACCGTAAGGACGGGTTGACGCACGGTGAGATAAGACACTCTCAAAATGTTGGCCAACTCCGGAATACGCCGAAGGCCGGCCCCGGGGATCGGGGTCCGGCCTTCGGCGCGCGTGTCGGGAAGGTCGCCGCGGGGGTCAGCCGATGGAGACGCCCTTCGAGCTGAGGTAGGCGACCGGGTCCACGTCCGAGCCGTAGTCCGGGGTGGTGCGGATCTCGAAGTGCAGGTGCGGACCGGTCGAGTTGCCGGTCGAGCCGGAGAGGCCGACCTGCTGGCCGCCGGTCACGGTCTGGCCGGCCGAGACGGAGAGCGCGGACAGGTGGGCGTACTGGGCGTAGTGGCCGTCGTCGAGCTTGACGACGACCTGGTTGCCGTACGCGCCGGCCCAGCCCGCGGAGACGACGGTGCCCGCGCCGACGGCCTTCAGGGAGGTGCCGGTCGGGACGGCGAAGTCGACGCCGGTGTGATAGCCGCTGGACCACATGCTGCCGGCCACCTTGTAGGCGGTGCCGAGCCCGGCGCCGGGCACCGGGGAGCTGTAACCGGAGGCGCTCGCGGCCTGGTCGGTGCTCGTGGTCTGGGCGGAGGCGTCCGAGGGGGGCTGCTCGGCGGGCTGCTCCGCCGGCTGCTCGGCCTCCTGCTCCTGGGCCTGCGGGGCCGCCGGGGCGGCCGGCTCCTCCGGCGCGCCCGTGGCGGCCGTGCCGTCGACGGAGAGCTTCAGGCCGGGGTGGATGAGCGACGGGTCGTCGCCGATGGCCTGCCGGTTGTCCGTGTAGAGCTGCTTCCAGCCACCGTCGACGTGCTCCGTCTCGGCGATCTTGGCGAGGTAGTCGCCGGCCTTCACGGTGTACGTGCGGGCCTCGTCGCCCTTTTCGGCGACGGTCTCCTGGCCGGCGGCGGAAAGGGACTGGACGGCCTTTTCGGGGGCGGCCTGCGGCGTGGCGGCGTGCGCGCCGGTGGCGCCGAGAAGCGGCAGGGCGAGTGCGGCGCCACCGGTTCCGGCGACGGCGATGGAGCGGGTGAGACGCTGGGTCTTGGTACGGCGGTGCTTACCCTTCGCGGGCATGTCGAATTCCTCTCCGGCGCCTGCGAGGTGAGCTGTCGGGTTCGGGCTGGAGATGCCCGGCCGCGTTGTCACGCGGCTTAACCCCAAGCCGTTCCGGGAACCGGAACAGGCAGTGGTACCTGTGGGTCCCCCGCTCCTGCCGTACACGGGTCGGTGTGGGTACGGGCTCCGGGCGGCGGCAGGATTGGGCGTCCGTCCGGATCGGTGGCGAACGTAAGCGACCCGGACGCGAGGGGACAAGCGCGAGGTTCACCGCGAACGCGCTTTTCCGTGATCCAAAGGGGGAATTGACGTCACCGAGCGTCAGCCGGGATTCCCTTTCCCCCGCGAATTCCCTTGTCGTTCCATGGAATTACGTGAGCATGGCGACAACGCATCGTCACGGATATGACGCTGCTCACGCGCCCCTTCCCCATCCCCCTTTCTTTCGGGGCACGTTATGGCGAACCGCCCTAATCGGACAGAACGCCCTAATCATCGGATCACAGGCGCCGCAGCCGCACCACCGCGGCGTCCAGATCTCCTCGCAGACCGGTGCGCAGCCCGTGATGCAGCAGGAGGGCACCTCGGTACGTTTCGCCGGTTTCGCGGCATTCGTACGACGCCTCCGGGTCGAGGCCGCGCAGCCGGAGGGCCGGGACGGGCTCTCCGTGGTGCTGCGCCTGGAGGCAGGCGAGGACGACGGTCTCGTCGCCGAGGACGTACTGCACCGCGCTCAGTCCGCCCTCCGGAGGGCGCAGCCGGTACAGGTCGCCGCGCTGGACGACGGGCCGGATCTCCTTGTAGAGCGCGACCCACTCCCGCGCCTCGGCGAGTTCCTCCCCGGTCCACCGCGCGAGGTCTCCGCCGACGCCGAGCACCCCGGCCATGGCGCTGACGAACCGGAAGCGCAGCGAGCTGACCCGTCCGTTGAGCATCGCGTTCGGGCTGTCGGTGACCCAGGCGGCCATCACCCGGGCCGGGTGGATCTGGCTGAAGCCGTGCTGGATGGCGAGCCGGTCGAGCGGGTCGGTGTTGTCCGAGGTCCACACCTGGTCGGTACGGGAGAGGATCCCCAGGTCGATCCGGCCGCCGCCGCCCGAGCAGGACTCGAAGGCCACGCCCGGATGGGCCGCCCGCAGCCGGTCCAGCAGCGCGTACAGGCCGCGCACATGGTCGGTCCACAGCCGCTGCGGGTACGGGTCGTCCGGCCATCCGGCGTCGGTGGAGGAGCGGTTGAAGTCCCACTTCACGTAGTCGATGGGAGCGCTGGAGAGCAGTCCGTCGAGCCGCTCCCAGAGGTACTCCCGCACGTCGTCGCGCGCGAGGTTGAGCACGAGCTGGTTGCGGTACTCCGTGCGCCGGCGGCCCGGCTGGAACTGCACCCAGTCGGGGTGCGCGCGGTACAGGTCGCTGTCGGGGTTGACCATCTCCGGCTCTACCCAGATGCCGAACTCCATCCCGAGCCCGTGCACATGGTCGGCGAGGGGTTTCAGGCCGCCGGGGAAGCGGTCGGGGTTGGGCGTCCAGTCGCCGAGCCCGGCCCGGTCGCTCGTCCGCGCCCCGAACCAGCCGTCGTCGACCACGAACAGTTCGACGCCCATCGCGGCGGCCCGCGCCGCGAGTCCCCGCTGCCGCTCCTCCGAGATGTCGAATCCGGTGGCCTCCCAGGAGTTGAACAGCACGGGCCGGTCCCGGTCCGCGTCCGGGACGACGTACGTCCGCTGGTAGGCGTGCCAGGCGCGGCTGGCGCCGCCGAAGCCGCCGTCGCTCCACAGACCGGCGAAGACCGGTGTGACGTACGTCTCCTCCGTGCCCAGCATCAGCAGGCCGGAGTCGTCGTGTCCCGCGCCGCCGGTGATCTGCACGCGTGCGTCGGGGAGTCGGGCGACCGAGACGCGCCAGGAGCCGGACCAGCCGAGGGCGCAGCCGTAGACCTCTCCGCGTTCCTCGGTCGCGTCGGTGTCGAGCGCGACCCAGGGCAGGTGCTGGTGTCCGGTGTGGCCGCGGCGGCTGCCGATGACCTTCTCGCCGTAGGTGAGCGGGGATCGGGTCAGCCGGGACTCGGCGGCCCAGCGGCCGTGGAGCTGGGACAGCCGCCAGTGCTCGCGCTCGGGCAGGGTCCAGGTGGCGGAGTCGGCGCGCAGGAGCTCGACCGCGGGTCCCCGGTTGTGCAGGGTCACCCAGCGTTCGATCACGTCGTCGCGCATCCGGTAGTGCAGGGTCACGGTCAGCCCGCCGTCGCGGAAGCGGAGGCGGAGTTCGCCGTCGCCGGTCTCGTGGCCGTCGAAGACCCACTCGGTGCCGCGCCGCCCGTCGGCGGTGCGTACGGACAGGGCGGGCCTCACGAAGCGGGGGCCGCCCTCGACCGGGTACTCCTCGCGCCCGTCCAGGCGGGACTCGAACGGCCAGTCGTCCGGCAGCGGGCGCGCGGCGAGGGCCTCCGCGTCGGCGAGCGCGATCCTCGGGCCCCAGTGCAGATGCACCAGCTCGTCGCGGTCCGTGACATGGAGCGCGTAGCCGCTGGCCGGCCCCGACAGGAGCCATGTACGACCGTCTTGGGAGACCTGCGTCACCGAACCTCCAACAGACCCGAACAGATGCGATCAGACACCAACATCATCGGGGGCACGGGGGCCGTCGGGCAATGCCTGTGGACAACTCATTGCCCCAGGCAGGCATGTCGTATCGTCGACCCGTGCCCGTCGGCGAGCCCCGCCGGCGGCGTCGAGCGGGAGGAGTCCTTCGTGACGCAGCAGGTGCCGTCGACCGAACCCGAGCTGGCCGGAGTACGCAACTTCCGCGACGTGGGCGGACTGCCGACCGTCGACGGCAGGCGGGTGCGGCACGGTGTGCTGTTCCGCAGCGGTCATCTCGCCCACGCGACCGCCGAGGACACCGCCTTCCTGTCCTCGCTCGGACTGCACACGGTCTTCGACTTCCGCAACGCGGCCGACCAGAGGCTGGAGGGGCCGGACGTCGCGCTGCCGGGCGTGCGCAACGTGAACCTGCCGCTCAGCGACCCGGCCGACGGCGCCGAGTTCTGGAAGATGGTCCGCGACGGCGATCTGGAGCAGCTTCGCTCGATCCTCGCGGACGGCAAGGGCGCGGACCGGATGATCGGCTCCTACCGGATGATCATCAAGGAGCGCACCGCCGAGCACTCCCGGGTGCTGCGCTCGCTCGCCGAGGACAGCGTTCCCGCGCTGATGCACTGCGCGGCCGGCAAGGACCGCGCAGGGCTGTCGGTGGCGGTGACGCTGCTCGCGGTGGGCGTCGAGCGCGACGCGATCGTCGACGACTACCTGAAGTCCAACGCCAAGCACCGCCGCTACAAGGTGCGGCGCAGCGGCAGCTCCGCCTCGGCCTACTCCCCCGAGGTCATGGAGCTGCTCAGCCCGCTGTTCGACGCGCGCGAGGAGTACCTGTCGGCGGCCTTCGAGACCATCGAGGAGACCTGGGGCGGTGTGGACCCGTACCTGGAGCAGGCGCTCGGGCTCACGCCCGGGACCCGGGAGCGGCTGCGCGAGCGGCTGCTCGACTGAGGCGGGCCCGGGGCGGGCGTCTACTTCTTCGGAGCGATCTCGAAGAGGAAATAGATGAAGGCCGCGAAGAGGTGTCCCACCACGATGTAGATGAACAGCCGCACCCACAGGGCCCGGGGGAACTTCTCTTCCATGTCTTTGCCGGTCATGTCGCTTCTCCGTGGATCGGGCCCAGGCACAGCGCGGCCGTGGGACTCTGCAGCAGGGTGTGGACGAACAGCAGCTCGACCCCGTCGGGGTCGGCGGCGGCGATGCGGTGCGGGGTCAGCGAGTCGAAGTGCGCGCTGTCGCCCGGGGCGAGCCGGTGCAGGGCGTCCCCGAGGCGCAGCCGCAGCCGCCCCTTGAGGACGTACAGCCATTCCTCGCCGGCGTGGACGCGCACGATGTCGCCCTGGGAGCCGTGCGGCACACGGACCCGCAGGGCCTGCATGCCGCGCCCTGCGGCACCGGCCTGCCAGTACGTCCAGCCGCCCGCCGCCGTGGACTCCATGTCGGCGGCGCGCACCACGGCGTCCCGGTCGGCGGCCGACTCACCGAGCAGCTCGGAGACGGTCGTACCGTAGATACGGGCGAGGGAGAGCAGCATCGGCAGCGAGGGCTGGCGCTGTCCGGTCTCCAGCCGGGAGAGATGGGCGGGCGACAGACCCGCGTCGCGGGCGGCGGCCTCCAGCGTGAGGGAGGCCCGCCGCCGCAGGGCGCGCAGCCGCGGCGCGACCGCGGGGAGCGCGTCGGCCGGTTCGGCCGGCGGTCCGGTCTCGGAGGAGCTCATGTCTCCATTGAGCCCCGGATTTGCCCCACGGGCAATTTTCTTGCCTCGGAGGCAAACCCGGCACGGGTGCGAAGGTCAGCGGTCGGTCACCGCCTGTCGCACCAGCGTCCTGCCGAACTCCCACACCAGGCCGCCGTCGTGCGCGTCGTCCATCACCGCGGTGAAGGCCTCCACGAACCGGTTGACGTCCTCCTCGTCGATGATCAGCGGCGGGATCAGTTTGATCACCTCCAGGTGGTCGCCGGAGACCTGGGTGAGGATGCGGTGCCGTTGCAGCAGCGGCACGACCACCATCTGCGCGAAGAGTCCCTTGCGGGCGGCCTGGAGCACGGTCCAGCGCGAGCGCAGTCTCAGCGACCGGGGCCGGCCGAACTCGATGCCGATCATCAGGCCCCGGCCGCGGACGTCGGCGAGCAGCTCGTACTTCTCGGTGAGCGCGGCCAGCCGGGTCCGCAGCAGGTCGCCGGTGCCGCGGGCGCGGGCGACGATCCGCTCGTTCTCCATGACCGACAGCACCGCGAGGCCCGCCGCCATGGCCTGGGCGTTGGCCCCGAAGCTGGCCGAGTGGACCAGCACCCGGTCCATCGACGAGTAGACCTTCCTGAAGATCCAGTCCTTGCCGAGCGTGGCACCCACCGGTACGTAACCGCCGGAGAGCGCCTTGGCCACGCACACCAGGTCCGGTTCGACGCCTTCCTCGTGCTGGTAGGCGTAGAAGTCGCCGGTCCGGCCCAGTCCGGTCTGCACCTCGTCGGCGATCAGCAGCGCCTTGTGCCGGTGCAGCAGCTCCTGCGCGGCCCGCAGATAGCCGGGCGGCGCCTCGTGCACGCCCTTGCCCTGGACCGGCTCCACGATCAGGGCTGCCACGTCCCCCCTGCGCAGCTCCCGCTCCAGCGCGTCGAGGTCGCCGAGGGGGACGGCCGTGTCGGGCAGCAGCGGGGCGAAGCCGTCCCGGAAGCCGGACTCTCCGTTGACGGAGAGGGAGCCGGTGGTCAGGCCGTGGAAGGCGTGCTCGCAGTACAGGACGCGCGGTCTGCCGGTCGCGTACCGGGCGAACTTCAGAGCGGTCTCGACCGCCTCCGTGCCGCTGTTGCCGAAGAACACCCGGTCCAGGTGGGGGCTGTACGCGAGGAGCTTCTCGGCCAGCAGGCCGGGCAGCGGCTGGCAGTCGAAGCGGGTGAGGTCGGCGAGGGAGGCGTCCAGGACGTCGTGCAGCGCCTTGCGGACCACGGGGTGGTGGCGGCCCAGGCCCATCACCCCGAACCCGGCGAGCATGTCGAGGTGGTCGTTGCCGTCGGCGTCCCAGAAGTGGGCGCCCTCGGCACGCTCGTAGACCTTGTCGAAGCCGATGGTGCGCAGCATGCGCGGGAGCTGGGGGTTGAGGTACCGGGTGTGCAGCTCGTAGCGCTCGGCTCCGCGCTCGGCCAGCAGCGCGCCGAGGTCGAACTCCCCGGTCCCCGACGACTCCGCGGTGGTCATGCCTGTGGCTCCTGTGGGTCCGGTGACTGGGGCGCCGGCTCTTCCCCGGCGGTGAGGCTCGCGCTGATCCGGCCGGCGATCTCGACCGGGGTGAGGCCGATGTCGGCGAGCACCTCGCCGCGTTTGGCGTGCGCGAGGAACTGTTCCGGGATGCCGAACCGCCTCACGGGCACGTCGCACCCGGCGTCGCCCAGCGCCAGCGCCACCGCCGAACCGACCCCGGCCGCACGGCTGTTGTCCTCGACGACGGCCACCATACGGTGCCCGGCGGCCAGTCGTGGGAGGGCCGGGTCGACGGGTTTGACCCAGCGGGGGTCGACCACGGTGCATCCGATGTCGCGCGCTTCGAGCAGTTCGGCGGCCTTCAGGCAGACGGGCGCCATCACGCCCACGGCCACCAGCAGCACCTCGGGGCCGGACGCCCGGTGGAGCACGTCCATGCCGCCGACGCGGTCCAGCGCGGGGACCGCCGGGCCCACGGACTCCTTGGGGAACCTGAGCAGGGTGGGCGCGTCGTCGACGGCGACCGCCTCGCGCAGCTGGGCGCGGAGCTGATCGGCGTCGCGGGGCGCGGCGATGCGCAGGCCGGGGACGACCTGGAGGACGGACATGTCCCACATGCCGTTGTGCGAGGGCCCGTCGACGCCGGTGACACCGGCCCGGTCCAGGACGAAGGTCACCCCGCAACGGTGCAGCGCCACGTCCATCAGGAGCTGGTCGAAGGCGCGGTTGAGGAAGGTGGCGTAGACGGCGACGACCGGGTGCAGGCCGCCGGTCGCCAGGCCCGCCGCGGACACGGCCGCGTGCTGCTCGGCGATGCCGACGTCCCACACCCGGTCCGGGAACCGTTCGGCGAAGGCGCCGAGGCCGACCGGACGCAGCATGGCGGCGGTGATCGCGACCACGTCCTCGCGTTCCTCGCCGATCCGGACGATCTCCTCGCCGAAGACGTCGGTCCAGGAGGGTCCGCCGGACGGGGCCAGCGGCGCGCAGGTGAGCGGGTCCATCACGCCGACGGTGTGGAAGTGGTCCTCCTCGTGGGCGAGGGCGGGTTCGTAGCCGCGGCCCTTCTCGGTGAGGCAGTGGACCAGGACGGGCCCGTGGAAGCGTTTGGCGCGGCGCAGCGCGGACTCCACGGCCCTGATGTCGTGGCCGTCGATGGGGCCGAGGTACTTCAGGCCGAGGTCCTCGAAGAGGCCCTGGGGGGCGAAGACGTCCTTGAAGCCCTTCTTCGCGCCGTGCAGCGCCTCGTAGACGGTGCGGCCGATCACGGGGGTGCGCTGGAGCACGTCCTTGCCCCAGGCCAGCACGCGTTCGTAGCCGTCGGTGGTGCGCAGGGTCGCGAGGTGGTTGGCGAGGCCGCCGATGGTGGGGGCGTAGGAGCGTTCGTTGTCGTTGACGACGACGATCAGCGGGCGGTCCCTGGCGGCGGCGATGTTGTTGAGCGCCTCCCAGGCCATGCCGCCGGTGAGGGCGCCGTCGCCGATCACCGCGACGACGTGGCCCTTCCCGCCCCGCACCTGGCGGGCCTTGGCGAGTCCGTCGGCCCAGCCGAGGGCCGTGGAGGCGTGGCTGTTCTCGATGACGTCGTGCTCGGACTCCTCGCGGGAGGGGTAGCCGGACAGGCCGCCCTTGCCGCGCAGCTTGGAGAAGTCCTGGCGGCCGGTCAGGAGTTTGTGGACGTAGGACTGGTGGCCGGTGTCCCACAGGATGCGGTCGACGGGCGACTCGAAGACCCGGTGCAGGGCGACGGTGAGTTCCACCACCCCGAGGTTGGGTCCCAGGTGGCCACCGGTCCTCGCGACCGCGTGCACCAGGAACTCCCGTATCTCGTGGGACAGTTCACCGAGTTCCGCCTCGGACAGCGCCTTCAGGTCGTGTGGTTGCCGGATGCTCTCCAGGATCGTCACGCTCGGTCCCCCTTCGGATTCCGTGCTGTTCAGCTCACGGTGACGGCCGGCTCCCCCGACGCGGCGCCGTCCTTCTCCATCTCCTCGGCGATCTTCATCGCCTCCTCGATCAGCGTCTCCACGATCTTCGACTCGGGGACGGTCTTGATGACCTCGCCCTTCACGAAGATCTGGCCCTTGCCGTTGCCGGAGGCGACGCCGAGGTCGGCCTCGCGGGCCTCGCCGGGGCCGTTGACGACGCAGCCCATGACGGCGACGCGCAGCGGCACCTCCATGCCCTCCAGCCCGGCGGTGACCTCCTCGGCGAGCTTGTAGACGTCGACCTGGGCGCGTCCGCAGGACGGGCAGGAGACGATCTCCAGGCCGCGCTGGCGCAGGTTCAGCGACTCCAGGATCTGGATGCCGACCTTGACCTCCTCGACCGGCGGGGCGGACAGCGAGACGCGGATGGTGTCGCCGATGCCCTGGGAGAGCAGCGCGCCGAAGGCGACGGCCGACTTGATGGTGCCCTGGAAGGCGGGCCCGGCCTCGGTGACGCC
>NZ_JBIBZI010000014.1:138425-203572 GCF_043084105.1 Streptomyces sp. NPDC014676 | reverse complement strand
GGCGAGGTGGACCCGCTCGCCTTCTTCCAGGACATCGCCGGCGTCATCGAGGTGCCGTGGCAGTTCTCCGCGGGCGCCGACCTGGGCTACCCGGAGGTGGAGGGCGTACGCACCCCCGAGTGGGAGCAGTCCCGTATGTACATGGCCAGGCTGCACACCGCCGCCGCGGTGGACGGCGAGGTGACCGCCACCTTCATGCGCGTGGCCGGCCTGGTCGACCCACCCACCGCCCTGGTGACCCCCGAGATGCAGGAACGCGTCACCCGGGGCTTCGAACAGGCTCAGCCACTGCCCGCCTGAACCGGCCGCACACAACGAGCCCGCCGCACGGGTCATCCCCTGCGGCGGACTCGCCACGCCCACAGGCGGTCGGCCTCCCGCCTGTCCGGGATGTGGTCATGCCGACCATCCTGCCGCTGGGAAGACTCAGGGGCCCGCGGGAACATCAACCACAGACAGTCAGCCACGGCGATACGGGCAGCCGAGTACCCAGGCGCGCGTGTGCCTCCAGCAACCACGACCGGGCGTCAGCCACGCTTCCCGTTGCTGATCGTCCCGCGCCCCGGATCACAGTCCGGTCGAAATCGAGCGGTACGACCACCCCGAGGACCGGAGCGCTTGCGCGAGGACCGCAGGGCCTCCCGTACGGCGCCGCACGAACCCCCGGCCCCCGCCCTTTCTTTAAAGATAGCGGCGACGCTCTGACCTGCGGCGATGTCGGAGTTTTATGCACCTGGAGTGCATAACTTGGGCCTCTGGAGCCCGGGATTTATGCAGCTACACGCATAACTTGGTCGCGGCGAGGACGGCGCTCCGATCCTTGCATGAAACCAAGAGTTGAATGACTCGTTAGTCATGCTGACCGCAAGCAAAAATGGAGAAAGAGCAGGTCAGTGCCCCAAACGAGGCGTATCGCCGCTGTCCCTGAACCGCGGAAGACGGTTCGGCTGTCAGCTGCCCCACATCCGTCGCGCAGCATCCCGGAAGATCTGTCGCGCACCCTGCTCCAGACGCTGGAGAAGATCAGCCGGAACGGCGGCACGATTGTTGCCGACCCACCCCGGAAGGGATACGCCTTCCCCGGCGGCAAGCACCTCGCCCTGTCCACGGAGATCCACGAGAACCTGTGGCGTTTCAAGCTGAGCCCGATGGCCCGTGACCTCCTCGACCACATAGTGGCGACGCACGACGAGGACGGGCTGGTGCAGGCGACCCAGCAGAGCCTCGGCTCCCACTTCGGCTGCCATCAATCAAAGGTCAGCCGGGCCCTGAGGGCGCTCGACAAGCACAACTTCGCCTGGAAGCACAAGCAAGGCCAGTACCAGTTGAACCCCTCCTACGCCTACCGGTGGGGAAGCCGCAAGCAGCACGCCCTGGTCGCGAGGATCACGGACGTCCTCAAGGCCCGGACGATTCAGCCGCCCCTGCCCGAGACGAGGAACCGATGACCGGCACACCCCTGGTTCACAACCCTGCGATCTGGGAGCACCTCCCGAACGCCAGGCTCAGGAGCACGGCGCGCGATGTGTTCGACATCCTCACCGCCCGGCAGCGTCCCGGCGGCGCGGTCCGGATCACCCAAGCGGAACTGTCCGGGCGCCTGGGAATCAGCCAGGCCGCCGTGTCCCGCGCCGTCGGCGAACTGAAGGACATCGGCATCCTGGAGGGCCGCACAAAGCGCGGGGCGCTGCGCATTCACCCACTGCTGGCCGGGTACGAATCGGAAGCCCACATGATCAACAGCATCTCCGACCCGGACACGTACCTGTGGCCGCTGCGCTACGAGTCGGGCGTACGGCCGCCGCGCCGCTCCGACCCCAGGACGGGCACGAGGTTCGACCCCGACCCCGACGGTGGCGAGGACGCGCCCCTGCCCAAGGCCCTGCCGACGCTCCGGCTCGCGGGCTGACGCTCAACAGGAACCGAACCGTCTCGACGCCCTGGCCAAGAGCGGCAAGCACCGCGCGGCCCTCGTCGAGGCCGAACACGCCCGCACCCTGCTGACCGCCGCTCCCGGCGACGAGGCGCCGTTCTGGGCACTGGCTTGGGGCCCACCGGCTGCGTCGGTGTACTCCCGCACCGCCAAGGTCCACGAGACCCTGGGAGACCACCGGGCAGCCGCCGCGCAGTACGCGCTGGCCGCCACGACCCGCCCGGCGGACACCTACGCGCGGATCGTCGCCCTGGACCTGGTGGCGGGCGCCGAGATGCACCTCAAGCGCGGCAGCATCGAGCAGGCGTGCGCCACCTGGCACCGGGCCATCGACCACATGGACGGTGTCCGCTCCGTCCGCACCCGCAAGGCGGTCTCCCGCATGCGCGGCGACCTCGCACGCTTCCGGGCCCGTGGCCTGCGGTGCGTGGCCGAGCTCGACGAACGGGGACGCGACTTCCTCGCCGACGCCTGACCTCAGCGGCACCCGGAGAAACGGCGGACGATCGGCCCCAGGTAGTCCGCGTGCGGACCGGTCAGACCGGCCAGTTCGCCCGGCGAACGCACCAGGGCGATGTCGTCGAGTTCAGGTTCGCGTCCCTGGACGCGCTCGGCTGCCGCAGCAGCAGCGAAGTCTGCGCACAGCGTTGTCTCGGGAAGAGCCGGGGCCAGGTAGGTCAGGCCGATACTGCCGTTCTCGCCGCGGGTGACGACCCACAGCTTCAGGTCCTCGGCGGCCGCGTCGATCCCCAGCTCCTCGGCGAGCTCTCGCGCGGCCTGGCCGGCCAGTGCCGACTCGTCCAGCACCGCCCCGTCCTGGGGAGGCTCCACAGACCCCCCGGGCAGCTGCCAGCGGCCCGGGGCGGCCGTGGAGGGCGACATCCTCGCTGCCAGCACACGGCCGTCGCCGGTCGGCTGGACGACGTTCACGAACAACGAGGGCAGTGCGGTGGCGCCGGGAACGCGACGCAAGGCGTAGTGCCGGTAGGTCACACGCACCCACGACAGACGCAGGACGCGCGGGCCCGTCCGCTCCAGTCCCCCACACGCCACCACTGGCCCGTCGAAGAGGCTGGGGTTGGCCCGCACCGCCATGTCCCATACCCGGTCCCGGGCCTCAGCATCCCGGGGCGGCACCGGCGGCTCCGCAGCTTCGGCCAGCAAGACCCGTTCAACATCGAAGAGGTCAATGCCCACGGGGGGCAGTGTCTCGGTCACCAGCCCACCGTAGAACCCGTTCCAGGCGTGACCGCCAACGCCGATCCACCGGCGCGTGGCGAGGTGGACCCGCTCGCCTTCTTCCAGGACATCGCCGGCGTCATCGAGGTGCCGTGGCAGTTCTCCGCGGGCGCCGACCTGGGCTACCCGGAGGTGGAGGGCGTACGCACCCCCGAGTGGGAGCAGTCCGGTATGTACATGGCCAGGCTGCACACCGCCGCCGCGGTGGACGGCGAGGTGACCGCCACCTTCATGCGCGTGGCCGGCCTGGTCGACCCACCCACCGCCCTGATGACCCCGGAAATGCAGGAACGCGTCGAACGGGGCTTCGAACAGGCCCAGCCGCTGCCCGCCTGAACCGGCCGCACACAACGAGCCCGCCGCACGGGACACCCCCTACGGCGGGCCCCTCACGCCCGGCGGCGTCCTGGCCGACGAGACCCGTGCCCACCCGGTGTTGCGCGGCCGTTCGGGCCGCGAACCGACCGCGTCCCCTGATGAGTCACGGGACGGGGTGGCTGGGGCGTCGAGCCCGTCGCCGCAAGGCGGACGGGAATCCCCTTCCTGAGCTCGCGGAGGGAGGGGAGAACCTCAACGGTCGGTGTCCTGGTCGCGGAGCAGTCGGCGGCCGAGGGCGTCGGCCCACTCCTGGGCCCAGGTCATCAGCTCGTCGACCAGGGCGGTATCCGCTCCGTACGCCTCGAACTCGGCGTCGTCGATCCAGGCGACGGCGGTCAGGCGGGTCTGCAGGGAGTCGAGGTCGAAGCGGTCGCGGGCATGGCGCCGGCCGAACTCCTCCAGGTCGGTGGTGGTCCAGCGGCGGGAGGCGGCGAAGACGTCCAGGGCGTCACGGGCGAGACCCCGCTCGGCCAGGGCACGGACCTTGGTGCCGATCACGTCCTCCTCGGCGAGTACGGGGCCGTACGCGCTGGAGGCGACGGGGCGGGAGAAGACCTCCTTGAGGACGTCGACCTCGCAGGCCTCCTGGGCGTCCGAGCGGGTGTCCGTGACGTTGAGGCGGGCCGAGAGCGGAGCGACCTCGATGACGTCGGTCTGCCAGCCCCGTGCGGTCAGGCCGACGGTGAGAGTACGGACGATCTCGTTCATGGGTGCCGGGTTCTCGGTGGCGACGTCGAGGTCCTGGCTCGGACGGGCGAGGAGCTCGTGGGCCTGGACGGCATAGCCGCCCGTGATCACCAGGGGATAAGGAGAACCGATGGCCAGGACGTCCGCGAGGAGGCGGGCGTGCAGGTCGGGGAGGATCACGCGGCGGTCGCGCCCTCGCGCGGGCGGCGTCGGGCAGGGGGCTGGACGGCGGGAACGGCCGCCAGGGCCCGCAGCTCCGGGAACGCCTCCTCCCACACACCGCGGACCGTGGTCGAGACCAGGATCCGCAGGGTGGGCCACAGCCTCAGCAGGAGGTCGTGGTTGAGCAGGGTGCACAGGTCCTCGCGCATGCCTTCGGCGAGGACGGTGCGGTACAGGCTCATGCGCTGCCGTTCGTTGCCGAGGTCGAAGGCGCGCAGTCCGGACCAGACGACGGTGGCCGGCGGCTCCACGACCCCTTCTGCGGGCCCCCGCAGCTCCAGGAGGTCCGACGGCAGACGGCGCCGGAACTTCTCCCGGTACAACCGCAGGTCCGTGCCGTCCGTGCCGGCGGACCCGCCGGCCCGGGCTTGGGCGGAAGCTGATCGCTGCGGCACGGATGGCATGCCTCCATTATGTCGGCTGCGGCCCGGGGAGGGAGTCGTCAGCCTCGGTGCGGGCCTGCGGTCGACGATCTCGGCGGCCGGGTCGGCCCCGGCGGACGACGGTGATCCTGCCGGACGACGCACCGGCCGTCTCGGCGACGACCTCGCTCATCAGCTTGCCGGACCTCAGCTCCACGCCCTTCGTCAACGAGACGAACACGGTGTCGGCCGCCCCTGCCGGGAGTCCAGCAGGGGCCCACTGTGCGGAGAGCCACGGAGAGGGGGCTGTCCTCGATGAGCGGCATGCCGGCCGGCGCCGCTCACCGTCCGCCGCCGGTCCGGCGGCCCGGTCTCACCTCAGATGGCGGGTGAAGAACCGGGCCGCGGCCTCTCCCGCGGACCGCGGGACGCCACTGTGCCCGCCCATGTGGGCATGCAGGGACTTCTCCTCGGAGCCGAAGGCGTCGAACAGGTCCAGGGCCGTCTGCCGGTCATTCCCCTCGTCGTCCCACTGC
This sequence comes from Streptomyces sp. NPDC014676, assembly GCF_043084105.1. Taxonomy (NCBI): domain Bacteria; kingdom Bacillati; phylum Actinomycetota; class Actinomycetes; order Kitasatosporales; family Streptomycetaceae; genus Streptomyces; species Streptomyces sp. NPDC014676. The sequence goes on along the minus strand of NZ_JBIBZI010000014.1, from coordinate 198,215 downwards.
AGCAGGACGTGCAGCGGAATGGTGACCCGGCGGGCCTCCTCGAACATGACGCGGGGCACGAGGCTCCCGGCGAAGAGAGTGGCGGCCGCGATGCGCGGCTCGGTCACCGCCAGCCGGATGCCGATGGAGATCAGTCCCCCCGAGTACCCGACCGGGCCGCCGATCCCGGGCAGCGACAGGAGGGCGTCCAGGGCGGCCCGCCATTCCGGGACCGCCTCGTCGACGAGCGGGAGGACGAGGGCGTCGACGATCTCGTCGCCGACCGGCTCGCCGGCCTCCAGCGCCCGGCGCAGGTCGGCGCGGGCCTGCTCGACGGCGGGCCGACGGGGCCGGTCGCCGCTTCCGGGAAGCTCGATGGTGGCCGTGGCGAAGCCCTCCGCCGCGGAGTGCCGGGCCCGGTCCGTCAGTCGGGGGTACATCTTGCGCAGTCCGAGGGGAGGGTGGCCGAGCAGGATCAGCGGCACCGGTGCGGATGCGGATGCGGATCCGGGCGTCCACAAGATGCCGGGAATCCCACCGAGGGCGAACTCGCGTTCGAGGATGCCGTCGTCGAAGCGCTGTTCGGAAGTGAATCGCATGGTCGTGCCTTTCGGGAGCGCGCTGGAACGGCGCTCCCGGACGACCTATCGCCCGACCGCGACCCCTGAGGGGAGCGCCCATGTCGATACTGCGTTCACGGGTACCACCTCCTCGATCTCTCGCACGGCCACCGGAAACGTAGCAGTGGTCGCCGCGTCCGCCCAACGGGTTTTCGCGGAGTCCCCTCATCCGTAGTGAAGGTGGTTCCGGAAGCCCTGGCTGGGCTTCCGGGCTGTCCGGTGATGGACGTCTGCAAGGCCCCGGGGCCCTTGATGCCTCCCGATGGAGCGGCGCCGTCACGGTGGTGGGATTCACGGGGCATGCGGGCGCCGGGCAGACGCCTGGGAATCTCTCTGGCCTTGAGGCCTCACGAGTGAGCGGCGTAGTTCCGGCGTCTCCACGTCCCGTGAAACCCACCGTCGTATGTCGTTCGTTGTCATTGTGGCGCGAGCCTGCCGCAGGGCGACCTCCTGTCCACCTCCGCGAGCCGCGAGTTCTGGCGCAGACAGAGGCCCCTGGGGTGCGCTGGTGTCGCGAACGGCTACCGAGACGGAGGACCGAACGAGTCCTGGGATCAGGACGCCGCGTGACCCGAATGAGCTCGTGACCTGGGAGAACCCTCGATGACGGGAGAACGTGCAACTGTGTTCCGCAGAATCGACCGGTCAGAAGGCATCACGGCATCGCGCCGGTCGACGAGACCGGCGAATTACTGGCCAAGCGGCGGGTCAGCGATGACGCAGCCGACTACCGACAGCTTTTTCACTGCCTCCGGAAGCGAGTCCTCTTCGAGGAAGAACGTGCCTTCACTCCGCCCGCGACCTCACCAATGACGACTGCTGACAGGGGGCTCTTGAAAACGACCGGGCATACTCCTCGCCCCACATGATCAAGTCCTCAAGCGAAGGGGAAAGTTCGGCGACCGGCGGGCTCGGTAGCGCCACGTCAGGCCTTGCCACCAGGCATGCCGCTGGTTACGACGATCACGGCCACGTCGCCGGTCCTGGTGCGGCCCAGCCAGACGACACCGCCCGACTCCGCCGTGAACGTGACCAGATCGGCTTGTTGCGACTCGTCGGTCACCCGCTCGCACCAGCCGGGCAGCTGTTCGGAGTCGCGCGGCGCCGGCTCGCCGTCCACATACGTGCGAAACGGCGTGGTCAAGGCCGTCCACGCGCCGGCATCGGCGAAGCAGCCCACATTGGCGTCGGAGTGAAAGCGGATCTGCTCGCCCGGCTGAAGCCGGTCGATGTCGTCGTCGACGCCCAGGCCCATCTCCCACCCGACCACGGGGTCGTCACTGATGCGCAAGCGGGTTGCGGCGCACGCAACGCCGTCGAAATGCTCCCCGAAGAATTCGTACGGCCCCGCCGTCCACGCGATCTCCACCGGGTAGGTGCCCGGGGGAATCCGTACCGCCAGCTCCCGTGGGGGGGCTCGTCGGCAGTCCTCGCTCGTACTCCCTGACTTCGTCGTCATGCCACGGCGCGTCCACGACGAGACGGCCGCTGGGTATGCGAATGGCGGTCACCTCCTCAATCCCCGTGACCATGACGGGCGTTGTCGGATCGTCGTACACCGTCCCCAGTTGCTCCCCGGGCGTGAACGCTGTCTCCAGGTACCAGGCGGCCTCCGGCCCGGCCGCCAGCCGGGCGTCCCCGATCCACTTCATGACTCATCCCTCCGTCGCCACCCGGCCGGGCGGTCAAGCGAAAAGGTACGTGGGCCCGGTGACATCGGCAGTTCGCACATCGGGCCACGGAAGGTGACCGTGATCAGGTCAGCTCGCCGTGGTGCCGCCACTGCGTCGGATGCCGTCTGGCAGATCGTGGAGACGGACAGCCAGACCACAGATCAGCGTGGGTCGGCCTGGGGAATCAAGCTGAGCGACTCCGAGGCCACCGAGCAGAGGGTGGGGAGATTCAAGGCTCTGGCCGCGATTCCGTGAATGATCTTGGTGCTGCGACGGGCTGCTGCCACCGAATGGGTCCGGCCTCTCGACCGCGCTGTCGGAGCGGCACGTCGTCCGCCCGGCCGTCGGCCCGACGTTTCCCCCGTCACGGTGTGTGGTGCATGGGCTTGACGCGTTGTGGTTCCGGAGCGGCAGGGCGGGCGGGCGCCGGATTACCGATGCGGTGCTTGCCTTCGGCAGGATGGGCGCATGACCGAGATCCGCACACCCCGTCTTCTCCTCCGTGGCTGGCACGACGACGACCTCGCGCCGATGGCGGACATCAACGCGGACCCACGGGTCATGCGCTGGATCGACGACGGCTCGGTGCGCGACCTGGACCACACGGCCGAGGACATCGAGCGGTGGGAGGAGGAGCGGGACGAGGAGGGCTTCGGACTCTTCGCCGTCGAGCTGCTGGCCTCGGGCGAACTGATCGGCTTCACGGGACTGTCCGTGCCCGAGTTCCTGCCGGAGGTGATGCCCGCCGTGGCGATCAGCTGGCGGCTCGGCTCACCGTTCTGGGGCCAGGGATACGCGTCCGAAGCCGCGCACGCCACACTGGAGTTCGCACTCCAGGACCGCGGCCTGGACCGTGTCATCAGCATCAGCCGGGTGGGGGACAACGCCTCCGAGAACGTCATCCGCAAGCTCGGCATGGCGCCCGAGCGGGAGACGGCCCACCCGGTGTACGGCTACCCACTGCGCGTTCACGCCATCGACCTCACCGAGTTCCAGGCATGAACCGGCCCAGCCGTCTGTCATCACAGGACAGCCGACCACTGTCCCCACGTCCCCGAACGCACTGATCGCGGCGGCACGGACGCCCAGGAAGAGATGACCCCTCCCTGTCACCGACCTGCGCCTTCACGGAACTGCGGACAGAGCCGGATTCAAACGTCCCCATCACTGCTTGACTTCTTCAGATACCGGGATGTCTCTCGTGAACCTCGTGGACGAAGCCGCCTGACGGCATCGGGTCTCCCCCGGAGCCGCGTACGGCGGTCGCCTCAGCGCCAGTCGTCGATCACGTAGGCGTCCGGACGGCTGTAGCCGGGTTCGTTGGGCTTGTGCATGGTCACGCCTTGCAGCCAGGTACGGAAACCGCGGTCGACCATGCGCCGGTAGGCGTCCTGGCGGGCCAGGTTCGTTCCGGCGTCCAGTTGCCCCAGCCCCTTCTCGGCGGCCAGCTGCTCGCACGCGTTCAGCAGTCGTTCGAACCGGTCCGCGGCGTCCGGGCCGGGGAGTACGGCGCCGAATTTGACGAAGCACACGTCCTCACCGGCCTCCGACCCCGCTCCGCAGTGGCAGACGGCCAGACCGTCGAGGCCGGAGCCGGCGCCCTCGAGGAGGACGGTGTCACCGAGCCCCTGCGCCTGTACGGCCGTGATCTCGCGCTCCAGGCTCAGGCCCTCGTACACGGCCCCGGTCAGTGCGCGACCGAGGCCCAGCGCGTCGGACCGCTCGGCGGCGGTCAGCCCGCCGTACAGCACTCGGCCGGGGACCGCGGCACTGACGGCGACCTGTTTCCTCATGATGGCGGTGAGGAACCGGGGCCAGAAGCCGTACCGGCGGTAGAGCTCGAGGTGCTTGGGACTGTGCGAGAAGGTGAACAGGCCGAGGTGGCGGTTCTCCCAGGTGTCGAAGCAGTCCATGACCGGTTCCATGAGGCGCCTGCCGATGCCCCGGTCCCACAGGTCCGGGCGTACGGTCAGCGGGCCGAAGTATCCGACGCTGCCCCAGTCGGTGGCGAAGTTCGATCCGACGACCTCGCCCTCGACGGTCGCCGCGAAGGCCGCCCGCGGATCCGCCGCCCAGCGGGTGCGGACGTAGTCGGCGGTCCCGAAGAACGTCTCCGGCTCAGGAGCACCGAGGAAGGTCCCGAAGGCGACCCTGAAGATCTCGTCGGCCCGGTCCAGGTCCGGCTCGGCCAGCGGGCGGACCGACACCGGGGCGGCGACACTCGTTCGCTTCGCTGCGGACATGACCGCTCTCCTTTCCGCCCCCGGTTCCATGGCACCACGGACGTGCGCCGTGGGCGAAACGGCAGGTCCGGCGGCACCTCGAGGGCCGAACGGCCGCGTTCCCCGACGACCGGGCGGCCGTTTCCCTTGAGGGCGCGGCTAGAGAAGAGGGCAGGTGAGGGGCAGGACGCGTTCGGTCAGGCGGCCGGTGAGGTGGGTGTCGGTGAGGGTGGGGTCGGTGAGCCAGTCCGCTGTGGTCAGGCGGTCGACCAGGTGACGTAGTTCGTCGGGGTCGACCGGGATCCGGGCGGTGAGGGTGTCCAGGGCCACGCCCTGGCCGCCGGGGCCGAGGCGGCCCGAGGCGTCGGTCTGGGTGGCCAGCGTCAGGGCGAGCAGCCGGGGACCGGCGGGGGCCTTGGTCTTGCGGAGCTTCTTGTCCGTCACGACCCGCTGGGCCCAGCCGGAGAGCTTGGGCCGCATCTTCCTGCCGAACGTGAACGGGCCCGTCCCGTCCTCGGGGGGCACCAGGGAGGGGACGGTGATCGGGGTGGGGTTCTCCGGCCGGGAGGCGAGCAGGTCGTCGACGGTGCCGGGGAGGGAGAGCCAGCCGCAGCCGGTCAGCTTCTCGACGAGGTCCCGCGGATCGGTCAGGTTCAGCGCGTTGAGGTCCTGGCCGACGAGGTTGCCGGTGCCGGCGTGCGCGGTGCGCAGGGTCAGCATCAGCGTCAGCAGCCGTGCCTCCGGTCCGGGCAGCGGGGCGTGGTCGGCCACGTGCGCGAGGACGGAGCGCGCGTTCTCCCACTGCGTCGGTGCGGTCAGCAGCCGCGTCACGGCCGGCCCGTCGCCGTCCGTGACGCCGCCGGTGCGCTGCTGGTGCTGGCGGCGGATGGTCGCGGCGGCCTGCTCGGCGCGCCGGGCCTCCTCCCGCAGTTCGTCGTCGCCGGTGACACCGGCCCAGGTGGTGAAGGCGCGGGCCTTGCGTTCCTGGAGGTCGGCGAGGACCGCCAGGTCGGGCTGCTCGCGCCGCTGGTAGGCGCGGAAGAGGTCGCCGAGTTCGATGAGTTCGTCCCGCAGGACGTCGGGCCGCAGGTCGTGCGGGACGACCCGCTGGGCGATCTTCCCCTGCCGCGGGCGGCGCCGCGCGGGTACGGAGCGGGGGGTCGGAGCCCCCGTACCGGCGGGGGCCTGGTGATCGGAGAACTGGGGCGCGCCCGCGCCCGTGACCGCGGAGGGCTGGTGGTCGGAGAACTGCGGCGCGCCCACGCCCGTGGCCGCGGGGGCCGGACGTTCGGTGGTCCGCGGGGCGGGTGCCCGGGAGGTGCCCACGGTCTTCGCCCCGGGGGTGGCGGCCGCGCACCGCGAGCAGCACTCCATCGCCTGCCACCAGCGCCCTTCCCGGTCGGCGAGGACGGCGATGACGACCGGGCCGCCGCATCGCCAGGGTTCGGTACGCGCGGAGCGGCCGGCGGTGTCGGGCAGGTGGGCGCGGCAGCTCTCGGCCCGGCACGCGCAGTACGCCTCGGCCCTGGGGGCGGGGACGGCGCGCAGATGGGCCTTGAGGTGGTCGACCGCGGCCGCGCGGCCGGCGGCCGTGGACGGCAGGCGCTGTTCGGCGCAGGCGGGGCGGCTGCACGTGACGCGCACGGCCGTACTGCCCCGGCCGACGGCGTCCAGACGCACCGTCCACCAGCGCCCCGGCACCCGCTCGCCCGGATCGCCCACCACGGCCTGCGTCATCCCGCTCTCCCTCCCGATGTGTCCCCGATGTCCGCCGCCCACCCGCGACGGCGAAACGGCGTCAACCGGTCAACGCCTCGGGAGGGGAGGTGGTTTCTGTTCGGGGCGTGGCAGTTCGGGTGGGCACCGTGATGGGAGCGTTTCTCCCGGCGGAACACCGCGCAGGCGGCGTCATACCGGGAGAAACGCCCCTGTCACCGGCCGGCCGGCGTGCTCAGGAGGCGGTGGTGACCAGCGCCGGGACCGTCAGGCGGACCGGCAGGGCGCGGTGGCCGTTCATGATGAAGGTCGGCAGGGGCTGGAGTTCCTCCCGGGGGACGGCCAGGGACAGGTCGGGGAAGCGGGCGAAGAGGCGGGACAGGCCGGTGCGGGCGACCAGGCGGGCCACGCCCACGCCGAGGCAGTAGTGGGGGCCGAACCCGAAGGACAGGTGCTCCTTGTCCGCCCGGGTGAGGTCGAAGGAGCCGGGGTCGTCCGGGTGCAGTCGCGGGTCGCGGCCCACGGCGCTGTAGTTGACCAGGATCGGGTCGCCCTGGGGGATGGTGACGCCGTCGAGCTCGATGTCCTCGACGGCGTAGCGCAGCGGCAGGTGGGCCAGGGGCGACTCCACGCGCAGCGTCTCGTCGATCACGTCGTCCCAGGTGGCCTGCCCGGAGCGGACCAGCTCGAGCTGCGTGGGGTCCGACAGCAGCGCGGTGATGGCGTTGTCGAAGAAGTTGATGGTGGTCTCGGAGCCGGCGCCGAGGATCGCGAAGATGGTGTCGGTCAGCTCCTCCTCGGTCAGCCGCGAACCGTCCTCGTCGCGGGCGGCCACGAGGTCGCTGGTGATGTCCTCGCCGGGCTCGCGCCGCTTGTCGGCGATCAGGTCCGCCATCGCACCGCGCCAGCCGGCGAGCACGGCCTGGGCCTGCTCGGGGGTGAGGGTGGTGTCCACCATGGCGTCGATGACCTTGGCGGTCTTGGCGCGGGCCTCCTCGGGCATGCCGATCAGGTCGGCGACCAGGCGCGCGGGCAGCGGGTAGGCGAACCGCTCGCGCAGGTCCACCACCTCGCCGGGCGCGGTCTGCGCCAGGCCGTCGAGGAGCTGGTCGGTGAGTTCCTCCACGCGCGGGCGGAACGCCTCGGTGCGGCGCGGGCTGAACGCCTTGCCGGTCAGCTTGCGCAGCCGGACGTGGTTCCTGCCGTAGGCGGTGACCATGTTGTCCATGGCCACCCAGCTGATCAGCTCCCAGTCGGGCCGTATCTCACCGTTCCGGAAGGCGGGCCAGTGGTTGCGGGCGCTCTTGGTGACCCGCGGGTCGCCGAGCACCTTCTTGATGACGTCGTGGCCGTTCAACGACCAGGCGAGGACACCGCCGGGAAGTTCCACCGGGACCGCGGGTCCCCGGTCGCGCAGGACGGCGGCTTCGCCGTGGATGTCCCGCCCGGTGGTGTCGAGGGCGAAGGGGCAGCCTTGCTCCATCAGTCAGTACTCCTAGCGAGGGGACCACTGGCTTCAGCCGGTGGGGGAATCGCTTCCCTGGTCTGTGTTGCTTTCCTTTCGTCCCGTAAGGGACCGGTTCGGGCTGGACCGCAACCCTCGGGTTGGAAGCCCTCCTCCTTCGGGTGGGAGAGCGGAGTCACGGTTTTTCCCTGTCTGCAGAAAAGCCGGGGGCGGTCACTGTCCGGTGCCGAAGTGCGCGCGGGCCAGCTCCCGGCCGGCGTGCGAGGCGAGGAAGACGCCGTTGCCGGCGTGGCTGTGCAGCGTCGACAGGTCGCGCCAGACCCGTTCGACGCGCTGTCCCGCGCGTACGGAGCTGGAGCCCGCCGTCGGGAAGAGCTGGCCCTCGACGGCCCTCCAGCACAGGCGGACCACCTCACGGCTGATGGTGGCCAGCCGCAGCTCCTCCTCGCGGGTGAAGGCCGCGGCGTCCTTCAGGCAGAGCTGCTCCCACTGGCGTACGGCCTCGGTCATCGCCGCGTCGGCGGTGGTGATCATGCCGGTGGCCTCGCCGAAGCGGAACTGGAAGTCCGGGTCCTCGGTGCGCGGGACGATGGGGAAGAACGTGGTGGTACGGGTGCGCATCAGCTCCTCGTACGCGTCGAGGGCGCCCTGGGCCATGCCGACGGCCAGCGCGCCGAGTTCGAGCAGCATGAAGCTGAGCGGTCCGCCGCCGTACTCGGGGCCGTGCAGGGTGCGTCCCGGCAGGTCGTCGGTGACCGGGATCTGGCTGAGGTGGCCGGGCAGGGTGCGGTGGGCGGGGATGCGGGCGCCCTGGATGCGGATGCTGTGCGAGCCGCTGCCCTTGAGGCCGAGCTGGTCGCCCCAGTCGTCCAGGCGCTCGAACTGCGACCGTTCGGCGATGAACAGCATCGGCGCGGGCGGCCCGTCGGGGTCGTCGAAGACGAGGGTGTGGCCGATGAAGTGGGTGGCGTAGGGGGCGCCCGAGCAGTAGTTCCAGACGCCGTCCAGCAGCCAGGAGCCGTCCTCGGCGCGGGTCGCGCTGCCGGCCGGGGCGACCGTGGCCGGGCAGACGAAGTCGCCGCCGGCGAACAGCTCGGCCTGGGTGCGCTCGTCGAACAGGGTCGCGGCGACCAGGGCGTGGGCCGCGCCGAACAGGTACATCCAGCCGGTCGACGGGCAGCCGCGGGCCAGGGTCGTGGCGACCTTCATGAAGGTCGCCGGGCCGAACTCGTAGCCGCCGTACCGGCGCGGGACCAGGATGCGGTAGAAGCCGGCGCGGGCGAACGCCTCGTGGGTGTCCTCGGCGTAGTAACCGCGCCGCTCCGTCTCGGCCTGCCGGGCGGGCAGGCCGGCCGCCAGTTCCCCGGCGCGGGCGACGATCTCGTCCGGGGTGAGGTCCGGCTCCGGCACGGCCGCGCGCGGGGCGAACGTCTCGGGCAGGGTGGAAGTCATCGGGATCGGTCCTCTTGCGTCGAAGTCGGAGGCGAAGTCGGAGTCGAGGTCGGGGTCGAAGGGGTCGCCTGCGGGGCCGCCGAGGTCGTCACAGCTTCGCCAGCGGCGTCTGCGGGGCGCCGCTCAGGGCCGTGAGCAGGTGCCGGAACTGCTCCACCAGCTCGCGGGCGGTGCGCTCGTCGAAGCGGTTGTGGTCGAACTTCAGGCTGCCCGCGAGCTCTCCGCCGGGCAGGACGTCCATGGCCCACAGACCGCCGTCCGGGATGGCCGAGCTGACCCGCTGCGACAGGGTGCGGCGCCGGATCTCGGCGAAGCGGGGGCCGGCCGGCTCCCCGCCGCCCTCGCCGTCGAGCGGGAAGGCCGACTGGAGCACCTCGAAGGCGACGACGGCGAGGAAGCCGTCGGCGAACGGTGCGAGCAGGGCCGGGCTGTCCTCGGCGATGCGGGCGAAGGGGATCTCGTTGCGGTAGGCGCCCACGCAGGCCGCGCGGGAGCGGTCGAGGACGTCGGCGAGGGTGGTGCAGTCGCCGGTGTCGATGCGGATCGGCACGAAGTTGAAGAACGGGCCGACCGAGTCCGCGAACCGCTCCTCGTAGCGGCCCGAGGAAAAGGTCGGGAAGACGACGTCGGTGGTGCCGGTGCGCCGGCGCAGCAGCACGCTGTAGGCGGCGGCCAGCACCATGAAGGGGGTGCAGCGCTCGGCGCGGGCGAACTCCACGACCTTCCTGGACAGTTCGGCGTCGAAGACGAAGCGGTGCACGCCGTACGCGCTCGGCAGGTCCGCCTGGGCCGGCCGGTCGGAGGTGATGCCGGTGATCTCGGCTCCGGCGAGGCGCTCGCGCCAGTAGGCGCGGGCCCGGTCGATACGGCCGCTGTCGGCGTTCTCCTGCTGGTAGCGGGCGAACTCCCGGTACTGGACCGCCTCGCCCTGCTCGGCCGTGCCGCCGGCCGCGCGGGCGCGGTAGGCGGCCACCAGGTCGCGCATCAGGACCTGGAGGGACCAGGCGTCGGTGGACGTGTGGTGGGTGGCGAGCACGAGGACGGCGTCGGTGGTGTCGAAGCGGCCCAGGAAGGCCCGCAGGTGGGGCAGTTCGCGCACCGGGTACGGGGCGGCGTCGAGGTCGTTCAGGAACTCCTCGGCGCGCACGTCGCGCGGGGTGCCGTCCGCATCGGGCAGGTCGGTGACCTCCAGGGCGACCGGCGCGGGCGGATGGACGACCTGGTGGCCGCCCTCGTCGTCGCCGACCACGGCGGTGCGCAGCACCTCGTGCCGTTCGACCACGTCGTCGAGGGCACACTGCAGGGCGTCGGTGTCGACGGCGCCGGTGACGCGCCAGCCGCACACCAGGGTGTGCCGGTGGCCGAAGGCGCCGTCCGTCTCACCCTTGTCGAAGGCGCGCAGGAACTGCTGGTTGTACGACAGCGGGATCCGCCGGGCGGTGCCGTCGTCGGTCCGCGGCGCTGCGGTGGTGATGCTCAAGGTGACCAATCCTTTTCCCGGTCGTGGACGACCGCGTCGTACCTAGTGGGCCTGGAGGGGGGCGGGCGTCAGGTCCCGCAGCAGGGTCTCGAGTTCGGCGACGGTCGGGTGGCTGAGGATGTCCGCGGCGGACACCTCGACGCCCAGCTCGGCCCCGATGCGGCCGGCCAGCCGGATCGCCTGGAGGGACTCGCCGCCCAGCTCGAAGAAGCTGTCGTGGGGGCCGACCGCGTCGAGGCCGAGCGCACGGGCGAACAGGCCGCACAGCAGCCGCCGGCCGGGCGTGAGCTCGTCGGTCTCCGGCACCGGCGCCGGTGCGGGCCGTTCGGGCGCGGGCAGCGCGGCGCGGTCCAGCTTGCCGTTGGGCGTCAGGGGCAGGGCGTCGAGCACGACGAAGGCGGCGGGCACCATGTAGTCGGGCAGCAGGGCGGCGACCGCGGCGCGCAGGCCGTCGGGGCCGGTGCCGGTGGGGCGGCCGGGTACGACGTAGGCGACGAGCCGCTTGTCCTCGCCGGGGCCGTCGTCCCGGGCGACGACGGCGACGTCGGCCACGCCGTCCTGGCGGGCCAGGACGTGCTCCACCTCGCCCGGCTCCACGAGGTAGCCGCGGATCTTGACCTGGTCGCCGACGCGCCCGGCGAACTCCAGCCGCCCGTCGGCGGTGCGCCGCATGAGGTCCCCGGTGCGGTACATGCGCGTACCGGCGGGGTCGGTGACGAAGCGGTCCTCCGTCAGGGCGGTGTCGTGGTGGTAGCCGCGGGCCAGCCGGTCGCCGGCGACGTACAGTTCGCCGGTCTCCCCCTCGGGCACGGGGACGAGGCCGGGCCCGAGGAGCCGGAACTCCATCCCGTCCATCGGCCGTCCCACGGGGACCGGGCCGTCCGGCGGGCAGGCGGCGGTCATCGTCGCGTGCGCCGCGAAGGCGGTGAGCTCGGTGGCCCCGTACATGGCCCGTACGACGGTGTCCGGGCAGGCGTCGAGCACCCGCCGTACGGCCGTCGGGGCGATGACGTCGCCGCCGGTGAGCACCTCCCGGACCGGGGCGAAGAGGTCGGGGGCCTCCTGGGCGAAGACGCGGAAGAGCCCGGCCGTCACGTGCAGGGCGGTGATGGACTCGTCGGCGAGGAGCCGGCGGACGGTGGCCACGTCGGGCTCGCCCGGCGGGGCCAGGACGACACGGCCGCCGCGCAGCAGCGGCACCCAGATCTCGTAGGTGGAGACGCCGAAGGCGTAAGGGGCCAGGGACAGGATCCGCCGGTGCGCCTCGGACCAGGAGGAGTCGGCGGTGAACGCGAGCACACCGCGGTGGGTGACCTCCACGCCCTTGGGCGCGCCGGTGGAACCCGAGGTGTGGATGACGTAGGCCACGGCGTCGGGGTCGCACGCGATGCCCGGGTCGGTGGTGGGCGCGGCGGCCACCGCCGGGTCGGTGGCGGGCTCGACCACGAAGCCGGCCCGCGGCAGTCCGCGCGAGCGCAGCGCGGCGTCGGTCAGCAGTACGGGCGCCCCGGCCCGGTCGGTGATCTGCTGCATCCGGGCGAGCGGGTAGGCGCTGTGCAGGGGCAGGTAGGCGGCGCCGGCCTTCACCACGGCCAGCAGGGCGACGACGACCTCGGGGGAGCGTTCCATCAGCACGGCGACCGGGTCGCCCGGGCGCACGCCGAGGCCGATCAGCCGGTGCGCGAGCCGGTTGGCGCGCTCGTCGAGCCGGCGGTAGGTCAGGGTGGTGCCGTCCAGGGGTGCCGAGACGGCCACGGCGTCCGGTGTCGAGCTCACCTGCGCGGCGAATCGCTGCTGAATCGATGTGCTGACCAAGGCGTTGTCCCATCCGATCGGCCCTCCGGGCGGCGGACCCCCGCCGTGCCCCCGGCTCTGCCGGAACGGTCACACAGTGGTCCGGGACGCGGCATCTCCTGGATTGCCGCGCCCCGCGCCGGCGCGCACGACGCGCGTACTTGGTCAGGTCGGTGGCTCAGCCGATGTCGAGTCCGGCGGTGAACCAGGCCTCGGCGGCCCGGATGCGGGCCTCGCACTGAGCCCGGTCCGCGCCCGCGATCACGAAGGCGGCGAGGAAGTCCCCGGAGTGCGAGGCCTCGGGCACCCGCTCCCCGACCCGCGCGTACGTCGTGTACTTCAGGACGCCCGGCGGCAGGGTCGCCGGGTCGGGCAGGGCGCGCAGCACGCCCGGCCGCTTGGTGAACAGCAGCTGCCCGGCGATCTGCCCGGGGTCGGCCCGGCCCTCGTGGTCCACGGGCAGGCCCAGCTGGCGGCGCACCGGGTACTCCATCGGGTCGAAGCCGAACAGGGCGCGCTGGACGTCGCGCACCCCGGCCCCGCCCGCGCGCGAGGCGGCCTCGCACAGGACGAGTTCGTCGTCGTCGGTGTGGAACACCTCGATGTGGAAGGCGAAGTGCTCGGGTCCGCCGAAGGCGGCGAGGATCCGCTCGCCGAACTCGGTGAGCCTGCGGGTGAGCGGGTCGGCGACGTCGAGGGCGATGTCGACCCGGCCCGCGCGGTCGCGGAAGTTCGCCAGCGCGTACAGGTAGCGGGAGGGCCACAGGGTGGCGATCCGCCCGTCCAGGACGGTGCCGTCGATGTGGCACATGGAGCCCTCGACGAACGTCTCGGCCAGCCACTGCGGCTCGCCGTCCGGGCCGGTCAGCTCTGCGGTGTCGAGCCACGCGGCCAGTTCCCCGTCCGTGCGCAGGACGGCCACGCCGACGGACAGGGCGCCGCGGCGCGGTTTGACCACCACGGGCAGTCCGTGGCGGCCGGCGAAGGCGGTGAGGTCGGCGGCCGTGTGCGGCAGGGCGTGGTCGGCGACCTTGATGCCGGCCCGTACGGCCGCCTGCTTCATCTCCCACTTGTCGCGGTAGACGAGCGCGGTGTCCGGCCGCTGGCCGGGGAGCCCGTACCGTTCGCGCAGCGCGGCGGCGCGCTCGATGTCGAACTCCTGGCAGGCCACGAGGTCCGTGACGCCGAACTCCTCGATGAGCTCGGCGGCCCGTTCCGCGACGCGGTCACTGGTGTCGTAGTCGGGCAGTACCTCGGCGTGCAGGTAGGGCGCGGTGGTGGGCAACTCCTCGCCGAAGAGGGCGAGTTGCTCGGCCGAGCCGAGCAGGACGATCTTCTCGTCCCGGCCGGCGAGCCAGTGCTCGTAGGGGTTGGCCCGCAGGGAGCCGCGGTGCAGGACCAGGGTGGTCATGAGGGGGACCCTTCGGTGAAGATGCTGACGTAGCGCTCGCCGGTGTCGGGCAGGATCGTGACGACGGACTTGCCCGCGGACTCGGGCCGCCGTGCGAGGAGGGCCGCCGCGTACACGGCGGCGCCGGAGGAGACCCCCGCGAACAGGCCCTGTTCGCGCACCAGGGCGAGGGCGGTGTCGAGGGCGGCCTCGTCCGGGCAGGTGATCACCTCGTCGATGAGGTCGACGTCGGTGGTGGGCGACACGAAGCCGCCGTTGAGGCCGGGGATGCGGTGGGTGCCGGCGTACCCCCGGGACAGCACCGGGGAGTTCTCCGGTTCGACGGCGACGATCTTCAGGTCGGGGTTGTGTTCCCGCAGGTGGCGTCCGGCTCCGGTGAGGGTGCCGCCGGTGCCGACGCCCACGACGAGCACGTCGACGCGGCCGCCGGTGTCGGCCCAGATCTCCGGTCCGGTGCTCTCGTAGTGGGCGCGGACGTTGTCGGGGTTCTCGTGCTGGCGCACGTACCAGGACCGGGGGGTCGCGGCCTGGATCTCCTCCGCCTTGGCGATGGCCCCCGCGAACCGCTCGGCGCTGGGCGTCTGCACGACCTCGGCGCCCAGCGCGTTCAGCAGGCCGATCCGCTCCGGTGTGGCGCTGTCGGGCAGGACGACGATGCAGCGGTAGCCGCGCCTGGCGGCCATGGCCGCGAGCGCGATGCCGGTGTTGCCCGAGGTGGACTCCACCACGGTGCCGCCGGGGGCGAGGTCGCCGCGCTCCTCGGCGCCGCGCAGCATCGCCAGGGCGGCACGGTCCTTGCTGCTGGCGAAGGGGTTGGCGGACTCCAGCTTGGCGAGCACCTCGGCGCCGGGCGCGATCCCGGCGACGTCGAGACGGACCAGGGGGGTGTGGCCGATGAGCTCTTCGAGCCCGGCGGCGATGTTGCGTTCGGTACGGACGGCGGTGGTCACGGCAGTCTCCAGGAGAGGGCGGGGCAGGCGGAGCCGGGGCCGCTCACCGGGAACCGGCCGGGGCGAGCAGGCGTACGGCGTCCGGGGCGGGCGGCGCCGCCCCGGCCGGGGCGGACGGAGTCGGGGCGGCGCACCCCACGACCGCTCACCAGGAACCGGCCGAGGCGAGCAGACGTACGGCGTCCAGGGCGGGCGGCGCCGCCCCGGGCGGGTGTGTGCCGGGCGGGACGGACGTCGGGGCGGGGCGGACGGTCGAGCGGGCCGCGTAGACGCGGGCGCCGGGCGGGACGTCGTCCGTGACGGTGGCCATGGCGCCGATCAGGCAGTCGTCGCCGACCGTGACGGGGCCGAGCACGGTGGCGTTGGCGCCGAGGACGACCCGGTCGCCGACCACCGGGTGCCGGCGGGCGCCGGGCGGGCGCGCGTTGTCCGCCCACCAGCCGACCGCCCCCAGCGTGACCTGCTGGTAGATCGTCACGTCGTCGCCGACGACGGCCGTCTGCCCGATCACGACGGACGCTCCGTGGTCGATGAAGACCCGCCGGCCCAGCCGCGCCCCGGGGTGGATCTCCACCCCGGTGCGGCGGCGCGCGACACGGGCGACGAACCGCGCGGCCCAGCGGGTGCGCCCGCGGTGGAGCCGGTGCGCGACGCGGTGGGCCCACAGGGCGGACAGGCCGGTGTGGCCCAGCGCCTCCCAGCGGCCGCCGAGGGACGGGTCCCGTTCGACGACGACGCCGAGGTCCTCGCGCAGGGTGGTCAGCAGTCCTCGTCGTACGGACATGGTGGTCAACTCCTCCTGGTCGTTCAGGCCGCCCGCAGCCCCTCCTGGACCGCCGGGGCGACGTCGATGCGGATCTCCTCGCGGACCAGGTGCTCGCACAGCCGGACCGCGCTGTCGGGGTCGGCGGCCGTCACCGCGACGCTGCCGAGCCGGTCCCAGTTGTCGCGCAGCTCCCGTACGGTGTCGCCGGGCCGGACCGAGACCTGGGCGAGCAGCACCTCGGGCCGGGCGGCGACCTCCTCGACGCCGTGGACGGCGGTGACGGTGCCGGGCTCGCGCAGCACGAAACGGGTGACGGCGGCCGCGGTGGGCTCGGGGGGCGCGGCCAGCGGCTCGGTCAGTCCCAGCGGCCAGGCGGCCCCGTAGGCGATCAGGTCGATGCCGTAGGCGGCGCGCACCAGCTCCGGGATGTGGCCGCCGCCGAGCCGGTTGTGGGACTCGATGACCATCGGGCCGCGGGCGGAGAGCCGGATCTCGGTGTGGCTCGGCCCGTCGGTGACGTCCATCGCGGTGAGGAAGTCCTGGACCGCGGTGGTGAGCCGGCTCCGGTCGGTGCCGGAGAGCCGGGCGGGCACGACGTGGCCGAGTTCGGCGAAGTGGGCGTCGTCGGTGAGTTTCTCGGTGACGGCGACGACGACGTGGCGGCCGGCGAAGCTGAGCGACTCGACGCTGAACTCGGGGCCGTCGATGTAGGACTCCATGAGGAAGCCGTCGACGGTGAACATGGTGGAGCCGCGGTCGGTGCGTCCGCCCCGCATCCGCTCGATCCGCGCCCATACGGAGTCGAGGTCCTGCGGGCCGTCCACGCGCAGCAGACCGAACCCGGCGGTCGTGGAGACGGGCTTGACGATGAAGGGGTAGCCGGCCCGCTCGCCGAAGGCGGCCAGGGAGGCGCGGTCCTCGACCAGTCCGTGCTCGGGGACGGGCAGGCCGCGCTCGGCGAGGTGGCGGCGCATCAGGTACTTGTCGCGCATCCGGCGGCTGGCCTCGTAGCGCCTGCCGTCGCTCAGCCCGAACAGGTCGGCCAGCCGGCCGGCGGTGTTGAGGCCGGGTTCGGTGAGGGAGACCACCGCGTCGGCGCCGTAGACGTCGCGGGCGGCCTCGGCGAAGGGCCGTACGGTCTCCCAGTCGGTGTAGTCCAGCATCAGCAGCGCGTGGGCGGTGCGGTTCTGGTACGGAGTGATCTTGTCGGGGTGCTGGATCAGGACGGTCTTCGCCCCGAGCGCGTGGAAGCGCTCCAGGTGGGCGTCGACGCCGCCGATCAGCAGCACGGTCGGGGCGGGGTTCAACGCGGGGTTCCCTTCGGGGCGGTGGCTTCGCGCACGTCGGCGACGAGCAGGGAACGCACGCGGGCGATGCGCTCCTCGGCCTCGGCCGGCGACTGGGCGTCGACGACGACGTAGCCGTGGCGGGTGGCGGAGTTCGTGGTGGGCGGGAGTTCGTCGCCGGGGGCGTGGGGGAAGTGCAGGGTGTGCACGTAGGGCAGGGCCCGTACGGCGTCGAGGCCGCGGACCTCCGCCAGGCGCCCCGGCGGCAGCAGGAAGAAGCCGACGGACGCGGTGTGCAGGGCGGTGGGCGGCTCGGTGTCGGCCCCCGCGAGGGTGCGGAAGATCTCGGCCTCGATGTCGTACCCGGTGGCGGTCTCGATGAGCTGGGGGATGCGGTCGCCGCCCAGCCGCGTCTGGGACTCCACGACGCGCGGACCGTGCCCGGTGAGGATCACCTCCGTGTGCGCGGGCCCGAAGACCAGGCCGGCGGCGTCGAGCAGCCGGGTCACCAGGGAGCGGACGGCGGCGTCGTCGGCGGGGGCGAGGGCGGCCGGGTGGATGTGGGAGGTCTCGACGAACAGGGGTGCGCCGGTGGTGCGCTTGGCGGTGATGCCGATGACGTGGTGCGTGCCGCCGGCGGACAGGGTCTCGACGCTGAACTCCGGGCCCTGGAGGTACTCCTCCACCAGATACGGGCCGGCGTGTCCCGCGGCGGTGACGCGACCGGTCCACTCCTCAAGGTCGGCGGCGTCCCGGATCAGGGCGATGCCGCGGCTTCCGGACAGCCGGGTGGGTTTGACCACGACGGGCAGCGGCAGCCGCGACACGGCGGCGGCGACCGCCTCCGTGGTGAGGACGAGTTCGCTGCGCACGGGCGAGATCCCGTGCTCGCCGAGCAGGGCGCGCAGCGCCCCCTTGTCGTTGAGGCGGTGCACGGCGGCGGCGGGGTTGGGCGAGATCCCGAGCGCCTCCGCCTCGGCGACGACCGGGCCCATGCTGCTCTCCGCTCCCAGGTGCAGCACGGTGCCGATGTCGTGGGCCCGGACGGTGGAGGCGATCAGGGCGCGCAGCGCCGCCTCGTCGGAGAAGTCGGTCAGCAGCAGTTCGCGGGCGTGCTCGGCGACCGAGTCGAGGTAGGCCCGCTCGCGCAGGGCCGGGTCCCAGATCGCCCACACCTCGAACCCCGCCTGGGCGGCCTTGCGGACGAACTGGCTGTAGGGCATCACCATCAGCAACCGCTTGTTCGGCACGCCGTGTGTCATGCGGGGCTCCGTTCTCGTAGGACGTCTCGCGACGGCCCACTCATCGTTTTCCGCGCCGGGGAAAGCGGCATCTTCGCCCGTGCGGCGCCTCTGAAGTGTGGCTGTGACCTGCGTGTTCACCCGACTTCGCCAAGTCGAACAGCGCCGGGACGGCCTTGCCGGGACATGACGGCGCCCGGCTCCCCGCGAGGGGGAGCCGGGCGTCACGGCAGAGCCGGGCCGGGGGCGCTCAGCCCGTCAGCTGCCGGTCCAGGGCGTGCTCCAGGGGCGTCAGGGGGCGTTCGGGGCACAGCCGCTCGGGGTGCAGGGGCGCGGGGCCGGTCAGCGGCGGCCGCCGCTCGGCGAGCGGGACGGGGCCGATGAACAGCCAGCCGAAGGCGGACAGGGCTTCGTAGACGGGGTGCAGGAAGAAGACGGGACGGGTCACGGGCGGGCCATCCTTCGTTCGGCGTCGGGTCCCGGTGACCGTCACATCCGGTCCGGCCGGCGGGCATCCTCGACCGTGCGGTGCTCGCCGGCCGCCTCCAGCGCGGCCCGCCCCCGCTCACCCAGCTCCAGCAGCAGGGCGAGTTCGACGGGCACGGTGTCCTCACCGCGGTGCAGCATCCGGGCGGCGGCGGCCAGCGCGCCGGCCACCTGGTCGAGCCGGTCGGCGACCGGGCCCGCGTTGTGCGCCAGCAGATCGCTGCCGGCTCCGGGGAGGGCGGCGACGGCCCGTACGACGCCGGCCAGCTCGTCGCCGGCGAGCGGCAGCAGGGCGGGGTCGACGTCGAGGAGCCCGCCCGCGACGACGGCCGCCACCACGTACGGCAGGTGGCTGACGGCGGCCATGGCCAGGTCGTGTTCCTGCGGTGTCATGTCGCGGCGGACCGCGCCGCACAGGGCGGCCAGTTCGGCGACCGTCGCCAGCGCCCATCGGGGGGTGGTGTCGTACGGGCACAGGATCCAGGGCCGGCCGGCGAACCGGGAGGCGGACGGGCCGGCCGCCGGGCCCTGGGCCGGCAGCGGGTGGCCGGGGACGTAGCCCTTGAGGTCGCAGCCGCGCAGCTCGGCCTCGGCGGCGACGATGTCCTTGGTCCCGGCGGTGTCGGTGCAGACGTGGCCCAGGCCGCGGGCCTGGGCGTCGTGCAGGACGTCGACGACGGCGGACGGCGGGGTGGCGACGACGACGAGGTCGGCGGGCGGACGGTCGGGGGTCCACGCCGTGCCCGCCCCCAGCCGCCGCGCCCTGTCGACCGCGTCCGCGTCCTGGTCGGCGAGGGCCACCTCGACCCCGGCCCCGGCGAGGGCGAGGGCGATCGAGGTACCCGTGACACCACAGCCGATGACGACGGCGGTGCGCAGGAAGGCGGGTGTCATGTCGGCTCCTGGTGGGGTGCGGGCGGGACGGCTGGTGGGGAACGGACGCGGGGCGCGGGGACGGCCGGGCGGCCGGTGCCCGCGGTACGGATCAGCGCTCGTCTCCCCGCTCGGCGAACTGGCCCGGGCGGCGGCCCTCTCCGGCCGGGCCGCGGTAGGCCTGGGCGATGTCGAGCCAGCGCTCGGCCTCCGCGCCCTCGGCCTCGAGGGCCAGGTCGGCGCGGTGGCGGCGGCGGGTGACCAGGAGGCAGAAGTCCTCGGCCGGGCCGGTGATCCGGTCGGTGGCGTCCTCGGGTCCGAAGGCCCACGGTTCGCCGGCGGGCGAGGTCACCTCGATGCGGAACGGCTCGGCGGGCGGGGTCAGACCGCGGGAGAGGTAGCCGAAGTCACGGGTGAGGAAGGCGAAGAAGACCAGGTGGCGCAGGCGTCCGGTCGGTTCGCGGCGCACGCCGAGCGCGTCCGCGATGTCCTGCCCGTGGCCGAAGACCTCCATGATCCCCGCGGAGGCGAGCACGGCGGGCGGCAGCGGGTTGACCAGCCAGGGCACCACCTCGCCCTCCGGGACGGCGGCCAGCGCGTCGACGGACGCCCGGCCCGCCGCGCGGAAGCGGGCCAGCAGTTGGTCCGGCGGGAACTGGTTGAACTGGCGCAGCGCGGCGTCCACGGCCCCGTCGAAGTCGTGGGAGGCGCCGGCGGCGATCCGGGCGAACGCCTCGGGGTCGGAGGCGGCGGTGCCGGCCAGGTGGAAGATGAAGGTCAGGTGGGCGATCTGGTCGGCGATGCGCCAGCCGGGTGCGGGCGTCGGCGTGTTCCAGGCGGCTTCGTCGAGGCCTTCGACGAGGCGGGCGGTCTCCTCGATGTCGGTCGCCAGGTCCTTCAGGACGTCGTCGATGCTGCTCATGGCCGGGCTCCTTCGGGGTCGGTTCGTGCAAGGGATGCAGGGGACGCGGGAAATGCGGGGGATGTCCTCGTGGTGGGCGTGTGCCGGTCAGCCGCCGGCGGGTGCGGGGCGGGTGGGGCGGGCGTCGGGCAGGGGCACGGCGAAACGGCTTCCGGCGCGGACGGCGGCGGTCAGGGACGCCCAGGCGGCGAGCTCGACGAGCTCGCGGTCGCCGGGCCGGCCGGCCCGGAACGCGGTCACGTCCGCGTCGGTGATCTGGTACGGGGCGAGCGCGACGAGCAGGGACAGCCGTGCGGCGGGCCGCTGGTCGGGGGCGAGCCGGTCGGTGAGGGGGTCGAGCCAGGCGCGGCTCGGGCCGGGCGGCGTGCCGTCGCTGACGGCGAGTTCGGCGTGCAGCAGTTCGCGTACGGGCTCGGGGACCCAGTGTTCGGCGGACGCGTCGACGCAGGCGACGGCGCGGGCCAGGGCCCCGGCGACGGCCGGCTCGGGCCGGGCCCAGGCGAGCGCGGCGGGCAGCGGTGCCGCGGGGAGCAGGCCGAGGGAGGCTCCGGCGGTTACCGTGGTGCCGGTGTCCGGGCGCATGGCCCGTGCGACGATCCGCAGCGCCGGTCCGCGTCCGGCCCTGGGGGCCGCGTCGGGCACGGGCGAGTCGGGCAGGAACAGCCGGACCATCCGGTTGAGGTAGTGGAAGGTGACGGCGGTGGCCAGCAGTTCGGGGGCGTGCTCGGCGGGGAAGGGCGCGGGCCGCGGCGGGCCGCCGGCGGTGGTGAGGTGGCGGGCCCAGTCGGTGACGGCCGCCAGGGGCGCGGTGTCCGGCCCGGTCAGGGTCCGCAGTTTGGCCTGGTGGACGTCGACGCAGTACGCGCACTCGTTGGCCTGCGAGACACCGGTGGCGACGGCCTCCTTCGCGGCCCGTCCGGCCCGGCCGTCGACGAGGAGGGTCTCGCGCAGCAGGACCCAGCAGGCGGCGAGCGCCTCGGGCGCCGGGGAGTGCAGTGCCAGCGGCGGCGCGAGGATGCCGAACTCCCGGCCGGCCCGGTCGTAGACGTCGGCCACCAGGCCCCTCGCCTCGTGCCGCGGGACCGCGGTGACGTACCGGATCTGCTTGAGGGAGCCTTTCAGCATGGTTCTCACGAGTGGTCGCACCGCTGTCTCCTGGAATCGCGGGCCGGTTGCGTGAAGCAACCCACCGGGGAAGGGAAAGTCCTGTGAAGCAACTGACCGGCCGGCGGGAAGCGCGCCCGCCCGTACCGGTCACACGCCGGCCGGCTGCCTGGGCTTGTCGCGCAGCAGCGGCAGGACCGCGTTCCGGCCGCTCTTGTAGCCGGTGGGCGCCGGGGCCCCGTAGCTCACGGCCACTCCCCTGCGCTGGGCCTCCGCCACGATGTGCGGGACCGCGCGTTCGGCGACGGCGGCGATGGTCATCGCCGGGTTGACGGTGAGCGCCCCGGGGATCGCGGACCCGTCGGTGACGAAGACACCGGAGTGGCCGCGCAGTTCGTTGGTGTCGTCCAGGGCCGAGGTGCGGGGGTCGTCGCCCATCCGGCAGGAGGCGAGGGGGTGCACGGTGTAGGCGCCGACCAGGTCGTTGGTCCACGGCATCACCTTGGCGAGGCCGTCCTTCTCCAGGATCTCCTTCACTTCCGCGTCGGACTGGTTCCAGCCGTGCCAGGTGTTCTTCGTGGGCCGGTAGGAGAGGTTGCCGCGGCCGAGCATCTGCTGGGAGATGCGCAGGGCGTTGCCGGTCTCCGGCGGCGGGCCGAAGACGCCCTCGTTGTCGTCCTCGATCATCGAGAAGATCGTCAGCCAGGACTTCCAGTTCTTGAGGATCTCCTTCTTCTCCCTGCCGAACCAGGTCGGCCCGGTGGCGTCGGGCACCTGGGCGAGGATGGTGCCGAGGCCCGGCGGGAAGTAGAGCTGTTCCAGCGAGTAGCGGGAGTACTCGGGCAGCGAGCCGTCCAGCTTGTCCCAGCTCGCCACGGTCGGTCCTCTGCCGATCGCGTTGGCGCCGTAGGGCAGCGCGCCGTCGCCGCGGGACAGGCCGAGGAGTTCGGCGACCTTGTCCTCGTCGAGGATGGCCGTGTTGAGCCGCTCCCCGTTGCCGGAGAAGTAGCGGCCGACCGCGTGCGGCATCGACCCGAGGTGGGCCTCGCTGCGCTGCAGGATGACCGGGGTGGCCGCGGCGCCGGCCGCCATCACGACGATCTTGGCCTCGATGACGCCGGACTCGTGGTGCACCCGGTAGTCCTGGTCGTCGACGACGTTGTAGTGGATCCGGTAGTCCCCCTCCGCGGTCCGGGTCAGGTGCTGCACCTCGTGCAGGGGCCGTATCTCGGCCCCGTGGGCGAGCGCGGCCGGCAGGTAGTTGACGGTGAGCGACTGCTTCGCCTCGAAGCGGCAGCCGGCCATCATGAAGTTGCAGTTGGCGCACTTGGAGTTGTCGATGGCGACGGCGAGCGGGTTGGCGGTGCGTCCGGCGTGGTGGCAGGCCGCGGCCCACAGGCCTCCGGCGTAACTGACGTCGCTCCATTCCTGCTTGCTCACCGAGAGGGATTCCTCGATCCGGTCGTACCAGGGGTCGAGGGTGTCGCGGCTGAGGGCGGCGGGCCACATCCGGCGGCCGATGCTGCCCTTGCGGTCGAAGACGAAGCGCGGGGCGCGCGGCATGGCCGCGAAGTAGACGACGCTGCCGCCGCCGACGCAGTTGCCGCCCAGCACGCTCATCCCGTCGCCGACGACGAAGTCGAAGGCCCGTGTGTAGGAGGACCCCAGCTTGTAGTCGTGCTCGAAGTCCGTGCTGCGCAGCCATGGGCCGCGCTCCAAAATGGTGACCTTCGCACCGCCGGCGGCCAGGTGGTAGGCGGTGATGGCGCCGCCGAAGCCGCTGCCGATGACCAGGACGTCGGTCTTCTCGATCGCGTTGCTCATGCCGGGCTCCCGGTCGGGGTGGTGTCGGGGTGGAGGTCGGCCAGCTTGCGGCCGTAGCCGAAGTCCGCGAACCGCCACAGACCGTCGGCGTCGGGGGCGGTGATGCCCATCGCCGTGAGGCCGGGGTGGCCTTCCCTGACGGCCTGCGCGGTGTGCAGGTGGGCGGCGGAGTCGAAGGCCATGTTGCAGAACAGGGAGAGCAGGACCCAGAAGTCCTTCTCCGGGTGGCCCGGGGTGGTCAGGGTCTGGATCAGCCGCACCCGGTTGTCGTAGTCGAGGGCCACGAAGGGCGGCACCGTGTCGTCCAGCTCCAGGCCGGTCTCGGCGGCGTGGGCCCTGGCGTGACCGTTGACGAGATCGGCCAGGTCCTCCAGGCCGTCGGCGACGCCGGTCGCGTCCCAGCGCAGGAGGTCCAGGGCGCCGGCGGCGACCGCCCCTCCGCCGGTGCCGGCGCCGGCTATCGCCCGGTCGCCGGGCCCGCGCTTCTCGCCGGGAACGATGGTGTCCGCATAGGCCTCGAGGGTGAGAGTCGCCTCGTCCCCGATGTCGACCCTGCGCTCGGGAATTCTTGCCGATGTCTGCAACGCGTCCTCCCGGTCTCGTTGGTGGGATTCGCCTGGGGTGTGAAAAGAACGTAGAGCTGCCGAGTCTTTTCAAACAACTGACACCGGCGGCGTTCAGCGAACGGTGAGTTGCATGAATGAACTAGGCGGAGTCGAGGCATCGCCACCGCCGGCCCGTACAAATGGCCGTTCGATCGCTTAACGTTCTTGCCGACGTATTCCTCTTCCGTCGGACACGGGACCACCGTCCCGGAATGAAGAGGAGCCGGAACAATTCGTACCGGTCCAGGGGGGTGTCAAGGTTGGAAAGCACGGACAAGGCTCTGGAACTGCCGACGAACTTCACCCAGCGGGTCCGTATCGCGATGCTGCGGCCGGCCGACTCCCCCCGGCTGAACGGGGTCGACCCCCTGCACGTGCAGCGCCTGGCCGACGTCCTGGCCTCGCTGCCGCCGATCCTGGTCCACCGGCCGACGATGCGGATCGTCGACGGTTCGCACCGGGTGGCCGCCGCCGCCCTGAAGGGGCAGGACGCCGTCGAGGTGCACTACTTCGACGGACCCGAGAAGGACGCCTTCCTGCGCTCGGTGTCCGCGAACATCGCCCACGGGCTGCCGCTGTCGACGGCGGACCGCAAGGCCGCCGCCGAGCGCATCCTGCGCTCCCACCCGGACCTCTCCGACCGGACCGTCGCCACCTGCACCGGCCTGGACCCCAAGACGGTCGCGGCCGTACGGCGCAGTTCAACCGTGGACTCTCCACGGTCGAACACCCGGACGGGCAGCGACGGCAGGGAGCACCCGCTGGACCGCACGCTGGAGCGGCTGCGGGCCGCGGAACTCATGACCAGCCGGCCGGAGCTGCCGCTGCGGGCCGTCGCCCAGCAGTCCGGCCTGTCCCTGGGCACCGCCCACGACGTGCGCAGACGTCTCCAGCGCGGGGAGACCCCGGTGCCGAGCCGACGGCGCGGCAAGGCGCCGGAGGACCGGCCGGCGGACGCCGGCTCCGCCCCGGCCGCCCCGGCCGCCCCGGCCGCCCCGGCCGCCCCGGCCGCCCCCGCGGACCGGGAACCCGCACCGGCCGAGCCCGGCCGCCCGGCGGCAGGACGGCCGACGGCGGGCGGACGGCCTGCCACCGGCGGACGCAGCCGCACACCACTGGAGACACTGCGCAACCTCGCCGCCGACCCGTCGCTGCGCCAGTCCGAGTCCGGCCGCCACTTCCTGCGCTGGCTGCACACCCACTTCGTGGTGGACGAGGCGTGGCGGCAGCAGGCGGGCGCCGTCCCCCCGCACTGCACGGCCACCGTGGCCGAACTGGCTCTGCAGTGTTCGCACACCTGGCGCAGGTTCGCCGAGGACCTGACCAGCCGCCGGCTGACCGACATGGGGCCGGCCGGCCCCGTCCGGCCCGCGCCGACGTCCCGGAACTGACAGGCGCGGTATCGCCATTCTCGACCACCAGGGAGAAACGGTGACCTCCACCACGATCGAGCGTGCGGTCCACAGGGTGATCGTCGATATGCAGGCCAATCTGGGCCAGGATCTCACCATCGACGACATGGCGCGCACCGCGATGTTCAGCAAATTCCACTTCACCCGGGTCTTCCGGGATGTGACGGGGACCTCCCCGGGGCGTTTCCTCTCCGCGCTCCGGCTGCAGGAGGCGAAACGCCTCCTGCTCGACACCACATTCAGCGTGGCCGACATCAGCAGTCAGGTCGGATACAGCAGCGTGGGCACGTTCAGTTCTCGCTTCAAGGCGTGTGTGGGTGTTTCTCCGAGCGTATTCAGAGAACTCGGCGGATTCACCTCGGCCATCGACTCCGACGCGGGCCCCGAGGGCGACGGCCCGCGCACCACCCTGCGCGGGCAGATCTCCCTGGCCGAGGGCCGCTCCCCCGGCCACTGCTTCGTCGGCCTCTTCCCCACACCGGTCCCCCAGGGACAGCCGGTGCGCTGCACCGTCCTGGACGGACCCGGCGGCTTCGAGCTGCGCGACATACCCGCGGGCACCTGGTACGTGCTCGTGCACTCCGTCCCGTACGGCAGCGAGGACCTCCCCTCGGGCCTCGGGGACGAGGACACCGTCTCCGTCGGCTGCTACGGGCCGGTCACCGCGCACACGGACACCCTGCTGCTGCCCGCCGAGATCACGCTGCGCCCGGTCGGGGAACTGGACCCGCCCGTGCTGATGGCCCTGCTCGACCTGCGGTCCAACGCCCTGGAACAGGCCGCCGGCTGACACACACGGGGCCCGCCCTCCCCGGGATCACGCCGTCGCACCCCGCCACCGGACACCGAGGGGCGACCGAGGGGCGACCGGGAGGCGTCGGCTTCCGGAGGTATCGATTCCTCATGTACGTGAGGTCAATGAGTACCGGTCCTGGCATCGTTGCTCATTGACCTCACGTACATGAGTTCCCGTCTCGGAGCCGTTCAGGTCGCGCGGCGCAGGGGGACGACGACGTCCTCGCCGGTGCTCTTCGCGCTGAGCCGGTAATAGCTGATGTGGGCGAGCCGCTCGGACTCCTCGAGCCATCCGGCCTCCACGACCTGGCGCCGGGTGCGGGAGAAGACGGTCGGGGACATGCCGACGAGCTCGGCGAGCTTGGCACCGGTTTCGACGACGGCACCGGCGCGGTCGGTGGGGTGCATCGCGTAGAGCATGATGACCAGGCGTTGGTTGGCGGTCATGCCCGCTGTGCGGTGCAGGACGTCCAGAAGCCTGTGCTTGTCGTCGTTGTTCACTGGGCCTCCCACAGCGAAGGAGTCGTGTTGTTGAAACCTGGGATGTCCGGCGGGTTGCATGTCCTGATCGCTTCCCGTTGTTCGATGCCGGTCCCGTGGAAGGCGATGTACGGGCTGATCCGGTAGAGCCTGTAGTTGCCGATGCGTCCGCGCTCGATCAGGATGCGCTGTTTGAGCAGCTTCCGGTTGATCCTGCCGACGGCATCGGCGGTCATCCCCACCTTCTTGGCGATGTCCGCGCCGGTCGCCCTCAGTGGTGCCAT
The DNA here is from genome assembly GCF_043084105.1 of Streptomyces sp. NPDC014676. Taxonomy (NCBI): domain Bacteria; kingdom Bacillati; phylum Actinomycetota; class Actinomycetes; order Kitasatosporales; family Streptomycetaceae; genus Streptomyces; species Streptomyces sp. NPDC014676. The sequence continues at coordinate 171,375 of NZ_JBIBZI010000014.1, read as the reverse complement.
GCCTTGAGGGGAGACGCCGATCCACCACAGCACCATGTACTTCTGGCTCGGGGTGAATTCCTTGCTTTCGGTGATCGCTTCGACTCTGGCCTTGTCCACCTGGATGTGCTCGCCCGAGAAGGCATAGGGCGCATAGGGGATCGCCTCGCCAGTGTCGGCGTCGACCAGTCTGCGTACTGCCCCCAACAGACCCTCCCGTGGTCGGACATCGCCTCGACGTCGATGAGCGACGGCCCTCAGGCCGACCAGATGAACTTAACGTACATGAGCGTGAAGTTCATGTAGTGCGCTTCCAGAGCGTGTCGCTCCACCAGGAATCGATCTGCGGACGGGAGTCGCCGCAGGAGAAACGGTGCCTACTCATGAACGTGACGTCAATCTGGTCAGATCCTGCGGACGTGGTCACAGTTCCTGGGATACGGGTACAACGGTCCCTGGAACTGCCTGCCCTGATCCCAGGAACGGGGTGCACGATCCTCAGAACCGGCTGCCAGATCGTCAGATCCGTATGCGGAAGGGCATCTTCGCAGGTCAGAGCGTTCTTCCGCCGCGCGCCCTCTCTTACAGCAACACAGGCTGTCCCTACGGCGGCTCCCGCCCTCGCACCGTGTTCCCGCAAGCGGTCGCGCGAGGCACCGCTCAGCACCTCTCCATGAAGCGTTGACAGCGGAGCCCACTTCCAACCCGCCGACGAAGAACCCGGTCCCCTCCCCCGTCCTCAGCCCGCGAAAGCACGCCACGACGCGGCCGCGGCCGACGAACCACCCGCCACGTATGCCTCCATCAGCCCGCGCCGGCCTCAGCCACGCATGCGTGGAAATCGTCGACGACCCGCAGTCGCGCAGGCACCCGCGGCCCCCGTCGGTGCACCGGAGGCCCCCAGGGGCCGACGGCGTACCGACCCGTGAGCGAGGAGAGCCGCGCCCGGCGGTGTACGGAGCCCGGGGCGGTACGGCAGAGCGCCCGCCCCTCCCCGTGTGCGTCAGCCGGCCTCGCGGACCGTCATCGGCAGTCCGCCGCGCATCCGCAGCGACATCATCGGTTCCGGCACGCCCCGGTGTCCCGGTACGACGTCCAGGTCCAGGTCCCGGGTGACCAGCGCGGTGACGAAGACGGCCTCCATCATCCCGAGGCCGCTGCCCACGCAGAACCGGGGTCCCGCGCCGAAGGGGATGTAGGCGTACCGGGGGCGGTTGGCGGTCCGCGCCGCGTCGAAGCGGCCCGGGTCGAACCGTTCGGGGTCGTCCCACAGGTCCGGGTGGCGGTGCAGGGTGTAGGGGCAGACCAGGACGTCGGCCCCGGCCGGGACCGGGAAGCCGCCCACCTCGTCGGCCTGCTGCGCGATGCGCGGCAAAATCCACACCGGCGGGTACAGGCGCATGGCCTCCTGGATCACCTGGGTGGTGTACGTCAGCTTGTGCAGGTCGTCGGCGTCCGGCGGGCGGCCGTCGGCCAGGACGGCGCGGGCCTCGTCCCGCAGCAGGTCGCGCACGTGCGGGTGGCGCGCCAGCAGGAGCAGGGTCCAGCCCAGGGTGCTCGCCGTGGTCTCGTGCCCGGCCAGGAGCAGGGTGACGAGCTCCTCGCGCAGCAGCCGGCGGCCCACGGCGGGGTCGTCGTGCCGGCGCGCGGCCAGGATCATCCGGGCGAACGCGTCGTCACCGGGAGCGGCCTCGTCCAGCCGGGAGGCGCGGTCGGCGACCAGTGCGTCGACGGTCCGGGTCAGGTCCCGGCGGGCCCTGCGGAACCGCCGCTGGGTGGCCAGCGGCACCCAGGTCGGCACCAGTCCTTGCGTCACCATGTCGAACATCGCCTGGTCCTGGACCGCCTCGAAGGCGTGGGCGATGCCGCCGTGGCCGTCCAGGGACGTGTCCATGAGGGTGCGGCCCAGCACGCCGAGGGTCAGCCCGGTGAGCTCCTTGAGCACGTCGACGGGTCCCTGTCCGGCCCGGGTGCGCAGCAGGGCGACCAGCGCGGCCGCCTCCTCGGCGACCGCTCCCGCCTGTTCGGCGATGCGGCGGGGCCGGAACGCGGGCTGGACGTTGGTGCGCTGGGCGCGCCACAGCTCGCCCTCGCTGGTGAGCAGCCCGTCCCCGAGGATCTTGCGGGACTCCACCAGGCCGATGCCCTTGTGGTAGTTGGCGGCGTTGTCGGCCAGGACGTGTTTGGCGTAGTCGGGCCGGTTGAAGATGTACATCTTCTTCGGCCCCATGGCGACCCGCACGGCGTCGGACAGCCGGGCGGCGTCCTCCATCATGCCGAGCCGGTCCACGGCGAGCTTGCGCAGCAGTCCGGGCAGGGCCCACACCGGCGGGCCCGGGGGGTGCACGCTCATGTCACACCTCCGGCGCCCGGTCGGAGAGCTGCCGGAAGCGACCCCCGTGGAACACCAGCGGCTCGCGCTCCGGCGCCTGGTCCAGGGCGAGTACGCGGCCCAGGAAGACCGCGTGGTCGCCGCCGTCGTACGTCCGCCAGCTCGCGCACTCGAAGTGGGCCGCCGCCCCCGCGATCAGGGGGGCGGAGCTCCGGTGTCCCGGCAGCCAGCCGACGGCGTCGAACTGCCGCGCGCCGGCGGGCCGCGAGCGGCTGGCGAAGTACCGGGCCACGTCCTCCTGGTCCGCGGCCAGTACCGACACGGCGAACGTGTCGGCCTCGGCGAGGCTCCGGTACATGCCGGCGTCCCTGCCGACGCACAGCAGGACGAGCGCCGGGTCGAGGGAGACGGAGGTGAACGAGTTGGCGGTCATGCCCCGCGGGGAGGCGCCGCCGACCGTCACCACGGTCACCCCGGTGGCGAACGCCCCGAAGGCCCGCCGCAGCCGGGTGGCGTCGCCCGCGGAGGCGGTCCACGGCGGCGCGGCGGTCAGGGTGCTCATGCGGTCCGTCCCGTCAGGGAGGCGGGCCGCGCGCCGTACGGCTGCAGCGCGCGGGCCAGGGCCTCCGGGATGAGGGAGGGCACCGTGTTGGTGTTGGGGCCGCGCATGCAGGCGATGCGCTGGCGGCCGCGGGCCACCAGGACCTCGGCGCCGCCGGTGACCTTGATGTAGTCGAAGCCGAACTCGAGCTGTGTCTGGCCCAGTTCGGTCAGGCGCATCCGGATGGACAGCTCGTCGAACGCGGTGATCTCGGCGAAGAACTCGCAGTCCACCTTCAGCGTGAACAGCTTGAGGTCGTCCTGGAGGTCCGCCAGGATCTCCGGGGCCTTGTCCTGGAGGAACATCTCCCGGCAACGCCCCTGCCAGCGCAGGTAGTTGACGTAGTAGACGTTGCCGACGAGGTTGGTCTCCTCGAAGCCGACGGTGTGCCGGTACTCGAAGTAGTCTTCCGCCATGGTCTAGGGCCGCCCTTCGGTTCGGTCCGTGTCGTGCACGAGGAAGGCGAAGACCGCGGGCTCCAGGGCGTCGCGCAGCGCGGTGACGAAGGTGGCGATGCGGATGCCGCCGACGGCGAACTCCACCCACGCCTCCTTGCGTCCGGGCAGCACGGTCAGCGGCGCCCCCGCCATGATCCCGGCCTTCTGGAGGCACTCGACGGCGCTCCACACCCGCGTGGCGGCGGTGTCGGGCGCCTCACCGGTCTCCTTGGCGACCAGCCGCGCCACCGGGGCGTGCTCGCCGAGCAGCCCCTGCCATTCGGCCTCCGAGCGCATGCTGACCGCTTCGATGTCGCAGGCCACCTCCGAGCCGGAGACGGCGCTGAGGGTCACCCCGAGCCCGTGTGCCGCGGACATCGACAGGTGTCGGTCCGCCGGGAGTTCGGGGCGTCCGTCGGGCCGGTGGCTGACCGTCACCGGGGCGCCCAGGGCACGGGCCGCCGCGTCCGTGGTGAAGCCGCGGCGCTGGGTCACCGAGCCGGCGGGCTGTCCGCCGTGCGGTTCGACGGCGACCGCGATCCGGGCGTCCAGGACGTCCTCGAGCGTGCGCTCCAGGTACGGGCCGAGCAGGGGCGCGACCCAGGGTCCCGCCCCGTCGGTCCGGCGCACGGCGTGCAGGGTCAGTCCCTCCCAGCGCTCGACGACGGTGCCGTCCTCGTCCCGTACGGCGATGTCGTAGACGTAGGTGTTGCCGTCCCGGCCGCGTTCGACGGCCGTGTACCTCAGCCGTTCCGGCACGTGGTCGCCGGAGCCGAGCGGGTGGATCCGCTCGACGCCGGACGGCAGCAGGGTGGCGTCGGGCACGCAGACCTGGTTGCCGTGCATGAGCGCGTCGCGCATGCCCGGGTCGGCCAGCAGCAGCCGCCCCGGCAGGAATCCGGCGAACCAGCCCTCGGGCCGGCGCCGCACGTCGACGTCGGCGTCGACGTGCCGGGCCGCGGCCCGGTGGAAGCGGCGCAGCCGCTGGAAGCGTGCGCCCTGGAAGAGCAGCCCGCCGTACAGGTCGGCGGCCGGGTCGAGCGGGACCGGGACGGTGCCCTCGGGCACCTGCTCGGGCGGTCCGTCGGGGGCCTGGGCGCCGTCGAAGACGAGCCGGGCCCGGAAGTGCTCGGCCACGAAGCCGGTGTCCTCGGCGTGCACGGCGACGTCGACGGTGGCGCGGCCGGTGACGGTGGCGGCGACGCGGATCCGGGTGCTGCCGTCCGGCGGCACGACGATGGGCCGCAGGAACTTCGCCCCCTCGATGACGGGGGTGCCGTCCCAGCCGGTCGCGGCGGTCGCGACCTGTGTCATCGCCTCCATGCCCATGACGGCGGGCAGCAGCAGGTTGCCGTCGAGCAGGTGGTCGGCCAGGTAGGGGTCGGTGCCCGCGTTCAGTTCCACCTCGGTGACGAGTTCGACGCCGTGGTAGCGCACCAGCGGGTTGCCGGTGAACCGCAGCAGCGGCAGCGGCGGCAGGTCGCGGCGTACGGTCTCGATGCCCTCGGTGCGGCCGCTGACGACCGTGACCACGGGAGCGTCCGGGTCGGAGATCAGGCGCAGCAGGATCTCCACGCCCTGGTCGGGCGAGACGGGTGTGATGCCCTCGCGGGAGAGCGACTCGACGACGGAGAGCTTCTCGCCCATGCCGACGCCGGACCACACCGACCACTCCACGCACCTCGCGCGCAGCCGCGGATGGGTGCGGGCGGTCTCCTCGGTGAGGTCCGCCAGCCACTCGTTGGCGGTGGCGTAGTGGGCCTCGCCGCGCAGTCCGGCCCGGCCGATGATGCTGCCGAAGGAGACCAGCAGTTTCAGCCCGCCGGCGCCCACCGCGTCGAGGACGGTGCGCAGGCCGTCGACCTTCGGGGCGAAGGTGCGGCGGAAGTCCCGCGGGTCCAGCTCGGTCAGGGGTGCCGGTTCGTTGCGGCCCGCTCCGTGCAGTACGCCGGTGATCTTCCCCAGCGCCTTCTCCAGCTCGGCGACGGCCGCCGCGGTCCGCTCGGGGTCGGTGACGTCGGCGCGGGCGTAGTGCACGCCGACGCCGCTGTCGGCCATCCGCGCCAGGTTCTCGGCGAGTTCGGTGTCGGCGGCCGGGTCCGACCGGCCGAGCACGGCCAGCTTCGCCCCGGTCCTGCGGGCGACGGCCAGGGCGCACTCGGCGGAGATGCCCTTGCCGCCGCCGGTCACCAGCAGGACGTCCGTGGCGTCCAGCGGGAGGTCGGTGTGCTCCTGTTCGACCGGCAGGGCCCGCAGGGTCGGCACGCGCCGCACTCCGGCCGTGTCGTAGTGGGCCTCGCTGAACCGGGCGGTCGCGCGGACCTCGGCGACGACACGTGCCACCGCGTCCCCGTCCAGCGGGGTCTGGACGATCGTGGTGCGCAGGTGCGGGGCCTCCTGGTGCAGGGTCTTGGCCAGGCCCGCCGCGCCGCGTCCGTCCTGCACCAGGACGAACCGTCGCTCCCGCGCCCCCGCCAGGGCGTTCCTGGCGGCGGCGAGTACCTCGTCCACCTGCTGCGGGGTGCAGCCCCGGGGCAGGACGGCGAGGACGCCGGCGCCGGTGCCGGCGCCTTCCAGTGCCTTCTTCAGGTCCTGGCAGAAGGTTCCCTCGGCGGTGCCGAACAGTTCCCACACGCCGTCCGCCTCGGCGGCGCCGGCCGGCGGCAGGGCCACCTCCGCCAGGTCCACGGCGAACGGCCGCGCCCAGGGTGCGGCGCCCGTCACCGCGGCGGCGACGGCCGTGTCCTCGGCCGCCGTGGCGCCGGTGCTGACCAGGGTGTCCAGGGCCTCGGCGAGTTCGGTGAGGCTGGCGGTGGCGAAGTTGGTCGACAGCTGGGTCGGCGCGATCCCGAGGCGGGTCGCCGCGAGGTTGACGATCTGGCCGACGGTGATGGAGCTGAGGTGCAGGTCGTCCAGGAGCCGGCTGTCGGGGTCGACGAGTTCGGCCGGGAGTTCGGCGCGTTCGGCGACCAGGGCGCGCAGCACGTCCAGCGCCGGTTCCCGCTCCGCGGCCGTCTCCTCGACGGCGGGGGACGCCCCGCCCGTGGAGGCCGCGGGCACGGTGGCCGGAGGCGCCTGGGCGGCGGACGCGCGTGCCGGTGCGGCGGACGCGCCTGTCTGGGCGGTGGACGCGCGTGCCGCGGACGTACGTGCCGGTGCCGCGGTCGCGCCGGCCGGGACCCGTGCGGCCGCCGGGCGTGGCGCGCGGACGGCGGGCGGGCCGTCGTGGGGTGCCTGCTCGCACGGGCTGGCGAGGAAGGAGAACTCCTGGCCCACCTTCAGCGGCCGGATCAGCCGGCCCCGGAAGAGGACCTCGAGCGCGACGGGCGCGCCCGCGACGAACGCGGCGCCCGCGACGCCCAGGAGGCCGCGCAGCGACTCGTCGTCGGTGTCCAGCGCGACGGCCGGTACGTCCGTGGCCGCCCGCGCGATGCCGCTGAGCACCCGGCCAGGGCCGACCTCGACGAACAGGTCGACGTGCCGGGCCGCCTCGCGCACCGCCTGGGTGAAGCGGACGGGAGCGGTGATCTGGCGGCTCAGCAGCGCCGGGAGGTCGGTGTCCCGGTCCAGTTCGCCGCCGGTGACGGTGGAGACGACCCTGCCGTGGACCTGCCCGAGGTCCGCCCCGGCCAGCCAGGTGCCGAACGACTCGGCCGCCGGGGCGACCAGGGGCGAGTGGAAGGCGTGGGAGACGGCGAGCCGGGTGCAGCCCACGCCGGCCTCACCGGCCCGGCGCTCGACGTCACCGACCGCCTCGACGGTGCCGGCGACCACGGTCTGTCCGGGGCCGTTGTATCCGGCGACGACCACGTCGAGGCCGGTGACGAGTTCCTCCGCCCGCTCGGGGGACGCCTGCAGGGAGGCCATGGTGCCCGAGGCGCTGTGCCGGGCCATGGCCCCGCCCCGCACCCGCGCCGCCTCCAGCAGCGTCCGCTCGTCGAGGGCTCCCGCCCAGTGCAGGGCCGAGAGCTCGCCGAGGCTGTGCCCGACGGCGACGGCCGCCTCCAGGCGCAGCGTGTCGAGGACGCGCAGTCCGGCGGCGGAGCCGGTGGCGATGCGCGGCTGGGCCACGTCGGTGGCGACCATGTCGCCGCTGCTCGGCAGACCGGCCCGCTCGAAGACGTCGGCGGCCTGCGCGAAACGGCGGCGCAGCGCGCCTCCGCCGGTGCCCTTGCCGGAGCCCTGCCCCGGGAAGAGGAACCCGATCCGGGCCGGGCCGGTGACCTTGCCCAGGAAGCCGCGCGCGTCGGCGGCGGTGTGGGTGCTCTCGCCCTTCTCCAGCAGGCCGGCCAGGTGCCGCAGGCGCCGCTCGGCGTCCTCCGGGGAGGAGACGACGACGGCCGCGCGGTGCGTCCTGCCCCGCAGTTCGCGCTGGAGGGTGGCGGCCAGGTCGGCGACCTGCCCGTAGGACACACCGGCGACGAAGTCGGCGACCTCGGCGATCCGGGTGCGCAGGTGCCGGGGCGACTCGGCGTCGAGGACGAGCAGTTCGCAGTCCTGCGGGGAGTCCGCCAGTTCGACGGGCCGGCGGTGCGCCGGCGGCCGGCGCCGGACGGCGGGTTCGTCGAGGACGACGTGCGTGTTGATGCCGCCGAAGCCCATGGCGGTGATGCCGGCCCGGCGCGGCACGCCCTCGGGCCAGGGTTCCGCCTTGCGCAGCGCCTTGAGGTTGGCCCGGTCGCCGGTGAGTACGTCGTGCGGGTCGACGGTGCCGATCGACGGCGGGACGGTGTGGTGGTCGAGGGCCAGGGCGGCCTTGATCAGGCCCGCGACGCCGGCGGCGGCCTTGGTGTGGCCGATCATGCCCTTGACCGAGGTGATGGCGGCGACGGGGACGTCCGGTCCCGCCGCGGCGCGTTCCTCGGTGAGCGCGGTGAGTTCGGTGGTGTCGCCGACGGGGGTCCCGGTGCCGTGGCCCTCGAAGAGGCGGACCGTCTCGATGCCGAAGCCGGCCCGTTCGTAGGCGCGCCGCAGGGCCAGCCGGTAGCCGCTGACCTCGGGGCGGGTGATCCCGCCCTGTCCGTCCGAGGAGACGCCCCAGCCCGCGATGGTGGCGTAGATCCGGTGGCCCGCCGCGAGGGCGTCCTCCTCGCGCATCAGGACGACGATCCCGCAGCCCTCCCCCGGCCAGAAGCCGTTGGAACCGCGGTCGTAGAGCCTCATCTCGCCCTTGGCGAGGGCGCCCGTCTTCGCGAAGCCGATGATCTCGAACGGGTCGATCGACAGGTCCACGCCGCCGGCGACGCCGACGTCGATGTCGCCGGAGAGGAGCGCGGTGCCGGCCGTGGTGACCGACAGCAGGGAGGAGGAGCACGCGCCGTCGACGGTGTACCCGCCGCCGCCCAGGTCGAAGTGGTTGCAGATGCGGCCCGCGATGGTGTTGGCGAGCCCGCCGGCGAGCGAGTCCTCGTCGACGGCCGGGAACGGCTCCTTGTACGAGGTCTCGACCTCGGCGAGGAAGTCCGCGATGCGGGCGTCGTCCCAGCCGTCCTGCCCGGCGAGGGCGGAGGCCATCACACGCCGTACGTAGGGCCAGCGCAGCCGCATGACGTTCGCGCGGGAGAACTCGCCGGTGAGCGTGTTGCCCACCACCACTCCGGTGCGTTCGCGCGGCAGTCCCTCGCCGCCGGGGAACCCGGCGTCGGCCAGGGCCCGTCCGGCGGTGTCGAGGGCGAGCCAGTGCGTCATGTCCGTCGAGCGGAAGGTGCTGCCCGCGATGCGGTGGGCGACCCGGTCGAACGCGTAGCCCTCGATGACGGCTGCGTTGCGGGCGTAGAAGGTGTCGGGGGTGGACGGGTCGGCGTCCCAGTAGTCGTCCAGGTTCATCCGGACGTCGGGCAGCCGGCGGAAGGCACGCCGTCCGGCGACGGCGTTGTCCCACAGTTCCTGGGGCGAGTCGGCGTCGGGGTAGCGGCACGCTATGCCGACGATGGCGATTCTGCTGCTCATGCGGTCACCGGTACCTTCCGCGTCTGCGCCGGGTCCGCGGGCGGGCAGGCGCAGGCGTCCGCCGGGCAGTCGCAGGCCGGGGCGGGCTCGGTGTTCTGGTCCGTGGTCCGCCCGGTCGCGTCGTCCCGGTCCACGGTCTTCTCGACGGTCTGTTCGACGGCGGCCAGCGCCAGGGCCTCCTCGGCGCGCCGCTTGGCCACGATGTCCGCGGTCCACAGGAAGGCGCCCCGGATGGCGCAGACGAGCGCGGTGGCGAAGAAGAGGCCGTAGGCCACGCTCATGGCGGTCAGGACGCCGTACATGGCGGCGACTCCGCCGCCGAAGGCGATCTGGCCCCACTTGGAGGACGGGGTCGTACCGGGGTCCGTGATCATGTAGTTGGTGAAGAGCACGAACGCGACACCGGTCATCATCGCCAGGGCCGCCGGGATGGAGGTGCCGAACACCAGGCCGCGTACGACGGCCTGGAGGGCGAAGCCGCCGACCCAGGCGAGGATGAGCCACATGCGCTCGGTGAGCTTGGCGTTGAGCATCGTGCCGAGGGTGATGATGATCGCCGGGACGAGCCAGTCGAAGCCGCCGTCGAGGTACTCGGTGAACTGGTACGGCGGTGCGATGGAGGCCCACGGGAACAGCAGCAGGATGACGGCGATCCCGAAGTTCGATGGGTTCATGACATGCCGCATACGGCCCTTGACCGGGGCCCTGAGCACCCACTTGGTGCCGACGGCGACGATGACGCCGAAGAGCATGACCCAGATGACGTCGTTGACGTAGGAGAGCATGTTCACCGCGAGGGCGGTGATGTGGGCCGGGAGCAGGAACTCCATCAGGCCCTTGAGGCCGTTGCCCTGGAAGCGGGGGGCGCGGCCCTCGGCCCGGGCGCCGATCGCCTCCAGGGCGATCTCCAGCGTGTAGGCGACGGCCAGGGCGATGAAGGGCCAGGTCCAGGGCTGCTCGAAGCCGAGCACGGTGTAACCGAAGATGTTGAGTACGGAGATCGAGATGGCGAATCTCCGCAGCGCCGTGACGACCTTCGTACTGTGGCGCGGGCTGGCGGTCTGGGACGGGGACATGATCACTTCTCCTTGGCCTGGGTGCCGAGCTCGAGGCCGTGCCGGCCGGGCTCCAGCCGCAGCTTCTGCTCGTGGACGTCGCCGCCCCGGTCGCGCCAGGTCAGCACGGTGGGCAGCGGTCCCTGGACGCCCTTGCCCAGGCCGATGTGCACGTCGGTGCTGCGCTTGCCGGAGTGGCCGCCGCCGCCGTCGAGACGGGCGACGCGCATGGTGCCGTCGGGCAGTTCGACACAGACCTCGGCGCCGACCACGGGCGCGCCGTCGGGGTGGGTCAGCTCCAGTTCCAGGGAGGAACCGGCGTTCTCGCTGACGTTGCGGAAGAAGGCCGGCTCGTCCCACTGGCGGGCGACGGCCATGTCGAGGCGGCCGTCGCCGTCCACGTCGGCGGTGGCGATGCCGCGGGTCGGGACGGGCTCGCCGATGCCGAGCTCCTGGGAGAGGTTGGCGTACCGGCCGGTCTCCTGGTCCTTGGCGAAGAACCGCATCCGCTGGCTGCCGGCCAGGTCGTCGCCGACCTCGACGTTGGGCCACCACTGCGGGTTGGCGACCAGGGCGTCGTTGGCGGTGGCCAGCTCCTGGAGCTGCGGCCAGCGGTTGTGCTTGCCCTTGACGAAGCCGAGGGCCTGGGTGATCTCCAGGTTCCCGTCGTTGTCGAAGTCGCCCATCTTCACGTCCCAGCCCCAGCCGGACCAGGCCAGCCCGAGGGGGGCGGACTCGTCCTCGTAGGGCGCCTCGCCCTCCAGGAAGCCGCCCCGCAGCTCGGCCTTGCTGTCGGCCCGGTTGACGAAGGCGAAGTTGGACTCCTGGATGCCGAACGACGTCGTGATGTTGCTGACGAACATGTCGAACAGGCCGTCGTGGTTCAGGTCGCCGAAGTCGACACCCATGCCCTTGAACGAACTGCGGCCCAGCTCCTTGGACTTGGGGACGGTGCCGGAGTGCTCGGCCTTGACCTCGCGGAACTCGATCTCACCGGGGCGGGAGACGTTGTGCAGCAGGGCCGAGGTGCCGAAGTCGTGGGCGAGGTACACCTCCGGCAGCCGGTCGCCGTCGAGGTCGGCGGCCGAGACACCGAGCGACCAGCCCGTGGCCAGGTCCTGCGGGAGGGCGTCGTCGGTCTTCTCGTACCCGTCCGGCGTCCAGCGGAAGAAGTGGCCGCCGCCGCCGTTGCGGGCCTGCGAGAGGGAGTCGTTCATGGTGACGCCGCCGTCCTTGGAGGGGTCCAGGACGGGGCTGTCGGGGAAGTAGTTGCCGATGTAGATGTCGTCGTGGCCGTCACCGTCGAAGTCGGCGACGGCGGCGGTGTTGGAGTTCCACAGCGGCCCGGTGTACTTCGCGCCGGGCTTGCCGGGCAGCAGCTCGGTGGGCCGGAAGGAGTCCGCCGTCAGCGGCGCGCCCTTGGCGCCCTCGTTCTCGAAGATGACCGGGGTGCGGCCCCAGTAGTAGACGAGGAGGTCCATCGCGCCGTCCTCGTTGTAGTCGCCGGGCACACAGCCCATCGGCGCCATGGTCGTGCTGACGCCGAGCGGCGCCGGGTCGAGCGCGAAGGCCGCGTAGGCGTCCTTCCGCGTCGGCGCGGGGGTGACCACCGCCTGGTCGATGCGCGGGTCGCTGACGCACAGGTCGTTCGGCAGCCCGTCGCGGTCGAGGTCGTTGAGGGCGATGCCCGCGCCGACCGAGGAGATCCACGCGTCGATGTGCTCGAAGGCCTTGTTGACCTTGCGGACCTCCTGCTTCTCGAATCCGGCGGGCATGGATATGGACATCGGCTCGAATGCGAAGTTCTTCGCGAGTGCGTCGACCTCGGAGGCCGACGATTCGGGAAGCCGCACCCCGTAGAAAGTTCCCACCATCAGGGTGAGGGCGACAATTCCCGGTGAATTTCTGCGCACCCAGTTCTTTGTGACCGTCACAGGTCGGCACCTTTCCGGAGCAGCGAAAGAGAGGAGAGTTCGGCGGAGACGTCCCGTCGCCATGTCTCGTAGGCCGGGGAGGCGGCCCGCGGGTCCGCCGTACGCGGTCTGAGCGCCCGGCACACGAGCGCGGCCCGCTCGGCCGTCGTACCGCACACGACGCGGGCCGCGAGGTGGGTGTGCTCGATGACGGTGTCCGCCTTGATGCGCGCCTCGACGGCGAACGCGGAGCCCTGCGCCAGCGCCCAGCGGTGTTCGCCGGCCCCCTCGGCGAAGCTCCGCAGCTCGGCCTCGTCCGCCCCGCCCGCGTAGGCGCAGGCGAGTCCGGCGCCCGCGTACAGGTCGCCGTGGCGGCGCTCCGGGTAGGCGCGGATCAGGCCGGTGACGACCTCGGGATCGGTGCCCCCGACGAACCACAGGGCGCGGCCGATGCCCTGGTCGATGGCGTTCGGCGTGTAGTGGTTGTGCCCGCCGCGCCAGCGGAAGGGGTGCTGGACCTCGGGCGTGCGGACGTAGGAGTCCGTCTTGAAGTACGCCTGGTGGAAGCCGTATCCGTCCAGGGCCAGCCAGCGCAGCAGGGGGTCGGTGGCGCTGATGTCGGGCCACAGCGGCTTGGGCAGCCGCGCCATCGCCCAGCCGATGCCGACGTAGATCATGTAGTCGTGGTGCCGCCCCCGGCCGGCCAGCAGACCGGCCAGGCGGCCGTTGTGGCCCGGGAGCGCGTCGTGGACCACGGCGCCCATGCCCGCGCCCTCGTAGGCGAAGCCCCGCACGTCCCGGGGGACGGTCTCCAGCATCGCCTCGGTCTCGTCGGCCGAGGACGCCTCCACCGCGTAGGCGTAGCCCTGGAGGAATGTCTCGCCTATTCTCTCCAGCCGTGCCTTGGCTTCCTCGTTCTTCACGTGAAATCCACGCACCTCCATGGTCGTTTCCGAAACAGGAGGTGTGAACAGCTTGCGTCGAATAGCTCCAAACCCAGTGGCCACGGTGATGACCCGCCCCTCTCAGCTCCCTGGAATTTCGCCAGCAAATCAAATTGAGCCAGGGGGCGGGACCGCACGTCTACTTCATATGTGCTCAACGGGGAAGAGGGCGGCGAGCCGTTCACGCACCCCCGCGCGCCAGCCCTCGTAGGCGGGTGCTTCTGTGCTGCGGACGGCGGCCGGGGCGCAGTCGTCGGCGAGCAGGGCGGCGGCCTCGGCGGACAGTCCGGTGAACGCCTCGACGGCGGCCTCGGTGTGCTCGGGCACGAACCCCGCGTGGTGGCGGGCCTTGGCGGCGAACACCGACCCCTGCGCCAGGTGCCCGAGCTCGGAGCCCGCCTCCTCGCTCAGCAGGGCCAGTCCGGCCGGGGTGCTCCCGCCGGCGAAGGTCGCGGCGAGACCGACGCCGCTCCACAGGTCCGCCTGCCGGTCCCCGGCGAACGCCCGGACGGCCGCGGCGACGTGCCCGGCGTGACCGCCGTGGATGAACCACAGGGCACGGCCGACCCCCTGGTCGAAGGCGCGGCGCCAGTAGGAGGGGTCGCCCTCCCAGGCGTACGGGTCGTCCAGCCGCTGGCGGGTCACCCAGGTACCGGTGTCGAAGTAGGCGCGGTCGAAGCCGTAGCCGTCGACGCACAGCCAGCTCATCTGCGGGTAGAACGCGGGATCGGACAGATCGGGGACGAGCTTCTTCCACAGGGGTCGCGGCAGCTTGGCCATGGCGAAGCCGATGCCGATGTAGTTCAGGAAGATGTGCGGCCTGCCGCCGCCGGTGAGCAGGTCGCGGGTGCGGTGGCCGGAGCGGCCCATCGCGTCGCGGATGGCGCACGCCATGGTGGCGCCCTCGTAGGCGAAGCCCCGCTGCTCGGGGTCGACCAGGCTCAGGCGGCGTTCGGTGGTCGCGAGGTCGCGGTCCTCGATGCCCCATTCGAAGCCGGTGACGACGGCCTGCGGAACGGCCTCCAGCCTCTGGGCCCGCTCGTCGTCCCGTACCGCGAACCCCCGGCCGGAGAAGCTCACCTCCTCCAGCGACGGGGCCATGACCAGCCTGCGCAGGGCTCCCAGTACGGGCATGTGCGTGCCTCCTCCTACGAGCGCCGCCCCGTTCCGGCGGCCGGGGGGCCATCGTGGGCGGTCTGGCCCGCGCCGGGCATCTTCGACCATGCCCTGCGCGGCGTTCAGCGGATGCGGCGCACCTGGACCTCCTCGTCGTGCACGGCACGGCCGCACTGCGCGCAGCGCAGCTCCACGCGGACGGGGCTCTCGCAGCCGACGTGGTCCGCGCGGCGGGGCGGTCCCAGCTCGTGCGGCAGATTGCGGTCGCCCCACTGCATCAGGGCGAGGACGGCACAGGTGAGGTCCTTGCCCGCGGGGGTGAGCCGGTACTCGTACCGGACGGGCTTGTCCTGGTAGGGGACGCGCTCCATGACACCGTGCTCGACCAGCCGGGTCAGCCGGTTGGTCAGGACGTTCCTGGCGATGTCGAGGTTCTCCAGGAAGCCCTCGAAGCGGCAGCTGCCGAGCAGCGCCGTGCGGACGATCAGGAGCGTCCAGCGCTCCCCGATCACCTCGAGCGTTCGGGCGAGGTTGCAGTCCTGCCCCTCATACGTATGTTTCAGCATCTGATCACACCGGTAGGGAGGGCCTTTCGGCGGTTCCGGGGGTGGTCCGCGGCGGCGTTCCGTCACCGCGGGGGCGGGCGGCGGCGTTCACACCGCCGTCAGGAGGTGGCGTTCGGGCACCGCGGGGGCGGCCTGCCGGGTGAACCGGTCGTAGGCGTAGGCCGCCGAGACGAGGGTCATGTGGTGGTGCCAGCCCGGATACGACCGGCCCTCGAAGTCGAGCAGCCCGAAGCCGTCCCTCATCTCGCGCACGGCCTCCCCCGCCCGCGGCAGCAACCGCGCGAGGGCGAGGACGGATTCCGTACGGGCGTGGATGAGGCTGGTCAGCCAGAACCGGAGCGGGCGGCGTTCGCTGTCGGAGCGGACGGCCAGCAACCGGTAGGTGCGGTGGGCGTGGGCGCCCGACGTGCCCTGACCGGGCAGGTGGACGAAGCTGGAGACGACCGTCGCGGGGCGGCCGTCGCCGTCCCGGCGGGTCACCGTCTCGACGCGGTCCGGCATGCCGCCGCCCGCTCCCAGGAGGCTGCCGGCCGTGAGGACCAGGCCGTAGCCGTCACCGCCGCGGGGACGCTGCGTCCGCAGGTGCCGGCCGACCATCACGTGCAGGTTGCCGGGCACCGGGACGACGAAGTCCCGCCCGCGCAGGGCGAGTCCGTGCAGCAGGGTCCTGACGCCGAAACCGGCGGCCGGGTCCAGGCTGCAGACGACCGGCAGAGGGGTGCTCCCGGCGGTGGTGGCGAGGGAGTCGATCAGGTCGAGGGCGTGCTGTTCCGCCGTACGCAGTCCGGCGTCGGACGGGATGCGGGCGCGCCGGCGGCGTTCGGGGTCCTTGGCCCAGGAACCCGGCAGCAGCAGACGCCAGTCGACCGGCGCGGCCGCCCCCGCCGAGGCGAGGAAGGCGCCGACGCCGACCTGGCAGGTGACCGACCGTCCGGTGGTGGGCAGGAACCGGCGGTGCACCCCGCAGGAGTGCTCCCCCCGTTTGCGCAGTACGGCCTGGTCGACCACCCAGGCCATGGGGGGCGCCTGCCGCTCCACCCATCTGGCCAGCTCCGTGCGGACCGGGTTCCAGTCCCAGGGACTCGCGTTGACGAACTGGTGGAGCGACTGGGAGGTGGCCGGCGAGGCCGAGACCGTCGCGGCGAGGCGCCGGACCGACTTCTTGCCCGGGGTGGTGAGCAGCGCCCGCACATAGGCGTGGGCCCACCGGCGCTGATCGGCGCGCGGCAGGCATTCGAAGATCTGCTCGGTGAAGACCGGTATCGAGGTGTTCGCGTGCGTCAGCGCTCGTCCAGCCATGGCAAGTCCCCTCCCCTGGATCGGTCCGCGGCTGTCGACCGCGCTAAAATAATAGCGAACAACCTCTTTTTTTCTCGACTCCGGGGAGTTGCCGAATGCACTTCGCCAAGTTGGCCGGCTCGCCGCCCTCCGAACCGCCCTCTGACCGGGCTGTTTGCCCACCGGCCCCCTTACCGCCGGCCCTCGTGCCGCAGGGCCGGGGTCCGTCACGAGGACCGGCCGGCACACGGAGAAGACCGCCACCGCACGCGGGACCGCCGGTCTTCCGCCCGCGCCCGATGCCCCGTCACATGCCCGAGGAGGCGACATGGTGAGACAGGAGAGAGCCCTGCGCACCCGCGCGGCCGTGATCACGGCGGCCTGCGCGGAGTTCGCCCGCGCCGGTTACGACGGCACGTCGCTGTCCCGCATCAGCCGGCTGGCCGGCATGTCGGTCGGGGCGCTGACCTTCCACTTCCGGACCAAGCAGGAACTGGCCGACGCCGTACAGGCGGAGGGGCGGTCCGTGACCCTCGCCGCACTGGACGGCCACGCCTATGGGAACCGCCGGGCGCTGTGCCAGGTGGTCGGCCTCACCCTCGAACTGGCCCGGCTCATGGAGGAGGAGGCCTCGGTCCGGGCCGCCATCCGGCTGAGCAGGGAACGCCCGGGCTCGGCCTCCTGGTCACAGGCCTGGCTGCCGACCGTGCGCAAGCTCCTCGACGAGGCGCACGAGGCCGGACAGCTCCGGGGGAGCGCTCCGGCCGCCGACGTGATGACGCTGGTCGAGCACCTGACCGACGGAGCGGAGGTGTACCTGCGCGGCAGGGTCGAGGACGAGTCGGAACTCGGGAACGCCGTCGCACGGCTGCGCACCGTCTGGAAGCTCACGCTCACGGGGGTGGCGGCCGACCCGCCCGGCCCGGAGCACCCAAGGGGCGCCGAAGTGCCGTCACCCCTGGAACCCGAACCGAGGTGACCGTCCTCAGCCGCCCGTCCAGGTGGCCACGGCGCCCTGGGAACGCCGAAGTGCCGTCACCGCTGAAACCCGAACCGAGGTGACCGTCCTCAGCCGCCCGTCCGGGCGGCCACGGCCGACCGGTACCACGGAGCGGCGTCCTCCACCCACGCCAGCGGCGACGGCCCCGGGGAACACCCGGCGACCCGCCAGATCTCGTCGCTCCGGTACCAGTGGTCGGTGGCGACCAGGGCGAACTGACGCTCGCTCACGGGAATCCGCGCGGCCCTCAGCCGCTCCAGGCACTCCTGCCAGGGCAGCTCCGCCGTCACGGCGGGCAGCACGTCGTACCGTGCCAGGGCGCGCAGCAGGTCCCCCACACGCACCGGCCGGGGATGGCTCGCGTGCCAGATGCCGCCGCGGCCGTCGGCCCGCCCGTCGGCCCCGGGGGCGAGCGCGAGGCGGGCGACGAGCCGCGCCAGGTCGTCCACGGCCACGGCGGACACCCTGCCCCGTCCGCCGTCCCACAACGCGGGAACAGCGCGCAGGCACTGGGCGAGCAGCGGCACGACCCAGCGGTCCCCCCTGCCGAGCACCAGCCCCGGACGCAGCACGGTGGCGCCCGCGGCCAGGGCGTGGGTCTCCCCGGCCAGCCGGGTGCGACTGGCCGGGGACACGGGCGCGGGGACGACCTCGTTCACCCCGGTCCCCCGGTGCGGGCCGGGACCGTACACCGCCGCCGTCGACAGGTGCACGACGCGCCTCACACCGCCCCGGGCCGCCTCCCGCATCAGAGCGGCCGTCCCGTCGACGTTGACCGCGGCGCACTCCGACTCGTCCGGGCTGATGACCGCGGCCATGTGGAGGAGCACGTCGGCCCCCTCGCACACGCCGCGCAACGTACGGGGCTGCGCCATGTCCGCCCGGACCCACTCGTCGGCCGGCCCGGCGCCCTCCGGCCGCCGTCTGCCGACCGCCCGGACGACCAGGCGTTCACCCGAGCCGGCATCTTCCCCCGTGCGGTGCCCGGCGAGTTCGCGGAGCACCGCCGAGCCGATGAAGCCGGTGGCGCCGGTCAGCACCACGCGCAACGGTCTCATGCGGCCAGCCGCCGGCGGTCCACCGGGAACGACAACTTCGCCCTGGCCTGCGGGGTGGCGACGGCGGGGAGCAGGTAACGCCACATCGACACGAGGCGTTCCGGCAGATCGACGCGTTCACTGGAGACGTTGGAGAACACCTGGATGCCGCTGTAGGCGCCGACGAGCACGTTGGCGAACTCCGCTTCGTCGACGTCGGCCAGCAGCTCGCCCCGTTGCCGGGCCTCACGCAGCAGCTCGCGGAACTCGTTCACCCACTCCTGGTACGCCGTGTCGTCGCGGGCCCCGAACTCGCCCTGCTCGACGGCGAGCCGCACGCTGGCCCGGAACAGCACGTTGTTCTGCAGCTCGCGGGCGAGGAAGAAGGTGAGGTCGATCAGCTTCTGGAGCCCGGCCGTCTCCACGGAGAAGTGCACGAACTCCTGCTGATGGGCCAGCACGGCCTGCGCCAGACTCCTCTTGGACTTGAAGTGGAAGTACATGCCGCCCTGAGTCACCTGGGCCCGGTTCATGATCTTGCTGATGCTGGCTCCGCTGTAACCACACTCGTCGAAGATCTCCGCAGCCGCGTACAGGATCGTCTCCCGGGTCTTCACCGCCCGTTCCTGCTTCGGCTCAGCCATTTCAGTGCCTCGATCACTCTCGACAAAAAAAACGAACGCCCCTATTTTACAGGGCAACGCCTTCGACCGGTAGGCAGAAGGCGCCCACTCACGCTGCTTCCGGGGGATAGTCATGCTCACCACTGCTGAGAACCCTGCTGCCGCAAGACCGCTCCTGACCACCACCGTCGCCAAGGAATACGTGCACCGCGCAGCCCTGGCGGAAGTGTTCCTCACGGAGTGGACGAAGGCCGGACCCGCCTCGTTCACCGTGAGCGCCCAGTGGCCGCGCAGCCACAGCTTCTACGAGTGCGAGAACGGCCTCTACGACCCGCTGCTGCTCTGCGAGACCGTCCGCCAGACGTTCCCCCTGCTGGCCCACGTCGCCTACGACGTCCCCCTGGGCCACCAGCTGAGCTGGTCCCGCTTCCAGTACTCGGTCAACATGGACGCGATGGGCCTCGAGCGGAACCCGGCCGAACTCGAACTGCACGTCACGTGCTCGGACATCCGCTTCTTCCGGTCGATCCCCGCCTCGATGTCCATGCACATCGAGGCGGTGCGCGGCGGTGCCCTCCTCGCCGTGGCGGACACGCACTTCGGCTGCCACTCCCCCGCCGTCTACCGACGGCTGCGCGCCGGACGGGCCGGCGACTTCGGCGCCTTCCTGAACGCGCCGGCAGTGCCCCGGCCGGTCGAGCGGACCACGGTGAACCGCCACCGGCTGCGGGACATCGTCCTGTCACCCACCCAGCAGCGACAGCGCTGGCAACTGCGCGTCGACACCGGACACCCGGTGCTCTTCGACCACCCCGTCGACCACGTGCCCGGAATGCTGCTCCTGGAATCCGTACGCCAGGTGGCACACGCCATGCGGCCGTTCCCGGCCGGCGCGGCACCGGCGTCGATGGACGCGACCTTCAAGAAGTACGTCGAGTTCGACGAACCCTGCTGGATCGAGACCGCTCCGGCCGTCGAGACCACCGAGACCACCGAGGCCGCACCGACGCGCGACGGACGCCAAACGGTCCGCGTCAACGCCTTCCAGGGAGAGGAACTGGCCTTCACCGCGACGACCGAGATGGTCGACACGGCGCCGTAAACGAGCCACGGCCCGCCTTCGGGCGGGCCGTCCGCGGTTTCACCGCAACGAGAAGAGTTCCAAAGGCTGAACCCAGTGTGCCACCACTGGGCTCACAGCCATGTCACCCGTCGAGCCGTCTGCCCGACGGACGAAGGCCCGTCGGGATGCCACTCCCCAGGGCCCTCTTCGGTTCCGGACGAACCTCGAAGCCATGCGACGGCTTCGTCATGCCCCCTACCAGGAGACCGCCCCCATCATGGAGCAAAGCTGCGGCATTGACCAGCCCTCTCAGCTCGCCTCCGCGAGTACACGCCCTCTTGGGCAACTTTCCGCACCCCGCGAACCCGACCGGCCCTCGATGCCCGACGGCACCCCGCCCCCTCCTCACACGTACATACGGCAACGGGTCAAGGTCCCGATGCGGCTGGTGGAGTCGCCCCACTACTCGGACGCCGCCCTCAGCGTCTACGTGAAGGTCAAGGCGCTCGCCCAGCGCCCCGAAGGATGCACCGCCGGGATCGCCACGCTCGCCTCCTACCTGCGGCTGTCCGAGTCGACCGTGCAACGCGGCCTGGCCCAGCTCCGCGCGGCCGGCCCCGACGGCCTCGTGGAGTTACCGGAGAGCCGGCGCAGATCCCTCCCCGGCGGATACGGAACGACGGCCCGACGACAGGTCAGACCCATGACGTCGACGGAACGATTCGTCTGGCTCCCGGTGACCGCCAGCGAATGCCTCCGCCCGCGCCTGCTGCGCGCCTACGCCGTGATCGCCCACGCCGTCGCACAGAAACACCCGCTGACCTCCCGCATGCTCGCCGAAGTCCTCCGCCACCACTCGGGACCCCGGGCGGGCCTGCCCCTCACCACGGGCGCCGTCACCCGTATCGTCGAGCAGCTGGACGCGTCCGGCTGGATCACCGTCCACCGCCGGGCCGGGGAACACGGGCGGCACCTGTTCGGGATCCACGACGGACGCACCCCCGCCTCCCTTGATGACCGTTCAGGTACCCGGACTGGTGAAGGATCGCTCGCGTACAAGGAAGACCGGAGAACTGACCGACCCGATGACGACGCCGACCGCACCTCACCCGCCGTAGGCGAGAGACAGGTGGGTAAAGGGGCAGCCACCGAGGTCGCACCGCGCGGCCGTCTCGCGTTGCGCGCGGAGGACACGAACCCCTCTCCCGTACGCACCGTACGCAGGCCCTACGAGGGGCCACAGCTGACCTTCAGCCCGAGGCTCCACTCCGTACTGGAACCCGTACGTTTCCTGCTCAAGGACCTGAACACCTACGTGCAACGGCGGCTGGGGCGGGAGATCGCCCGGCAGCTCGACGCGGGCACGGGCGTCGAACGCCTGCGGACCCGTCTCACACAGCGACTCGCCGCGACCTTCGTCGAGGACATCCGCGATCCCGGACGCTGGCTGCTCGGCGTGGCCCTCCCCCGCTGGGGCTGTGCCGACCCGGACTGCGAGACCGGCACGCTCTGGTCGACCGGCAGGCGCTGCCGCACCTGCCAGGAGACGACCGCGGATCGGTACGTTCCGCCACGGAACGCGGGAACCGTACCCGCCCCGCCACCGTCCCCACGGAGCCGTTCCGCCGGTGGCCGGCCGGACCGTCCGGCGTGGACGCCGCCGAAGGCGTCGGGCCCCGTCGTGGTGGACCGCTGCCGGGGCCGTGACGGCACCTGTTCCCGCAGGGCCCCCCACGGACTGTGCTGGAGATGCCGGGTGGAGGCCGTGGGCACCGACTCGGAAGCCGGTACGGCTGGAGTTATCACGGCGTGATAACTCCAGCCGTACCGCAGCCGTCCCTCACTTCCTGCTTGCCAGCACGGACTCCCGAGGCACGTCCTCGCGGATTCCCGCGCCGGGGACGTGCGGAAGGCTGCTGTCCTGCTCCAGGAGGTAGGCCGCCTTGACGATGCGCTTCTCCCGCCACAGGTGGAGCATCGCGAACCCGAGGATGGCCGTTCCGACGAGATTGGCGACGAAGTGCCACCACACCCGGTACGTCGACAGCGCGACCCCCGGTTCGATCGCACCGAACCAGGTGGACAGCCCGATGGCCCGGCTGGCGCCCAGCGCCACGGAGACGGTCAGCACGAGGTGCTCCACACCGTGGATGCCCTGCATCCACACACCCATCCTGGCCCACTTCCGGGACTTCAGCTCACCGCTGACCCGCCGCGTGATCTGCACGACGCCGACCAGGCCGGCCAGGAAGATGAGGTTACCGATGAGGTGGAGCAGCTCCATGCCGAGCGCCGGCTTGGACGGGTCGACCTGGCCCATCCCCTGGGCGAAACTGTTCGCCCAAGGAGTCATCCAGGCCGGGGAGTACGGGTTGGCGATCCAGTAGATCGCCTGCGCCACGTGCTCCTGGAAGTGGCCGATCTGCCCGACGACTCCCAGGCCGATCAGCCCCACCGCCGTCCGGTACAACCAGGGCCGCACCGGCCCCCGGTTCGCATAGGCGAGCACGGCGACCGCCGCCCACATCGCCACGGCCCATCCGGTGAAGAAAAGGGCACCCGCGGTGTCCACGGCGGACACGGGGTCGCTCATCTCGTGCATTCCAGGCGTTCCGGGCTTGTGATCCATGTGATCCACAGGTGCTCCTTCAGCGACTCCGGACAGGTGTGGCACGGCAAGCGGTGCCGACCGGAACGCTAGAAATCCACGCGATACGTTCACCACTCCGAACATGCGGGCTTTCCCGAAGTCGCTCTCGCACGGTGAAGACGAACGGAGGGCCGGCTGAGCTCGCTTCGCGTGCGGGGCCGTGGTGCCGTGCGGGCAGTGGACAGCACCAACGGGGCCGAGTCCCGGGTGGTTGCGCCCGTGACGTTTCAAGACAACAAGCGTGGTTGAGCAAGGTGGGTGGTGCGGGTGCTTCCACCTGTCGACAGTCGGGTTCCTCGCCCATGGGGTTGGCGTTCGGTGGTGCCGGTCAGGGATGGGCAGGGGACTGGGCTGATCGGAGACAGACAGCGGAGCACTCGCCGGTGCGGACCTCTTTAGTAAGAGGGGCGCTGAAATTTAACGCTCTGACCTGCGGTTTCACCGAACCCATGTTGTCCTGGGGAGCACATTTGAACTCTAGGAATGTCAACCTGGCGGACACATTCGGGGTGGAAACTCAAGCTGTGGTTGATTCTTCCGGGAGCTCCGGAGCGATGGCAACGCCGCAGGTCGGCGACGTGTGCCTACCTCCGAAAACGCGGTCGGCGAGCGGGGTGACTCGAACGGAATGTGCTGTCATCGGGACACGGGAAATCAACCCACACTTGATTCTCGGCGCGAACGGGCCGAAAAAACCAAGCTGTGTTTGACTTTTCGGCGGCAGGGGCGAAGGGAGCCGCTCCAGGGCCCTCACGTGATGGGCCGTTGGCGCGAAAGACAACCACTGCTTGATATTTGGGCTAGTGTCTGGACCGCCTGAGTATCAAGGGAGGTCCTGTGGCACCTGATCCGCCGGCACGACCGAGACCACGCGTCGTCGCTGACGTTCCATCGGGCGACGAGGGCTTCGAGGACCTTCTCCAGGTCCTCGGAGAACAACTGGGAGAAGCGACGCGGAGCGCCGACCCCCGTGGCCGCCGCAAGCTCAAGAACGTCACCTTCGAGTACGAGCCCGACCAGACGGCCGTCCACGACATGGCGGGCGATGCCGGCTACAGCCTGGCCTCGAACTGGTTCACCCAGCTCCTGGCCCAGCTCTCCGTGGCCAACTCCATCACCAAATCCCAGCTGTGCGTCTTCCTCTACGTCGCCGGCGGCCAGCAGCACGGCACCGGCGTCACCCCGTACACACAGCAGGAGATCACCGACGGCCTCAACAAGCTCGCCGCCCAGAAGAACGGCAAGCGCATCACCCGCTCCACGGTCAACCGCGCGATCAAGGCCCTGGTCGGCTACCGGTGGATCGAGCAGCTCGGCAACGGCATGATCCAGTTGAACGTCCGTCTGTGGTTCCAGGGCAACAGCACCGCCCAGCATGCCGTCCTGGAACAGATCGCCGCCCAGCACGACCGCGACCCCGAAGCCTTCCCCCACGGGATCGGCCCGGATTCCCAGCAGGAAGAGCAGGGCCTCGACCTCACCCAGCACCCGCCCTACGACATAGGGCGGCGCATCGGGTGATACACATCCACCTGACGCCGCGCCGCCCGGCAGGAAGAAGGGATACCGATGGCTGAAGTCATGTCACCGGTCGTGTCCGAACGCATCTGGGCCCTGCCCGTCTCCGGAGCCACCGTGAAGTTCCTGCAGTACCTGCTCTACCGCTCCGACTTCGGCGGGCACCTTCCCGTACGGCAGAAGGACATGGCCCGTGAATACCGTGTCACCCCACAGGCCGTCAGCAACCTCATCGCGCCCCTGTGCGAGCTGAACATCGTCCTACGCCCCAAGAACGAGGAAGGCAGCCGGGGCAAGGGCAACTCCTACCGCCTCCACCCCCTGGCGGCGAAGTACGCCGGCTCCCAGGAGATGGAGGCCTCCTTCCGCGCCGCGATCGCGAACATCAAGGCCGGCGAGCTGCCCAACCTGAAACTTCCCGCCTACGCCGCTGTCCCGCCCACGGCGGACGGCCGCCCGAACCTACAGGTCGCCTGAGCACGAAAACCGGGGCCCCACCGACGTATCGGTGGGGCCCCGGTGCCTGAGCAAGGGATGGTTGCCCGCACTATACCCAGCCCGGGCTACAGCACGTCGGCGACGGGCAGTTGAGCCAGGGCCTCGGCGAGCTGACGCACTGTCACCGACCCGGTCTCGGGCAGGCCGGCCTCCAGCCAGGCCTGGCGGGCGGACTCCTTGTCGCCCTCGGCCGCCGCCAGCACGTTCTCCTTCGCGCCGTGCTCGTGCACGGGGTCGGTGTCCGGGCCGTAGTCGGCCAGGTGGACGACCGTGCGGACCTGCAACTTGGCGTTAGAGGCCATCTGCTCGTTGAGGCGGTACACGCGCAGCCGGTGCCCGACCAGCGCCCGAGCACGCTCGATCATCGCCCGGCCCGCGTCCGTATCACCACGGTCGGTGCGCAGACGCTCCAACTCGCCGGAGGTGTTACGGACGACCAGGAGCCCGCGGGTACTCGTCGACTCGATGCGCACGGAGAGCAGGGTCGCCGTGAACTGCTTCGCGGCGTCCAGGCGCTGGAGGTCCTGCCCCACCGTGTCCGCGAGGGTATAGAGGTGGATGGCCCTGGCCCGGACCTGCTCGGTCCAGGCGGCCTCCTCTCCTGGCGGACAGGGGCCGACGGCGCGAGCGGCGGCAAGGGTCAGTTCGAGGTCACGAGGGTTCACCGCCTCATTCTCCTCATGCGCTCACGGCACTGTCCCGGCCCTTGGAGACAGAGCAGCGTGGCTGGGACCGGAACGGGGTTGCTGGAGACACACGCGCGCCTGATCGTTCGGGTGCGGGCACCGCCGTGGCTGACTTTCGGTGGTGCGGGTCCAAGAGGGGCAGGGAGTGCTTGAGGTCCCGGTCAAGACGACTGCATGACTCCCAGGATCGGTTTCCCAGGATGGGCTCAAGCAGAGCAAGCAGACACGGACCCGCACTTATAGAGAATAGGGAGGATCACGTTTCCGCAGGTCAGAGGGGGTGACGGAGCCTCAGAACATGACTCCCACGTCATGTTGAGACTGCGGAAGTTGCGTGTGAAGTCAAGTTGCCCCGTAGTCATTGCGACTTATCTGCGCAATCTCGCGATGGCCTCCGGAACCGTCGCGAACATGACTCCGAAGTCATGTTCGATGCACGTAACGCGCAGATAGGTCGCGTCGTTGCTATCTATCTGCGCAATCACTACTGTGCTCCGCGTCTAGGTTTCGATCTTGAGGAGCATGTAGCGCCATGTCCGCACAGCCCCATGGAGACCCCCGCCGGGTCCCCGGCACATCCCCGCCCCGTGGACCGAGCCGCAGCAGCCCGTACGCGGGCGCGCTCGGTCCGAGGAAGAACCTCGTCGAGCTGCCCGTCGGGCACACGGCAGAGCTCAAGCCCCCGGTCACCGCAGGCGACTTCGTCGGCAAGTACTTCGCCCAGGACAGCCTGGAGTTCCTGCGCTGGGCCGCCAGGTACTTCAGGGACGACAACGTGACCCTGTGCGTGCTGCTCTACATGATGGGAAGCCAGGAAGTAGGAGGAGCCGTCGAGCTCAAGCAGGCCGAGATCGCCGCCGAGCTGGACATGGACCCGGCCCAGGTGTCACGGGCCCAGTCCAAGCTGAAGAGGCTGGGGCTGGCCTACTCTCCGAAGAAGGGGTCGATCCAGCTCCAGCCGGCGGTGACCCTGCGCGGCGGCTACCGGCTGATCGAGAAGCCCGTCCGCGGATCGGTGGCCAAGAGCGTCAAGGTCCAGGTGGAACAGCTGAGCCTGCTCAACGAGCTCGTACTCGACCCCGGCGTTCCGGAGGAGTTCAGAGGCATGGCCCTCCCAGGTGCGAAACTACCCGAACCGTCGTCGAGGACGCGCAAGCGCAAACGTACGGAGAAGAAGCCGGAGGCGTGAGGATGAGGACTGCAGCGTCTGCGAACCCGGAGCCGCCGGAGCTGACATACGGCACCTTCAACGGCTTCGCCTACATGCCCGCGATGCCGGGAATCGCCTACCGAGTGCTCTTCCGGCTCCTGGGGACCCAGGAGCCGGGAGGGCGCTGCCTGGTCACCGAAGAGGAGCTGGCCGAAGCCCTGGACGTACACCGCTCCATGGTGGGACGGGGCCTGCAGGCCCTGATCCTCGCCAAGCTGGTGTTCCGCCAGGCCAAGGGCATCTACCTCCTCAACCCGATGATCAGTGGCGCGCGCAGCGTCACCGAGCACCTGGAGGCCATCGGCACACTCGACCCCGCGGACCGTCTCGACGTCGACGACTACCAGGAGCGTTACGAGGCCTCCGTCGCCCGGGCCGAGCAGGAGAAGAAGGAGAAGCGCCTGGGCCGCAGGAGTTCGCCCGGCCCCTCGAAGCTGGCGAAGGCAGCGCCCGAGGGAACGGCGGAGGTACTGAGCCTCTCGACAGCCCGTGACCGCTCACGGCGGAGGCCACCCCGCCCGTGACACGACCGGCACACCAGTGAGGCCCCCGCCGAAGCGGGGGCCTCACTGTGTCTAGGTTTCGGAAGGAAGTCTACCGTCTCTCGCACGCACCGGCACCGCAGAAGACCCTGCCGCCGACACACACCGGCACTTATCACGGCGTGATAATCCGGCCCGTGACATCACCTCTGATGCCGTCCACCGGATGCCAGCGTCCTCCCCGACCGACGCGGCCGCCTCTGGGACGGCACGTGGCCGGTCAGCGCACCAGCAGGTCGACCACGCCCGTCAGGTCTTCCTCGCCGCTGCCTTCGGACAGACGGCGGCGCATCAACGCGAAGTAGGGGGAGAGCAGTTCCATGCTGACGCCCTGTTGCTCGGCGGTGCGCAGGAAGGTCGATGTGCCGGCCACCTGCATCGCGAGGCTGGAGACGACCCCCTTGGTGTAGTCGCCGCTGCGCAGCTGGTCGGCGGTCTGGTGAACGGACGGAGCCATCGCGGTGAGCCAGTCGGCGAGCAGCGGCGCGAATGACGCGGGGTCGATGTCTTCCTTGCGGATCAGGGCGAAGGCGTGCGCGGCACCGGCGAACATCCCGTACATGGCGCTGAGCAGGGCCACGTCGTGGAGCGCCGCGAAGCCCGCGTCCTCACCGACGTAGGTGGTGCCGGCCGGGACGCGCAGGGTCTCCGCATACCGCTCGAACACCTCCCGCGAACCGCTGTAGAAGACGTAGCCGCCGGCCTCGGGGACGCCGATCATCGGAGGGACGGCCATGATCCCGCCGTCCAGATAACGGGCGCCGCGCTCGCGGGCCCACTCGGCGCGGGCACGGGCCTCGGCCGGAGTGCTGGTGGTCAGGTTGACCAGGTCCCGGCCGGCCAGGTCGGTGCCGGTCAGCGTCTCCTCGACCGAGGCGTCGTCCAGCAGACAGACGACGACCAGCGTGTTCGCCGCGACGGCGGCAGCGGCGCTGTCCGCGATCCTCGCCCCCTCGGCGGCGAGCGGTACGGAGCGGGCCGGAGTGCGGTTCCAAACGGTGACCGGGTAGCCGGCGGCGAGCCAGGTACGGGCCAGTGCGGTGCCCATCGCGCCGAGGCCCAGCAGCGTGACGGACGTCTTCTCAACAGGGGTCTGTGCCATGCCGACTAGGCTGGAAGCAGGCCCGGAGGCGATCAAGTACGCACTTCGGAGTGGGTGGTTACCCCGGGGTGAGCGAGCACGTCAGAGGGGTGGGCATGACGACACTGAACCGGCCGGGCACACGGGACGGACACGTCTGCGGGATCGACACCGCGATGGAGGTGATCGGCGGCAAGTGGAAGGTGCTGATCCTCTGGGCGCTCCACGAGCACCCCCACCGCCGCTTCGGCGAACTGCGCCGGCTGCTCCCGGGGATCACCGAGAAGGTGCTCGCCTCCCACCTGCGAGAGATGGAAGCGGACGGCATCGTGCACCGCGTCTCCTACGACGAGGTGCCGCCCCGCGTCGAATACTCGCTGACCGAGGACGGCAAGCACCTCAACGACGCACTCCAGCCACTGGCCGCCTGGGGACGCGAGCGGACGACCGTCCAAGAGCTGGATGATCAGCGGGATGTCCAGGGGCGCCGAGTGCCCCTGAGTCAGAAGGGCGGACTCTCGGAGTAGCCGCCCGTCCCGTCGGCCGTCCACCAGGAGTCACGTTCCGCCTTGAGCCGGGTGTAACGCTCGCGGGCTGCGATGTCATCCGCGTTCTCCAGGCCGCCGGTGTCGTGACCCCACGCCTTCATCGCAGCCAGGGCACGGTCCCGATGGTGGCGGTCGGTGCTGGTGGCCAGCAGACGACGGGCCTGGCCGGCCAGCTCGGCCCGGTGCGTGGCGAGCGCGGGGTGCTCTGCCAGGGGGACCGCGGCGACGAAAGCGGCGTCGCGCACCTCCGCGTTGTCGTGGCCGAGAAGAGGACGGAGAGCGGAGAAGAGCGCCGGGCGCAGGTCCCGGAACGCGCGCATCGCCCTGTCCCCGTCGAGGAACCCCTCGCCGTAGTGGCGTTCACTGACGGCGACGCACTCGTCGTCGGCGTCATAGGCGGTGTCGCTGAGCCACTCGAGCAGTCTCACGACGGCCGGGCGGTGCGGTGGCATGCCGGCACCGGTGCCGGAGTCATCTGCCGCGATGACCGGATGGTGGAGGACTGCCGCGACGTAACACGCCACGGGCACCGTGGCTTCGTAGATGGTGTTCTGGTGGGTCACCTCCCTGAGCGCCTCATCGATGGCGGCCGCCCTGACGACCGGGTCAGGACCGATGATGCGTGCCAGTGTCGTCGGCAGGGACCTGCCCGTCCCGCATACGGTGGCGAGTGACGCCCAGTCCGTACCCTCCAGGAGCGCTTGATGGTGAGGCAGCTCGTGGAGACGAGGATCCTCGATCCGACTGCGGCGATGGGTCATGGGCGGAGGCTATAGCGTCGTCGGACCGGCGCTGCTTGTGACCTCATGCGCAGAGCAGGGCGCGCTTCCGTAGGAGAGGGACCCGGCGCAGTCACGCCGGACGGCAATTATCACGGCGTGATAATCCAGTGGGGACGCCCATCGGGTGAAACTGTGTCAGAACTTGCAAAGAGGGTGTCATTACACCTTCAGGAGTCAGTATGCTGACGTCATGGCTTCTCCTTACCCCGACGGAGACCGGGAAAAGGTAGCGTCCAAGCTGCCCTCGGCGCTCCAACAAGCACTCAAGGTCCGCGCCGCCGAGCTCAGCCTGGACATCCAGGACGCCGTCGAGGCGGCCATCAACGACTGGCGCGGCAGCGCGAACAGCGGTACCGAAGTGGACACCGCCGGTGCGAAGTCGTTCTCCACATGGCTTCCGCCAGGGCTGTACGAGCAGTTCAAGGAGACCTGCACCGACCGCGGCGTCTCCTACACCCAGGGCCTCGCCCAGTCGATCCGTGACTGGCTCGACGCGAACCCCTCCCCCCAGCACGGCACCCGCGGTACCGACCCCGAACGGAAGATCGTCGGCAACCAGAAGGGCGGGGTCGGCAAGACCGCCATCTCCGCCGGCATCGGCGAGGCCTACGCCGAGGCGGGCAAGCGCGTCCTCGTCGTCGACTTCGACCCGCAGGGACACCTCAGCGAACAGCTCGGAGTCCCCCAGATCGAACCCAACCACGACAGCCTGGTCTCCCACATGTGCGGCGAAGGCAGCGGGGATCTGCGCGACCTCGTCGTGGAGATAGACGATCCGCGGTTCGAGAAGCGCCTGCACGTCCTGCCCGCCTGCTTCGACGGATTCCTCCTCGACGCCAAGATCGCCGTCGTGGCGACGCAGAAGCGCGGCTTCCAGAAGGAAGCGGCCCTCGAGCTGGCCCTGCGCCCCCTGGAAGCCGACTACGACGTCATCATCGTCGACTGCCCGCCCAGCCTCGGCATCGCCATGGACGCCGCCCTCTACTACGGACGCCGGCGCCGCGGCGAGCCCGTCGGAGTCTCCGGGGTCGTCATCCCCGTACTCGCCGAGGACTCCTCCGCCACCGCCTACGGCATGCTCGCCCAGCAGATCGAGGACCTCTGCGAAGACCTCTCCCTCGAGATCGACTACCTCGGCCTGGTCGTCAACCTGTACGACTCCCGCCGCGGTTACGTCGCCACCTCGTCCCTGGACAACTGGAAGTCGCTCGGCGACCCGAAGGTCCTCGCCGTCATCGGCGACCTGAAGGAACAGCGTGAAGCGGTCCGTAAGCGGATGCCGCTGCTGACCTACGCCCCCCACAGTGACCAGGCCGAAGCCATGCGTCAGGTAGCGAAGGGAGCGACCCGTTGAGCAAGGCCGACACCCTGGGATCGGCACCCGCGTTCGGCGCAGCCCGCGGCGCCCGGTCCTCCCGACGCAGCCTCATCGACAAGACCATCACCGGCGAGGAATCGACCGCAGCGGCCACCACCGAGCTGCCGGTCACCCTCATCAGCGACAACCCCGACAACCCGCGCAATCACCTGCGCAACCTCGACGAGACGGTGCAGACCGTCCGCGAGGTCGGCATCATCATCCCCATCGCCGTGGCGACGATCGAGGCCTACCTGCGCACCCGGCCGGACCGCGCCGCCGAGTTGGAACCCGGGACGCAGTACATCGTCGTCGACGGCCACCGCCGCCTCGAGGCCGCCCGCCGCGTCGGAATGGCCACCATCCCGGTCCGCGTCGACAACGGACGGGTCGCCACCGACGAAACCCTCCTCGAGGCCGCGTTCGTCGCGAACTACCACCGCGACGACATGACGGACCTGGAGGAGGCCCACGCCCTCAAGGCCCTGGTCGACTACTACGGTTCCCAGACCAAGGCGTCCAAACGGCTGGGCATCCCGCAGAACACCATCTCCAGCAAGCTGTCCCTTCTGAAGCTCACCCCTGAGCTCCAGAAGGACCTGGTGACCGGGGTGCGGAAGGTCGAGCACGTCCGCAACCTCGGCAAGCTGTCCCCCGAGGAGCAGAGGGCCAGGGCGGACGAACGGGCGGAAGCAGCCCGCAGGAAGACGGAAGCCCAGCCGCAGGAAGTTGTCGAGCGCTCGGCAGGCCCCGCCGATTATCACGGCGTGATAATCCCGGAGGCGCCTGCCGAGCCGGCCGCTCCGCCGCCCCCTCCGATGCGGCCCGGTGCGGCCACGCCGCCCGTCGAGCACGAGCAGGCTCCCGAGTCCATCCCGGAACCACGCGTCGGCGCAGGAGAACCCGGGACAGCGAACGCAGAAGCGGAACAGCCGAAGCAGCCGAAGCGCCTCCCCTACGACGACGCCTTTTACTGCGTGCACCATCTGCACCAGAAGATGAAGCCCGAGACGTTCGTTCAAGGAGCCCGGGTGTGGATGGACGTCCTGCGGGAGCAGCACCCGGACGAGTACAAGGCCTTGCTGGCCGAACTGAAGACCCGATAGCAGAGCCCCGCCCGTCGGCCCCGCTCGCCCTCCTCCGTGGAGGGAGCGGGGCCGCACCGGTTCCGGTGAAGCGGGCAGCCGGATCTGGTGCGCGCCCGCCCGGCATGCCGTGGTCCGTGCGGATCAGCGGAGCGTGGTGGGATCGAGGATCTGGTCGGCCGGCGGCGGGGTGGTGTCGACGGGCTTGCCGTGGTCGGTGAAGGTGAGGTCCACGGGCTCGCCGCCGCCTGCGACCGTGCCTCTCAGGAGGTAGGGCTTGCCCTCCTTGGCGATGCAGACGGTCGTGGTCTCGGTCGTGGTCCTTTCGGTGAGAACGGCGACGGGTCGGCCGCCCACGAAGGCATCGGCCTCGCGGACGGAGTTTCCGTCGGACACCGGGTTCAGTTCTCCGAGCAGGACGTCAAGACCATCGCATATGCGCCCGAAAGTCTCCGACATCATCTTGGGGGGCTTGATCCAACGGCCCGTGAAGTGACCGACCATCTCCTCGGTCTGCTCGGCTGTCATCCCGCGGCTGAAGGTGGCCCGCCAGTAGTCCTCCCCGGCCTTGACGTAGACGAGGGAACCCTTCTTGACGATGGCCACGGTGCCCATGGAGTCGCCCACCGTGCCGTTGCAGGAGCCGTGGACATCCATGGCCAGGTCGACCTCTATTTGTCGGCCATCGCTGATGCCCTTACCGGTAAGGCGCATGCTCGTGGTGTTCTTGACGACTTCCCGGGCCTGCTGATCGATCTGCCTGGGCGTCATGGTGTCGAAGGGATGCTTCGCCTTGGTCGTGGACGAGATGCTTTTCGCGCCGGCCTCGGCACCGTCCGGGCTGCAACCGCTGATGATCACGGTGGTGGCGGCACACAGCAACGCGGTGGCGGCGCGGTGGGTGATGTGGTGCTTCACGTGCGGGTTTTCCTCCCCTGTTGAACCTCGCTGACTGTATGCGGTCAAGTCGTGGCATGCGCAGGGGAGTTCGGTCGGGGGTCTTCGGGATTATCACGCCGTGATAAAACACAAGAACCCCGCACGGCCGTCCACATAGGCGCCCCGCCCGTACTTAGGGGGCCATCAACATAGAGAGGGGA